>CAZLJK010000026.1:0-33999 GCA_964559825.1 uncultured Sulfuricella sp. | reverse complement strand
ATGAGCGAGGAATTCATCCGCACCCGTATCTGGCGCGAAGAGCCGGAACCCGACAACCCCTTCGCCGCCCGTGGCGCCTACTGTCGGGGGTACGACGTCTACGGCGAAATGCTGGGGCAGGCCCGGTGGGTGGAAATGCTCACCCTGCTGTTCCGCGATGAGGCCCCGACGAGGGCCGAAGCCGATCTCCTGGAAGCCCTGGCCGTCGCCCTCGCCAACCCCGGCCCCCGCGATTCGGCGGTCCATGCTGCCATGTGCGGCGGCGTGGGCGGCTCCACCGCGGCCTCCTGCCTGATGGCCGCCCTGGCGGTAGGGGCCGGGCAGTACGCCGGCGGACGGGAGGTGTTCCTGGCCATGGAAACCTGGAACGCTTGCGGCACTGACCTCGACGTCTGGAGGCAGCAGTTTGTCGCTTCCCCGCCGGAGGAGGTCTCGATCTGGCCGGCTCCGGAACACCCTCCCGGCTTCGATCCTCATGGAATGAGCGTCCCGGCCCCAGTCAGGCAAGCGCTCGCCTGTTTTGCCCGCCTGAGCCCCGGCCCCCGGCTTCCCTGGCTGGAGAAACACCGGGCGGAATTGGAGACTGCCACCGGGCTCCCCCTGGCCCTCTCCGGCGTTGCTGCCGCCGCCCTCGCCGATTTGGGCTTCACCCCGGAACAAGGGGAAATGCTCCATCTCCTGCTGCGCCTGCCGGGAGCCGCCGCCCATGCCCTGGAACAGCGCCATTACGGGCATAAGAAATTTCCCTTTTTCGAGGTCGAACTGGAAGACGATCCAGCCCGGGAAGGTACATGAAAGGGCCGGATTTGCTGCTGGAACATGTGGGCCGCCTGAAGACGCGCATGGGGGCCTGTTTCGTCGGCAGCCGGGCGGTGTTCCGGGGCCGTGACCTGCACGCCGAACTCAAGGACATGGACTGGGTCGAATTGTACGTTTTCGGCATCACCGGCCGCCGTTTCTCCCCGGAACAATTGCGTCTGATGCAGGCCATCTGGAGCTACACCAGCTACCCCGATGCCCGCATCTGGAACAACCGGGTGGCCGGGCTGGCAGGGACCGCCCGCAGCACCGGTAATCTCGGCATCGCCGCCGCCCTGGCGGTATCGGAAGCGTCGATCTACGGGCGTGGTATCGACATCCGGGCCATCGACTTCCTCATCCGCACAAAAAAACACGTGGACAGCGGCGGCAGCCTCGCCGGGCGGGTGGAAGAAGAACTCAAGGTCCAGCGCAGCATCGCCGGCTATGGCCGTCCCATCGCCGCCGCCGACGAACGCATTGAACCGACCATGGCCCTGGCGGGCGCCCTCGGCTTGGCCGACGGCCCCCATGTCCGGCTCGCCTTTGCCGTCGAAGAAGCTTTGGCCGCCGGACGCTGGCGCCAACGTTTGAACTACGGCGGTTTGGCCGCCGCCCTGGCGGCGGATTTGGGGCTGTCGCCCGAGGAGTACTATCTGTTTTTGTTTCCCGCCTTCCTCGCCGGCATGGCGCCTTGTTATATCGAAGCGGAACAGCGGCCGGAAGGAAGCCTGTTTCCCCTGGCCTGCTCCCATATCCTGTACCAGGGGAAACCCAAGCGCCCCTGGCAACCACCGAGGTGAATAAAGTGGATAACGCACCCAGCACCCGCCACCACCCCCTGCCCGTGAAATTCGTCAACGGGATGGTACGCCTGTTGAATGCCTTCGGCCGGGCGAAAGTCGACTTGTCCGAAGAGAGCCTGCTAGCCGCAGCACGACGGGAGGCGGGCCTCGACCGCTTCGGCGACGAAAGCTTTTTGCCCGGCCTGCGGGTACTCCTCCACGCGCTGGACAGCGAGGCCCACCTCAACCCCTTCGGCCGCTTGCACGCCAAGATGGAAATCACCGCCTCCCTCAAGAACCGGCTGTGGGCCAACGCCTGTTTCGAGGCGAACCCGGAAATCCTGCAACGGAAAATCATGGCGCCGATCGTCATCGTCGGCCCCGTGCGTTCCGGCACCACCCGCCTGCACCGCATGCTGGCAGCAGATCCGCGCCTGCTGCACCTGAAAGCCTGGGAAGGTTTCAACCCCGCGCCCCGGATCGGCTGGCCGGATTCGGGCAAGGCGGCCCGCCACGACGAAGTGGAAAAATTCCTCCGCCTGGGGCGGCGCCTGAACCCCGGCGCTTTCACGGCGCACCCCATGGAGGCGGACTGGGCCGAGGAGGAACTGCTGTTACTCAACCATTCCTTCTGCGGCCTGTCGCCAGTGGGTCAGTACAACGTGCCCAGCTATCGCGCCTGGCTCTTGGAGTGCGACAAGACCGCCGCCTATCGCTATATGGCGAACCTGATGAAACTGATCTCCTGGTTCCGGGGCGACCCCGAGGACAAGCGCTGGGTGATGAAAACCCCCCAGTACATGCTGGACCTCGATGTGCTCATCAAGGTCTTTCCCGATGCGAAGCTGGTGTTCACCCACCGGGACCCCGTCAAGGTCGTGGCGTCCACCCTGTCTTTGATGTGGCACTTTGCCGTCCACAATACCGATCTTCCTCTGCGCGGGCCGATACGAGACACCTGGCTGGGTCTGTGCGTAGAAATGGCGCGGCGCTGCATGCAGGTGCGGGAAACCCTTCCCGCCTCGCAGCAACTCGATGTCCTTTACGAAGACATGAACCGCGACTGGCGCAGAGTGATGGGCCGCATCTACGATTTCGCCGGCCTGGATTTCACTGCCGAAGCCGAAAACGCTATGGGCGTATGGCTTGCCGACAGCGAAAGGGAGGGCCGACACAGCAGTCACCGTTACGCGCTCGAAGATTTTGGCTTGAGTCGGGACGAGGTCGATGCGCGTATGAAGTTTTATCGGGAACGCTATGAAATACCCTATGAAGGCGGAAAGAAATGAGCCAGCAAGCGCTGGGCCGACTTGCGCCACGTTTGTGCAAGAACGTAGAATGGGGCGCCTCCGCACCATCCTGTGGGGGCCGTGCCGAACAATAGAAGAAGGCGAATAAACGTCATGCGAAAACCTCAACCCCGTGCGCTGTACGCTCTCCTTGCACTTGCCTGGGCAGTTCCCGCCGCGGCGCAGATTTCGGAGGAAGAGGAACTGGCGATGGTCTACGGCGACAAGGCAACCGTCTCCATCGCTACCGGCAGCAAACAGGATCTGCGCCGCGCCCCGGCCGTGGCGTCGGTCATCACCGCCGAGGATATCGCCGCCATGGGGGCGAAAGACCTGGATGAAGCGCTGGAAACGGTGCCGGGGATGCACGTAACCCGCAACGCCATCGCCTACGCCCCTCTCAATATCATCCGCGGCATTTACAGCGCCAACAACCCGCAAACCCTGATGCTGCTGAACGGCATTCCGACCACCACTATGTTTACCGGCGGCAAGGGCAATATTTGGGGCGGCCTGCCCCTGGAGAATGTTGCCCGCATCGAGATCATCCGCGGCCCCGGCTCGGCTCTCTATGGCGCCGACGCCTATGCCGGGGTAATCAACATCATTACCAAATCGGCGGCAGACACGCCGGGCACCCAGTTCGGTGCGCGCGCCGGCTCTTTCAATACCTGGGACACCTGGGTGCAGCACGGCGGCAAGTGGGGGACGGTGGACGTGGCGGCCTACCTGCGCGTGGGCAGCAGCGACGGCATCAGTGAAACCCTCGCGGCGGACGCCCAGAGCGCGCGCGACAAGGTCTTCGGCACCAGTGCCTCCCTGGCGCCGGGGCCGGTCAACACCGGACGGGATGCCATCGACGGCAGCCTCGATCTGGCCTACGACCAGTGGCGCCTGCGCGCCGGCTACAAGTTGCGCGACAACGTGGGAACCGGCGCCGGTATCGCCTCTGCTTTGGACCCGGTGGGCTTGGCAAAAAGTGAGCGCATCACCGCCGATCTTTCCTGGGCCAATCCCCATGTATCCCAGGACTGGGGTCTGGGTTTCACGGCCAGCTACCTGGAATATAACGACACGGTGCCGGTCAACTTCCTGCTGTACCCGCCGGGCACCACATTCGCCACCGACACTTTCCCGGACGGGGTGATCGGCGCTCCCAGCAAATGGGAACGGGACACGAGGCTTTCCGCCTTCGCCGCCTATTCGGGCTTCAATAACCATCAACTGCGCTTTGGCGTGGGACACGACGACTTGGATCTCTACAAGACCCATGAAATCCGGAATTTCACCTACGCGGCAAACGGCGTGCCGGTTCCCATAGGGTCGGTGGTCGATTTTTCCGAGACCAACTCCTTCCTGCGTCCGCAGCGGCGCAAGATCGATTACTTTTATGCCCAGGACGAGTGGAATTTCGCCAAGGACTGGACCCTGACCGCCGGGGTGCGCCACGACGAATTCTCCGACTTCGGCGGCACTACCAATCCCCGCTTGGCCCTGGTCTGGGACGCCACCCTTGACCTTACCGCCAAGCTCCTTTATGGCCACGCCTTCCGCGCTCCCGCCTTCGTCGAGCAATACAGCATCAACAACCCGGTCCAGCAGGGCAACCCGAATTTGCGCCCGGAAACCAACCGTACCCTGGAAGCCGCCTTTTCCTGGCAAGCCCGCAAGGATACCCAGGTCAACCTGAGTTTCTTCCACTACGAAATGAAGGACATCATCCGTACCGTAGCTAATGCCGCGCCGGCAGTCGGGTCCACCTACAACAACACCGGCAGCCAACATGGCAGCGGTATGGAATTGGAATCGGTGTGGGATTACAGCCGCAGATTCCGGTTCACGGGCAACTATTCCTACCAGCAGTCCATCGACGAAGCCACCGGTCAGGATGCCGGCTACGCGCCCCATCACCACCTCTATGCCAGAGCCGACTGGCATTTTTCCGGCGGCTGGCTGATGAGTGGACAGATCAATCACGTCGCCGACCGCAAGCGCGCCGCCGGCGACACCCGGCCCCAAGTGCCGGACTACACCACGGTGGACCTGACCGTGCGCAGCCAGACCAAGGGCCAGTGGGACTTTGCCGCCTCCATGCGTAACCTGTTCGACGCCGATGTCCGCGAACCCAGTCTGGCTCCTGGACTGATTCCCGACGACCTGCCTATGGCGCCGCGCTCCTTGTGGCTGCAAGCGATTTACAAGCTATGAGACGCGAGCCAAGAAGCCGTATTGGAAAACCCCGGACCCGCGTCGGCCAGCGGGCATGGTTGCTGTGCGTCGCGCTGCTGATGGCTGCCGCTGCTCCGGCATGGGCGATCCCAACGTACCCGACTGCCGTCATGTTCGGTGGGGACACTCCGGTGCAGGACGACTTCATCGAAGTGATTCACGCCATCGAGGCGTTCCCCGAGGTGGTGGTTTTTCCTGTCCGGGTCGCCGGTTTCGGCGAGGTCGGCCCCGCTGTTGCCAGCGCTACAGGGCGAATGACCAACATGCTCGCGCTGGGGCCGGGAGCAGGTGCAATCGCGGTCATCTATCCGGACATCGGCGAACCTTATCGCAGTGTGTTCATGCAGATCATCGAGGGCATCGAGGACGAGGCCAAAGCGCAGGTTGCCAATTATGCAGTAGGATCGAATGTGGACATCGGCGAACTGAAAAATGCCTTGCGTCGCCAGGATGCCAGGGTGGTGATCGCGCTGGGACGGCAGGGAATGAAGGTCGCCTCCGCGCTGGATCGCAACACCGGCGTGGTGGTAGGCGGCGTATTGACGGCACCGGAAAACGAAATGCGCGATCAACCGGTGAATAGCCTGACGCCGGATCCGGCGCTGCTGTTCTCGCGCCTGAAGGGGTTCATGCCTGCCGCGCGGCGCGTGTTCACCGTGTACGACCCGCGCCAGAATGGCTGGCTGATGCGCCTCGCGAAAGAGGCTGCGCGCGCCCAAGGGTTGGAACTGGTGGCCTATGAAGCGCAGGATTTGCGTAGCGCGATGCGCGCTTATCAGGAAATTCTTGCCGCTGCCGACAGTCGCCAGGATGCGTTATGGCTGCCTCAGGATTCCACCACGGTGGAAGAAGGCTCGGTGCTTCCGCTGGTGCTGCAGGGGTCCTGGAGTCGCAACCTGGCGGTATTCTCCAGCAGCTTCGGCCACGTCCGGCGCGGCGTGCTGTTCTCGCTTTATCCCAACAATGTCGGGCTGGGTCGCCATCTCGCCGGCTCGGCACTGAGTTATCTGTCTTCCGGCAGCTACAGCGCGCGTGGCATGATTCCGTTGCGCGAAGTGCTGATGGCAATCAACCTGCGCACCGCCAAGCACCTTGGACTCACTCCCAGCCGTCAGCAAGGTTTCGACCTGGCGTTCCCTGAACAATAGCCTGCACCGATCATGAAGAAGATACTCGCCGCATTTCTCCAAAAATCCACTTTCCAGCGCCAGCTTGGGATCACGGTCACGCTCGGTATTTTCTTCCTGGCGTTGTTTTCCTCTCTGGTGGGATCGTGGCAGGGCAACGAGCGGGTGCGTCGCAACCTTCTCGAGCAGGGTCAGCGCATCACCGAGAATCTGGCGCGTCAGAGTTCCTTGGCGCTGATTTACGCTTCGGCCGAAAACGCCGCCGAGGTGGTGAACGCTACCATGGCTTTTCCGGGTGTGGTCAGGGTGGAAATACGCGATGCCAAGCAGCGCATATTGCTGGCGCGCGGCAGCGCCGCCGAACTCCCCATTCGAAACCGGGCCTACGGGGCGCAAGCCGCTTCCGCTCTCGACGCGGAAAGCCGGAACGCATGGCACTTTGTCGCGTCGGTATATTCGCAGCCTTCCGCTGAATCGCCTTTCCTTGAAGCAACCGCACCCGAGTTGCTTGGACATGTTGCAGTGGTGATGAGCAAAGCGGCACTGACCCAGACGACCACCGATACCTTCGTCACCAATCTGACCACGTCTTTTTCCTTCGCGCTGCTGTTCCTGTTCCTGATCCGCTTCCTCACCCATCGCATGACGCTGCCGCTCAACCAGTTATCGGCCAGCATGGGGCGCGCCAAGGCCGGAGAGCCGCAAGTACGAGCCGTGCCTGCCGGGCCAAAGGACATCGCCGACATGGCCCATGCCTTCAATAGCATGATGACGGTGCTGGAAGAACGCGAAGCGGCTTTGCGTATTGCCGCTATCGCCTTCGAGACCGAAGAGGGCATGATGGTAACCGATGGGAATGAGGTGATTCTCAAGGTTAACTCGGCGTTTACCCGCTTGACCGGTTACAGGGCCGAGGAAGTCATCGGCAAGAAACCAACCATGCTCAAGTCTGATCGTCAGAGCGCAGAGTTCTATCAGCGCATGTGGGAATGCCTGCGTCGCGACTACTACTGGCAAGGGGAAATCTGGAACCGGCGCAAGAATGGCGAAATCTACCCGGAATGGATGAGCATTACCGCCGTCGTCGGCATCGATGGCAAAGTCATAAATTATGTGGGTGCGTTTATGGATATCACCGAACGCAAGCACGCTGAAGACGAAATTCATAATCTCGCCTTTTATGACCCGCTCAGTAGGCTGCCCAACCGCCGTCTACTGTTTGACCGCCTCCGGCATGCAGTCGCAAGCGGTGCACGCAATCGGACCGGCGGCGCACTCCTGTTCATCGACCTGGATAATTTCAAGACCTTGAATGACACCAAGGGGCATGCTGTTGGCGATTTGCTGCTGGTTGAGGTAGCCAAACGGCTGCAAGCCTGCGTGCGGGAAGGCGATACCTTGGCCCGTTTCGGCGGAGATGAATTCGTGGTGTTATTGGAGGGGTTAAGCGAAGACAGCGCACAGGCTGCCACGCAGGCACGGGGGGTGGGAGAAAAAGTGCTCGAGGCCATCAACCGGCCCTACCTTCTTGAAGAAAACGAGATTCATAGCTCGTCGAGTGTAGGTATCACTTTGTTTGACAAAAACAAACAAAAGCTCGATGAGTTGCTTAAACAGGCTGACACGGCCATGTACGAAGCAAAGAAATCCGGTCGCAATACCCTGCGCTTCTTTGATCCCGCCATGCAGGAGGTGCTGGAAACTCGCTCCCAGCTTGAAGCTGGGATGCGGGAGGCATTGCACAAGCAGGAATTCAGGCTTTACTACCAGATGCAGATTGACCACGTGGGGCACATTCTGGGTGCCGAGGTGTTGCTGCGCTGGATACATCCGGAACGGGGCTTGATCTCGCCGCTGCAATTCATCCCGCTGGCGGAAGAAACCGGACTCATCCTGCCGATCGGGAAATGGGTGCTGGAGACCGCCTGTAAACAGATCAAGACATGGGAAGCAGAACCGTACACCCATGATTTACAACTGGCGGTCAATGTTAGTGCTCGGCAATTCCATCAACCTGATTTCGTGGCTCAAGTGAATGAAGTGCTTAAGCAAACCGCGATCGATCCGTCGCGTCTCAAACTGGAACTGACCGAGAGCATGGTGCTCGGCGATGTTGCCGATACGATTTCCAAGATGTGGGCACTGAAACAAATCGGCGTGCGCTTTTCCATGGATGATTTTGGTACGGGTTACTCATCGCTGGCCTACCTGAGCCAACTGCCACTCGATCAACTGAAGATTGACCAGTCATTCGTGCGCAACATCGGTACAAAATCCACCGATGCGGCCATTATTCAAACCATTGTCGGTATGGCGGGTAATCTGGGTATGGAAGTGATAGCTGAAGGTGTGGAAACGCAGGCGCAACGTGATTTCCTTGAGGAGGTTGGATGTATGCTCTATCAGGGCTATCTGTTCAGCAGGCCAGTGCCGCTGGATGAGTTTGTTGCGTTGCTGGATATACCGAAATCCTCCTGAATCCGGCAGTTAGCTTGCCGCCAAAATAATCAATGAAGAGATGATTTTTTGTTGATGCGCACGCAGTCGTAGTCCGTTATAGTAAATCGGCTGGCAAAGTCTGGCCTACGGTGCCAACTGGGGTGCCATGGTGTCGCACCGCAGCGGCGAGACGGTGGACAGTTTCATCGCCGATCTCACCGTCGCCCTGGGCACTGGACACCTCAAGACCGGCGCGCCGTGCCGCGGCGAAAGAGTGGAGAAGTACAACCAGCTGATGCGCATCGAGGAGTATCTGGGCGAGTCGGCGGTGTATGCAGGCAGGAAGGCGTTCGTGCGCTAAATCTGCTGCATCCTGGCGCGCGGCAGCGAAATAACCGCTTCGAGGCCGCCGTCGGCGGCATTGCACAGCACCAGTTCGCCGCCATGGGCCTGAGCGATGCTTCGGGCAATGCTCAGTCCCAAACCAGTGCCACCCGTATCGCGGCTGCGCGACTCCTCCAGGCGGAAGAAAGGCTCGAACACGCGTTCGAGCAGCGTTTCCGGGATGCCGGGACCATGGTCACGAATGCGGATTTCCAGGCGTTTCTCGCTATCCTGCAAGACAATCTCCGCGCGCATTCCATACTTGATGGCGTTGTCTATCAGGTTGCCCAGGCAGCGTTTTAGGGCGTTTGGAGCGCCGAAGTAAGGGCGCGAAATGGTGCCCTGAATGTGGATTTCCTGCCCCATTTCTTTTCCGTCCGCCTGGATGCTCTCCAGCAAGGCCATGATGTCCACGGGTTGCATCGGTTCCTGGCTGTCAACCCCGCGCATGAAGTCGAGGGTAGTGGTAACCATGGACTCCATTTCCTGCAAATCCTTGTCGAATTTTGCTTTCAGCTCGCTATCGTCAAGGAGTTCGGCACGCAGCCGCAATCGGGTGATGGGCGTTTTCAGATCATGCGACATCGCGGCCAGAATGCGGGTGCGATCCTGAATGGTGCTCGCCAGGCGATGCTGCATGGTGTTGAAGGCTTGCGCCGCGCGGCGCACCTCGGTTGAGCCGTGCTCGGCCAGGGGCGGGCGATTGATGTTGTTGCCCAGGTCTTCCGCGGCTTCGGCCAGAGCGAGCAGGGGGCGTGTTGCCAGGCGCACGGCGACGAGCGAAAAAACCAGCACGACGACGAGCAGAATGAGCAGGTTCGCCAACAGATGATAAGGCCAGACGAAGGCGATTTGCGGCAAGGTGAATTCGAACCCTGCCCATCTGCCGTTTTTCAATTGCACCTGGACGACCAACGCCAGTTCCTGCGGGACAAAATTTTGTCCGATGGCGCTATTGTCATGCGTTTTCAGATCGTGGCGCGGCGTTTCGTCCGTGATGGCTTGGGGGGCGGCTATGCGGATGGCGCGCTTTTTCGAAAATCGGTCGCGCAAGATGCTTTCGAAATCAGGCGACAGGGTATCGGCAGGGATGGCGCGGGGCTCGCCATCCAATGAAACCCGCAATTCGGGCAAATTGAGCGCGCCGAGTAATGCGTTCTGTCCTTCCCGGTCAAGGGCGTCCAGCACATGGACCCGATCCGCGACCCGCTGTGCCGCCAGCATGGTGCTGGCGCGATACAGGAGTTTGCCGCGTTCGCGCAGATGAATGACGGCGCTGATAAGTTGCGCGGCAATCAGGCCGCCGAGCAGGATCAGTACCATTCGGCTGAACAGGGTTTGCGGCATGAAGTGCTGCATCATTCCATCGCCACCTGCGCCGCCAACACATAGCCCTCGCCGCGAACCGTCTTGATGATGGAGGGTTCCTTGGCGTCGTCTCCCAGCCGGTTGCGCAGCCTGCTGACCTGAACGTCGATGCTGCGTTCGAAGGGGTCGGTTTCGCGCCCCTGTAGCCAATCCATCAATTGATCCCGGCTCAGCACGCGGTTGGCATGGCTGAGGAATATTTTGAGCAAACGGTATTCCGCCCCGCTCAATGGAATCACCACCCCTGCGGGAGAAAGCAGCTGGCGCCCATGCACATCCAGCCGCCTGGCGGCGAAATGGATGTAGCGGGCGTCTTCCAGATTCGCGCTGTCCGGCAGGTTTCTGGCGCGGCGCAAAACGCTTTTGATCCGGGCCAGCAGTTCGCGCGGGTTGAACGGCTTGGGCAGGTAGTCGTCGGCCCCCATTTCCAGGCCGACGATACGATCGGTCTCGTCGCCGCGCGCGGTCAGCATGATGATCGGGATGGCCGAACGCGCGCGCAAATCGCGGCACAACACCAAACCATCGTCGCCGGGCAGCATCAGGTCGAGCACGATCAGATCGACCCGTCCCTGGTCGAGCGTCGCCCGCATGCCTCTGCCGTCGCCGACAGCGGTCACCTGGTAGCCGTTTTTTCGCAGATAGACGCCCAGCAGGCTGCGGATTTCGGCATCGTCGTCCACGACGAGAATATGGTCGGGTGCTGTCATAGCGTTGTTTATACCTTTTCTGCGGCCTTCCAGGCAACGGAAATGTAACCCAGAGTAAGCCCAGAGCGGGCTGGTTACATTTCGTTACAAAATGACCGTCGCTGCAACGCTCCATTTACGTGGGAATGTTCTAATCCACCCGTGCGGCATTTACGGGCTATGGATATGGCGAAAGACAATAAAAATCACGGCTCCCGCATCCTGGGAGTTCGAAGTATTTCCCTGGTATTGGGGATGGCGTTTTGTTTGGGCGCAACGGCAGGCGAATTGGGTGATCTTTTGCAGGCGACCTTGCAACATCCCCAGCTACGCGCGGCAGCCCATCAGGTCGAAGCGGCGCAAGCCCAGAAAGATGCCGCGAAGGGGCGCTATTTCGGCAGCGCCGTGGTCTCCAGCGGATGGCATCGCTACGAGGACCAGCGCGTGGTGGGGGTGTTTACGCCCGGTACGACGATGGTCCCGCTGATTTCCGAGCGCATCGCCCAAGCCGGCGTGAATTACAGCTTGCCGGTGGATGTGTTCGGCGTGATCGCGGCCAATCGGGAGCGTGCGCAACAAGACCTGGTTGCAGCCGAATTGCTGGGCCGCCAGCAAACCCTGCTCAAGCTGCACCAGGCGGCCAATGCCTACCTCGCCCTGCAAGCTTTGCGCCAACAAGGCGAGGCGCTGGCCTCCGCCCGCAAGCGGGTGGAGGCCACCTATCGGCGCGTTCGGAAAGAAGTCGAGCTGGGCAAGGCGGCAGGGGTGGATGCCCGTTATGCCGAAAGCGAACTGGCGAGATTGGTCGCCGACGAGGCCGTGCTCGGCGGTGCGATGGCGCAGGCGCAGGCCGATCTCGCCGAAGCCGGCGGGCAGGAGAAATTCCTGCCGGCGGCAGGTAAAATTCATGTGCAGGCCTGGGATACGACATCCGACGCCACCTTGCCGGTGCAAATCGCTCAGGCGCGCCATCTGGCGGCGCAAGCCCAAGCCGAGGAAAGCCGCCGTGCCTTGCTGCCATCCGTCAGCATGGACGCCAATTATTTTCGCAACAGCGGAAGCGGCGATCACCGCGATACCTGGGTGGTGGGCGGGGTGCTGAGCCTGCCATTGGGGGTTTCCCAATACCGCCAGGCGAAAGCGCAAAAGCTGAATGCCATGGCCGCCGCCGAGCAAGGTGAAGCCGCCCGGCGCGAAAGCGACCGCCAGCTTGCCAGCTTGCGCGCTGCCTACGATGCCGCGCTGGCGGATGCCGTCGCGATGGGACGGGAAGTCGCCTACCGCGAGCAGGTGGCAGAAGTGCAACTGGAAATGCAGCGGCTCGGCAACCAGACCCTGGAAAACCTGTTCCGCCACGAACGCGACCTGCTCGACGCCCGCTATCGACTGGCGCAAGCCAGGGCGCGTGCCGCTGCTGCCTGGTCTGCCGCTCAGGTGATTACTGGATTGCCCGCCGAAACCTATATCGCTCGAATGGATGCCCAATGAAGAAAATAGCCATAATCCTGTTGCTTGTCGTCGCCGTGATCGGCGGCGGCGCTTGGTTGCTCAACAGCAAGAGCCAGCGTCATGGCCACGAAATGCCGCCGGCCCTGTTGCCGGCGGTAGTCGAAGCCAGGCTGCTGTCGGTCGGACATACGCGGCTAACCCTGCCCGTCGTGGTGGATGTGCAGGCGGTGCGCGACAGCGTGGTGGCGAGCCGTCTGTTCGCCTATGTGACGGCGCTGCCCTTGTTCGAGGGCGAGCGCTTCAAGCGCGGCGCCCTGCTGGCGCGGCTCGACATGACGTCTTCCGATCAGGGAAAAGGCCAAACCAACTCGCTGGATACCGAGCTGGCCGCCGCCGATAGCAATCTCAAAACCGAGCAGGAACGCCTGCGTCGCGTCCAGGCGCTTTACCAGATCCAGGGTGTTTCCCTGGAGCAGGTGCAGGCCGCCGAATCCGTTGTGGCAACAGCGCGCTCGCGCCAGATGCTGGCCCGGGAAAACCTGCTCGGCGCCGTGGTGACCGCGCCGTTCGACGGCGTGGTCAGCCAGCGCCTGGCCCAGCAGGGCGACCTGGTCACTCCCGGCAAACCCCTGCTCAAGATTACCGATACCTCCAGCGGCGTCCGTTTGCTGGTGAACGTGCCGGAAACGTTGCAACCGGCTGGATTGCGCATCGGCGATCAAATGCTCCCCCTGCGCTCGTGGCCGGAAGCCGGTGCGCAAGGCTTGCGCCGCTTCGAGGCGCGCAGTCAGGATGTGGACCTGCAGCCGGGGTCGCGCATCGACGCCAGGCTGGTGGTTTTCCGCTCGCCGGAGGCGGTGTTGCTGCCGCGTGGTTGCCTTTTGAACGACGACGGCCATACCGCGACCCTCCTGGCGCTCAAGGAGAAAAGCAACGGAGAAATGCCCGCCCAGCCGCCGGCGCACCAGCCGGAACACGCCGGACAGGAGCACCGGAAGCACAGCGATCAACCCGCCGCCCACGCGAAGGCGCAAGCCGCGCCCGAAGCCGGACATCACCGCAAACCGCAGTCGGCCGGGGAGATCGAAACGATCCGCGTCGCCATTGCCGCCCAAGGCGAGGAGGGTGCGGTCGCCCATGACGCCGCTCTGGCCGGGCGGTGGGTGATCTGCGCCAGCCCGGATATCCTGTCCCGCCTGGTTGCCGGGGCGCCGTTCACGATCCAGTCCGGCGGAGAGTAGATCATGCTGTTCAGATACTTTCACGGGCGGCCGCTGCTGCTCAACGTGATTCTGGTCATCGCCTCGATACTCGGCGTGATCGGCTATCTCAAGATGCCGCGCAACATGTATCCCGATGTCGAACGTCCCCAGGTCACCGTCATCACCCAGTTGCCGGGCGCTGCCGCGCAAAGCGTGGCGCAGAAGGTGTCTCGCCAGATCGAGCAGGAGCTGTATTCCCTGAGCAAGGTTCGCGACGTGCAGAGCACCAACAAGAACGAGGTATCCATCGTTCGCGCCGAGTTCGAATACGAGAAGGGGTTGGATGCCGCGCTGCTGGATGTGAATAACGCCATCTCCAGGGTGCGCGCCAAGCTGCCGGCGGATGCCCCGCCGTCGTCGGTGTATGCCGTGGGCGCTTTCACCAACCCGGTGATGGTGCTGACGCTTTCCCCCAAGCCAGGCAATAGCCTGACCCTGGCGCAAATCCGCATGCTGGCGGAAAACGACATTCGTGCCGCGCTGGTCACCCAGCCCAACGTCGCCAACGTGGAAATCTTTGGCGGCTACGAGCCCGCGGTGCGGATCGAGTTCGATCCGCTCAGGCTGGCGCGCTACCGCATCAGCCAGGCTCAGTTGCAGGAGACGGTCGGCAAGATGAACCGCGACTGGCCTCTCGGCAATCTCATGGGCAAGGGCAGCAGCTTTACCCTGACCCTCTACGGCGAGCGCACCGACATCGAAAAACTGCGCCTGCTGCCGCTCACCCGAGATGTGAAACTGGGCGATGTGGCCGAGCTCAGCCTGTCCCATGCCGACCGTTATTCCGCATACCACGGCAAC
Organism: uncultured Sulfuricella sp.; assembly: GCA_964559825.1. GTDB lineage: Bacteria > Pseudomonadota > Gammaproteobacteria > Burkholderiales > Sulfuricellaceae > Sulfuricella. The sequence goes on along the minus strand of CAZLJK010000026.1, from coordinate 19,379 downwards.
GGCAAGCCCGGCATCGCGGTGGCGGTGCTGCGCGCGCCGGGCACTGCGGTGCAGGCCGCCATCGACGACGCCGAAAAGGTGCTGCCGGCGCTGAAAGCGCACTATCCGCAAATCGAGTTTGCCGTCAGCGACACCCAGGGAGAATTGATCCGGATTTCCAACGACAACATGGTCAAGGCGCTGATCGACGCGATCATTTTCACCGCCCTGGTGATCTTGCTGTTCCTCGGCAACTGGCGCGCGGTTGCCACCGCCCTGGTCAGCATCCCGCTGGTGTTCCTGGTGACGCTGGCAATCCTGTGGCTGCTCGGCAAGGAACTCAATATCCTGGTGATGACCGGCATCATCCTGGCGCTGGGCATGCTGGTGGATGACGCCGTGGTGGTGCTGGAGAATATCGAACGGCATCTGGACGAGTTGCACGAAGACATGCAAACGGCGGTGAAGCGAGGCACGGAAGAAGTGCTCTACCCGGTATTTGTCGGCACCCTGGCGACGGCAGTGGTGATTTCCCCGCTGATGTTCGTCGGCGATTTTCCCCAACAGGTCTACAAGCACATGATCCTCACCGTGGTGATCGCGGTGTTCGTCTCCTACTTCGTCGCCGTGACCTTCATCCCGCGCCTGTCGGCATTCTGGTATCGCAACGGCCTGCCGCAGAAGAACCGCTTCGAGCGTGCGCTGGAAAACATTTACCACCGCACCTTTGCGCCGGGCGTGAAACTTTACACCGGGATGCTGGGCTTCGCTTTCAATGGCGGTTTCATCCGCCGCCTGTTGCTGGTGATTCCGCCGTTTGCGCTGCTGGTGTTCAGCTTCAATACCATTATCCCGATCATCGGCAAGGAAGCCATGCCGCCGATGGATACCGGCAACGTACGGGTGCATGTCCGCTTCAGCGCGAACCAGCCGGTAAGCGTCGCCGAAGCGCTGCTCAAGGAGTTCGAGGCGCGCTTGATGCAGGATAAGAGGGTCAAGCGGGTCAGTGCCATTTTCGGTTCCGAAGCCGGGGTGATCTCGCTCGGCTCAGGCCAGTTACCCGCCGAAGCCACGCTCAACATCACCTACGTCACCCGTCTGGAGCGCGATGAAACCAGCTGGCAGATCGAAGCCGACCTGCGCCGCCAGGTGGCAGCGATGCCGGGAGTGACGGTGGCGGATGTCTTCGATTCCGGCACCACCGCGCTGTCCACCATCAAGGCGCCGGTCGATCTGCGCCTGTTCGCCGACGACTGGCGCTTGCTCCCGCTGGCCGCCGAGCGGGTCAAAGCAGCGCTGCAAGGCGTGCCGGGCCTGTCCTCGGTTTCCACCACATGGGACGGCCACACCTCGGAAATCAGCCTGGCGCTGGACGAAAACAAACTGCGCGCGCTGGGACTGACGCCGGACGCAGTGGCTGCCCAGTTGCCACTGAAAGGCGCGCCGCTGGCTTCCTTGAGCAAACTGCCGACGGTCGGCTCGCTGCCGGTGCGGAGCTATTTCGGCGAGCCCTATCGCTCCAATCCGGAAGCGCTGACCTTGCTGCCGATTCAACTGCCGGACGGCACTTCGGTCTCGCTCGGCGAAATCTCCCGCATCGTCCATCAACCGGGCTTGGCGCTGTTGACCACCGATGCCCTGCGTTACAGCGCCGACGTGCTGGCCTACCGCAACACCATGCCGGTCAGCATCCTCAGCGAAAGGGCGCAGGCCGCCGCTCGCCAGGTGCTGCCCGCCGGGGTGAGCATGCGCGACGAAGGCGACAATGGCGCCGGCAGCCATTCCACCAAGCGCATGATGGTGGGCCTGGCGGTGGGTGTGTTGCTGCTGTTCGGCGTGCTGGTGCCGGCCTACGGCAGCGCGCCGCTGGCGCTGCTTTCCATCCTGATTTTGCCGCTGGCGGCCATCGGTGCGCTGTGGGGACTGCTGGCATTCGACAAGGCGTTGGGCATGCCGGCCACCCTCGGCATCATCTTGTTGTGCTCGATCATCATCAAGAATTCCATTCTGATGGTGGACTTTATTCAGGAACGCCGAAAAGAAGGGCAAGACGCCTTGAGTGCCGCGCTCGGCTCGGTGCAGCTGCGCTACCGCCCGATCCTGATGACCGCCTTCGGCACCATCGCCGGCATGATTCCCATCGCCATGCAGCGCGCCATCGGACTGGAGCGGATGTCGCCGCTGGCGGTGGCGGCTATTGGCGGGTTGCTGCTGGGCACGGTGCTGAGTCTGTTTTATCTGCCGATGCTGTATGTTTGGGTGATGGGTAAAATGCGGCGATAATGGGGATCCATTAGGTGCCGATTGGTTAATTGAATGGATTATCTGGCTGTTTTCCCCGTTTCCGGCGTACACACCTGGCTGTGGTTGCCGCCGCTGGTGGCATTCATCATTTCCTTTTTTACTTCCATGGTGGGCATCTCCGGGGCGTTTCTGCTGCTCCCGTTCCAGATGAGTATCTTGAACTACACCGCGCCCTCGGTCAGCGCCACCAATCTGGTGTTTAACCTGGTAGCAACGCCCGGCGGCGTTTACCGTTACCTGCGCGAGGGCCGCATGGTATGGCCGCTGGTGTGGGTGATCGTGGCCGGCACCCTGCCGGGCATCGTCATCGGCTTTTACCTGCGGGTAGGGTATCTGCCTGACCCGCGCGATTTCAAGCTGTTTGTCGGGATGGTGCTGCTGTATATCGGCTATCGAGTGCTGGCTGAATTCTTGCCCCGGCAGCGAGAACCCCGGTCAGAGGCGGCTAAGCCCCTGTACGTGACGGAAATCCGTATGCTCCAGTTCTCTTTGGCCAGGGCTGGTTTTTCCTTCGGCGAGCAGGTCTTTTCCTTCAGCGTGCCGGCCATGTTCCTGCTGGCGCTGGTTGTCGGCGTGATCGGCGGCACATACGGCATCGGTGGCGGCGCTATCATCGCGCCGTTCTGCGTGGCCTTGTTCGGCCTGCCGGTGCATGCCATCGCCGGGGCGGCGATTGCCGGCACGCTGTTCACCTCGCTGGCCGGGGTGGCGATGTACAGCCTGCTTCCCGCGCCGGCGGGGATGGCGACGCATCCGGACTGGGCGCTGGGCCTGCTGTTCGGCCTGGGCGGTTTGGCCGGGATGTACTTCGGCGCCCGTTGCCAGAAGCACGTTCAGCAAGGAACGCTCAAGTTGTTGCTGGGCATGCTGCTGATGCTTCTGGCGGGGCAATACATCTTCTCGTTTTTCTCCTGAATGCTCATTGCCATCCTGATCTTCGCCGCCACACTGGCACTGGTGATCTGGCAACCGCGCGGCCTCGGCATCGGCTGGAGCGCGCTGCTCGGAGCGGCGGTCGCGCTGCTCGCCGGTGTGATTACGCTGGCGGACGTGCCAGTGGTGTGGGGCATAGTGTGGGATGCCACCTTTACCTTCATCGCGCTGATCGTCATTTCCCTGGTCCTCGATGCCGCCGGGTTTTTCGAGTGGGCGGCGCTGCATGTGGCGCGCTGGGGCAGGGGTTACGGCCACTGGCTGTTTCTGCTGATCGTGCTGCTGACGGCGGTGGTGGCGGCGATTTTCGCCAATGATGGCGCGGTGCTGATCCTCACTCCTCTGGTGCTGGAAATGCTGCATGCGCTGCGCTTCCGACCGGCCGCCGCGCTGGCTTTCGTTTTCGCGGCCGGATTCATGGCGGATGCGGCGAGCCTGCCGCTGATGATTTCCAACCTCACCAACATCATCGTTGCCAACTATTTCGGCATTTCCTTCGCCGATTACGCGGCGGTGATGGTGCCGGTCAACGTGCTGGCGGTTCTGGCCTCGCTGGCGGTGCTGTGGCTGTTCTTCCGCAAGGATTTGCCGCCGCGCTTCGAGATCGCGGCTTTGCCGGACCCGGCGGGGGCGATTCGCGACCCCTTCGTATTCAAAATGGGTTGGTTGGTGCTGGTATTCCTGATGGCGGGTTATTTTGTTGCCCATCCTCTCGGCTTGCCGGTTTCTGCCGTGGCCGGGACAGCGGCGCTGCTGCTGGTGCTGGCGGCGCTGCGCGAACATTTCATCCGCAAGCAACCGCAGGCGGTTATCCCGGTGATGACCCTGCTGCGCGAGGCGCCGTGGCAGATCGTGCTGTTTTCGCTGGGCATGTATCTGGTGGTGTTCGGTTTGCGCAATCAGGGGCTCACAGCCGAACTGGGAGCTATTCTGGAATGGTTGGACGGGCAGGGGTTCTGGCCTGCCACTCTGGGGGCGGGATTCCTGTTCGCCTTTCTGTCGGCGGTGATGAACAACCTGCCGACGGTGATGGTGGCCAGCCTGGCCATCCATGATGCCCATCTTTCCACGCTGGTGCGGGAGGCGATGATCTACGCCAACGTGATCGGTTGCAACCTGGGGCCGAAGATGACGCCGCTGGGCAGCCTCGCCACGCTGCTGTGGCTGCACGTGCTGGAAGCGCGCGGCATCCGGATAGGTTGGGGCGAGTATTGCCGAGTTGGGGTGGTGTTGACGCTGCCGGTGCTGCTCGTTACTTTGCTCGGACTGGCGGCATGGTTTATGATGCTGCGGTAATGCAAGAATCGCAAAGCGATCCCTCGTCCCCCTCTCCCGCAGGCGGGAGAGGGCAGGGGTGAGGGATGGAGAGAAATCAATGACATTTTACGGCTTGCTCGCCGTTGGCGCTGGCGCGATGGTGGGCGCCTGGCTGCGCTGGTGGTTCGGCCTCCTGTGGAATCCGGTGTTTCCCACGCTGCCGCTGGGCACGCTGGCGGCGAACCTGGTGGGCGGCTACCTGATGGGACTGGCGATGGCAATGTTTGCCGACCATCCCGGCCTGCCGCCGGAAGCGCGGCTGCTGATCGTCACCGGCTTTCTCGGCGGACTGACCACTTTTTCCACCTTTTCGGGTGAAACCATGACGCTGCTGCTGCGCGCCCAATATGCCTGGGGTGCGGTAATAGTCGGGGCACACGTCGCCGGGTCGCTGGTTGCGACGATTTTAGGTATTTGGACTGTGAAATTCTTGAAAGGATAAGACCATGCAGGGAATCTGTCTGAAATTGTTTGTTAGCGAATCGCGGTTGCACAATGGCATTCTGCTTTATGAGTGGTTGCTCGAACAGGCCAGGGACATGGGAGTTCTGGGCGGTACGGCGTTCCGCGCCATTGCCGGTTTTGGCCGTCATGGTCGCCTGCATGAGGAGGCTTTCTTCGAGCTGGCGGGCGAGTTGCCGGTTGAACTCGAATTCCTGGTTAGCGAGAAGCAGGCAGAGTACTTGCTGGACCTGCTCAAGTCAGAAAATTTGCGGCTGTTTTATGTCAAGCATCCGGCTGAATACGGGGTAAGCGCTTGACCGGATGAGCGTTGCCGAGCAGTTCGTCCTTTTCTTCGCTTCCTTCCTTGCCAACTGGTTTTCCGCCTTGTCCGGCGGCGGAGCCGGCTTGATCCAGTTTCCCATGCTGATTTTCCTCGGCCTGCCGTTCGGCGTGGCGCTGGCCACCCACAAGGTGGCGAGCGTGGCGCTAGGGCTAGGCGCGACCCTGCGCCACTGGCGCGAAAGCCACCTGGAACGGCGCTTTTCCCTGATCATTCTGGGTGCGGGCCTGCCCGGCGTGGTGCTGGGGGCCGGCACCATCCTCAAAATCCCGGCGCAATACGCACAGCTTGCCTTGGGATTTCTGACCCTGGGGTTGGGGCTGTATTCCTTCTTCAGGCCGAAGCTGGGCCTGGACCATACACCCAGAAACCGCGAAGGGCGAGCGCTCGCGACAGGCGTGGTTGGCCTTTTCGTGGTCGGTTTCCTTAACGGCTCGATCACTTCCGGCACCGGGTTGTTTCTCACCATGTGGCTGATCCACCATTTCGGCCTCGACTACAAGCGAGCAGTGGCTTATACCCTGGTGCTGTGCGGGCTGGTGTGGAACGGAACCGGAGCGATTGTGCTGGGCATGATCGGCACCATCGCCTGGGGTTGGATGCCTGCGCTGCTGGCGGGTTCGCTGATCGGCGGCTATGTCGGCAGCCACTATGCGATCAAAAAGGGCAACCGCTGGATCAAGCGCGCCTTTGAGGTCGTCACTATCCTGATCGGGTTGAAGCTGATTATTTAGAAGCTGTCTTAACAAATATCATGGGTGCGACTAAGGCATTTGGCCCTCCGGCGCGAAGCGGCTGCCCTCACCCAAACCCTCTCCCAGAGGGAGAGGGATCGATTGCCCTTTCCCCCGCAAGCGGGGGAGAGTTGGAGAGAGGGTTGGCGCCGTTTGGTCATTTCAAACCAGCAAGCCGCGACAAAGCCGGAGGGCCAAATGCCGACGTCCCGAAGGGTTGCAGCCAGAAAGCCCGGCAGTGTCGTTGCGCTCCTTGGCATCGTAGGCCAGCTACGACCTGCGTCGCGCGCCTAGCTGCCGGGCTTTCTGGCTGCAACGCATCCCATGATATTTGTTAAGACAGCTTCTTAGGGTAAATCCATCGGTTAAGCAGCATCCTGGCTGCGTCGGCGACTTCCGTCGCGGTCAGTCCGATCGGGCCGATGCCTTGTTCCACCAGATCGTCCGCCGCCGCACCGTGCAGGTAAACCGCCAGCAGCAGGGCGGATTGCGGTGTCATCCGTTGGGCGATCAGGGCGGCGATCATGCCAGTCAGCACGTCGCCCATGCCGGCGCTGCTCATGCCGGGGTTGCCGGTGGGGTTGACGAACCATTCCCCTTTGGGTGTCGCGCAGATGCTGCCGACGCCTTTCAGTACCACCAGACAGTTAAGGCGCTGCGCGATCCGCGTCGCGGTATGAACCCGTTCCTGCTGGATGTCGTGGGTGGTGCTGGACAGCAGTCGCGCCGCTTCGGCGGGATGGGGGGTGAGGATAGTGCCGCCCTTGCGGCTTTTCGCCAGTTCACGCAGGTCGTTGTGGAGGCAGAGCAGGTTGAGCGCATCGGCATCCAGCACCAGCGGCAGTTCAGTTTCCAGCGCCTGTCTGAGCCATTGAACTGCTTGCGGGGATTGCCCTAGGCCGGGTCCGATGGCGAGGCAGCTCAGGTGATCGAGCTGAAAGAGCTTTTCCGGCGAGCACAGCATCAGTTCGGGTTGACCCATGTCCACCGCCGGGGCGGCATCCGCCAGCAGCGCGGCGTAGACCCGTCCCGCACCCAGCTTGAGTGCAGCGCGCCCGGCCAGCAGCGCCGCGCCGCACATCGAGGATGCGCCGCCGAGGATGCCGACGCTGCCGAGCAAGCCCTTGTGGCTGTTGCGCGGGCGCGGCTTGAGCGCGGCGGCCACTTCGTTTTTCTCCAGCAGCCAGCCGTTGGGCTGAAGCAGGGCAGGGGCATCCAGCCCCAGCGTATCGACATGGAGCTGGCCGCAGTAGTCCGGCCCGTAGGCGGTGAACAGGCCCGGTTTCAGTGCGATGAAGGTGAGGGTGTGGCTGGCGCGGACAGCGGCGCGGAAGGTCTGGCCGGCATCGGCATCCAGGCCGCTGGGCACGTCCAGCGCCAGCACCGGCAGGTTGATGCGGTTGATTTCCCGCACCAGTTCCAGATGGCGTCCGCTCAACTCGCGCGCCAAACCGATGCCGAACAGTCCGTCGATCACCAGATCCCATTTGCCATCGGCCGGGATGGCGGCCAGCACTTCGCCGCCGGACTCCCGCCAAGCCTGCATGGCCGCGGCGGCTTCGGCGGGCAGCTTGTTCACGTCGCCGGCGAATACCACAGCCACCTTGAACCACCAGGCCTTGAGGTGGCGCGCCGCCACCAGCGCGTCGCCGCCGTTGTTGCCCGGCCCGGCGATCACCAGCACCGAGGTCTTGCCGGCTAGCAGTTCGCGCGCCATTTCCGCCGCGGCCAGGCCGGCCCGCTCCATCAGGTCGGCGGCGCCGCTATCTCGTGCAATTTGTTCTATCTGCCTGAGTTCGTGACTAAAGAAAATCGGGGAAGCATGCATGGCAATCTCGGATCCTTGGATAAGTCTTAAATATCCTATAAATGACTCAACCGCACAAGCCGCCTCATAAGTGCCGGTCAGTTCGACATGCTGCTTGCAACTCGCAATCCATCGGCTAAGCTGAATTCATGTAATTTTGAAGCGGTGCGTTCGGCCCACGGACCAGTCCAGTCGAAATGGTTGCACCCATCCGACGAATCCCCATGCTGGAGAAACCCATGAAACTTCAAAAGATCACCCCGTGCCTGTGGTTCGACACCCAGGCCGAAGAGGCTGCCCAGTATTATTGCGCCATCTTCCGGAATTCGCGGATTCTAAGCATCAGCCGCTACGGCGAGGCGGGACACGAGATTCACGGCATGCCGGCCGGCAGTGTCCTGACCGTGGCGTTTGAACTCGACGGACAGGCATTCACCGCATTGAACGGCGGCCCGGTATTCAAGTTCAATGAGGCGATTTCCCTGCAGGTGAATTGCGACGACCAGGAAGAGTTGGACCGCTACTGGGACCGGCTCTCTGCCGGCGGCGATGAAACGGCTCAGCAATGCGGCTGGCTCAAGGACAAGTATGGCGTGTCGTGGCAAATCGTGCCCGCCGTTCTGCCGGTCATGATGGCCGATCCGGATCCACGCAAGACCGATCGGGCCATGACCGCCTTGCTGAAAATGAAGAAGCTCGATATCGCCGAGCTGAAACGGGCTTACGAAGGATAGGCGCCGTGCCGGCGCCGCCGAGGCCGAGCAGAAATTTGCCGCGCTGGCTGACGGCGGGCAGGTCAAGGTGCCGCTCGCCAAGACCTTCTTTTCCTCGAAATTCGGCATGCTCGTCGATCGTTTCGGGGTATCCTGGATGGTGATCGTCGTCCCCCAATAGCCTTGCTCGACGAGATGTCGGAAGGAGGTGAGGGGAAGTCGCGATCCTCACCTGAAAATTTCCGATATCCAGAATACTTGCTGCAGGAGGTAATGATCGCCATGGCGCTGAACGACGTTCTCATGTTCCTGGCCCTGACCGGCATTTATGAGCCTTCCGCCATCCAGCAGCTCCCGGACGGACGATTCCTCGTCGTCGAAGATGAAAAGCAGCATCCGTTCAGCCTGGTTACGATCAACGCCGATGGGCGCATTGGCAGCACTCCGCTGAACCCGGAGCCGCTGGAAGCGGGCGATTCTTTCGGCAAGCTGGATGATCTCGAAGGAATCGCCCTCGACCGGGCGGGGTATCTCTATGCCATCACCTCTCATTCGCGCGACGGCGATGGCGACGAGAAGAAATCCCGCGACAAACTGATCCGGTTCCGAATCGAGGGTGGCCGTGTGGTCGCGCCTAGGGTGACCGGGGGGTTAAAGCCCGTGTTAATGGCGGCGCACCCTGTGCTGGCTGCCGCAGCCGGGATACGAGACGTCAAGGTCGGCGGAGGGCTTAACATCGAGGCGCTGGAGATCAGCCCCGACCAGCAGCGACTGCTGATCGGCTTCCGCAGCCCGCTGATCGACAACCGGGCCATCATCGCTTACGTTGACAACCCCTCTGAAATCTTCGAAGCAGGGGAGCCACCCCGGATTTCGGCTGTCCTGGAAAAGCTGGACCTCGACGGCAACGGAATACGCGGCATGTCCTACCTGCCCGCCCTGGACGGCTACCTGATTATCAGCGGCCCCATCGCCAGCGAGACGGTGCAATTCAGGCTCTGGTTCTGGAGCGGTTGCCGAGGCGATCCGGCACGCCATGTGACCGTTCCCGGCTTGCCGGGATTCGAGCATGCCGAAGGGGTCAGCGCCGCCGTGATCGACGGCCGGCAGCGAGTCATTATCGTCAGTGATGACGGCAACAGGAAAGAAGGGCGCTACGCCCGCTTTCTGCTGCTTGACCCCGGGCAGCTTCAGATTGCGCCTTGAGCGGGCGACGGAAAATTTTCAATAATCCGAAAAACCGCAGTTCAACCAACCGCAAAGGGGCGCGAAGGCGCAAAGGAAACAAATGCATAAATCGAGGTGTTCACCTGTCGGGTGGCCGGAGATTCGGATGACACATCGGTTCTTTGCGCCGTCGCGGTGGGTGTTGGTTGAATCTTGCGCTCGGATGTCTATCCTCCCCCAAGATTGCCGGCGTGCCTCGCCGGGCTCTAGGTGATAAAATCGCATCGCTACGGTACCGCCGCGAGGAAATTGTCGCCGCCTTGATTTGCTGTTCACCTGAATTTAACTGCTAGGAAGTTTCATGCTCAAACTGCGCGGCGGCAACGCCCTTTCTTCTTTCCGCCTCGATAAACTGATGCAGGGCCTGCGTGTAACGGCGCCTGCCATCTCTCATGTCCATGCCGAATACTGGCATTTCGCCGCCACCCGCCGTGCGCTGGAGGCGCCGGAATTGTCGGTGCTGGAGAAAATCCTGGCTTACGGTCCGGCATCCATGGTGGAAGAACCTCAGGGCGAACTGTTCCTGGTGGTGCCGCGGCTGGGAACGATTTCGCCGTGGTCGTCCAAGGCCACCGACATTGCCAGCCATTGCGCGCTGGAGGCGGTGGAACGCCTTGAGCGGGGCGTGGCGTTCTACGCGCAGAAGGCCGACGGCTCGGCGCTGACTCAGACGGAAAAGCAGGCGCTGCTGCCGCTGATCCACGACCGCATGACGGAAATGGTTCTGGCTGATTTCGGCTCTGCGGAAAAACTGTTTCGTCATTTCGAACCGGCGCCGTTCAGTACAGTGGATATCCTGGGGCAGGGTAAGGAAGCGCTGGAGCAAGCCAATCGCTCGATGGGGCTGGCGCTGTCGCCGGACGAGATCGAATACCTGGTGGAGAACTTCAGGCGCATCGGGCGCAACCCGACCGACGTCGAGCTGATGATGTTCGCCCAGGCCAATTCCGAGCATTGCCGCCACAAGATTTTCAACGCCGACTGGGTGATCGACGGCGAGAAGCAGGACAAATCCCTCTTCGCCATGATCCGCAATACCCACGAAAAGAGCCCGCGCGGCACGGTGGTGGCTTATTCCGACAATTCCTCGATCATCGAGGGCTACAAGGTCAAGCGTTTCTACCCGGGCGCGGGCGCGAAATACGGCTACAACGAGGACGACGCGCAGATCCTGATGAAGGTGGAGACCCACAACCACCCCACCGCGATCTCGCCTTTCCCCGGCGCGGCCACCGGTTCGGGCGGCGAAATCCGCGACGAAGGCGCAACCGGCCGAGGCTCCAGGCCGAAGGCGGGACTCTCCGGTTTTTCTGTTTCCAACCTGAATATTCCGGGATTCAAGCAGCCGTGGGAATATTACGCCCCTCACCCCAACCCTCTCCCGCCAGCGGGCTACCCTCATCCCAACATTCTCCCAGAGGGAGAAGGGGCAATGGTGAAGGGCGCTTGTTCCGACTTGGGGGCAAACGTTGCCTTCCCCGGTGGGGAAGGAGTGGCTAGATATGGCAAGCCCGGTCGCATCGCTTCGCCACTCCAGATCATGCTCGAAGGCCCGATCGGCGGCGCGGCCTTCAACAACGAATTCGGTCGTCCCAACCTGGCCGGCTATTTCCGCACCTACGAAGAGCAGGTGGCTGGGGAAATGCGCGGCTACCACAAGCCGATCATGCTCGCCGGCGGCGTCGGCAACATCTCCGCACGCCACGCCGAAAAGCACCAGATCACGCCGGGCGCGCTGATTATTCAGCTCGGCGGCCCGGCCATGCTGATCGGCCTCGGTGGCGGCGCGGCATCGAGCATGGATACCGGCGCGAATGCCGAAAACCTGGATTTCGACTCGGTGCAGCGCGGCAACCCGGAAATGCAGCGCCGCGCCCAAGAGGTGATCGACCGCTGCTGGCAACTTGGCGAGCGGAATCCCATCATCTCGATCCACGATATCGGCGCGGGCGGGCTGTCCAACGCCTTGCCGGAACTGGTCAACGACTCCAAACGCGGTGGAATCTTCAAGCTGCGCGCCATCCGCAACGAAGAACCGGGCATGTCGCCGATGCAGATCTGGAGCAACGAGGCGCAGGAGCGCTACGTGCTCGCCGTCAAGCCGGAGGATTTTCCACAATTCGAGGCGCTTTGCCAGCGCGAGCGCTGCCTCTACGCCGTGGTCGGCGAGGCTACCGCCGAACAGCGACTGATCCTCGAAGACAGCTATTTCAACAACAAGCCGATCGACATGGACCTGTCGGTGCTGCTTGGCAAGCCACCTAAGATGACGCGCAATGTGGCGCACCTAGTCCGTGAATTGCCGGCTTTCGAGACCGCCGGGATCGACCTCAACGAGGCGGTACTGCGCGTGCTGCGCTTGCCGGCGGTGGCGGACAAGACCTTTCTGATCGCCATCGGCGACCGCACCGTCGGCGGCATGACCGCCCGCGACCAGTTCGTCGGTCCGTGGCAAATTCCGGTGGCGGATGTGGCGGTGACCCTGGCGGGGTTCGAGGAATATCGTGGCGAAGCCTTCGCCATGGGCGAGCGCACGCCGCTGGCGCTGATCGATCCGGCCGCCTCCGGTCGCATGGCAATCGGCGAGGCCATCACGAATATCGCCGCAGCGCGAATCGCCGAAATCGGCGACATCAAGCTGTCCGCCAACTGGATGGCACCAGCCGGGCACCCGGGCGAGGACGCAGCGCTGTATGACACTGTGCGCGCGGTCGGCATGGAGTTGTGCCCGGAACTGGGCATCAGCATTCCGGTGGGCAAGGATTCGATGTCGATGAAGACGGTCTGGGAAGAGGGTGGGCAAAAGAAGGAAGTCACCGCGCCGCTGTCTCTGATCATTTCCGCCTTTGCACCTTGTGTCGATGCTCGCCAGACCCTGACTCCATGCTTGCGTACCGATGCTGGCGATACCGACCTGATCTTGATCGACCTCGGCCAGGGCAAAAATCGGCTGGGCGGCTCGGCGCTGGCCCAGGTATACAAACAAATCGGCAACGATGCGCCCGACGTGGTGAGCGCAGCTCAGCTCAAGGGGCTTTTCGATACGGTGCAGCGCCTCAATGCGGAGGGGCGCATCCTGGCCTACCACGACCGTTCCGATGGCGGGCTGTTTGCCACCCTGTGCGAGATGATGTTCGCCGGGCATTGCGGCGCGTCGATAGACATTGACGAGCTGTGCCTGGAACGCATCCGCAACGATGCTGAGCTGAGCGGAAAAGAGCCGGTGGTGCCGCCTGGCGGCTATACCGACCGCATCTTCGGCGTGCTGTTCAGCGAGGAGCTGGGCGCGGTGCTGCAGGTGAAGCGCAGCGATACGGCGGCGGTGATGGAAGCGTTCTTCGCCACCGGCCTGCGCGGCGAGTTGCACGTCATCGGCACGCTGAATCGGGAAGACCATCTGGTTATCCAGCGCAATGACAAGGAAATCCTGGGCATGCCGCGCATCGAGCTGCAGCGCGCATGGTCGGAAACCACCAACCGGATGCAGGCTTTGCGCGATAACCCGCAATGCGCGCAGCAGGAATATGAACACATTCTGGATGCCGGTGATCCCGGCCTGCACGCGGCCTTGAGCTTCGATCTTAACGACAACGTCGCCGCGCCATTCATTACCCTCTCTCCTAACTCTCTCCCTGGGGGAGAGAGGGATGAAGTCTCGCTTCGCGAGGTTCACATAATTGGCAGCCGCCCGCGCATGGCGATTCTGCGCGAGCAGGGCGTCAACGGCCAGGTGGAAATGGGCGCAGCCTTCGACCGCGCCGGTTTCGAGGCGGTGGACGTGCACATGAGCGACGTCATCGAAGGTCGGGTCGCGCTCAAGGATTTTCATGGTCTTGCCGCTTGCGGCGGTTTTTCCTTCGGCGACGTACTCGGCGCGGGGGAGGGCTGGGCCAAGTCGATCCTGTTCAATACCCGTGCCCGCGACGAGTTCGAGGCGTTCTTCCGGCGCGGCGACACCTTTGCCCTGGGCGTGTGCAACGGCTGCCAGATGATGAGCAACCTGCACGCCATTATCCCCGGCGCGGAGAACTGGCCGCATTTCGTGCGCAACAAGTCGGAGCAGTTTGAGGCGCGTTTCGTTATGGTGGAAGTGACCGAGAGCCCGTCGCTGTTCCTCGATGGCATGGCCGGCAGCCGCATGCCGATTGTGGTGGCGCACGGCGAAGGTTACGCTGAATTCGGCAGCGAGCAGCAGATGAATGCCGCCCAAGTGGCGTTGCGCTACGTCGATAACCGCGGTCAGCCGACCGGGAGTTACCCGGCCAACCCGAATAGCTCACCCCGGGGCATCACCGGCCTGACCACGCCGGACGGACGTTTCACCATCATGATGCCGCACCCCGAACGCGTCTTCCGCTCCGTGCAGCATTCCTGGCACCCTGCGGAATGGCGCGAGGACGGGCCGTGGATGCGGATGTTCCGCAATGCGCGGAAGTGGGTGGGATGATTTTCTGTTGATTCTGAAATGAACAAGGGCGCCACTGGCGCCCTTGTTCATTGTTGCGGGTAGCTCGCTGAACTACTTCTTGTCAGCTGCCGGTGCCGCTGTTTCTTCAACTTTGGCCTTGGTGCGCAAATCGGAGATCATCTTGTCGATTTGCTGTTGTTGAGCGCGCTGGCGCAGGTTCTGTTTCACCTCGTCGAAGGGTGGCGCCTGCATCGCGCGCGAATCCTCGAGCTTGATGATATGCCAGCCGAACTGGCTCTTCACCGCTTCGGTGGTGTACTGGCCCTTCTGCAGCTTGGTCATGGCGGCGCTGAATTCCGGCACGAAATTGGCTGGGGCTGCCCATCCCAAATCGCCGCCCTTGGCCTTGGAGCCTGGGTCTTTCGATTTTTCGGCCAGCTTCTCGAACTTCTCGCCTTTTTTCAGCCTGGCGATGATGTCTTTCGCTTCGGCTTCCTTTTCCACCAGAATGTGGCGAGCGTGGTATTCCTTGTCGCCCATCTGGGATTTGATTTTTTCATATTCGGCTTTCAATACATCATCGCCGAGGGGATTGTTCTTGATGAAATCCTGCAGGTAGGCCCGGATCAGTATGGTTTGCCGCGCGAGGTCGATCTGGGTGTTTACATCGGCCAGCTTGTCCATACCTTTCTTGAGGGCTTCCTGGGCGATGATTTCCTCAACAATCAGCTTTTCGCGAAGGGTTTTCCGCACTTCGGGCGAATCCGGTTGGCCCTGCTGCTGGCTTTGCTGGAGCAGGAAGTTGAAGCGCGCCTGGCTGATCGGGGAACCGTTTACCGTGGCGATGGCTGCTGCGCTGCTGACAGCGGGTGCCGCAGCAGATTTGTCGCCATCCTGAGCGTTGCAGGAAGCGAGAGTGAGCATACTGCCGATGGAGACCGCAAGAATTTTGGATTTGTATGAAAACATCGATAACATCCTTTGGTTAAAAAAACGTAGAAGGTTGATTATAGGCTATTTAATTCTCGCCAAGAGTGTACGCCTTTATGCTAATGGCGTGTATCTCTTTTTGCAGCATATCTCCCAGCAGCTCGTTGATCATGCGGTGTCTGGCAAGCAGCGATTTGTCGGCGAACTGGGCTGAAACGATGGTCAGGCGGTAGTGTCCGCCGCCGCCCTTGGCACCGTCATGGCCGGAATGCCGGGCGCTTTCATCCTCGATCTCCAGGCGTTCCGGGGAAAGCGGGACGAGTCGTTCACGAATCTTTTCTGGTGTGGTGCTCATGCAGGCAGTACTTTCTTGAATGGTTTGACGGTGACCCGTTCGAAAACCCCGGCCGAGAGGTAAGGGTCGGCTTCGGCCCAGTCGCGGGCCGTTTCCAGTGATTCGAACTCGGCCACGATCAGGCTGCCGGAAAAGCCGGCTGGGCCGGGGTTGGGGCTGTCGATCGCGGGGAATGGGCCGGCCAGCGTCAGCCGCCCGTCCCGCTGCAAGGCATCCAGGCGGGCGAGGTGTGCAGGGCGGGCGGCCAGGCGATTCTCCAGGCTGCCCGGTGCGTCATCGCCGATAATGGCGTACAGCATCACTGCGCGTCCTTCTCTTCTTCGACTTCAACCACGTATTTTGCCAGCAGCATGCCCTGTCCGAGGACGAATAGCAGCATCAGGCCAAGGATGCCGAACAGCTTGAAGTTGACCCAGATGTCGGTGGAGAAGTTGAAAGCCACGTACAGGTTGACGAATCCGACAACGGTGAAAAAGCCAGCCCAGCCCAGGTTCAGCCTGTGCCAGATATTTTCCGGGAGGGTCATCTGCTTTCCCATCATGGCTTTAATCAGATTCTTCCTGAAAGCGATCTGGCTGATCAGCAGCACGCTGGCGAACAGCCAGTAGAGCACGGTCGGTTTCCACTTGATGAAGGTTTCATCGTGCAGAAGCAGCGTCGCGCCGCCGAACACCGTGATGATCGCCAGGCTGATCCACAGCATCTTGTCGATCTGGCGGTGGCGGAACCAGACCCAGCCGATCTGGGCAAAGGTTGCGCCAATGGCGACCGCAGTGGCGGTAAAAATGCCGAAGAACTTGTAGGCGGCAAAAAACAGGATGATGGGAAACAGGTCGAAAAGGAATTTCATCAGGGCTGGTCGGATTTAAAGTTTCGTTAATGAATAATTTGAACATTCTGGCCGCACTGGCGGGCGCGCTGCGTCGTTGCCGGTCGCTTGCAGGGAATGGCCATGCAAGCGACCGGCGCCTTGCATCGCATCCCGCCAACACGCCCATAATCGTCCAAGTTATCCATTAACGAGACCTGCATCATTTCATCGAGACCCGTATTTTGCTATGATTCGGGTTGTTTTAACAAGCCCACTATTAATGTCTTCCGTTATTGACTTGCATAGTCACTCAACCATTTCCGATGGTTTGTTCACACCTTCCGAGCTGGTCCGGCGGGCAGCCGCCCAAGGTGTCAGGGTGCTGGCGCTGACCGATCATGACGATGTCGCCGGACTGGATGAGGCTCGCGCTGCCGCGGTCGAGGCCGGCATTGCGCTGATCAATGGCGTCGAGATTTCGGCTACCTGGAACAAACGTAGCGTGCACGTCGTCGGCCTGCGCATAGGCCCCGCTTGCGGGCCGCTACGGGACGGTCTGGCCGCGATTCGCGCTGGCCGCGGCGAACGCGCCATGCGCATCGCCGCCGAGCTGGAAAAGGCCGGCATCACGGGCAGCCTGGAGGGCGCCTATGCCTTTGCCGCCAATCCGGGCATCATCAGCCGCACCCACTTTGCCCGCTTTCTGGTGGAAAAAGGCATCGTCAAGGATACCCGCACCGTGTTCAAAAAATATCTGGTCAAGGGCAAGCCGGGTTATGTGGAGCACCGCTGGGCCGAGTTTGCCGATGCGATTGGCTGGATTCGCGCGAGCGGCGGGATTGCGGTGCTGGCTCACCCCGGCCGCTACGATCTGGGCAGGACCAATCTGGACAACCTGATCGCCGATTTCAAGGAGGCCGGCGGCGAGGCGATCGAAGTGGTGACGGGCAGCCATACCGCCGATCAGTTCGCTCAATTTGCCGACTTTGCCAAGGAATACGATTTGCTGGTTTCCTGCGGTTCCGATTTTCACGGTGTAGGCGAAAGCTACATGGATCTGGGTCGTTTGCCCGCATTGCCTTCCGGCTGCAAACCGGTGTGGTACAACTGGCCGGAAATGAGTCCTGAGTGCCGAGTGCTGAGTCCTGAGTCGGGAGCGGTGGATTTTACTCAGCACTCAGCACTCGGCACTCAGGACTGAATTTACCATGGCCCAATTTTTTGTCGTCCACCCCGAAAATCCGCAGCCGCGCCTGATTCACCAGACGGTGGAAATCATTCGCAACGGCGGTGTGATCGCCTATCCGACCGACGCCAGCTACGCCCTGGGCTGCGGCTTGGGCGACAAGGAGGCGCAGCAGCGCATTCGCGCGATCCGCGGCGTGGACGAAGACCACCCGCTCACCCTGATATGCCGCGACCTGGCCGAAATTTCCGTTTACGCCAAGGTGGACAACCGCCAGTTCCGTCTGCTCAAGGCGAATACGCCGGGCTGTTACACCTTCATCCTGGAGGCGACGCGGGAGGTGCCGAAGCGGTTGCAGCACCCGAAGCGCAAGACCGTTGGCCTGCGCGTGCCGGACCATCCGATTCTCCAGGCGCTGCTGGCCGAACTGGGTGGACCGTTGCTGAGCTCGACCCTGCAATTGCCCGGGGACGATCAGCCGCTCAACGACCCTTATGATATTCGCGACCTGCTGGAGCGCCAGGTCGATCTGGTCGTGGATGGGGGTTACGGCGATGTGGACACCACCACCGTGATCGACCTGAGCGGTGAGACGCCGGTGCTGGTGCGGGCGGGCAAGGGAGATATACAACCGTTTGGTCTGGAAGAAGCGTGAACCAGAAAAAGCAATTTAATCCACGGATGAACACAGATTTACACGGATTATCAATGAACCCAGATAGTTCATTAGCCATTGAGGCATTGCGAAATCAAGGGGTTGTAGGTCGGGTTTTAACCCGACATATCGGGCTGAAGCCCGACCTACGCTCAAATGGATTATTTGGGATGAATCACATTTCTCAATCTTGCACGTATTTGGGGTATCTGTGTAAATCCGTGTTCATCTGTGGATAAAAGAGGTTTTTAAGAAAATATGGAATTAAGCATCGTACAACAGGTCGCCGTTTATGCCTTGCCGGTGGTGTTTGCCATCACCCTGCACGAAGCGGCGCATGGCTACGTCGCCAAGCACTTCGGCGACACCACCGCCTACATGCTGGGGCGGGTGAGCCTGAACCCGCTACGCCATATCGATCCGATCGGCACCGTGCTGATTCCGCTTTTGACTTTGTTTCTGGGCGGCATCCTGTTCGGCTGGGCCAAGCCGGTGCCGGTGAATTTCAGTCAGTTACGCAATCCGAAGAAGGACATGCTGTGGGTGGCGCTCGCCGGCCCCGGCGCAAATCTGGCCATGGCGCTCGGCTGGGCGGTGGTGATGAAGCTCGCCAACATGATGCCGGACAGCCCGTTTTCCTTGCCGATGTCGCTGATGGGCATGGCCGGGATCAACATCAATATCGTGCTGATGGTGCTTAATCTGCTGCCGCTGCCGCCGCTGGACGGCGGGCGTATCGCGGTCAGCCTGTTGCCGGACCGGTTGGCCTACCGCTATTCCCTGCTGGAACCCTACGGCTTGATCCTGCTGGTGGTCCTGCTGTTCAGCGGCGTGCTGGGAACCATCCTGTGGCCGCTGATTAACGTGACAAAATCGTTGATATTGCTGCTATTCGGTATTTGATAAGAAAGACTAAGAACATGTTTACTGAACGCGTTTTGTCCGGCATGAGGCCGACCGGCAACCTGCATCTTGGCCATTATCACGGTGTACTGAAAAACTGGATTAAATTGCAGCATGAATACGAATGCCTGTTTTTTGTCGCCGACTGGCATGCGCTGACCACTCATTACGATACGCCCGGCATCATCGAACAGAGCGTATGGGAGATGGTGATCGACTGGCTCGCAGCCGGGGTGGACCCGTCCCGCGCGACCCTGTTCATCCAGTCGCGCGTGCCCGAGCACGCCGAACTGCACCTGCTGCTGTCGATGATGACGCCGCTGGGCTGGCTGG
>CAZLJK010000025.1:8920-34903 GCA_964559825.1 uncultured Sulfuricella sp. | reverse complement strand
CGCGCCAATGCTTGGCTTCGGTGCACTTACTTCGTAAGTTAACCGGACACTACTGGGTTGCAGTACAAACGGAACGTGCTTGAGCCTCTGGAGATCACCCCCTGGGGAAATGACCGCTTCCCGTCCGCCGTGCTTATCGGGGATAAAATTTCGCCGATAGTGCTTGCCTCCAGAAACTTGCCCAGTGACGCCTTCACCATACATGTGCCCCGCCCGCTGGACGAATTGGTACGCTTGGGCACCGAAAGGGTCTGGCTCTTCGTCTTGCTCGCCGCTGCCGGCAGCATGCTGATCGTTGCCGCTTCGGCGGTCGTGCTGTATTTACGCGAATCGCAGAAGGCGGAGGTAGACCTTCGCGTCGCCGCCACCGCCTTCGAGTCGCAGGAAGGCATGCTCGTCACCGATGCCGAGAACGTGATCCTGCGGATCAATCGGGCCTTCACCGACATCACCGGCTACACCGCCGAGGAAGTCGTGGGCCGGACGCCGCGCATGCTTAGGTCAGGACGCCATGACACGGCCTTTTATGCCGCGATGCGGGAGACCATTCAGCGCACAGGTTCCTGGCAGGGAGAAATCTGGAACCGGCGCAAGAACGGCGAAGTCTATCCGGAATGGCTCTCCATCACTGCGGTGAAGGGATCCGCCGGAATCATCACCCACTATGTCGGCACGCTGAACGACATCAGCCTGCGCAAAGCGGCAGAAGAAGAAATCAAGTATCTGGCCTTCTATGACTTCCTCACCCGACTGCCCAACCGGCGGCTCCTGCTCGACCGGCTGCAACAGACCCTGGCGGTGAGCGCCCGCAGCGGCCGCATGGGGGCGCTCCTGTTTGTCGACCTGGACAACTTCAAGGATCTCAACGACACCCTCGGCCATAGCCAGGGCGACCTCCTGCTCCGGCAAGCCGCCCAGCGTTTTACCGCCTGCGTGCGCGAAGGCGACACCGTGGCCCGCCTGGGCGGCGACGAGTTCGTGGTGATGCTGGAAGACCTGAGCGAGAATCCTCAAGAAGCCGCCACCCAGGCCGAAATCGTCGGCGAGAAAATCCTCGCCGCGCTCAACCAGCCCTATCCGCTCGCCGGTCGCGAATATCACTGCACTTCGAGCATAGGCATCACCTTGTTCAGCGGCCATCAAGAAAGCGTGGAGGAACTGCTGAAGCAAGCCGACCTTGCCATGTATCAAGCCAAGGCGGCGGGCCGCAATAGCCTGCGCTTCTTCGATCCGGGCATGCAGGCCGCAGTCACGGCCCGCGCCGCCCTGGAGGACGATCTGCGCCAGGGGGTACAGAAAGATCAGTTCCTGCTCTATTACCAGCCCCAGGTGGACGGTGAGGGACGCTTGACGGGTGCCGAGGCCCTGATGCGCTGGGAGCATCCCCAACGCGGCCTGGTTTCCCCGGCCGAGTTCATTCCCGCAGCCGAGGAATCGGGCCTGATCCTGCCTTTGGGCCACTGGGTGCTGGAAACCGCCGGCACCCAACTGGCAACCTGGGCTGCCCGGGCAGAGATGGCCCATCTCACGCTGGCGGTGAATATCAGCGCCCGCCAATTCCGTCACCCTGACTTCGTGGATCAGGTGCTGGCAGTGCTCGATCGTACCGGCGCCGATCCGCAGAAACTCAAGCTGGAACTCACCGAGAGCCTGCTCCTGGACGATGTGGAAGACGTTATCGCCAAGATGACCGCGCTGAAAGCCCATGGCGTAGGCTTCTCCCTGGACGACTTCGGCACCGGCTATTCGTCGCTTTCCTACCTCAAGCGCCTGCCTCTGGACCAGTTAAAAATCGACCGATCCTTCGTGCGGGACGTGCTCACCGACCCCAATGATGCCGCCATCGCCCGTACCATCGTGGCCTTGGGGCAGAGCCTGGGGCTCTCGGTCATCGCCGAGGGGGTGGAAACCGAAGAGCAGCGCGACTTCCTGGCCAGTCACGGCTGCCTTGCCTACCAGGGTTATCTTTTCGGCCGGCCGCTGCCGCCGGAAGTGCTCGAACAGCTCTTGTAGCCCAGCGAGGCTCGCCAGCGGGATATTGGGTCGTTTAATCCTGAAAACCTCAGTTAGCCACAGAGGGCACAGAGAACACAGAGGCAGAACAACGCATTGATCGCTTTTCCCGGTTCACCCACCAGGAAAAAAGTACATCACGCCCAAACCCCCTCCTTCTCTGTGACCTCTGTGACCTCTGTGACCTCTGTGTTCTCTGTGTTCTCTGTGTTCTCTGTGGCTTGAACTGCATTTTCCAGGTTAATTCATTGAGAGCATCAGCCCAGGCAAGTTTCGCCCTATTCCTCGGCACCGAAACAGACGCGATAGTCGTCGCAAACCCTGCAGCTCGGCGCACGGCAGGCATTGACGCCGGCACGTTCGCACAATTGCTTGTAGAAAAATTTCTTCCACTTCATGTTGCCGGTGTTGCGGGCGTAAAGAAAGGGAAAGCGGGTTTTCAGCAGGTCGGAGAGTTCCTGGCGGTTAACCAGCCCCAAATCCTGCCACAGGTGGTTGCCGCCCATACACGCTGCCGCGACCGCGCTGGCGAGCCAGGCGGTCTCGTCGCTGCCGTCGCCGCGATGGTCGAGCAGGAGTTGCAGCAGATCGTCGTATTCGTCGGCGCGCAGAGTCAGGCAGCCGGCCTCCGCAGCCAGAGCCGGCAAGCCGTTGGCGGCAGGAAAATAGCGCGCCAAGAGCGCCTGGAAAGCCACCGCGTCGAGACCCAGCGGGCGCATCTGGGGCAAGGCACCCCGCGAGGTTTCCAGCGCCCCGGCGAAGGCGCGAGTGGCCGGATCATCGGGGTTTGCGGCGGCCAGCATCAGCCTGTTTTGCAGCGCACCCATGATTACACCGCCAGCGCCTCGTGGCTGTAGCACTTCTTCGGGCAGATCTTGGCGCAGGCCTCACAGCCGATGCAGTTCTTTTCGTTGGCGACGGTCATCACCTTCTTTTCGTACTCATCGTCGTCATCCCCGTCCGCATCCACCGCGATCAGTTCGCCTTCGTCGTCCATGCCCATCAACTGCAGCACGTCGCGCCCGCAGACCTTGAAGCAGCGGCCACAGCCGATGCACTTCTCCCGGTTGATCTCCTTGACGAACCTGGGAATCCAGGCACGCCCATCCG
The DNA here is from genome assembly GCA_964559825.1 of uncultured Sulfuricella sp. Lineage (GTDB taxonomy): Bacteria > Pseudomonadota > Gammaproteobacteria > Burkholderiales > Sulfuricellaceae > Sulfuricella. Next base: position 31,780 of record CAZLJK010000025.1, on the reverse strand, counting down.
GCATCACTACCGTCGCAAAAGCCATTTCATTCTCCTTTCATACGATCTTTCAAGGGCTTTAGCCCTTAGAAAGTCGGTGTCCCCTTGTGGGAAAGTTTCATGCGCGCCTCGGTTAGCGCTTTGTATGCTTCATAAGTTCGATTCGCCAGCGCAGGAATATTTTCCCAGTTGACCGGCAGTTCCTCGGACAGGTCGTGCAGGTCCATCTTGAGCTGGGTCGCCTGGGCGTTCAGCTTCTTGACCTGCGCTTTCAGTTCTTCTTCGCTCATCGCGTATTCCTTCAAAATCTTGTTCACCGCAGAGGACGCGGAGGACGCTGAGGAAAAACAAAATACCCTTAACCTCTGCGTCCTCCGCGTCCTCTGCGGTTATAAATCAACCATAATTCGCCACGTCAGGGAACTTGCGGATCATCTCCACCCCGACATTCACCAGCTTATCTCCCTCTTCCGCCAGTTTTTCCATGGTGAGGAAGCCGAAGCGATGCACGTCGCGCAACTGCTTGTTGACTGCGATCAGGCGTCCGGCGATCAGGACGATGCGGCCGAAACCCTCGTGGTGCATCTTCATCATCGGGGTGACCATGTTGCCGGTCTGGCGCTCGATGGCGAGGCCCACTGCACTGTAGAACAGTTCCAGCCGCCACAGCATTTCCGGGTCCGGGTCGCCGATGATGGGGATTTCCTTGCGCTTTTCCCGATCGACGACATACGGTTCCAGAAGTTGCGCATCGCTCTTGCCTTCCCACGCGCCATAGGAATCCTGCGCCCGCCACAACTTGACGAGTTCATTCAAAAAAACCGAGCTTCCCAGTTCGGAGCCGGGCGGTATAAGCAAAGCGGCTTCAGGCATGGTCTTTCTCCTCTTCATCATCGAAATCGAAAGTCTTTTCCTTGCCCTTTTCCAGGGCCTTGCGCAGCCAGGGCGGCGGCGTGCCTTTCAATACCTGCTGCAGCCTGTCGAGCAGGCCGGCAATTTCGGTTTCTTCCGGCACTTTCAAGGGATGGATTTTCGCCGCCACCACCCGCGCCGCCGCCGAACCGCCAATCGCCGAAACGTAAACAATGGCGCAATCGCGGATGGCATCGATCTTCGCGGCGAGCTTGTCTTCGTTGCCGTCTTCCTTGAGGTCGCCATCGAACTGGACAACCTCGACGAAGCGATGTCCATCGGGTGAAATTTCGTAAATCGCGACATTCCTCGCCCAACCGAAGTGGGCATCCACGCGCTTCATGTCCTGAGTCGTAAAGGCGACTTTCATACTGTTCGCTCCTGGTTCTTGGTTAGTGACAAGCTTCAGCCTGCGGCGCGGTTCCATGGGTTTCTCCTGGCATACGATCTTTCACGCCTGTATGGGCGTAGAAAGTCGGAGTTCCCTCGCGGGGCAAGGGCCACGAATCGGCATGATGTTCGGGCAAATTTTCGATGAACAGGTTGCCCACCTCGAAAACCCGGTCGCGAGTGCCGCGGTAGCCGACAGAAAGCTGGTGGGAAGCGCCCAGCCGGTCGAAAAGAGGCAGCCCCATCTTGATGAAGGGAATGCCGAGCCGATGCGCCGCCTGCCTGCCGTGGGAATGAGTGAGCAGCAGGTCGCAGCCTGCGGCGCGATTTTCCAGGTCTTCCAGATCGCCGATGACGACCTCCTCCGCCGGCAACTTTTCCAGCAGCGGGGAGTGGGTGGTGGTGACGGCAGCGGCGATCTCGCAGCCCATTTCGGCCAGCCACGACCCCGTCTGCCACAGCAGGTCCGGCTCGGCGCCGATGGCGACCTTCTTGCCGCCGAAGAAGAAATGTCCGTCCAGCATGGCATCCACCAGCTGGCTGCGCTGGCGGCGGTACTTGGCCGAAACCGGCGTGCCGGACAGATCAGACAGGTAAGCCAGAAACTCATCGTTCGCCGCCAGCCCGGTAAGCCGGTCGAACAGCCGGTAAGGCACGCCGGTCCTGGCCTCCAGCGCTTGGGCAGCGGGCCGCATCTGCTCGCCGATGGCGATGGTTGCCGCCGAACCGCCCATCTGCTTGATCTGGGCCACCTTCGCCCCGCCCAGCGTGGTCGGCAGGAAAGTCTCGGGGATATGGCCGTCGAGCGAACCGGACAGATCCGGCGCGATGATCGGGTAAAGCCCGAAGGACTCGACGATTTCCCGCACCTCCTCGATGTCCGCCACGGTGAGGTGGCTGCCCGGCAGGATATTGACCTGCCAGACGGTTTTCGGAACGGGCTCGCACAGCGTGTTCACGATGGCCGTCACCGCCTTGCTCCAGCCATCCTGAAGCGCACCCAGGTAGTCCGGCGTCGGCACGTACACCAGCGCGGTGTCGGCCAGTTCCGGGTGCTTCTGGCGGATTATCCGGAGAAAGCCGTCCACGTCGTCGCCCTTGGTTTCGGTCAGCCCGGTCGAGCAGATGCCGATAATGTCCGGCTGGGCGCGGCTGGTGATGTTCAGGATCGCCTGCTCCAGGTTTTCCATGCCACCCAGAATGGTGGTGACCTCGTTCATGGCGGTGGTCTGGAGCGGGATGGTCTCGCGGAAGTGGCGCACGAACAGCACCAGGCCGAAGGCGGTACAGCCCTGCGAGCCGTGCATCAGCGGCATGCACTTGTCGAGGCCGAGAAAGGCCAGCGCCGCGCCGATCGGCTGGCTCATCTTGAGCGGATTGACCGCGCAGGCTTTTTTGGATGTGGTCACGGTTGCCATTTAATTCCTCTCTTTAACAACCACAGTTAAAAAAATCTTTAACCACGAATTACACGAATGGAACACGAATGTTCACGAATAATTATTGGGTTAACACGAGCAGCCTGCTTTACCAGCTTGGCTGGAGCGCTAATGAACTCAAACTATTCGTGTTTATTCGTGAACATTCGTGTCATTCGTGGTTAATCGCCTTTTTATGGTTCAAATTCTTCTTCCCAAGGCGCAGGCATCCGCACCTGCTCCCAGATCGGGTTGTAAATCGCCCGGTCGATCTGCTTCACCAGTTCCACCACGCCTTCGTAGCCGGCATAGGCGTGGTGGCGCTCCTGGTTGATGTCGAGCCAGGGCGTCTTGGCCTTCAGCGCGACGAACTGTGAGCGCCCGCCGGAAAGCATGATGTCGGCGCCCGACTCCTTGAGCATGCGGTACATCTCGCGCGGCGGCAGGTCATCGAACATGTGGGCATCGCCGCCCATGATTTCCTTGATGCGCGCCTTGTCTCCGGCGGTGGACTTCTTGGTGCTGGTGCCGACGATTTCCATGCCCACTTCGCGCAGCGCGGCAACCACCGACCACGACTTCACCCCGCCGGTCAGCAGCAGCACGCGCTTGCCCTTGAGCCTGGCTTTATAGTGCTCGAGACGCGACCAGGCGCGCGCCTCCTCGCGCTCGATCAGGGTCGCGGTGCGCGCCAGCAAGTCTTCCTGCGCGCCGCGCCGCACCAACAGCTTGGCGATGGTGCGCAAGCTCTGGCTGGTATCGGTCACGCCGTAGAAAGAACCCTCGAACCAGGGAATGCCGTAGCGTTCCTCCATCTTGCGGGCCAGATTGATCAGCGCCTGCGAACACACCATCATCGCCGCCCGAGCCCGATGGGCGCAGGCCACCTCGCGGTAGCGGGCATCGCCGGAGATATTCGCGAGCACCCGGATGCCGAGCGCATCGAACAATGGCTGCACCTGCCACAACTCGCCGGACAGGTTGTATTCGCCGTAGATGTTGATGTCGTAGTGGGTGGTGACAGCCGGTTCCTCGGTGCCGATCACGTAGTCCAGCAGCGCCTCGCCAGCAAGCTTATTGCCCAGGTTCTTGCTGCCGGCAAAGCCCGGCGCGTTGACTGGAATTACCGGTTTGCCGAACTTTTCCGCCGCGCGCTTGCACACCGTCTCGATGTCGTCGCCGATCAGGGCGGTGACGCAAGTCTGGTAGACGAACACCGCCGCCGGGTCGTGTTTTTCGATGACCTCTCGGATCGCCCTGAACAAGCGCTTTTCCCCGCCGTAGATCACGTCCAGCTCGCCGATATCGGTGGTAAAACCGGTGCGGTACAGCTTGGATCCGCTCGAAGCCGAGTGGCGGTTGTCCCAGGAATTGCCCTCGCAGGCGATCGGCCCGTGCACCAGATGGGCCACATCGACGATCGGCTGCAGTGCGATCTTCGCCCCGTCGAAGGCGCAACCGCCCGCCGCCGCGCCGGGAGTGAGCGGCTTGGCGCAACCCTTCTTGCGCTCCTTGTCGGACTTGCCCTGGTTGGTCGGGCAAGCCGGCTCGTTGAATACGGATTCGACCCTGCTGGTTAATGCGCTCATCGCGATAATCCTGACAAAAGTTGCATTTGGCTTACCCAATGCAAGTCCCATGCCTACCCGAAGTGGCGCATTAAAAACGCACGTCTTTGCTGGGTTGGGGAGGAAACTGAAAAAAATTTGCGGGCGCTTTGTCGCAAACAACATGTCTGATTTGCGACAAACTCCGGACAAACCAGCGCAGGTAAAAAAGTGCCGCGGCAAGGAACATTTCGAGCGCAGGCCAATCGAATTATTGTTGCCGGCTTGCTGGATTCGAAAGGCGAATCACTCCAAAGCGACGGTCCGGGAACGCTTTAGCACCCACAAGGAGGGCTCTCATGAATCTGTTCAGCCATTACATCGCCCACTACGAAGAAAACAAGGAAGAGGAATTCACTATCCAGGAGTACCTGGATCTCTGCAAAACGGACCCTTCCGCCTATGCCACCGCGGCGGAAAGAATGCTGATGGCCATCGGCGAACCCGAGCTGGTGGATACCCGGAAAATCTCCCGCCTGAGCCGCATCTTTGCCAACAAGACGATCCGGATCTACCCCGCCTTCAAGGACTTCTACGGGATGGAGGATGCCATCGAGCAGATCGTTTCCTACTTCAAGCATGCCGCGCAGGGCCTGGAGGAAAAGAAGCAGATCCTCTACCTGCTCGGCCCGGTGGGCGGCGGCAAATCCTCCCTGGCGGAAAAGCTCAAGGTCCTGATGGAAAAAGTGCCGTTCTACGCCATCAAGGGGTCGCCGGTGCATGAATCTCCGCTCGGCCTGTTTTCTCCCGAGGAAGACGGGCCGATCCTGGAAGAGGATTTCGGCATCCCCCGGCGCTACCTGAGCAACATCATGTCGCCTTGGGCGGCGAAGCGGCTGCAGGAATTCAACGGCGACATCACCAAATTCAAGGTGGTCAAGCTGCACCCCTCGGTGCTGCGTCAGATCGCCGTTTCCAAGACCGAGCCGGGCGACGAGAACAATCAGGACATTTCCTCGCTGGTCGGCAAGGTCGATATCCGCAAGCTGGAAGCCTTTTCCCAGGACGACCCGGACGCCTACAGCTTTTCCGGCGGGCTATGCCTGTCCAATCAAGGGTTGCTGGAGTTCGTCGAGATGTTCAAGGCGCCGATCAAGGTGCTGCATCCCCTGCTCACCGCTACCCAGGAAGGCAACTACAAGGGCACTGAAGGTTTCGGCGCGATCCCTTTCAGCGGCATTATCCTCGCTCACTCCAACGAATCGGAATGGCTGGCATTCAAGAACAACCGCAACAACGAGGCCTTCCTCGACCGCATTTACATCGTCAAGGTGCCGTACTGCCTGCGCGTGTCGGAAGAGGTCAAGATTTACCAGAAACTGCTCGCCAACAGCTCGCTGGCAGAGGCACCCTGCGCACCCGACACGCTGGAGATGATGGCCCAGTTCGCGGCGCTGTCGCGCCTCAAGGAGCCGGAGAACTCGAACATCTTTTCCAAGATGCGGGTCTATGACGGCGAAAACCTCAAGGACACCGACCCCAAGGCCAGGTCCTACCAGGAATACCGCGACTACGCCGGGGTCGATGAGGGCATGACCGGGCTTTCCACCCGCTTCGCCTTCAAGATCCTGTCCAAGGTGTTCAATTTCGACAATAGCGAGATCGCGGCCAACCCGGTGCACCTGCTCTACGTGCTGGAGCAGCAGGTGGCGCGGGAGCAGTTCGCGCCCGAGGTGGAAAGCAAATATCTTTCCTACCTCAAGGAGTTCCTCGCCTCCCAGTACGTCGAGTTCATCGGCAAGGAGATCCAGACGGCCTACCTCGAATCCTATTCCGAGTACGGCCAGAACATCTTCGACCGCTACGTGACCTATGCGGATTTCTGGATTCAGGACCAGGAATACCGCGACACGGATACCGGCGAGGTGTTCAACCGCGACGCGCTGAACAACGAGCTGGAGAAGATCGAGAAGCCGGCGGGCATCAGCAATCCGAAGGATTTCCGCAACGAGATCGTCAATTTCGTGCTGCGGGCTCGCGCCCACAACAACGGCAAGAATCCGGCCTGGACCAGCTATGAAAAGCTGCGTGTGGTGATCGAGAAAAAGATGTTCTCCAACACCGAAGACCTGTTGCCGGTGATTTCCTTCAACGCCAAGGCTTCCACCGACGACCAGAAAAAACACCAGGACTTCGTCAACCGGATGGTGAAAAAAGGCTATACGCCCAAGCAGGTGCGCCTGCTCAGCGAGTGGTACCTGCGGGTGCGCAAATCATCGTAACGAGAGATGAGGGATGGGCAATGAGTGAGAAACCCTGCCGTATCAAGGCTTCAACTCCTGGCCCATCGCCATCACCCATAGCTCATCACCCATCACGGAATTTATGACACAGATTATCGACAGAAGACTCAACGGCAGAAACAAGAGCGCCGTCAACCGGAGCCGGTTTATCCAGCGCTACAAAGGGCAGATCAGGAAAGCGGTGGCTGACGCCATTGCCGGACGCAGCATCACCGACATCGACAACGGCGAGAAAATCAGCATTCCGGCCAGGGATATCTCCGAGCCGGTGTTCGGCCATGGCCGCGGCGGCGCGCGGGAAGCGGTGCACCCGGGCAATGTGGATTTCATCACCGGCGACAAAATGCAGCGACCGGAAAGTGCAGGCAAGGGCGGCGGCAAGGCCAGCGACAGCGGCGAAGGAATGGACGAATTCGTGTTCGAAATCTCGCGCGAGGAATTCCTGAATTTCTTTTTCGAGGACCTGGCGCTGCCGAACCTGGTCAAAACCCGGCTCGCCACCCTGCCCCAGCACAAGATGGTGCGCGCCGGCCACACCTCCGACGGCACCCCTTCCAACATCAACGTCATCCGCTCCCTGCGGGGTGCGCAGGGACGCCGCATCGCGCTCTCCGCGCCGCTCCGGGAGCAGTTGCTGACGGTGGAAGAAGAGCTGGAAACCTTGCTCAAGACCTCGCGCAAGGATGACCCCAGGGTGGCCGAACTGGAGGCGGAAATCGCCCGGCTGAAGGATAAAATCCTCGCCATTCCCTTCATCGACACCTTCGACCTGCGCTACAACAACCGCATCCGGCAGCCCAGGCCCACCACCCAGGCAGTGATGTTCTGCCTGATGGACGTCTCCGGCTCGATGGACCAAAGCCGGAAGGACATCGCCAAGCGCTTCTTCATCCTGCTCTACCTGTTCCTGACCCGGACCTACGAGCGGATCCAGGTGGTATTCATCCGCCACCACACCATCGCCATGGAGGTGGACGAGGACGACTTCTTCCACTCCCGGGAGACCGGCGGGACGGTGGTTTCCAGCGCACTGGAGCTGATGCACGAGATCATCCGCGAGCGCTATCCCACTTCGGACTGGAACATCTACGCCGCGCAGGCCTCCGACGGCGACAACTGGAGCAGCGATTCCCCCCTCTGCCGCGACCTGCTGATCAGCGGCATCATGCCTTGCGTACAGTATTTCGCCTACATCGAAATCAAGCCGGACCAGCACCAGAGCCTGTGGGACGAGTATCTCAAGGTCCGGGCATCGAGCCCGAATTTCGCCATGCAGCACATCGACACCCAGGCGGACATCTACCCGGTATTCCGTGAACTATTCAAGAAGCAATCGATATGAAAAAACGTAAGGTCTTGTCCGAAACCTCGGAATGGACGTTCGAGCTGATCGAGCGCTACCACGCCGAAATCGCGCGGGTGGCCAAACAATACCGGCTCTCCACCTATCCCAACCAGATCGAGATCATTTCGTCGGAGCAGATGATGGACGCCTATTCCTCCGTCGGCCTGCCGGTGGGCTACCACCACTGGTCGTTCGGCAAGGAATTCCTGAGCACCGAAAAACGCTACCGGCGCGGCCAGATGGGCCTGGCCTACGAAATCGTAATCAACTCCGACCCCTGCATTTCCTACCTCATGGAAGAAAATACCATGATGATGCAGGCGCTGGTGATCGCCCATGCCGCCTACGGCCACAACTCCTTTTTCAAGAACAACTACCTGTTCAAGACCTGGACCAGCGCCGACTCGATCATCGACTACCTGGTATTCGCCCGCAACTACATCGAGGAATGCGAGCGGCGCCACGGCCACGAAGAAGTCGAGTTGATCCTGGATTCCTGCCATGCCCTGATGAACTACGGCGTCGACCGCTACAAGCGGCCTTCGCGGCTCTCGCTGCAGCAGGAGCAGATGCGCCAGAAGGAACGCGAGGAATACCGCCAGTCGCAGATCAACGATCTGTGGCGGACGTTGCCGGGCAGGGGTAGTTCGCAAGAATCGGCAGGGAACGCCAACTTCCCCGCCGAGCCCCAGGAGAACCTGCTGTACTTCATCGAGAAGCATTCGCCGGTGCTGGAGCCGTGGCAGACGGAAATCGTGCGCATCGTCAGGAAGATCGCCCAGTATTTCTACCCCCAGCGCCAGACCCAGGTGATGAACGAAGGCTGGGCAACCTTCTGGCATTACACCATCCTCAACACGCTGTACGACGAAGGAAAACTTTCCGACGGCTTCATGATCGAGTTTGTCCAGTCCCACAGCAACGTGCTGACCCAGCCGCCCTATTACAGCAACTACTATTCCGGCATCAACCCCTACACCCTCGGCTTCGCCATGATGAGCGACATCCGCCGCATCTGCGAACATCCGACCGAGGAGGACAAATACTGGTTTCCCCAGCTGGTCGATACCGACTGGGTGGCCTCACTCGATTTCGCCATGCGCAACTTCAAGGACGAGAGCTTCATCTCCCAATACCTCTCGCCCAAGGTGATCCGCGATTTGAAGCTGTTCGCCCTCTTCGACGACGACACCCGGGATCAGCTGGAGATCACCGCGATTCACGAGGAGAAAGGCTATCGGCGCATCCGTCAGGCCCTGGCCGACCAGTACAACCTGGGCAGCCGCGAGCCGAACATCCAGGTCTACCACGTCGACCGCGGCGGCGACCGTTCCCTGACGCTGCACCATACCCAGTATCAACGCCGCCCGCTCGGCGATTCTCTGGACGAGGTCATGAAGCACCTGGGCCGGCTGTGGGGGTTTTCGGTAAGGATGGAAACCGTTTTCGAGGACGGCCGGGTTGAGCTCACCCATGAAACGCCGGTGGAAAAAAGGAAGCGTGCGATCCGGTAAGACCTTTTGCAAGCGACATGTTGATGAGCGCCAGGGCCGCCCTATCGGCGCCCTCGACACCCTTATCGCCGCTCATGCCTTGGCCCTGAATGCGACCCTGATGACCCACAACGTGAGCGAATTCAGCCGGGTGCCGGGTTTGCGAGTGGAAGACTGGTGCGCTGGGATACCCTGAGCCGAGGGTGAGGGAACGGACTGAGTGCTTAAACTCAATGCATAGTTCTATCCGGAGAATTGGGTAGCTGTTGCTGGGAAGGGGGGTGATGGGGGCGGTTGCCGGCCTCAATTTCCTTGGTCAGCCAAGTCACGAAATTCAACCCGATAAAAGTCAAAATACCCATAACGATAAACGACACGACGGTCACTACCAGAAACTTCTTCATCTTTTGTCCCTCATGGCCTCGACCGGATCCGGATAAAATCCGCGCGGCGGCCATTCTAGCATGAGGGAAGCACCGGATTTAAGCGTCCCAAGCGCCTCCCCGCAACAAACCCGGAGATCTAAAACCGATGGTGCGCATGGCGCACCACCCTTCCTAATGCACCGTCGGCGCTTTCCCGCAGCACTGCTTGAATTTTTTCCCGCTCCCGCACGGGCAAGGGTCGTTGCGCCCGACCTTGGGCGATTCGCGGCGCATCGGGCTGGCACTGCGCTGTGCGAGCCAGAACTGGTAGATGGCGCCAATGGTCGCGGGGAAGGCTTCGCGGGCAAGCGCCATGCGCCTTTTTTCTTCCTTCTCGGATAGCCACCGCTCCTGGTGTTCGAGGGCGTCTTCCTTGAGCAGGCCGCTCAGCAGGAAGAAAACTTCCATTTTCTCGCCCAGGTCTTCGGCATACTCGCCCGCCGCGTCGAACCAGTTGCTCTCCCCGATCTGGGAGCCGAAGACGTAGCCGTCGCACCACGGCGCATAATCCAGTTCGTCCGGGTTTTCTTCGAGGTTGTAGAGGATCAGGTCGAAGCCTTCCTGGTTGGCCAGCGTCGAAGCCACGCTGTTATAGAACTTCATCAACAGGTCCACCGTCTCCTCGGCCTGGGCCTGGGACGGATATTCCGGCGATCCGCCCAGGACTTCCGGCAGCCAGACGCTCGGCGGGATCAGGTCGGGGCCGCTGACCACCGCGCACAGAAAGCCTTGCAGCGTATCGAGCGTCATCGCCTCGCCCTTGAAAATCTCCGAAGCCAGCAGGTCTTCCAGCTGGTCAAGTTCCAGTTCGGTCATGGCAGGGGTTCCTTTACAATGGGCGGGGAGAGGTGGGGCTCAACCCTATCCGATCATTGTACAAAATCTGCGCGCACCGGGCAGCTCCAATTTTCACGCCCCCTCAAGGCGAAAAGCCCATCGTCACCGATGGGCTTTTTGTCGGCATGAGCCGGTCAGAACTCCACCAGGACATCCTCGTCGCGAACGATGTACTGGCACGCCAGCCGCCACATCGGCGCGATATCCGTGATTTCGATCTGCTCGCACTGCTGCCGGGTGAGCTTGCCTGCCAGCGTCAATACGGTTTTTTCCTTTTCGGTCAGGTGTACCGCCATCGGCGATTTGCTGCCGATAGGCGTCACCTGCACCGTGCAGGAACCGCACTCGCCGTCCTGACACTCGAAATGAATCGGGATCTTGTGCTCCTGCGCCAGCGCCAGGAGGGTGCGGCGATCCCCGGCGACGGCATACACCGTCACGTCTTTTTTCAGCGCGGGGGATGAGAAGGTGATATTGGCCATTTGGATTCCTTGTGTAATGCGCAATGGGTGATGTGCAATGGGAACGGGGAAGCCGCATTGCGCCCCTCGCATCCCCCATTACCCATCACTCCTCTCCGCAACTAGCGGATGATGTCGTAGCTGTAGTCGGTCTTGCCCGCCACGTTGGTGGACTTGTCCATCTCGTCGAAGATCTTGTCGAGAATTTTCACCAGCACGTTGAGCGAACCCTGATAGCCCCACACCGGGTAACGGTGATGGTGATGACGGTCGAACACCGGGAAGCCGATGCGGATCAGCGGGGTGCCGATGTCGCGTTCGAGGAACTTGCCGTAGGTGTTACCGATCAGGAAATCCACCGGCTCCGTCGCCAGCAGCGAGCGCATGTGCCACAGGTCCTTGCCGCCCCAGGCCTTGCAGCCTTGGCCGAAAGGCGAGGCATCGAGCAGCGCCTGCATGTTAGCGACCCAGTCCTTGTTGCCGTTGGTGGCGAGCACATGCACCGGCTCGGCGCCCATTTCCAGCAGGAAGGCGGTCAGGCCCATGCACAGGCTGGGATCGCCGTAGATGGCGAATTTCTTGCCGTGCAGGTAGGCCTGGCTGTCGGCCATCGCGTCGAGCAGGCGACCGCGCTCCATTTCCAGCGCGGCGGGAATCTCCTTGCCGGTGAGCTTGGATATCGCCATCAGGAATTCGTCGGTGGCGGTGACGCCGACCGGGTGGTTGAACACCAGTGCTTCCTGTCCCTTGCTCTTGACGTACTCGGCGGTTTTTTCCGTGCCGTAGTGCTGCATGAACACAGTGCCTTTGGCATTCAGCGCGTCCTTGGCATCTTCCAGCTTGGTGCCGCCGTCGTACATGCGGAATTCGCCGTCGGTCGGGGTGTCGAACACGTCGCTGTTGTCGCCCAGGATGTTGTAGTCCAGGCCCATCAGGTCGAACATGCGTTTGACTTCGCGCAGGTTGCCCACGGTGTAGCCGTCGAAACCGCCGACGAAGTTGATCTTGGCGTTTTCCTTGCGCTCCACTTTCTCCCAGAAATGGGTGAGCACGCCTTTCATCATGTTGTCGTAGCCGGTGATGTGGCTGCCGACGAAGGACGGGGTGTGCGCGAAAGGCACGTCGAACTCTTCCGGGATGGAACCCTTCTGTTTCGAGGTCTTGATGAAGCTGTCGAGGTCGTCGCCGATCACTTCCGCCATGCAGGTGGTGCAAACCGCGATCATTTTCGGCTTGTACAGGCTGTAGCTGTTGGCCAGGCCATCGACCATGTTGTTGAGGCCGCCGAACACCGCCGCGTCTTCGGTCATGGAGCTGGACACCGCCGAGGAGGGTTCCTTGAAATGGCGGTTGAAGTGGCTGCGGAAGTAGGAAACGCAGCCCTGCGAACCGTGCACGAAAGGCAGCGTGCCCTCGAAGCCGACGGCGGCGAAAATCGCCCCCAAAGGCTGGCAGGCCTTGGCCGGATTGATGACCAGGGCTTCGCGGGCGAAATTCTTCTCGCGGTAATCCCAGCTCTTGGTCCAGTCGGCGATTTCCTGGACTTTGGCATCCGAATGGCCGTCCTCGAAACAGGTCTTTTTCGACTCGAACATGTCGGTGTATTCCGGCTGGCGGAACAGCGTCATGTGGTCGAGAACTTTCTCTGCGCTTTGACTCATGATAAATCTCCTAAAAATGGGCTAGGGGCTAGGGGCTAGGGGCTATGGGCTAGAGGCGTGTTTCCTATCGCCTATCGCCCATCGCCCATCGCCTGCTTTACTTCTTCCACGGCGCCTTGGTCTTGCTCCACACCGGGCTGTTGATGGCCATGTCCATGTCGCGGGCGAAGATGGCGAAGCCGTCGTAGCCGTGATACGGGCCGGAGTAGTCCCAGGAGTGCATCTGGCGGAACGGCACGCCCATTTTCTGGAACACGTACTTTTCCTTGATGCCGGAGCCGACCAGGTCGGGCTTGATCTTCTCGACGAATTTCTCCAGCTCGAAAGCGGTCGCGTCGTCGTAGATCAGGGTGCCGTCCTTGACGTAGTGGGTGGTGCGCTGGTAGTCGTCGTTGTGGCCGAACTCGTAGCCGGTGCCGGCGATTTCCATGCCCAGGTCCTCGTAGGCGCCGACCACGTGGCGCGGGCGCAGGCCGCCGACATACAGCATCACGGTCTTGCCTTCGAGGCGCGACTTGTACTTGGCGATCACCGCGTCGGTCATCGGCTGGTACTTGGCGATCACTTTCTCGGCACCTTCCTTGATCTTGTCGTCAAACTGGGCGGCGATGGCGCGCAGGCTCTCGGCGATCTTGGTCGGCCCGAAGAAGTTGTACTCGAGCCAGGGAATGCCGAACTTCTCTTCCATGTAGCGCGAGATGTAGTTCATCGAGCGGTAGCAGTGGATCAGGTTCAACTTGGCCTTGGGGGTGGCTTCCATTTCCTTCAGGGTGCCGTCGCCGGACCACTGGGCGATCACGCGCAGGCCGATCTCTTCCAGCAGGATGCGGGAGGACCAGGCGTCGCCGCCGATGTTGTAGTCGCCGATGATGGCCACGTCGTAGGGTGTGCCCTCGAATTCCTTGGTCTTGCCGGCAGCGCCTTCCAGCACGTAGTCGCGCACCGCGTCGTTGGCGATGTGGTGGCCGAGGGATTGCGACACCCCGCGGAAACCTTCGCAACGCACCGGCACGATGGTCTTGCCGATCTGCTTGGCCTTCTTCTTCGACACCGCTTCGATGTCGTCGCCGATCAGGCCGATCGGGCATTCGGACTGAACGGACAGGCCGTTGTTGAGCGGGAACAGCGCCTCGACTTCATCCATCAGCTTGTCCAGCTTCTTGTCGCCGCCGAAGACGATGTCCTTTTCCTGGAAGTCGGAGGTGAACTGCATGGTGCCGAAGGCGTTCACGCCGGTCACGCCGATGAAGTAGTTGCGGCGCGACGCCCAGGAATACTGGCCGCAGCCCACCGGACCGTGGCTGATGTGCACCATGTCCTTGATCGGGCCCCACACCACGCCCTTGGAACCGGCGTAAGCGCAGCCGCGGATGGTCATCACACCGGGCAGCGACTTGATATTGGATTTCACGCCGCAATCGGGCTTGCCTTCTTCATGCACGCCGAGGTGCTTGACGCGCTTCTTGGCGGATTTCTCCGGATAGGCAGCGAGCACTTCCGCGATCACTTCCTGGTTTCTGGCTTTGACGTCTGTAGTCATTTCAAACTCCTTTGGGTTGGTGATGAGTAATGGGGGATGGGAAAAACCATCGCCCCGCCACCCATCACCCGTCACTCATTACTCATTACCGTATCAGGCTGCGGCTGCCGCCTTGCCGACGATGGACTCGTCCACCGCTTCCATCACGCCGAACTCGAGCAGCAGTTCTTCCAGCTCGTCCATGGTAATCGGGGTCGGGATGGTGCCCTTGCCGGCGTTGGCGTGGATTTTCTGGGCCAGCTGACGGTACTCTTCGGCCTGCTTCGATTCCGGCGCGTATTCCAGCACCGTCATGCGGCGCAGTTCGGCGTGCTGGACCACGTTGTCGCGCGGCACGAAGTGGATCAGCTGGGTATTCAGCTTCTTCGCCAGCGCTTCGGCCAGTTCCAGTTCCTTGTCGGTCTGGCGCTCGTTGCAGATCAGCCCGCCCAGACGCACGCCGCCGGCGTTGGCGTACTTGAGAATGCCCTTGGAGATGTTGTTGGCGGCATACATCGCCATCATCTCGCCGGACATCACGATGTAGATTTCCTGCGCCTTGTTCTCGCGGATGGGCATGGCGAAACCGCCGCACACCACGTCGCCGAGCACGTCGTAGGAAACGTAGTCCATGCCGTCGTAAGCACCGTTCTCTTCGAGGAAGTTGATCGCGGTGATCACGCCGCGGCCGGCGCAACCGACTCCAGGTTCCGGCCCACCGGATTCAGTGCACTTGATATCGCGGTAGCCGAATTTCAGCACGTCCTCGATTTCCAGGTCCTCCACGCTGCCTGCTTCCGCAGCCAGGGAGAGCACCGTGTCCTGCGCCTTGGCGTGCAGGATCAGGCGGGTGGAGTCGGCTTTGGGGTCACAGCCGACGATGAGGATTTTCTGGCCCATCTCGGCCAGAGCCGCCAGGGTGTTCTGGGAAGTGGTGGATTTGCCGATCCCCCCCTTGCCGTAAAAAGCGATTTGTCTCAGTGCGCCCATTTGTTTCTCCTTCGTCAAAAATTAAAAATCCGGTTCGGCTTACTGCGATGAAACCTGCCTTGACCAACGCCTATGCAACCACCGTGCCAGTTTTTAAAATCGCACACAACATGCTGTTTATAAAAAATATTTATCTGTTATCCTGGACTGGATACAGTGTGTCGCAAAACCGACAAACAGGATGACGGTGTCGGGAAGTCTTCGAATCCATCCTGCAAAATCCAAAAACACCAGAACCGCCAAGGCGCCAAGCACGCAAAGAAAATCCATCCACCTGCAACCAACAAATGCTCGCTATCTCAACGCGCGAGCTGCTATCGACCCCGCCTTTCTTGGCGTGCTTGGCGTCTTGGCGGTTTAAAAGTCGATGCGGGAACAAAACTTGCTGAACCCTCGCCATGGACGCCAAAACCGACAATGTCAAAGGCCACAGCACCAACCTGGTGGGCATCCCCACCGGCCTGCTGGCCAGCGCCGCCTTCAACGACTATCCGCTGGCGCTGGCTATCGGCGGCGTGCGGGAAATGAACCGGCCTTTTTTCGAGATGCTGGCCAAGGCACCAGACCCCGCCGAGGCCGGCGCGATGTTCGAGCACTACATGTCCATGCTGTTCGGGCTGGACGGGACCGCGCTGGCTGGCGACGAAGGCGGCGGCAAACGGCGTTTCCGCTCCAGCTACCGGCGCCTGCTGGAGGGCTGGGGGTTCGACTCCAACGGCCCGGAAGGAGCGGTGCTGAAAGGCTGGGTGGAAAGCCGCTTCGGCCTGCTGCCTTTGTTCCACAAGGAACTGCTGGGCCGATTTCCATCGCCCGCCTGGATCACCTATGTCGAGCAAAAAATGTCGAGCCGCTTCCACAACAACAGCATCAGCCTGCAGCTCGACATCCTCTACGAGTTCTGCCAGTGGATGCTGGCGCGCTGGCTGGCACCGGGGCGCAGGCACCTCACCCTGTATCGCGGCATCAACAATTTCGACGAACACCCGATGATCGAACGGCACGACCGCCGCACCGCCGTGATCCGCCAGAACAACCTGGTTTCGTTCACCGCCAGCCGGGTGATCGCCGACGAGTTCGGCGACACCATCCTCGAAGCCCAGGTGCCGGTGGTGAAGGTGCTGTTCTGCAATGAATTGCTGGCCCGGCACCCGCTCAAGGGCGAGGGCGAGTATCTGGTGATCGGCGGCGACTACCGGGTGACGATGAGTTATTTTTGATTTTTATTTCAACCAACCAGGAGCACAAAAAATGTCCGATGCAAATCCTCTGGCCAATCTTGGCGAACACCTGTATTCCCCCGTTTTCAAGGGGCCGACCTTATCTTCCGGACGCATCGGCTTCCGCGGCGAAATGGCGCTCAAGTTCACACCCTCCATAGCGGGCGAAAAACGCCCTCCGGAAATCAAGGCAGGTCAGGTCATCATCACGGCAGAAGGAGAAACGATCCCGTTCTTCGCCTGCCATGTCCAATCCCTGGCGCATCTCGACCTGATCAAGGATCTACTCGGGAAATCACTGGTGCCGGACGGAAAGTATTTCCTCTTCGCCGGCAACGTCGACATCTCAAAAAAATATCGGGTCGAGATGGACGGCATTCCAGTACACATCCTGCCGCTGGACGAAGCCACGGTGTACAACGAACTGCTCGATCTTTTCTACCTCGACAAGGGCGACCTGAAAAAAGTCAGCGGCGAGGGCAAGATCGATGCGATCGCCGATGCCGCCGCCAAATTTTCCGGCAAGTTCCCCACCATCCCTTATGCCCAGGCGCTGGCAGAAATGGGGCCGGTAAAAGTGGCGGAAAACAGGCCGGTTTGATCTGGCAATGGGTGATGGGTGATGAGCATGTGTAGGTTGGGCACCCCGTGCCCAACAATACCCAAAACCTGAATCGTCGGGCACAGCGTGCCCGACCTACATTGCGACTCCCAACCATCGCCCCTTCCCAATGACCCCATCACCCATTACCCATTACCCATTACCGGCGCTCCTGCGCAGCAGGGCGTTGGGCGCCTATCTCGGCCTGGCCTGCGGCGACGCCCTGGGCGCCACGGTGGAGTTCCTGATGCCGCGGGAAATCCAGGCGCAATATGGCACCCACCGCGAAATCACCGGGGGCGGCTGGTTGCGCCTCAAGCCCGGCCAGGTGACGGACGACACCGAGATGTCTTTGTATCTCGGCCAGTCCATCCTGGACAGCGGCGGCTGGAACCTCACCGCCGTTGCCGACGCCTTCGCCGCCTGGCTCAAATCCAGGCCGGTGGATGTCGGCGCCACCTGCCGCCGCGGCATCCGCCGCTACATGCTGCAGGGCAGCGTCGAAGGCCCGCCATCGGATTCCGACGGCGGCAACGGCGCGGCCATGCGCAACCTGCCGGTGGCCCTATTCACCCTGGGCAACGACACCCGGTTCGAACGCTACAGCCTGGAACAGGCCCGCATCACCCACCACCACCCGTTTTCCGACGCTGGCACCCTGGCGCTGGGGCGCATGGCGCAGGTTCTGATCCTCGGCGGCGGCATAAAGGAATGCCGCGCCATCGCCAACCGGCTGATCGAACAGCACCGGCAGTTCCGCCTCGACCCCTATCCAGGGCGCGCCTCGGGCTACATCGTGGACACCGTGCAGACGGTGCTGCACCACTTTTTCTACACCGACAGCTTCGAAAGCTGCGTGGTGGAAACCGTCAACCGCGGGGAGGACGCCGACACCACGGGGGCGCTGGCCGGCATGCTGGCCGGCGCGCTGTATGGCGCAGAGGAGATTCCCAAGCGCTGGCTGGAACGACTTGACCCCGAAGTCACCCGCCGCATCCACGCGCAGGTTGAAGGGCTGCTGCGACTCTCCGCACGCGATAGCCGTCCGCCGCTGGTATCATAAGCAAATGAACCTGGAAAAATCTATTGAACCGCAGAGGACGCGGAGGACACAGAGGAATTCAAATGCTTGACGTAATAAATGCACTCACTTGGCGGAGCTCTCCCATGAAAATCATCCAATCCCTGCTGTTAGCCTTGTGTCTGGCCCTCACCCTACCCGCACAGGCAGGCGGCAAGATTACCATCGCCGCCGCAGCCGATCTCAAGTTCGCCATGGACGAAATCGTGGCGGCGTACAAAAAGGCCCATCCCGGCGACGAGGTGGAGACGATTTACGGTTCCTCCGGAAAATTTCACACGCAGATTCAGCAGGGTGCGCCCTACGACCTATATTTCTCCGCCGACATCGCCTATCCCCGCATCCTTGCCGCCGAAGGATTCGCCGCCTCGGCGGTGCGCGCCTACGCCGTCGGCCGCATCGTGCTGTGGAGCCCGGTGATGGATGCCTCCACAATGGAGCTGAAAAGTTTGCTCGATCCTGCCATCGGAAAAATCGCCATCGCCAACCCGAAACATGCCCCCTATGGCAAGCGAGCGGAGGAGGCCCTGCGCGCCGCCGGGGTGTGGGACAAGGTGGAGTCCCGGCTGGTCTACGGTGAAAACATTGCCCAGACCGCCCAATACGTACAAAGCGGCAACGTACGGGTGGGCATCATCGCACTGGCCTTGGCGGTAAATCCGGAACTGGCAAACCAGGGCAGCTACGCCCTGATCCCCGACGCGTTGCATGCGCCACTGGAGCAGGGCTTCATTATCACTCGACGGGCGGCGAACAATTCATTGGCCCGTGATTTCGCCAACTACCAAGGATCGAAGGAAGCGCGTGCGGTGATGGTGCGCTACGGCTTCGTGCTGCCGAACGAAGCGACTGGCAGATAAGGGAGCGGATCATGCCTTTCTCCGACGCCGACCTTGCCGCCGTCTGGCTGACCCTGAAGCTTGCCACGGTGGTGACCCTCATCCTGATGGTCATCGGCACCCCCATTGCATGGTGGCTTGCGCGCACCCGCTCACGGCTGAGAGGGCCGGTTGGCGCGGTGGTGGCGCTGCCCATAGTGCTGCCGCCGACCGTGATCGGCTTCTACCTGCTGGTCGCCCTAGGACCGCAGGGTGCGCTCGGGCAGTTCACCCAGGCGCTGGGGCTGGGCACCCTGCCCTTCACCTTCGCCGGGCTGGTGGTCGGCTCGGTGCTGTATTCCCTGCCCTTCGTCGTGCAGCCGATCCAGAACGCCTTCGAGGCGCTCGGCGAGCGCCCCATGGAAGCGGCGGCGGCATTGCGCGCCGGCCCGTGGGACCGCTTCTTCACGGTGGCCGTTCCGCTCGCTAGGCCCGGCTTCCTCACCGCGACCATCCTGGGCTTCGCCCACACGGTGGGAGAATTCGGCGTGGTACTGATGATCGGCGGCAACATTCCTGGGCAGACCCGCGTAGTGTCGGTGCAAATCTACGACCACGTCGAGGCGATGGAATACGCCCAGGCCCACTGGCTCGCCGGCGGCATGCTGCTGTTCTCCTTCCTGGTGCTGCTGGCGCTGTACGGCTCCGGCAAGCGCTCACGGCGGGCCCTATCGTGAGCGACATTAGCGCCCGCTTCGGCCTCGCTCTGGGCGAGTTCCGGCTGGATGCCGGGTTCGAGGCGCCGGGACGGGGCGTGACCGCCCTCTTCGGCCCCTCCGGCTCGGGCAAGACCACCCTGCTGCGCTGCATCGCCGGCCTGGAGCGGGCGCCGGACGGCTATCTGGCAGTCAACGGCGAAATCTGGCAGGACGACAGCCGGGGCATTTACCTGCCCACCCACCGCCGCCCTCTCGGCTACGTGTTCCAGGAAGCCAGCCTGTTCCCGCATCTCGACGTGCGCCGCAACCTGGAATATGGCTGGAAGCGCATTCCGCCGGCGCAAAGGCGGGTCGGCTTCGAGCAGGCGGTGGAACTGGTCGGTATCGGACAATTGCTGGCCCGCGACCCGGCGCGCCTGTCCGGCGGCGAGCGCCAGCGCGTCGCCATCGCCCGCGCCCTGCTGGTCAGCCCCGACCTGCTGCTGATGGACGAGCCGCTGGCGGCGCTGGACCTGGCCAGCAAGCGCGACATCCTGCCCTACCTGGAGCGCCTGCACGACGAGCTTTCCATTCCTGTGCTCTATGTCAGCCATTCCCCGGACGAGGTGGCGCGGCTGGCCGATTTCATGGTGCTGATGGAAGGGGGAAAAACCGTGGCGAGCGGCCCGCTCAAAGCCATGCTGACCCGGCTCGACTTGCCGCTGGCCCACGGCGACGAGGCCGGGGTGGTGATCGACACGGTGGTGGGCGAACACGACGAAACCTACCACCTCACCCAACTCGATTTCGCCGGCGGTGCCATCAGCGTCGCCCGCCAGCCACACGCCGTGGGCCACCCGCTGCGCCTGCGCATCCATGCCCGCGACGTCAGCCTGGCGCTGGAACGGCACATTGACTCCAGCATCCTAAACATCCTGCCGGCCAAAGTGGTGGAAATCGCCGAAGAGAACCCCGCCCAAGTCGCGGTGCGGCTCGATGCCGGCGGCGTCCCTCTGCTGGCGCGCATCACGCGCAAGTCCAGCGTCCTGCTGGGCCTGGAACCCGGCATGGCGGTTTACGCCCAGATCAAGAGTGTCGCACTGCTGGAGTGAGGACCGATTTAGCCCTTGATGAATCAATGACCTGCCCGGCAACCCGCGCGTAAGGTTTAGGCGTCAATCAACTCAGCGCATTGCGCCGTATGTTGCGCAATTACTTGTCAGATGGGGTGGTTTTCTGGTTGGCAACCGCTGTCTCAAGTAGCAGGATGGCACTCACGATTTCACGGGAAATACTGAAAAACTCCCCCGTAGAGAGCAATTCCTCAGCGCCTTTTTTGTCGCCGCTTTTCGCTTTTTTCACCACCTCCGCCGCGAGGTCATGGAACAGGTTATGTTTCATGACAAGTTCTCGATATTGGTCCGTCCCCTCATATTGTTTGCCCTCGCCGTTAATCCATTTCCCGAGCATGCAGGCTTCCGCATTTCCAACTTGGGCAATATGGATGGCCTTACCCCTGCCAACCAGAAAGTTGTGCAAATACATTTTCCACTTCAGGTGGCTGACGATCGCGTCATCGAAATCCATGTTCTCTCCCATCAGGATGGCAATGTGATTTTGGCGTGTCTGAAAACAGACTGCGGCATTTCAGATTAGCTTAAATTAAGCGATCAGGCTATGGGGGGCGCCAATGAAGGAAAGATTCCTGGCACAAAATCGCCCGCTGCATAGTCAGTCCATCAGCGTGCCTATCAAGCCATGCGATGAGACGCCAGCCATTCTCCAAAAAACCCTCCGCTTAAAACGGCCATGGTTGCCGTATCGGGTAGCGGTTATAATTCGGGTTGTCTGAGCAACCACAACGAAAGCAATCATGTCCACTATCCCAGCCTGCCCCCAATGCGCCATGGAGAACACCTACCCGGATGGCGAAAACATTATTTGTCCCGACTGCGGTCACGAGTGGCCAATGGCGGAAACCGCAGGCGCCGACGACAGTGCGGACGCGGTGATCAAGGATGCCAACGGGAATGTGCTGAGCAATGGCGACGCGGTGGTCCTGATCAAGGATCTGAAGGTCAAGGGATCGTCCACCACGCTGAAAGTGGGCACCAAGGTCAAGAGCATCCGTTTGGTTGGCGGCGACCACGAGGTGGACTGCAAGATGGACGCCGGCAACTTCATGCTGAAGGCCTGCTACCTGAAAAAGGTTTAAGACGGCCTTAGGCACGGTAGGAGCGACCTCCCGGTCGCGAAGAGTTTTGAAAATCGCGACCGGGAGGTCGCTCCTACGTCCCACTAATTCAACATAACTGGCCGAACTACCCGGTTCAGATTGCCAATCCGCTATTCATCAAGACAACGTCTTGCGGTAAACCCGCATGGCGGATGCGCGAAAACCCAGTTTTTCGTAGAAGCGCAGGGCCGGCGGGTTGTGCCGGTCTGCCAGCAGCGTCACCCTGGAATACCCTTGAGCTTGCCCCCATGCCAGCACATGGTTCACCAGCCGGACACCCAAGCCCTTTCCTCGCCACGGTCCGGCCACGATCACATCCTCCAGCAGCAGGACCAGAGCCCCTTCGGCGGTGCTGACCGTCACCAGCGCATTCGCCATGCCGACGACTTTTTCCCCGGCGCGCAGGACAAAAATCCGCCCCAACGCCGGATTGTCGAGGATCAGCAGCAAACCCGCGGCCTGCCTGGCGGCATCGGGCTCGAAATCGCATTCCAGGGCAAACAGTTCGTGCAGCAGAGATACCAAGGCCGGTAGGTCGGCGTGCACTGCCTCGACAATCCTGAATGGGGTCATCCTAAATTCCTTACCGCAGAGGCATAGAGGTACAGAGAGAGAGACAATAAATCAATTGGTTGAAGATTGTCCAGCTTTCACCCGGTAATTTCCGCTTGGCGGCGCAACACTTTTCCTCTGTGTCTCTGTGGTTCAACCGAGTTTTTAGCCAAGGTTGGGCACCCCGTGCCCAACAAAAGGTGGGTGTTGCGATTTCGATTGTTGGGCACGGGGTGCCCAACCTACATCTGCATCAGGCGGCAATCGGCAGCCCGTGGAGCGCCGCGAGAAAATCTGCCGGGCTGATATCCAGGCGCTGGACGTTCTGCTCTTCCATGAACTTGATTTCGTTCCGGGTCAGCTCGCCCGGCAGCACC
>CAZLJK010000025.1:0-8820 GCA_964559825.1 uncultured Sulfuricella sp. | reverse complement strand
GTTCTGCTCTTCCATGAACTTGATTTCGTTCCGGGTCAGCTCGCCCGGCAGCACCGCCCAGTGGGGGCCGTCGCTGGAGCGCTTCATGATCTGGCGGGCGTAGGCGCGCTCCAGCTGGTTGCGGAAATGGCAGCCGATGAAGAGGAAGCTGCGCCCAGCGCGCAATGCCTGCACCCGTGGCGGGATCGGGGTCTGGATGTCGATCTCGGTCAGCACCTCGACGAAATCCGAGTCGGAGACGATGAAATTGGCCGCCGGCGCAATCGAGCCGAAAGGCTTGTAGAGCACGGCGTCCCATCCGGCGGCCTGGGCTTCGCTGGTTTCGGTGCCGTCGGCCTCATAATACTTGACCCACTGGTCGCGGTGCTCGGCGCGGCTCACGCCCTGAATCTGGCCCCAGTTCGGGCGGCCCGCCAAGGCAGATTGCGCAGCGGCGTCGTACCAGGTATCCACCATGAGCGGCAGGTTCGGCAGGGAGGCGAAATAGCGGTGCAGGGCGGAAGGCGCGATTGGCGGCTGAAAAATCTCGCTCATCACCGCGACCAGCGTCTTGCGGTGCTTGAAGTTCTCGATGTACTGCGCCGTCGCCGTCATGTTGGCGCGTATCTTGAACGGCACGGTCACCCTGGCGGAAAGCCGGACCGCCAGCGCTTCGAACGAGGCCGGCACGGGTTTCTCGCCGCCCTGCTCCAGCAATTCCGGCCCGAGGTAAGGGACGACCTTTCCGGCGGCCAGCGCCGCCTCTATTTCATGCAGCACGGCATCCATGCTCATTCTCCCAGTTTGCGCGCTTCGACGGTGAGCGGCAGGCGGGTGTCCGCCGCCATCTCCGGCAGGGCGAATTTCCAGCCGTTGGCGAGCGTCACCACGCCGCCCCACATCTCCATCTTTTCCATCGAAATAATGGGCTCTTCGAGGTCCTTCTTCGCGATGTAGGCGGTCAGCATGCCCGTTGCATCCTTGCGGATCATGACTTTCATTGGTGTGCTCCCAAAACGCTTTCCGTCTCCGCCGTATCCAGCTCCCGCGCCTTCATGCCCACGATATGGCCACGCTCGTAGAAATCCACGCCGTAGATGTAAAACTGCTGGAGGAAGGTGCCGATGCTGGTCACGTAGCCCACTTCCCCTTTTTCCACCAGTACGTCGCCGATCTCCCTGCCGGGGAAGGTGCCGTCGTTGCGCACGTTCATCAGCGAACGCACCTTCTGGCCGTATTCGAACTGCGGCGGCCCGTCGATTTCAATCACCTCGCTGTCGCGGCTGATTTTCATCCTTGTATCTCCTCACGCTCGACTGGAGCGACCTCCCGGTCGCGAACCGCCGAAATAGCGACCAGGAGGTCGCTCCTTCATCATCCAAATTCAACATGACGACTACTAGCTGCGACCGATGCTCTCTATGCTGATCGTCGCCTTGCCCGGCTCGGAGCCGAAGCCTGCGCTGCTGCCGCAACTGCCGCCGCAGGCGCTGCGCGCATTCGGGTTGAAGAACTTGAGCCCGGTTTCCATCATGGAGTCGGCAAAATCGACGATGC
Organism: uncultured Sulfuricella sp.; assembly: GCA_964559825.1. Taxonomy (GTDB): domain Bacteria; phylum Pseudomonadota; class Gammaproteobacteria; order Burkholderiales; family Sulfuricellaceae; genus Sulfuricella. The sequence goes on along the minus strand of CAZLJK010000025.1, from coordinate 7,284 downwards.
AACCATTCAGCAAATCGCAACTAGGCTGGGGTATGAACACCCGGAGGCCATCCCGCTCGATCACGTAATCGCCGAATTGCGGTGCGCCCTCAATCGAAAATGCCGAAGCCAGCCCTGAACAGCCGCCGGGGCTCACGACCAGACGAAACCCCGCCGTCGCGCCGGCATTGCCGATGCGAACCATGCGGCGCATGAAATTTTCCGCCATGACGGTAATAGTCAGATCCATGATTTCCTCCCTTCAGGCCGCATAGCGCGGCAAACTCTTGTCGATAACCACACAGCCGTCCACCGGGCAGACCTCGACGCATTGCGGGTCTTCGCCCTCGCATTCAGTGCATTTCTTCGCCTCGATGATGTAGGTGCCGTTTTTCTCCTTGATCGCGACGTTGGGACAAACCGGCTCGCAGGCAGTACAGGCGGTGCAGGTGGAAGAGATGATCTTGTAAGGCATGGTTTTCTCCTTGAATGAAATGATTCGTTATGCTGCGGTCGCTGCCGCGAGCTGCGCCGTTCCCATGCGCTGCCGGAACCAGGCGATCAGGGAAGGATCGATGTACTCGTGGGCGTAGCCGTCCACCACTTCGATGCCGGCCGTGGCCAGATCCTTGCGCGGGCACAGGCCGATCTTGGCGGTGAACACTGCGGCGCAGTCCTTGATCGCGGCGGTCACGTCCTCCAGGATGTCTTCCTCGCCCCAGCCGCCTTGGCAGTAATGCTCTACCTTGCGGTGGCCGACAAACTTGGCGCCCGCGCCGCTCAACTCGTAAATCTGGAACTCACTGGCATGGCCGAAGTGCTGGTTGATCCGGCCGCCCCCCTTGGTGGTGACGGCCGCCAGCACCTTAGTGCTTCCAGCCTGCCCGGTCAGGGCGGCGAGTTCAGACTCGCGCGCGGCCTCCTGGTCGCGGCGTTCGCGCTCGACGTATTCCCGGTAGGCCAGTCTCGGCTCGGGGTCGTAGGCCACGTTCATCGCCGCGATCTTGTCGGTGCTGAACTCCGCGCCCCTGTCCTCGCCCAGCAGCCCCACCGCGTCGGCGCGGCACTGGCGGCAATGGCGCATCAGATTCATGCTGCCTTCGCAACTGTCCTGCAATTCCTTCAGTTCCTGCGGCGATGGGCCGCGCTGGCCGGTCAGGCCGTAATGCGTGCCGTGGGCCGGGTCGGAAATCAGCGGCATGATGTTGTGGAGGAAAGCGCCGCGCGACTTCACTGCGCGATTCACTTCCGCCAGGTGCTGGTCGTTGACGCCGGGAATCATCACGGAATTGACCTTGACCAGAATGCCTTTGGCAGTGAGCATCTCAAGCCCTTGCATTTGCCGCTCGGCGAGTATTTTGGCGGCATCCCGGCCGGTCCAGCGCTTCCTGTTGAAGTAAATCCACGGGTAAATCAGCTCGCCCACTTCCGGGTCGGTCATGTTGATGGTGATGGTGACGTGATTGACGTTGAGGTCGGCGATGGCCTGCACATGGTCGGGCAGCGCCAGCCCGTTGGTGGACAGGCACAGCTTGATGTCCGGCGCGTCTTTCTGGATCAGGCCGAAAGTGCGGAAGGTTTTTTCCGGGTTGGCCAGTGCATCGCCCGGCCCGGCGATGCCGACCACCGAAAGCTGGGGAATCGCCGCCGCCACCGCCAGCACCTTCTTCGCTGCCATCTCCGGCGAAAGCTTCTCGCTCACCACGCCAGGACGGCTTTCGTTGGCGCAATCGTACTTGCGGTTGCAATAGTTGCACTGGATGTTGCAGGCCGGCGCCACCGCGATATGCATGCGCGCAAAATGGTGGTGCGCCTGCTCGCTGTAGCAGGGGTGATCCTTAACCTTGGCCCAGACCTCGGGCGACAAATCGCCCGGCTTTGCGGACGAACCGCAACTGGACTTGCCGGAACCGCCTTTCGCGCCGCAGCCCGAAGCCGGGGCTGCCTGGTTGGCAAAAATGGGAATGACTTTTGGTGGCATCGCTTGCTCCTTGTTGGCTTTTGCTATCCTTTCTGCAACAAGCGTGCCACTTGGTTATTTCTATTTATTCACATTAAAAACATGAATATACATAACATGTAGCGTTGTCTTGAATGCGACAAACGTCAAATTTGAAGTGGGTAATACGACAAGCAGTCGATTTTGGCTGAGTACCAGCACCACTCATTGTCACCTTTTCGGTGACAGCCTATAATGCATCATGCGAATCATCTCATTGCGTTTACTGCGCGAGTTCTGGCAACAGCATCCCGACGCCGAGCAGCCGCTTAAGGCGTGGTACGCCGATACCGCCATGGCGAATTGGCAAACGCCGCACCAGATCAAGGCGCAGTATCGCAACGCCAGCGTCCTAAAGAACCGGCGGGTCGTATTCAACATCAAAGGAAATAACTACCGCCTGATTGTCGCAATCGCTTTTCGCCTTGGCGCGGTATACGTGAAATTCATCGGCACGCACCCGCAATACGACGCGATAGATGCCGAAACCATAGAACCGGAAACCCCAGGAGACTGAAATGGACATTCACCCCATCAAAACGGAAGCCGACTATCGCGCCGCCCTGCGTGAAGTATCGCCCTGCTTCGAAAATGAACCGGAACCCGGCACACCGGAAGGCGACCGCTTCGACATATTGCTAACGCTCATCGAGGCCTATGAAGCCAAACATCATCCGATAGACACACCGGACCCGATTGAAGCCATCAAATATTTGATGGAAGCAAAAGGGCTGGAACGCAAGGATCTCGCCGCGATTTTAGGAAGCCGGCAGCGCGTGCATGAAATACTGGAGCGGAAGCGGCCACTTTCCATGCAACAGATCAGAAAACTCCACGACAGCCTGGGCATCCCCGCCGAGGTATTGATCAAGCCATATTCGCTGGCGACGGCCGCATGAAATATCCCTGCGAAATTTCAGGGAAAGCATCAACAATCAAAGGCAAATACGTCTTGCCGCCCGCCGCAAGGCAATGAACGAGAAAATCGAGGACGTACCAGCCGGATTCATTGCTTGGAAGGTCGGCTCAAGCGAAGCGGAGCCGACGATCATGGTCGCTTCGCTTGAGCCGACCTACATCTGCTGAATAGCCGGCCGGGGGGCTGGCGTATCGAAGGGTGAACGGAGCAGGTTGATGATGGCTCGCTGGTGGAAATCCAGTCGATACGCCCGCTCGGCGGGCTGCTCAAAACACGAACGAATGGCAAGGCGCACCCATCACCCATCACCCATCACCTACAACTGCTTGATTTCGATATTCCACTTTTTCAACGCATAACCCATCTGCCTCGGCGTGAGGTTGAGCAGCCGCGCTGCCTTGGCCTGCACCCAGCCGCACTTTTCCATCGCCCACATCAGCCGGTCGCGCTCTGACGCGGGCTGGCGGCCTTCCGTGTGCTCGGCAACGTCTTCCGACTCCGAATAAGCTTCCGGCAGATCATCAGGAACAGCCGGTGTTTCAGGCGCGGATTGCCGCTGCGGCACGATCAGGATCGAACGGTGATCCTTGCCGTAATCCTTCAGCGCCGACGAGAAGCACAGCCCTTTTTCGCACAGCAGGTCTGACTGGCGGATGAGATTGCCGCGCGTCATGGTGGCCATGCGCTCGACGCAGTTTTCCAGCTCGCGCACGTTGCCCGGCCAGTTGCATTGGGTGATGGTATGGATCGCTTCCTGGCTGACGGTGAAATTGCGCTTGTTCTCGCGGTTGAACTTCTCCAGGAAATGCTCCAGCAGCAGAGGAATATCGTCGCGCCGTTCGCGCAGCGGCGGCAGGAAGATCGACACCACGTTGATGCGGAAATACAGGTCGGCGCGGAACTCGCCCTTGCTCACCATTTCTTCCAGGTTGCGGTTGGTGGCGGTAATCAGCCGCACATCGACACGGATGGTACGGTTGCCGCCGACCCGTTCAAACTCGCGCTCCTGTAGCACGCGCAGCAGCTTGGCCTGGAATGCCGGCGAGATGTCGCCGATCTCGTCGAGGAACAGCGTGCCGCCGTGGGCTTGCTCGAAGCGGCCTTTGCGGTCGGCGGTGGCGCCGGTGAAGGCGCCTTTTTCGTGGCCGAACAATTCGGATTCGAGCAGGCTCTCCGGCAGGGCGGCGCAGTTGAGCTTGATGAAGGGACCGTCCTTGCGCGGGCTGAGGTAGTGAATGGCGCGGGCAATGGCTTCCTTGCCGGTGCCGGACTCGCCGCGCAGCAGGATGGTGGCCTTGCCCGGCGCGGCCTGGTGCACGTCGGCGAAGACCTGCTGCATGCGCTTGCTCACGCCGATGACGTTTTCCAGGCTGAATTTGCCTTGCAGCTCCTTTTGCAGGCGGAATTTTTCCTGCATCAACTGCTCGCGCTCCGCCGCCACATTCTGATGCAGGCGCACGTTCTGGCCGATCAGGTTGGCGACCATGGAAAGAAAACGAACATCGCCCTGAAAGCGACCCGCCCCGTCAGCTTCCCGATCCATGCCCAGCACGCCGATGCAGCGGCGCCCCACCTTGATCGGCACGCCGATAAACGCCAGCCCGCCCTCCTCGCCCTTGCGCGAACCGGTGCGGTTGAGAAACAGGGGTTCCTTGGCGACATCGGGAATCACCGCCGGCATGCCGCTCTTCAGGATACGCCCGGTCACGCCTTCGCCGATCAGGAAGCGGCCGCGCCGAATCTCGTCCGGCGTCAGCCCGACGGCGGCCACCACCTGCAACTCGCCGTCCTCCTCCACCAGGCTGACCATGCTGCGTTGCATGTGCAAGTGCGAGGAAAGCAGGTTCAACACGCCGCGCAGGGTTTTGTGCAAGTCCAGCGAGGAGCCGAGGACTTTGCTGATTTCATAAATGGTGACTAGTTGCACCGATGGAGTGTCTTGCGCCATGTCATATCCCGGACAAATGATTGCTTTTGAATCGGTATACGCAAGTTTCGCGCCAAGTCGCCTGACCATAATTCAATACGGCATCAAGAAAGCCGTCTTAAAAGGCGCACAGGGATTTCATAGGTAACTTTGCGGCGCATTTCCTGGACTCACGGAAAGACTTTTGCGCAACGAAATGGTGCATCGTGACGGACTGCGGTGAAAATTGGCATTTTTGCAACGCCTTAGTTGATAAGCAGTGGAGGGCGGCGGGGAGTATGAAGTAAGGCAACGCCGACACGAGGATAGACACTGCCGGACTTGGTGGTGGGTGACACAGCTCGCCCCACCGTCGTCAGTTTTATATTCAAGCTGTTCTACACACCTTCGGCCAGATCGCTTTTGGCCAGGGCATCACCGATCAGCCCACCACCCCCGCCAGAAAATGCCAACTATCCAGCCGGAGCGCGTTACAATATGATATATCGATATCCCTTAACCCTTCGGGCTATCAATGAATGCGCTAAGGCAAGAAAAGCCAACGCCAGCAACCCCATTGACATTATTAACCTATAGGTTAAACTTTGAAACTTAAACGACTAGCTTTCCACCGTTTTGAGATCGTCGCTGTTATGGATGGGGACGAATGCCCGGTGGAAAGTTTCTTGTTTCAGGGTGAGGATTCCACCGAAGCGGCGCGAATCGGCTTGATGACAATGCTGGAAAAGGTTGCGGAGGATGGTTTACAGAAAGTACCGCAGGCATGGTTTCACGAAGCAAACAAAAAACTCGATATCTACGAATTCGTCAAAGGTCCGTTGAGGCTGTTTTTTTTCAAAGGTAAGAATGGACAGATTGCGGTGTGCACAACCGGAGTTAGAAAATCAGGTCAAAAGGCCAATATGGCTGAAGTTAAGAAAGCCGCCAAATGGCGTGACGCTTATTACAAAGCGCTGCAAGACGACACATTGATTATGGTGAACGAAGATGTCATTTAGTAAAGCACTGCAGAGATTTTCAGAGCTGGCAAAAGGTAAGGACGCCTACTGGATTGAACAGGCCAAACTCGACTTTTCCATGGCGCTGGAAAGCCAACGCCGGGCAGCTGGTATGACCTATTCCGCCATTGCAAAAAAGATTGGCACCAGCGCGGCGTACATAACCAAGGTATTTCGTGGCGATGCCAACCTGACCATCGAATCTATGGTCAAACTGGCGCGATCCACTGGCGGTCGGGTAAACATTCAGATCGTCGACGAACATACCGATGCCCAACGATGGGTTAGCGCCTTCGCTGCGCGCGCAAATGAAGCGGCCAATCATCGCACATACAACACCGGCGAGGTAGTATCTTTGGCTGATTACGCTTCAAACGAAGAAAAGTGCGCCGCCTGACGGGGATTTATGAAACAGCCAGCCCACCCTATTGCTCTGGACAGAGTATTCTTTACAAGATCCGTCGTGATCGCAATCCCCGAGCACACTCCCGACGAGGGCGCTCTTACTCCCCCTCCGGAAAACAAGATTGATGTGGCCGCTGTTGAGGATGAACCAGGACGCTACATAGCGACCATGCACACCTTGCTGAACCAGGGCGGCGACCCGGCAGCGCCCTACATTATTGATATGGAATGTGTCGGCATGTTCATTGCCGATAAATCTCTGCCGCCAGAAGAAGCCGTGCGTGGCGTAACGATTACGGCCCACAGTGTTCTATATGGCGCCATCCGCGAGGCGGTGTCGTGGATTACAGGGCGACAACCTTATGGGCAACTCATGCTTGGGCTTTCCGTTCTGCGTCCAAAAGCACCTGACGAAAAGAAATAACGAACGTGCTGCCACCATTGCCGCAATGGGCATTTGGCACTATACCAATTTAAAAAATAGTATAGCAATCAAATCTGAGTGGACTTGCTGCGCATGAGGTAGATACAGGGGTAGAAAAACAAAACACCACGAAAGTGTCTTCATTGCTGGATATCTGGCGGAAGGTGTGAGATTCGAACTCACGGATCCTTTCAGATCGGCAGTTTTCAAGACTGCTGCCTTAAACCACTCGGCCAACCTTCCGATGGCCGCCATGATACCGTTTGCCGCCGGTATTGACCAGCGCTTGAAACTTTAACCCGAATTGCGTAGTCTTAACTCATGCTTTTTATTGTAACGGGGAGTTAACAGATGCAACCAGAACTGCGAATGACGTCACAAACCGCCGAGCTGGCCGTTGCGGCCAACAAGGTATTGCGCAACACCTACATGCTGCTCGGTTTGAGCATGATTCCGACGGTGATCGGTGCGATGATCGGCATCAACCTGAACTTCGCGTTCATGGCGCAAAGCCCGATCATGGGCTTCATCCTCATGCTGGCGGTGATGTTCGGCCTGTTCTGGGGGATCAGCAAAAACCGCGACAACGGTCTCGGCGTGGTTCTGATGCTGGCACTCACCTTCTTCATGGGC
>CAZLJK010000024.1:22943-35280 GCA_964559825.1 uncultured Sulfuricella sp. | reverse complement strand
TCGGCGCGCTTCACCACCTCGCCATCCAGCTCCAGCACCATGCGCAGCACGCCGTGCGCGGCCGGATGCTGGGGACCAAAATTCAGCGTGTAGTTTCGGATGTCAGCCATGCTGAACCTCCGAAACGAAACGCTTAATTTCAGTGCAGGCTAACGTGAGCACAGCGAATGTTAAGGCCGCAGGCCGGCCGAAGCTAAAATTCAGCGTGTAGTTTCGGATATCAGCCATGCTGAACCTCCGAAACGGAACGCTTAATTTCAGTGCAGGCTAACGTGAGCATAACGAACGTTAAGGCCGCAGGCAGGCCGAAGCTAAAATTCAGGGTGTAGTTGCGAATATCAGCCACCGTAATTCTCCTCGCGCACGATGCGCGGCGTCAGCTCGCGCGGCTCGATGCTCACCGGCTGATAGATCACGCGACGCTGCTCCGGGTCGTAGCGCATCTCGACATTGCCGGAAAGCGGGAAATCCTTGCGGAAGGGATGGCCGATGAAGCCGTAATCGCTGAGGATGCGGCGCAGATCGGGGTGGCCAGTGAAAATAATGCCGAACAGGTCGAAGGCCTCGCGCTCGAACCAGTTGGCGCCCGGCCAGATTTCGGAAGCCGAATCCACCACCGGGAAATCATCGTCGCCGGCGAACATTTTGATTCGAACCCGGCAGTTGTTGCTGACCGAAAGCAGGTGCACCACCACGCAAAAACGCCGCCCCTGCCAGCGGCCGTCGCCATAGGTGCTGTAATCCACGCCGCACAGGTCGGTGAGCTGTTCGAAACGCAATTCGGGATGGTCGCGCAGGATGCGCGCCGCTTCCAGCCAGTGTTCCGGCCTGATTTCAATCGCCAGCTGGCCGACATGCTCGGAATACCCGACCACTTTGTCGGCCAGCACGGCTTGCAGATTTTGTTTGAGGGTTTCCAGTTTCATCGGCGCTTAACGGGCAATGGTATGGGTGCGCCTGATCTTTTTCTGCAGCTGGATCAGGCCAAAGAGCAGGGCTTCCGCAGTGGGCGGGCAACCGGGCACATAAACGTCCACCGGCACGATGCGGTCGCAGCCGCGCACCACCGAGTAGGAATAATGGTAATAGCCGCCGCCGTTGGCGCAGGAGCCCATCGACAGCACCCAGCGCGGCTCTGCCATCTGGTCGTAAACCTTGCGCAAGGCGGGCGCCATCTTGTTGGTCAGGGTGCCGGCCACGATCATCACGTCGGACTGGCGCGGACTGGGGCGAAACACGATGCCGAAGCGGTCCAGGTCGTAACGCGAAGCGCCCGCCTGCATCATTTCCACGGCACAGCAGGCGAGGCCGAAAGTCATCGGCCACATCGAGCCTGTGCTGGCCCAGTTGAATACCGTATCGAGTGAAGTGGTGACAAACCCTTTCTCGAGGACGCCTTCTATTCCCATTCCAAGGCTCCCTTCTTCCACTCGTAAACGAAGCCGACCACCAGGATACCCAGGAAAATCATCATGGCGAAGAAACCGAACAGGCCGATTTCCTGCAGCACGACTGCCCAGGGAAAGAGAAAAGCGATTTCAAGGTCGAACAGGATGAAGAGAATGGCGACTAGATAATAGCGCACATCGAATTTCATGCGCGCATCTTCGAAAGCCTCGAAGCCGCATTCGTAGGGAGAATTTTTCTTGTCGTCGGGACGGTGCGGCGCAAGCAAGCCGCCCATTACCTGTGGAAGCACCCCAACCGCGAGGCCAACCATGATAAACAGCAAGATCGGAAAATAATTTTCCAGCATGCAGCCCCTCTCCCTCTGAGCCAGGTCGGGCGCCCCATCACGGCAAACGCCCAAGCGATGCATCAGTTATTTATTATTTACTGATTTAATTATAACCGCCCCCAACCAAAAGGCGAGCTATTTTTCAGAAGTCTGGTGCCGATGAGCAGACTCGAACTGCTACGGCTTGCGCCACCGCCCCCTCAAGACGGCGTGTCTACCAATTTCACCACATCGGCATTCAAAAACAGGGGTGTTACTTCGGGATTTCTCCCGCCTTCGACCCGTCAGCACCAGCCGGGGGGGCTGGCACAACAGGCACCACTTGCTTGGCAGCATCCGCCGGAACGGCGGGCTGAACCAGGCTATGCGACTCCATCACGCCCGCGGGCTTGCTCTTGTGACTGGAAAAATAAGTCAACCCCAAGCTGGTCATGAAGAAAACCGTAGCAAAAATTGCGGTGGCGCGGCTCAGAAAATTAGCCGATCCGGAGGAGCCAAACAGGCTGCCGGACGCGCCGCTACCGAACGCGGCGCCCATATCCGCGCCCTTGCCGTGCTGCATCAGCACCAGGCCGATGGTGCCCAGCGCCGCAATGATATGTATAACCCAAACCAGTGTTTCCATTGTGTCCTCTTACTGTTTAGCGCTTTGCCGCGTGGCAGATCGCCAGGAAGTCTTGCGCGTCCAGGGCGGCGCCGCCGATCAGGCCGCCGTCGATATCCGGCATGCCGAACAGTTCCGCCGCATTCGACCCTTTGACGCTACCCCCATACTGAATAATCAAACCTTCGGCAACATCCTTGCTCTGGGATGCGATCTTGCCGCGTATAAAAGCATGCACCGCCTGCGCCTGCTCCGGCGAAGCCGTCTTGCCGGTGCCGATCGCCCAGACCGGTTCGTAGGCCACCACCGCTTTGGACAAGGCAGCCACGCCGAACTTCCCGGTCACCGCATCGAGCTGGCGCGCCACTACCGCTTCGGTCACGCCGGATTCGCGTTCCTGCAGGGTCTCGCCCACGCACAGGATCGGCGTCAGGCCGGCCTTCTGCGCCGCCTCGAATTTCAGTGCCACCGTGGCGTCGTCCTCGCCGTAAATGGCGCGGCGCTCGGAATGCCCCACCAGCACGTACTTGCAGCCGAAATCCAGCAGCATCGCGGAGGAAACCTCGCCGGTAAAAGCGCCCTTGTCGTGCTGGCTCAGGTTCTGCGCACCCCAGGCAATCGCGCTATCCCGCAGCAGGGATTGCGCCTGAAACAGATACGGATAAGGCACGCACACTGCGCAACCCATGCCCCGCACGCCGGCCATGCCGACGATAACGGCTTCCAGCAGCGCCTTGTTCTGCGCCAGGCCGCCATTCATCTTCCAGTTACCCGCAACCAACTTTTCCCGCATGGCTGTTTTCTCGTTTTTGCGAAGCGGCCAATGATACTGTTTCAGGCCGGCCCGGTCAATCCTGGTTATAGAGACCTCAACGCACCATGAGTTCTTGTTATTTTTCCGTTAGGGAAGTAAATTCTACAATAACTCACCGAATCTAGGCCATGCCCAAAAAAACCGCCTCTCATCCCCATTCCGCCGAACACAAGCTGGACGACGAGCAGTTCGACGCAACGGAACAGACCTTTCCGGTGGTGGGCGTCGGCGCTTCGGCCGGCGGCCTGGACGCCTTCACCAAACTGCTGAAGAACCTGCCCGCCGACACCGGCATGGCCTTCGTCCTGGTGCAGCATCTCGACCCCAAGCATGTGAGCCTGCTGCCCGAACTGCTCGCCCGCACCACCGCCATGCCGGTGTTCGAAATTAGCGACGGCACTCGGATCGCACCCAACCACGTTTACGTGATGCCGCCCAATTACAGCCTGGCCATGCTGCACGGCGTGCTGCACCTGATGCCGCGGCCGGACGAATACGGCAAGCACCTGCCGATCGACGATTTCCTGCGCTCCCTGGCGGAAGACCGGCAGAGTAACTCGATCGGGGTCATCCTGTCGGGCACGGCGTCGGACGGGACGCTCGGCATGAAGGCGATCAAGGCGGAGGGCGGCATCACCTTCGCCCAGAACGAGGATTCCGCCGAATACGACGGCATGCCGCACAGCGCCATTGCGGCCGGCCATGTCGATTTAGTCCTGACGCCGGAGGATATCGGCAAGGAACTGGTGCGGATCGCGCGCCATCCCTATCTGTGCCTCGAGGAAACCGGCCCCAGAGGAGAACTGGTGTCCGAGGGCGGCGACAACCTGAACAAGATTTTCGTGCTGCTGCGCTCGCGTACCGGCAACGACTTCACCTATTACAAGCACAGCACCATCCGGCGCCGCATCAAACGGCGCATGGTGCTACACCAGCTGGAAAAAATGGAGGATTACGTCAAGTACCTGCAGAAGCAACCGGGCGAACTGGACGCCCTGTTTCAGGACATACTGATCAACGTCACCAGTTTTTTCCGCGATCCCGAAACCTTCGAAGCGCTGAAGCAGGAGGTTTTTCCCATCCTCACTGAAAAATGGCCCGCCGAGCACCCGTTGCGCATCTGGGTGCCGGGCTGCTCCACCGGTGAGGAAGTCTATTCTCTGGTGATCGCGCTGCTCGAATTCCTGGGCGACCGCTCCAGCAACCTCCAAATCCAGATTTTCGCCTCCGACATCGATAACAAGGCCATCGACAAGGCGCGCCAGGGTGTCTATCCGGAAGCCATCCGCGACGACATTGCGCCGGGGCGGTTGCAGCGCTTTTTCATCAAGACCCCGAGCGGCTACCAGATCAGCAAAACGATTCGCGACGTCTGCGTGTTCGCGGTACAAAACGTGATCAAGGATCCGCCTTTCTCCCGCCTCGACCTGATCTGCTGCCGCAACTTGATGATCTATCTCGGCGCGGTACTGCAAAAGAAGGTGCTGCACACCTTTCACTATGCCCTGCGGCCGGGCCGATTCCTGATGCTCGGCACCTCGGAGACCATCGGCAGTTTTGCCGACCTGTTTGCCACGGTGGACAAAAAGAGCAAGATTTACACCAAGAAATCGGTAGCCACTTTGCCGGGCTATGATTTCACCACCCTGCCCCGCGCCGCCACCCGGCCTGCCGCCGACCAGGCAACCCCGACACGCACGCCGTCGGGGCTCGATCTCCAGCACGAAGCCGAACGCCTGATTCTGAACGCCTACGGCCCGCCGGGCGTGATCATCAACCAGGACATGCAGATTCTCCATTTCCGCGGCCAGACCGGCCCCTATATCGAACCCTCACCCGGCAGCGCCAGCCTCAACCTGCTCCGGATGGCGCGGCAGGACCTGATCATGGAACTGCGCGCGGCGGTGCACCAGGCCGTCAAGGCGCGCAGCCAAGCACGCAAGGAGGGCGTGCGCATCCGCGATGGCGACAGCTGCCGGATCGTGAATCTCCAGGTGCTGCCGCTAGCGGCAGAGGGGGCTGTCGAGCCGCACTACCTAGTGCTGTTCGAGCACGGCAGCGAGATAGCGACCGTGGCGCCCCCGGACGCGAAAGCCCCCAATGCCAAGGAAAACCTGCGTATCCAGGCGCTGGAGCAGGAACTGCTCAGCAACCGGGAATACATGCAATCGATCATCGAGGAGCAGGAAGCGACCAACGAGGAGCTGCAATCCGCCAATGAGGAAATCCAGTCTGCCAACGAGGAGTTGCAAAGCACCAACGAGGAGCTGGAAACCGCCAAGGAAGAGCTGCAATCCACCAACGAGGAACTGTCCACGATCAACGAGGAGCATGAGAGCCGCAACCAGGAACTGATGAATTCCAACAACGACCTCGCCAACCTGCTGGCGAGCGTGGAACTGGCGATCGTGATCCTGAGCGACGACCTGCGCATCCGGCACTTCACACCGACCGCAAAATCACTATTGAATCTGATCGACGCCGACATCGGGCGGCCGATCGGCAACATCCGGCCCAACGTCAGTGTCCCCGATCTGGAACAAAGGGTACGGCAAGTGATCGCCACCATGTCGGCCCAGTCGATCGAGGTGCAGGATAGTAATGGCCGCTATTACACCCTGAGCATCCGGCCCTACAAGACGATGGACAACCGCATCGAGGGCGTGGTGATGTCGTTCATCAACATCGACAGCACCAAGGAGGCGGAGCGGCTGCACCAGATTCTGCAGCAGGAACGACGCCTGGCCGCTGTGGCGCGCGACTCCAACGACGCGGTCACGGTGCAGGACTTTGCCGGCCGCATCCTGGCCTGGAACCGGCGTGCGCATGAGATCTATGGCTATACTGAAAAAGAGGCGCTTGAGCTCAACGCTGGTGCTTTGATCCCCGAAAAAGCCCGGGAGGAAACTCGCGACCTGATCGAGCGGCTCAAGCGTGGCGAACCAGTGCCGCCTTGCGAAACCTGGCGCCGCACCAAGGACGGTCGCGAGATCAGGATTTGGCTGACCACCTCGGCGTTGCTGGACGAATCCGGCAGCCCCGCTTCCATCGCCACCACCGAAAAGGAGATATGATGGCCGACGACGAAAGACGACATATCGACGACCATGAAGCGATGAACGAATCGCAGTTGATCGACCGGCTCGATCAGTTTCAGGCAGAGGCGAAGGCCAACCTCGCGCAAAGCGAAATGCACCTGCTGCACGAGCTGCAGACCCACCAGATCGAACTGGAAATGCAGAACCGCGAACTGCGGGAAGTGCAGGAGCGGCTGGAAGAGGCGCGCGACCGCTATGCCGACCTGTACGATTTCGCCCCGATGGGCTACCTCACGCTGGAAGAGACCGGGCGCATCCTGGAGATCAACCTGACCGGTGCGGCAATGCTGGGCGACGAACGCGCCAACCTCATCGGCAAACCCTTTTCCGCCCGCCTGGCCCGCAACGACGGTCATCTGTTCTTTCTCTATCTGAACCGGGTATTCCGTTCTGCCGGCGGCAACAATATCGTCACCGAGGTAAAAATCCGGCGCGGCGAGGCAGAGTACGACATCCGCCTGGAAAGCGTGCCCATGACGGGCATCGCAGGCCAGGGCCGCACCTGCCGCATGGTCATGACCGACATCAGCGAGCAGAAGCGCACGACGGGGGCGCTGCAGCAGACTCTGTCGGCGCAGGAGGCGCTGCTCAACACGATTCCGGCCAAGGTGTTCTTCAAGGACCTGGATCTGCGCTACACTGCCGTCAGCCAGGGGTGTGCGGATTTTTTCGACCGCCCGGCGGCGGACATTCTGGGCAAGACCAATTTCGACCTGCTCCCGCACGAGCACGCCGAGAGATTCCACCAGATGGACCTAACCGTAGTGCTTACCGGCAAGCCGATCAGAAATATGGAACAAATGGTGCCCGACGCCCATGGCAATCCGACCTTTTTCTCCACATCGCTCGCCCCTTATTTCGGCCCGGACGGGAAAACAGCCGGCCTGGTCGGAATCAGCGTCGACGTCACCGCGATCCGTGAAGCGGAACGGCGCTCGCAAGACCTGCTGCGGCAAAACCGCCAGCTCACGCAGCGCCTGTTCAGCCTGCAGGAATCGGAACGGCGCCACCTGTCCAGGGAACTGCACGACGAACTCGGCCAATGGCTGACGGCAATCCAGGCCGAGGCCGGGGCGATTCGCAGCAATCCCGGCGCCGAACGGGAGCCCGGAATTTATGCCAGCGCCCAGGCCATCGGCAACAGCGCCACCGAGGTCCAAAGCGTGATTCGCCGCATCTTGCGGCGCTTGCGCCCCGCCCTGCTCGACCAGCTCGGCCTGGCTGACAGCCTGCATGAGCTGGCCACACAATGGTGCAAGCACCACCCGAATATCGTCTGCGATCTGGAACTGGACGGCGACTTCGGCGGCTTGCCGGAATCCCTCAACATCACCCTGTACCGAATCGTGCAGGAAGCGCTCACCAACATCGCCAACCATGCCCAGGCCAGCCATGCCAACGTGTGGCTGCACCGCGTACCGGGCGAGGCAGCCGTCCCGGAGCACCTGCTGCTGACGGTGCAGGATAACGGCAAAGGCTTGGATCCCAGCTTGCCGCTCAAGGGCCTGGGAATGCTCGGAATGCGGGAACGGGTGATTGCATCTGGAGGTGAATTCATGTCGCACAGCGAGCCGGGGCAAGGGGTACGCATCGAAATTCGGCTGCCGGTTGCGCAGCGGGAAGAAAGAAGAAAAGCATGAATAACATGAATAATAAGGACACCCCCCATTTGAAAACGATTACGGTCATGCTGGTGGACGACCACCCTGTGGTGCGGGACGGCTATCGCCACCTGCTGGAGAACACCCCGGACATCCGGGTCGTGGCGGAAGCCAACGACGGCGAGGAGGCCTGCGCGCTGTATGCACAACACACGCCCGACGTGGTGGTTCTCGACCTCAGCATGCCCGGCATCGGCGGCCTGGAAACCCTGCGCCGCATCAAAGCCAAGGATCCAGCGATCAATGTCCTGGTATTCAGCATGCACGATAGTGAGACCCTGGTACTGCGCTCGCTGGAGGCCGGCGCCACCGGCTACCTCACCAAGCAGGGCGGCGTGACACAAATGGTGGAAGCGGTACGCCTGGTGGCGCAGGGAAAATTGTTCGTCGATTCAAAGTATGTCCCGGACCTGATGCACCACCGGCTTTTTCCCACGGAAGACCCCCTGCAGGCCCTTTCCACACGCGAATTCCAAATTTTCCAGCTTCTGGCGGAAGGGCATTCGGTATCCGACATCGCCGCCATGCTTTCGATCAGCCCCAAAACTGTCGGGGTACACCACGCCCATATCATGCGCAAACTCAGGCTGCAAAACGCCGCCCAACTGGTTCGACTGGCGATCCGTTGCAACGTCGTCAAGCCCTGACGCCGGAGCGCGGTCGCCTGGGCGACGCCTACTTTTGTCATTCGCGGTTATTTGCCGTTTTAGCTGAAATGGTTTGCCATTCGTAATAATTCTGTAATATTCATCGCCTATGATGGCGATCAGCAAACGGGGAAGCCCCCTGTTTTCTTTGACCCGACTTTAGGAGAATATCGATGAAATTCAAACATGGCCTGAAACTGGCCGCTTCAGCGACACTGGCCTTGGCTTTGAGTTCCACCGCCTTGGCCGCCAACATTACCGGCGCCGGCGCCACCTTCCCTTACCCAATTTACGCCAAATGGGCGGAGGCCTACAAAGCCAAAACCGGCACCAGCTTCAACTACCAATCCATCGGCTCGGGTGGCGGCATCAAGCAGATCCTGGCCAAGACCGTGGATTTCGGCGCTTCCGACAAGCCGCTCAAACCCGAGGAACTGGACAAGAACGGACTGATGCAATTCCCAGCCGTCATGGGCGGCGTCGTGCCGGTCATCAACCTGGCCGGCGTCACGCCCGGCCAAATCAAGCTGAGCGGGACGGTGCTGGCCGACATCTTCCTGGGTAAGATCAAGAAATGGAACGACCCCGCCATCGTGGCCCTGAACAAGGATGCCAAGCTGCCTGACGACGCGATTACCGTGGTGCACCGCTCCGATGGTTCCGGCACCACCTTCATCTTCACCAACTACCTGTCCAAGGTCAGCCCGGAATGGAAGACCAAGGTCGGCGAGGAAGCCTCGGTTTCCTGGCCGGCAGGCGTGGGCGGCAAAGGCAATGAGGGTGTGGCGGCCTACGTCAAGCAGATCAAGGGCTCGATCGGTTACGTCGAATTCGCCTATGCTCTGCAGAGCAAGATGAACCACGCCCAACTGCAAAACCGGGACGGCCAGTTCGTCCAGCCTGACGAAGTGTCTTTCAAGGCTGCCGCCGCCAATGCCAACTGGGAAAAGGCGCCGGGCTTCTATGAAATCCTCACCGACGAACCCGGCAAGCAAAGCTGGCCGATCACCGGCGCCACCTTCATCCTGATGCACAAGGTCCAGGGCAAGCCGGAAAATGCTGCAGAAGTCCTGAAGTTCTTCGACTGGGCCTACACCCATGGCGGCAAGATGGCGCTGGACATGGACTACATCCCGATGCCCGACAGCGTCGTGAAGCTGGTCAAGGGCGCATGGAAAGCCCAGATCAAGGATGCCGGCGGCAAGGCACTCTGGAACTGATTTCAAGTGCCCTGACAATCGAGCCCCGCGGCAACGTGGGGTTTTTTTGTGAGGACATGCCAGCCCCCCAGCCACTCCGTTTTCAAGGCGCCCAGATGAATATCCATGAAATCATCCACATCCAACTCGAGGCAGCCATTGCCGGTTTGTCCCGTGCCCGTGACAGCATCGCCGGCATGAAACCCGATGAGACCCGGGAAGTTGGCCGGCAAATCGAATCCGCCGCTTTCTACCTAGAGGATATCCAGTATAATTGGGCATCCTTGGAGCGAAGCCGTACTGCCCGGCCCGCCTTCACCAAGTCCAATTCGGAGGTGATATGAACAACCTGAAGAAAATCGAGAAACGCATTCTGAAAAACCCGGACGAGCCCGCTTCGCAGGTTTTCAGGGAGCTGGTCAAGGCACTCGACCAGAAGCTGAACTTCGATTTGGCGTCGATTTACGATCTCGATTACGATGACTTCCAGCTGGTTCTGGATGTGTTGAAGGATTGGCGGCTTGACCGCTACGCGAAAACCCGGAAGCGCCTGAAAGCGATTCCTGATTTGCAGGAATAATCCGGGATTGTCCCGCACATGGGTCAAAATTGTAGGGTGCGTCCCACGCACCAAAGGTTGTGGTGCGTGGGACGCACCCAAAATGATTGACGTTTTGAAATAGAATCCAAACAAGAAGATGCGCCAGCCTATCCGGGCACGCAAAACGGCCGGGCAACCTGAACCTGTTATAATTCATCCCCATGTCCAAATTATTCTCCGACACACGCCTGAAACGACAGCACTTGCTGGATATGGTCTTCCGCATTACCACGCGGTTCTTCGCCTTCGTGGTGTTCGCCATCCTGGCCGGAATCGTGATCACCCTGCTGATCGGCAGCCTTCCCGCCATCAAGGCTTTCGGCTTCGGCTTCCTGGTCAGCTCGGAATGGAACCCGGTGACGGACCAATTCGGCGCGCTGGTGCCGATCGTCGGCACCCTGGCCACTTCGATTATCGCCCTGCTGATCGGCATCCCGGTCAGCTTCGGCATCGCCCTGTTCATCACCGAAATGTCGCCGCGCTGGCTCAAGCGTCCGCTAGGAATCGCGGTGGAACTGCTGGCCGGCATCCCGAGCATCATCTACGGCATGTGGGGCCTGTTCGTCTTCGCCCCGGCCTTCGCCAAAATCGAACCCTGGCTCACCGACCACCTCGGCAATGCAGCCCTGATCGGCCCGCTATTCCAGGGGCCGCCGATGGGTATCGGCATGCTCACCGCCGGCCTGATCCTGGCGATCATGGTGATCCCTTTCATCGCCTCGGTGACGCGCGACGTGTTCGAGATCGTGCCGCCGATGCTCAAGGAATCGGCTTACGGCCTCGGCGCCACCACCTGGGAAGTGGTCTGGCACGTAGTCCTGCCCTACACCAAAATCGGCGTGGTCGGCGGCATCATGCTTGGCCTCGGTCGCGCGCTGGGCGAAACCATGGCGGTGACCTTCGTCATCGGCAATGCCCATGAGCTCAGCGCCTCCCTGCTGATGCCGGGCAACAGCATTTCCTCGGCGCTCGCCAACGAATTCACCGAGGCGGTCGGCCCTCTTTACACCTCGGCATTGATCGAACTGGGCCTGATCCTGTTCCTGATCACCTTCATCGTGCTCTCGCTGTCCAAGCTGCTGCTGATGCAGCTGACCAAGCGCGAAGGCAAGCAGTCTTAGGATCTTCATGATGCTCTCACTCTACGCACGCAGGCGCCTGATCAACAACTTCAATCTGACCGTTTCCCTGCTCGCCATGGCATTCGGTCTGTTCTGGCTGGTGTGGATACTCTGGACGCTGGTCGCGCAAGGCTTTCACGGCCTGAGCATCGCCATGTTCACCCAGATGACGCCGCCGCCGGGCAGCGACGGCGGCCTGCTCAACGCCATCGCCGGCAGTTTCGTCATGACCATGATCGCCGCGCTGATCGGCACTCCGATCGGCATACTCGCCGGCACCTATCTGGCGGAATTCGGCCAGAAAGGCTGGCTTGCACCGACCACGCGCTTCGTCAACGACATCCTGCTGTCAGCGCCATCCATCGTGATCGGTCTGTTCGTCTACGAAATCTATGTGGTGAGCGTGGGCCACTTTTCCGGCTGGGCGGGCTCGCTCGCCTTGGCCCTGATTGTCATCCCGGTGGTGGTGCGCACCACCGAGAACATGCTGCGGCTGGTGCCGAACAGCCTGCGCGAGGCAGCCGCCGCCCTGGGCGCGCCTCAATGGAAAATCATCATGCAGGTCACCCTGCGGGCATCCACGACTGGCATCCTGACCGGCATCCTGCTGGCGGTGGCGCGCATCAGCGGTGAAACTGCGCCGCTGCTGTTCACCGCCCTGAACAATCAGTTCTGGAGCAGCAACATGAACCAGCCGATGGCCAACCTGCCGGTGGTGATCTTCCAGTTCGCCATGAGCCCCTATGAAGATTGGCAGCGCCTGGCTTGGGCGGGCGCCTTGCTGATCACTTTCATGGTGCTGACACTGAATATTCTGGCGCGCATTTTCTTCCGCCAGAAAGCCCCATCGCATT
>CAZLJK010000024.1:0-22843 GCA_964559825.1 uncultured Sulfuricella sp. | reverse complement strand
CTGACACTGAATATTCTGGCGCGCATTTTCTTCCGCCAGAAAGCCCCATCGCATTAAATCTGAAAAAACAATTGAACCGCAGAGGCGCAGAGGAAAAACAATGAGTTATAGTGATGTACGACACTATCCATATGGTGATGTAAGAAATTATTCTAATCCGTTGATTTCTCCGCGTCTCTGCGCCTCTGCGGTTAAGCAATTGCCGTTTTTAGGTTAAACGCCGCTTAACCGGTTAACAGGACCCGATAATGAACCAAGCCGTGATTGCCAACCCCAAGATCATCCTCAAGGACCTGAACTTTCATTACGGCCTTTACCAGGCCCTGAAATCCGTCAACCTGAGCATCCCGGAAAAGAAGGTCACCGCCTTCATCGGTCCGTCCGGCTGCGGCAAATCCACCTTGCTGCGCACCTTCAACCGCATGTACGAGCTTTATCCCAAACAGAAGGCCACGGGTGAAATCATTCTGGATGGCGAGAATATTCTCGATGCCCAGCAGGACCTGAACCGGCTCCGCGCCAAAGTGGGCATGGTGTTCCAGAAACCGACACCGTTCCCGATGTCGATTTTCGACAACATCACCTTCGGCGTGAAACTCTATGAAAGTCTGGGCAAGCGCGACATGGCGGATCGCGTCGAATGGGCGCTACGCAAGGCCGCGCTGTGGGACGAGGTCAAGGACAAACTCAAACAGAACGGCAACAGCCTGTCCGGCGGCCAGCAACAGCGGCTGTGCATCGCCCGCGCCATCGCCGTGAAACCCGAAGTGGTGCTGCTCGACGAACCGGCCTCGGCACTGGACCCGATTTCCACCGCCCACATCGAAGAGCTGATCCACGAACTGAAGAAGGACTACACGATCATCATCGTCACCCACAACATGCAGCAGGCGGCACGCGTATCCGACTACACCGCTTACATGTACCTGGGCGAACTGATCGAGTTCGGCAATACCGACATGATCTTCACCACGCCGAAAAAGACCGCGACGGAAGACTACATTACAGGGAAATTTGGCTGATCGAAACAAGCGCCCTTCACGTTCGCCCCCTCTCCCACTAAGCGGTCGCCCTCACCTCAATCCTCTCCCGCTTGCGGGAGAGGAGGCAAAGGAAAAAGGCGCTTGTTTCAACCTGCTGCCTGCCTCACCGTATCGGCAATCGCTTCGGCCCAGTGTTTAACCTTCTGTCCGGACTTGCCTTCCACCATCACCCGCAATACCGGCTCCGTGCCTGAGGCGCGCAACAGCACCCGACCGGCGCCATCCAGCCCCTGTTCGGCCTCTGCCAGCCTCGCCTGAACCTGAGTGCTGTCGCGGAAATCAAAACCTTTGCTCACCGGCACGTTGATCAGCACCTGGGGATACAGCGTCAGGTCCCGGGTAAAATCGCCCAGCGTGGCCTTTGCCACGCGCAGGGCGTGCAACACCTGCAGCGCGGAAACGATGCCATCGCCGGTGCTGTGCCGGTCAAGGCAGAGGATATGCCCGGATCCCTCGCCACCCACCTGCCAGCCACGCTCATCCAGCATTTCCAGGACGTAGCGGTCGCCCACCTTGGCGCGGGCGAAAGGGATATTCAGCTTCTCCAGGGCATGCTCCATGCCGAGATTGGTCATCAGGGTACCCACCACGCCGCCCTTGAGCAGGCCATGCTGGTGACGATACTTGGCGATCACGTAAAGCAAACGGTCGCCATCGAATATTTCGCCGGCGGCATCCACCATCATCAGGCGGTCGCCGTCGCCGTCCAGGGCAATGCCGAGGTCGGCGCGATGCTGCTTCACCGCATCCTGCAAGGCCTGCAAATGGGTAGCGCCGCACTCATGGTTGATATTCAGGCCGTCGGGCTGATTGCCGATGCTGATCACCTCGGCGCCAAGCTCGTGAAATACCGGCGGCGCGACGTGATAAGTGGCGCCGTGGGCGCAATCCACGACAATCCTCAGCCCACGCAAATCGAGCTCGGTAGGAAATGTACTCTTGCAGAATTCGATATAGCGCCCGGCGGCGTCGTTGAGCCGGCGCGCCTTGCCCAACTGCGCCGACGGCATGGTTTGCATCGGTTCCTCCAGCGCCTTTTCAATGGCGCGCTCGGTCTGGTCCGGCAGCTTGGTGCCGGTCGCCGAGAAGAACTTGATACCGTTATCCTCGAACGGGTTGTGCGAGGCACTGATGACGATTCCTGCCTGGGCGCGCAAGGCGCGGGTGAGATAAGCCACCGCCGGGGTCGGCATCGGTCCGGTCAGCAGTACGTCCACCCCGGCAGCGGAAAGGCCCGCCTGCAGGGCGGATTCCAGCATATAGCCGGAGATGCGCGTGTCCTTGCCGATCACCACGGAAGGATGCTCTCCCTTGGGCAACCCTTTCTCCGAAGCGGTCAGCACCTTGCCGGCAGCATAACCCAGACGCATCACAAAATCCGGAGTGATCGGCGCATCACCAACCTTGCCGCGCACGCCATCGGTGCCAAAATATTTTCTAGTCATGGTTTTCCTTGATCCTTAAACAAAGCGATTGAACCGCAGAGGCGCGGAGGCGCAGAGAAATAAATGGACCCCAACAATTTTCTTATCCTCCAAATGGGCGAGGCAGCACAATACTATAACGCATTGTTTTTCCTCCGCGCCTCTGCGCCTCTGCGGTTAAGCAATTGTCGTTTACAGGTTGATGGCATTAACGATCTGCAAGGCTTCCTTGCTGGCCTTTACATCGTGCACTCGGATAATTCTAGCACCCTTCATGGCCGCAATCACTGCCGCGGCGGCGCTGGGAATCAGCCGCTCATCCACCTCCAGGCCGGTAATCTGGCCGAGCATGGATTTGCGCGACAGGCCCGCCAGCAGCGGCACCCCCAGTGCCTGGAAGCGATCGAGCTGACGCAGCAGGGTAACATTATGTTCCAGCGTCTTGCCGAAGCCGAAGCCGGGATCGACCACCAAGCGCTCGCGGCCAATGCCGACGGCCTGTGCAGCGGCCATTCTCGCCTCCAGAAAAGCCATGACATCCGCCACGACATCTCTGTAGCGGGGAGCCAACTGCATAGTTTGCGGCGTCCCCAGCTTGTGCATCAGGCAGGCAGCCACATTCGAGCCGGCCACGGCTTCCAGCGAGCCCTCGCCTTGCAGCGCATTGATGTCGTTGATCATGTCCGCGCCGGCATCGATGGCCGCGCGCATCACCTCGGTCTTGCAGGTATCCACCGACAGCGGCACGTCGCTGTCCTGCAACGCCTCGATGATCGGCAGCACCCGCCGCAGCTCCTCGTCGATCCCGACGGGCTGCGCGCCGGGGCGCGACGATTCGCCGCCGACATCGAGAATGTCCGCACCTTCTTCCAGCAGCCGAAGGGCGTGCTCTATTCCGGCCGCGGCGGAGCCATGGCGGCCGCCATCGGAAAACGAGTCGGGTGTGACATTGACGATGCCCATGATCAATGGGCGATCTAGAGGAAGGGTGAAACGGCCGCAAACGAGCATAGGCTAGAGGCAATAGGCCATGGGCGGGGCTCCTCGCCCCTTGCCTCTAGCCCATCGCCTGATGTTTATGTTTCCTGAGCAGGATGGGGGGTAGGCGTTGCCGGAGCG
The DNA here is from genome assembly GCA_964559825.1 of uncultured Sulfuricella sp. GTDB lineage: Bacteria > Pseudomonadota > Gammaproteobacteria > Burkholderiales > Sulfuricellaceae > Sulfuricella. The sequence continues at coordinate 19,257 of CAZLJK010000024.1, read as the reverse complement.
GTCGGCTCGCTATCCGCAGGCGGATTCGGCCTGCTCTGGCTTGGCTTGGGCGAACGCGGCGCCTTGCCTTCCATGATGTCGCCGATCTGCTCGGCATCAAGGGTTTCCCACTCCAGCAGAGCCTTTGCCATGACCTCGATTTTTTCCCGGTTTTCCTCGATCAGGCGACGCGCCAAGGCATACTGTTCGTCGATGATACGGCGAATTTCGGCGTCCACCTTCTGCATGGTGGTCTCGGACACGTTCTTGTGGGTGGTCACGGAACGGCCAAGAAATATCTCGCCATCGTTCTCACCATAGACCATCGGCCCCATGGCATCGGACATGCCCCACTGCGTTACCATGCGGCGCGCCATCTCGGTGGCGCGTTCGAAATCATTGGAAGCGCCGGTGGTCATTTGCCCCATGAAAATTTCCTCGGCAATGCGCCCCCCGAACAGCACAGAAATATTCTGCAGGAGGTGCTCGCGATCCATGCTGTAGCGGTCTTCCGTCGGCAATTGCATGGTCACGCCCAAGGCGCGGCCGCGCGGGATGACAGTAACCTTGTGCACCGGGTCGGTCTTAGGCAGCAGCCTGGCCACGACGACGTGGCCGGATTCATGGTAAGCCGTGTTCATGCGTTCATGCTCGGGCATGACAATGGAGCGGCGCTCCGCGCCCATGATGATCTTGTCCTTGGCGCGCTCGAAGTCTTCCATGTCGACTAGGCGCTTGTTGCTGCGCGCGGCGAACAACGCCGCCTCGTTCACCAGGTTGGCCAGATCCGCACCCGACATGCCGGGGGTACCGCGCGCCAGGATATCCGCCTTCACGTCAGGCGCCATCGGCACCTTGCGCATGTGCACCAGCAGGATCTGCTCGCGACCGCGAATGTCCGGCAGCGGCACCACCACCTGGCGATCGAAGCGACCGGGGCGCAGCAGCGCCGGGTCGAGTACGTCGGGACGGTTGGTGGCGGCGACCACGATCACGCCGGCAGTGCCCTCGAAGCCGTCCATTTCCACCAGCAGTTGGTTCAGGGTCTGTTCGCGTTCGTCGTTACCGCCACCCATGCCTGCGCCGCGCTGGCGGCCGACGGCGTCGATCTCGTCGATGAAGATGATGCAGGGGGCATTTTTCTTGGCCTGCTCGAACATGTCGCGCACCCGCGCCGCGCCGACGCCGACGAACATTTCGACGAAGTCGGAGCCGGAAATGCTGAAGAAAGGTACTTTGGCCTCGCCGGCAATCGCTCTGGCCAGCAAGGTCTTGCCGGTACCGGGATTACCCACCATCAGCACCCCGCGCGGGATACGTCCGCCCAGCTTCTGGAACTTGCTCGGGTCACGCAGGAATTCGACCAGCTCGGACACTTCCTCCTTGGCCTCATCGCAACCGGCGACATCGGCAAAGGTCACGGTATTGGTAGTCTCATCCAGCATGCGCGCCTTGCTCTTGCCGAACGAGAACGCGCCGCCCTTGCCGCCGCCCTGCATCTGGCGCATGAAGAACACCCACACGCCGATCAGGAGCAGCATTGGGAACCAGGAAATGAACAGGCTCATCAGGAAGGAGGCTTCCTCCTCCGGCTTGGCTTCCACCACCACGCCGTTCTTGAGCAGGTCGCTCACCATCCAGGGGTCGGATGGCGCATAAGTGGTGAAGCGTTTGCCGTCGGCCCTCACGCCCTTCAGGACGTGACCCTCGATCGACACCTTGGCGATCTGCCCCTGCCTCACTTCTTCGAGAAACTGGGAGTATTCCAGTGGTGCCTGGGTTGCCTGGCGCTGGCCGAACTGGTTGAATACCATCATCAGCACCAAAGCGATCACCAGCCAGACTGCAATATTTTTCATCAGATTATTCAAAACCGCTCCTCATGCCCGCACTATGCGGGTAAATTCTAAACCCTTTACTCGGCTCGTGTCAGATCTTTTGCGAGCAGAAAGGTTTCATTGGTTCGACCGCGCGAGGCTTTCGGCTTGCGCGTCGCCACTTGGCTGAAATGCCCGCGCAGTGCCCGAATGTACTCATCGAAGCCATCGCCCTGAAACATTTTGACCAGAAAATCGCCGCCCGGTTTCAAATGCTGCAAGGCGAATTCCAGCGCCAGTTCGGCCAGGTGCATCGCCCGCGCCTGATCAACGAGCCCGACACCACTGAGATTGGGGGCCATATCGGAAATAACAAGGTCCACCGGACGGCCATCCAGCGCCTTGACCAGTTCGTCCAGCACCGCATCTTCGCGGAAATCGCCCTGGATGAAGGTCACGCCGGCCAGAGGCACCATTTCCAAAAGATCGAGTGCGATCACCTTTCCCTGGCCCGCCAGCTTCTGCGCCACCACCTGCGACCACCCGCCCGGCGTTGCGCCCAAGTCAACCACCCTCATGCCGGGCTTGAGCAGGTGGTCGCGCTCGATGATTTCCAGCAGTTTATACGAGGCGCGCGAACGGTAACCTTCATGCTTCGCTAGCTGGACGTAGGGATCGGTAACATGCTCCATCATCCAGGCCTTGCTGGTTTTAGTGCGCTTCATCGGGTAAACTGCGAGCCTTTTCTAGGATATTAAACATGATGCTATCGCTTACTTCAGCGCAAAAGCTCTTTCTGCGCGCCCAGGCTCACAACCTGAATCCCGTGGTAACGGTCGGCGACGCTGGTCTCACCGAAGCGGTCATGAAGGAACTCGAGCGCAGCATCGCCAGCCATGAACTGATCAAGGTCAAATCGCACAGCCGCGACAAGGCGACGCGCGACAGCCAGATCGCGGAAATCTGTGAAACTTTGAACGCCGCACCGGTACAGCACATCGGCAAGATTCTTATTGTTTACAAGCCCGCCGAGAAACCCAAGCTGGTGCTGCCTAAAGAGTAATGAGGGAAGGGTAATCGGTAATGGGATTTCGCGTCCCCCATTCCCCATCACTCATAATCAATTACAGGTTCTAACTCCGGCGCGGCGCCAGGACCAGGACCAAGCCAAGCAGGCTTTCGATCAGGTAACCGATGCTGGAAATCCCATGCCAGCGGGCGAAGCGGTCGCGGAACATGCTTTCCATCACTTCCTTCGGCAATGCCTGCTCTTTCAGACCTGCCAGTATTGGCTGGATGCCGAAGTGGATGGCCAAGGTGAGCAGCAACATCACCAGCGCAGCCCAGAAAAACCCCTGCTTCAGCGCACTGACGCCGAATACCGCAAGGCGGTGTATCAGCAGGTAAACACCGCACCCCATGCCGACATAGGCGATCCAGCTAAACATCTTACCCGCCAGCATGCCGGCCAGCATTTTGTCGCCCAGCGAGGCAAACAGCACCGGCGCAGCCAGGTAGCCGATTGCCCACAGGCCGCCTACCCACAGGGTGATGGCGATTAGTGCGAGCTTGTCGGTAAGATTTTTCATAAAAATCCAGGCTAGAGGCCCGAGGCGATAGGCAATAGGTCATGGTCGCTACGCGGCTTTTCCTCTAGCCCCTCGCCCCTAGCCTCTCGCCTCATATATATTTCACATCCAGCACTTCATATTCGCGCACGCCGCCCGGCGCCTGCACCTCGGCGACATCGCCGGCGAATTTGCCGATCAGTGCGCGGGCGATCGGCGAACCGATGGAAATCTTGCCCTGCTTGATGTCGGCCTCATCGTCGCCGACGATCTGGTAGGTCACGGCTTCGCCGCTTTCCATATCCTCCAGATCGACGGTGGCGCCGAACACGCAACGGCCTTCGGCATCAAGCTGCTGGGGATCGATGATCTGGGCATTGGACAGCTTGAACTCGACCTCGGCGATGCGCCCCTCGACAAAGCTCTGGCGCTCCTTGGCCGCATCGTACTCGGCGTTCTCGGACAAATCGCCGTGCGATCTAGCCTCGGCAATGGCCGCGATCACGCTCGGGCGCTCGACGGTTTTCAGGTTATGCAGTTCGGCGCGCAGCAATTCGGCGCCGTGTGTTGTCAATGGAACCTTGCTCATTTTTCCCTCGGATTTCTTGGATAACCAGTTTGAAGCCAGGCAGCGGCTTGATTACGACTTGGGCAGCCTGGCGTGCAAGCCCTGCAGATCATACACCTGCAGTTCCTTCATGTGCCGAATGCCGGCACAGGCGGCGCGAGCGCCTGCCAACGTGGTGTAGTAGGTGATCTTGTTCTGCAGGGCGGCGTTGCGCATGGAGTAGGAATCATGCACGCCGCGCTTGTCTTCTACGGTGTTGACGATCAGGTTAATGTCGCCGTTCTTGATCATGTCCACGATGTGAGGACGACCTTCATGCACCTTGTTCACCGGCGTCACCGCCAGGCCCGCTACGGAAAGCGCCGCCGCCGTGCCGCGCGTGGCGACCAGGTTAAAGCCCTGCTCAGCCAGGATCCTGGCAATATCCAGAACCTTGTCCTTGTCGCTGCCGCGCACGCTGATGAAGGCGCGGCCGCTGGCGGGCAGCTTCACCCCGGTAGCAAGTTGCGACTTGACGAAGGCTTCGGCAAAAGTCGCGCCCACCCCCATCACCTCGCCGGTGGATTTCATCTCCGGACCGAGGATGGTGTCCACGCCCGGGAACTTGATAAACGGGAACACGGCTTCCTTGACGGAATAATAAGGCGGCACCACTTCGCGGGTGATGCCCTGCTGCTTGAGAGTGCGCCCGGCCATGCAGCGCGCCGCGATCTTCGCCAGTTGCAGGCCGGAGGCCTTGGAAACGAACGGCACAGTACGCGAGGCGCGCGGATTGACTTCGAGCACGAACACCGTCTCGCCCTGGATGGCGAACTGCACATTCATCAGGCCGACCACCTTGAGCGCCTTGGCCATCAGCACGGTCTGGCGACGCATTTCATCCTGGATTTCCGGCGACAGGCTATACGGCGGCAGCGAACAGGCGGAATCGCCGGAATGCACGCCGGCCTCCTCGATGTGCTCCATCAACCCGCCGATCAACACGTCAGTACCGTCGCAGATCGCATCCACGTCCACTTCCGTGGCATCGTTGAGGAAGCGATCGAGCAGCACCGGCGAATCATTGGAAACCTTCACCGCCTCGCGCATGTAGCGCTCCAGGTCGGATTGCTGGTGCACGATCTCCATGGCGCGCCCGCCCAGCACGTAGGAGGGCCGCACCACCAGCGGATAGCCGATTTCAACGGCAAGGCGGATCGCTTCCTCCGGCGTCCTGGCCGTACGGTTGGGCGGCTGCTTCAGGCCCAGTTCGTGCAGGATCTGCTGGAAACGCTCGCGGTCCTCGGCGGCATCAATCATGTCCGGGCTGGTGCCGATGATCGGCACGCCGTTGGCTTCCAGGTCGCGCGCCAGTTTCAGCGGGGTCTGGCCGCCGTACTGGACGATCACGCCGACCGGCTTCTCCACCGCGACCACCTCGAGTACGTCCTCCAGGGTCAGCGGCTCAAAGTATAGGCGATCGGAAGTGTCGTAATCGGTCGAGACGGTTTCCGGATTGCAGTTGACCATGATGGTCTCGTAGCCGTCCTCGCGCATCGCCAGCGCGGCATGCACACAGCAGTAGTCGAACTCGATGCCCTGACCGATGCGGTTCGGCCCGCCGCCCAGCACCATGATCTTTTTCTTGTTTGTCGGCTCCGCCTCACACTCCTCCTCGTAGGTGGAATACAGGTAGGCGGTGTCGGTGGAGAATTCGGCGGCGCAGGTGTCCACGCGCTTGTAGACCGGGCGCACGCCGAGTGCGTGACGCAGGGCGCGCACCGCATGCTGGTCGGTGGCGAGCAGCCGCGCCAGACGCCGGTCGGAAAAACCGCGCCGCTTGAGCTCACGCATTTCGCCGGTGCCGATGGAATCCAGGCTGCGCCCTTTGAGCGCCAGCTCGCGCATCACCAGGTCTTCCATCTGCGCCAGGAACCACGGATCGATGTGAGTCAGGCTGAATATCTCGGCCTGGCTCATGCCGGCACGCATGGCATCGGCGATGTACCAGATGCGGTCCGGACCGGGGTCGCCCAGCTCGGTTTCTATGGTTTCACGGTCAGAGGTCTTTTCGTCCAGTCCGTCGCTGCCGACTTCCAGCCCGCGCAGCGCCTTTTGCAAGGACTCCTGGAAAGTGCGCCCGATCGCCATCACCTCGCCGACCGACTTCATCTGGGTGGTGAGGCGGCTGTTGGCGCGGGGGAATTTCTCGAAGGCGAAGCGCGGAATCTTGGTGACGACGTAATCGATCGAAGGTTCGAACGAGGCGGGGGTCAGACCGCCGGTGATGTCGTTCTGCAGCTCGTCCAGGGTGTAACCGATCGCCAGCTTGGCCGCCACCTTGGCGATCGGGAAGCCGGTCGCCTTGGAAGCCAGTGCAGATGAACGCGACACGCGCGGGTTCATCTCGATCACCACCATGCGGCCGTCGTCCGGGTTGATGCCGAACTGCACGTTGGAGCCGCCGGTTTCCACGCCGATCTCGCGCAGTACCGCGATGGATGCGTTGCGCATGATCTGGTATTCGCGGTCGGTGAGGGTCTGGGCCGGCGCCACGGTGATCGAGTCGCCGGTATGCACGCCCATCGCGTCGAAATTCTCGATCGAGCAGATGATGATGCAGTTGTCCTTCTTGTCGCGCACCACCTCCATCTCGAACTCTTTCCAGCCGATGACGGATTCCTCGATCAGCAGTTCCTTGGTCGGCGAAGCGTCCAGGCCGCGCTCGCAGATTTCGAGAAATTCTTCCTTGTTGTAGGCAATGCCGCCGCCGCTGCCGCCCATGGTGAAGGAGGGACGGATAATGGTGGGGTAGCCCACCATTGCCTGCACCTGAAGCGCTTCTTCCAGGCTGTGGGCGATGGCCGCGCGCGGGCAGTCCAGACCGATCTTCTCCATCGCCTTCTTGAACTTCTCGCGGTCCTCGGCCTTGTCGATGGCTTCCTTGGTGGCCCCGATCATCTCCACGCCGTACTTTTCCAGCACGCCGTGCTTGGCCAGGTCAAGCGCGCAGTTCAGCGCGGTCTGGCCGCCCATGGTGGGCAGCAGCACGTCGGGACGCTCGACGGCGATGATTTTCTCCACCACCTGCCAGGTGATCGGCTCGATGTAGGTGACATCCGCCATCTCCGGGTCCGTCATGATGGTGGCGGGATTGGAGTTGACCAGGATGACCTTGTAGCCTTCCTCTCGCAACGCCTTGCAGGCCTGCGCGCCGGAATAGTCGAACTCGCAGGCCTGGCCGATGACGATAGGGCCGGCGCCAATGATCAGGATGGATTTAATGTCGGTACGTTTTGGCATTTTTTTACATTAACCGCCAAGACGCCAAGGACGCCAAGGCTACAAGTTCAAAGTACAAATTCTGGAAGCCGCACAATCACACGCCAAATTTCTACCAATTTTTTCTTGGCGCTCTTGGCGTCTTGGCGGTTCAGCCTTTTCTTTCCTGCATCAGACCGATAAAACGGTCAAACAAGTAATCCACGTCGTGCGGCCCCGGGCTCGCCTCGGGGTGTCCCTGGAAGCTGAACGCCGGCACGTCGGTGCGGGTGATGCCCTGGTTGCTGCCGTCGAACAACGACTTGTGGGTCACGCGCAGATTGGCCGGCAACGTTGCCTCGTCAACCGCGAAGCCATGGTTCTGGCTGGTGATCATGACGCGACCGCTGTCGAGATCCTGCACCGGGTGGTTGGCACCGTGGTGGCCGAACTTCATCTTGCGCGTCTTCGCTCCGGAGGCCAGCGCCAGCAATTGGTGGCCGAGGCAGATGCCGAAGGTGGGAATACCCTGGACCAGCACTTCCTTGATCGCATTAATCGCGTAATCGCAAGGCTCGGGGTCGCCCGGGCCGTTGGACAGGAATACGCCGTCTGGCTTGAGCTTGAACACTTCCTCGACCGGCGTCTGGGCGGGCAGAACGGTCACCTTGCAGCCGCGTTCGGCCAGCATGCGAAGGATATTGCGCTTGACGCCGTAGTCATAGGCGACAACGTGGAACTTGTGATCGGCCCCGGTTTTGAACCCTTGGCCGAGCGCCCACTCGCCCTCCTGCCAGACATAAGACTGGTCGCTGCTCACCACCTTGGCCAAGTCCAGGCCGGCCAAGCCGGAGAAACTGCGCGCCAGCTCGACGGCCTTGGCCTCGTCGATATCTCCAGCCATCAGGCAGCCGCTCTGCGCACCCTTTTCGCGCAGCAGGCGCGTCAGCTTGCGGGTGTCGATATCGGCGATGGCGATCACGTTTTGGCGCTGCAGATAAGCACCCAAATCCTCACTGCTGCGCCAGTTGCTGGACTGGATCGGCAAATCGCGGATTACCAGGCCGGCAGCTTGAATCTGTGACGATTCGGCATCTTCGGCATTGGAGCCGGTGTTGCCGATATGCGGGTAAGTCAGGGTAACGATCTGGCGGCAATAGGAAGGATCGGTAAGAATTTCCTGATACCCGGTCATCGCGGTATTGAACACTACTTCGCCGATAGTATGACCGGTAGCACCGATGGAAATGCCGCGAAATATTGTCCCATCAGCAAGCGCGAGAATGGCGGTCTGGTGGTGCGGCACGGGGGCTCCTTAGATTAAAGCGGATATGCAAAGCGGGGTAGGCTCACGCCCTCCCCCGCTCTTCAAACTTTCGAAATTATACCGGATTACAGCGGCGCGATCAACGATGTAGGCGCATCGCGCCATACATCGCCCCCCTCACCCCTTGCCCTCTCCCGCAAGCGGGAGAGGGGGACGAAGGCTCGCTGACGCGAGTTTTACGTTACCGCAAGCCGAGCACATCCTGCATGTCAAACAGCCCCTTGCCGCGCTGCGCAAGGAAACGCGCGGCACGCAGCGCACCCAGCGCAAAGGTGGCGCGACTGCTGGCCTTGTGGGTGATTTCCAGGCGTTCGCCAGTACCGGCAAACAGCACGGTGTGATCGCCGACGATATCTCCGCCGCGCACCGTGGCGAAGCCGATCGTCGAGGGGGAACGCTCGCCGGTTACGCCTTCGCGGCCATACACCGCGCATTCCGCCAGATTCCTGCCGAGCGCATTGGCCACCACTTCACCCATGCGCAACGCAGTGCCGGAAGGCGCATCGACCTTATGGCGATGGTGCGCCTCGACGATCTCGATATCGTAGCCCTCATTCAAGACGCGTGCTGCCATATCGAGCAGCTTGAGGCTGAGGTTTACGCCGACGCTCATGTTGGGCGCGAACACCACGCCGATATCGCGACCGGCGTCTGCAATCAGTTCTTTCTGCTCGGGCGTGAAGCCGGTGGTACCGATGACGATATTGATGCCGAGTTCGCGGCAGGCTTGCAGATGCTCCAGCGTCGCCTCGGGACGGGTGAAATCGATCAGCGCATGGCACCCCGCGAGCGCGGTCGCCGTATCTTCACCGATGGAAACACCGCATGGCGCGCCGAAAAGCTCGCCTGCATCCTTGCCGACGAACGGGCTCCCCTTCCGCTCCAGGGCGGACGCAAGCCGCATGTCCGGCGCCTGTGCTACCACCTCGAGCAGGGCACGGCCCATCCGGCCCGAACTGCCCGCAATCGCAATATTCAATGTACTCATGCTCAGAATCCTATTTTTTCGATCATGCGGCCGAAAAAGCCCTTTTCTTCCTTTGCGGGAGCCGTGCTCCGCGCTGGCTCACTGACCGCCGCCTGATTCTTCGGCTCTTCCGTTGCCGGACTGGCGGCCACCACGTCGCCTTCGACGCGTTGCAGCAATTCCTGATCGAAGAACAGCGCCAGTTTCCGCTCTTCAGTCAGCTTGCCGGCCTTTTGGTAGCGGTAGACATAATCCCATCGATTGGCGTGGAAGGCATCCGTAATCAGCGGCGTACCCAAGACAAAGCGCACCTGGGCCTTGGTCATGCCGGGCTTGAGTTTTGCCACCATATCCTGAGTGACAACATTGCCCTGCTGGATGTCGATTTTGTATGGCGTAAGCTTTTCGGTAACCTTTTCAGTCACTGAACAGGCGGCAAGAAGCAGAATAGAGATGGCAGCAAGTGCCCGCAGAACGGATTTCATAAAAATCCCGGCAAAAAACAATAAAGTGGCGGCATTATAACATCCCCGGAAGCGCTGGAAAGCGAAGGGCAAACATTATATGATTAAACCCGGAAAAAGCTTTTAACCCCGAACTTCCACGATTAAATCATTAGGATCGACTCATGGGCGACTCGCAAGACCTGAAAAATGCCGGACTCAAGGCCACCACCCCGCGTCTGAAAATCCTTAACCTGTTCGAGACCAGCGACGTGCGCCACCTCACCGCCGAGGACGTCTACAAAATCCTGCTGGCGGACAACGAGGACGTGGGTCTGGCCACGGTATACCGGGTACTGACCCAGTTCGAGCAGGCCGGGCTGCTGATCCGCCACCACTTCGAGGGTGACAAGGCGGTGTTCGAACTCAACCAGGGCAAGCATCACGACCACCTGGTCTGCCTGCAGTGCGGCAAGGTGGAAGAGTTTTACGACCCGGATATCGAGAAACGCCAGGACAGGGTCGCCAAGGAGCGCGGTTTCATTGTCCGCGAGCACTCGCTGTATCTGTTCGCCGACTGCATCAAGCAGAACTGCCCGAACAAGACCTGATCCCATTTGCCAGGCAATCAAAGGCATTAACCGCAAAGGGCGCAAAGCAACGCGAAGGAAAGGCCATCCATGCAAATATATCGGTGGTATCGTTTTTCCCTTGCGAACCAGCCCTCCCCTCAATCCCCTCCCGCAAGCGGGAGGGGAGGCAATCGCCCTCTCCCCCTTTGGGGGAGAGTTGGAGAGAGGGTCGGCGTCCTTTGCGGTGAAAGATTTTAGAATCGAGTTCAAACCATTTTTCCAAACGCCGTGCCCCTGACAAGCATCCGCTCCGAGCAAGACCCCGCAGAAGGCCGCATCCCCGGCAACAAGGGAATCTGGGCCGGCATCCTGAGCGAGATGACCGAGTTCGCGCTGCTATTCGGCGTGTATTTCGTTGCCCGCGCGCACTTCTCGGAAGCCTTCCGCGCAGGCCCGCAGCAACTGAGCCTTTTCGCCGGCACCTTCAACACCCTGCTGATGATCTCCGGCAGCTATTTCGTCGCCAATGCGGTGCTCGCAATCCGGCAGAATCGCCCCGAAATCAGCCTGCGCTGGCTGGTCATGGTGCTGCTTGCCGCCTGCGGCTACTTCGTCACCAAGTACCTCGAGTTCCGCTGGAACGTCGAGCATGGCGTCACCGGCCGCACCGGCATCTTCTTCACCGTCTACTATTACCTGACCTTCACCCACATGGTGCATGTCCTGTGGGGGATCATCGGGCTGCTGTGGGTGATGGCGCGCACCAAAATGGGGGCCTACAGCCCGCAAGACCACGATGGCATGGAAGCTTTCGCCTCCTACTGGCACGCCACCGATCTGGTGTGGCTGATCATCTTCCCGCTGCTTTACCTGCTGCGCTAAAAGGGGGAAAACGATGACGCACAAGCGACACCTGGATCTGCTCTGGCTTCTGCTGGTGGCTTTGACCCTGGGCGGGTCCTACCTCGGCGATGCCGCCGAGCCGGGACTCGCCGTCACGCTGGTTATCGCCCTGACCATGGCCTTCAAGGGGCGGATAATCATCGATCATTTCATGGAGCTGAAAACGGCGAACCGCACCATACGCAACCTGATGCGCGCCTATTTTTACGTGCTGCCGCTGGCGATCGTGCTCACTACCCTGTTCGGCGACTGGCTCGCCCGGCTGACGACGCTGTAAAGCATTAAACTCCGAGCATTTCCGCGGCATGTTTGCGGGTGGTGTCGGTGATATCCACCCCGCCCAGCATGCGCGCGACCTCGTCGATGCGTGCATCCCGCTCCAGCACCTGAATGCTGCTTGCCACGCCGCCGTCACGGGCATTCTTGCTGACCTGCCAGTGATGGTCGCCCTGCGCCGCCACTTGGGGCAAATGGGTGACGCACAGGACCTGGCGCTCGGCGCCGAGCTGCTTGAGCAGCTGGCCGACGACTTCCGCCACGCCGCCGCCGATGCCCACGTCCACCTCGTCGAAAATCAGGGTCGGCACCAGCGACACCTTGCTGGTGATGACCTGGATAGCCAGGCTGATGCGCGACAGTTCGCCCCCAGAGGCCACTTTCGCCAGCGGCTTGGGCGGCAGGCTGGCATGGGCGCTGACCATGAACTCGATCTCTTCGAGGCCGTGCGCATTACCCTCAAAGGCGGTCAGCGCGATCTCGAAGCGTCCTCCCGCCATGGCGAGGGACTGCATCGCGGCGCCGACCTTTCCGCCCAGCTCCTGCGCCGCCTCTCTCCTGGCTGAGCTCAGCTTGCCGGCCAGATCGAGATATTGGGCCTGGGCCGTCTGTTCGCGCTGAGCCTCGTCGCCGCCGCTGTCGTAGCCGCGCAACTCGTCCAGGCGCCGGCTCTTCTCGGCCAGCAGCTCGGGCAACTGATCCGGCCCGATACGGTATTTGCGCGCGGCATCGTGGACTTCCCCCAGCCGTTGCTCGCAATGGGCGAGCCGTTCCGGGTCGAGATCCAGGCGCTGCAAGTAATGGCGCAGGCTGTAGACGGCTTCGCGCAACTGCACCTCGGCCGGCTCCAGCAAATCCAGCACTTCCTTCAGTCCGACGTCGTACTCGACCAGGTTGTTGAGGCGCGCAATCACGCCATTGACCTGCGCGAGGCATGCCGCATCATTCTCCGACAAGACTTCCAGCCCGTACTGCGCGCCCTCCATCAGGCTGGCGGCGTGGGTCAAGCGGCCGTGCTCGGCTTGCGACTCTTCCCATTCCGGGACGGAAAAATTCAGCGTCGCCAGCTCTTTCACCTGCCATTCCAGGCGCTCCAGCTCCTCGGCATAGGCGGCGGCGTTCTTTTCCCGCTCCAGCCGCGCCTTCTTCAGCGCCTGCCATTCCTTCCAGGCTGCAGCGGTCTCCTTGGCCTGACGCTCCAAGCCGGCATAGGCGTCGAGCAGCTCGCGCTGGGCAGCCGCCTTGAGCAGGGATTGATGGGCATGCTGGCCGTGTATATCCACCAGGAATTCGCCAGTCTCGCGCAGTTGCTGCAAGGTGGCGGAACGGCCGTTGATGAACGCGCGCGAGCGGCCGCCGCCATCCACCACGCGGCGCATCAGGCACACGCCGGGATCGCCGCCGAGCTCGTGCTCGTCCAGCCAGGATTGCAGTTGGGGAAGGGCGCGGGTGTCGAACTCAGCCTCGATCTCGGCGCGCTCCGCGCCGGCCCGCACCACGCCGGCATCGGCACGTTCGCCCAGGGCCAGCGACAGGGCGTCGATCAGGATGGATTTACCGGCCCCGGTCTCGCCGGTAAGTACGGTAAAGCCGGGCTGAAATTCCAGCGCTAGGCGGTCGACGATGACGAAATCACGGATATTGAGGGTCAGGAGCATGATGATCTTGGAATGAGTAATGTGTGATGGGTGATGAGAAAAAAACCACTTCCCATTACCCATCTCTTATCGCTCTTCACAGTTTTTCCCCCCAGTGCAGCTTCTGGCGCAGCATGTCGTAATAGCTGTGGCCAAAGGGGTGGAGCAGGCGCACCATCTGCTTGGATCGGCGCACGATCACCCAGTCATTTTCCTGCAAATCGAAATGGCGCTGGCCGTCGAAGTGCACGCGCGCGTCGCTGGCATGGAGCAGCAGGAGTTCGATGGTGCTTTCGCTGTTCACCGCGATCGGCCGGTTGCTCAGGGTATGCGGGCAGATCGGCACAAGCACCACGGCCTCCAGCGTGGGGTGGAGGATCGGCCCGCCGGATGACAGCGCATAGGCGGTGGAGCCGGTCGGGGTGGAAATGATCATGCCGTCGGAACGCTGGCTGTAAACGAACTGGCCATCGACGAACACTTCCAGCTCGATCAGGCGCGCCGTCGCGCCCTTGCTGACCACCGCGTCGTTGAAGGCGCAGGCTTCATAGACGTTCTCCCCCTGGCGGCGGACGGTCACATCGAGCAGGAAGCGCGCTTCGCTGAGGTAGTCGCCGGCGAGGATCTCCGCCATGGTTTCCAGCATGGTATCGACTGAAACATCAGTCAAAAAGCCGAGCCGGCCCTGGTTGATGCCGACCAGCGGCACGCCGAAGGTATGCAGCGAGCGGGCGATATTCAGCATGGTGCCGTCGCCGCCGAGCACCACGGCCAGATCGGCCTTCTCCCCGATCTCTTCCAGGTCGGCCAGGAGATAGTCGGACACGCCGGCGCTTTCGGCCGTGTGCCGCTCCACCAGCACGACGTGTTCGCGTTCGACGAGGAATTGGGCCAGGCGCAGCAGCGAATCGCCGATCTCCGGGCTATTGTATTTGCCTATCAGGGCAATGGTTTTGAAGAGCTGACTCATGCCTGAATTAAACCATAATAAAACTTTTGGTGGTACTATGACTCGAAGTGCATAACGCCTAACGCACAACCTGAACCATGATCGACAAACGCGCGCAAATCCTGCTTAAAACCCTGGTGGAACGCTATATCAGCGAAGGCCAGCCCATCGGCTCACGAACCCTGTCGAAGTTCTCCGGACTCGATCTCAGTCCGGCCACGATCCGCAACATCATGGCCGACCTGGAAGAAATGGGCTACATCATCAGCCCGCACACCTCTGCCGGCCGCATCCCCACTCCGCTCGGCTACCGCTTTTTCGTTGATTCCCTGCTCACCGTACAGCCGCTCGGCGCGGTCGAGGTACATCAACTGGAAAACCAGCTTCATCCCAGCGACCCGCAGAAACTGATCGCTTCCGCCTCGCAACTGCTTTCCGACCTGACCCAGTTTGCCGGCATCGTGTTGGCGCCGAAGCGCCGCAGCATCGCCTTCCGCCATATCGAATTCGTGAATCTTTCCGAAAAGCGCATCCTGTTGATACTGGTCACGACCGACGACAATGTGCAGAACCGCATCATCGTCAGCGAAAAATCCTATTCCGCCTCGGAACTGACCCAGGCCGCCAACTTCATCAACCAGCACTACGCCGGCTGCACCCTGGAAGAGGTGCGTAGCAAAATGCAGGTCGAACTGAAGCAGTTGCACCACGACATGACCGCGCTCATGGCCGTGGCGCTGGAGGCCGGCAGCGACGCGATGAACGAGAGCGCCGACAGCTACGTGCTGTCTGGCGAGCGCAAGCTCCTGCATGTGCAGGACCTGTCTTCCAACATGGCGTCCTTGCGCAGGCTGTTCGACGCATTCGATCAGAAAACTACCCTGCTCCAGCTTCTGGACGTCAGCCAGCACGCCCAGGGCGTGCAGATATTCATCGGCGGCGAATCCGGCCGCATGCCGCTCGACGAATGCAGCCTGGTGACCGCACCCTACGAGGTGGACGGCCAGATCGTCGGCACCGTCGGAGTGATCGGCCCGACCCGGATGGCCTACGAACGCATCATCCCGATCGTGGACGTCACTGCCAAGCTGCTGTCCAGCGCGCTGTCCTACCACTGATCGTGTCCTACCGCACCGAGCCGCCATACCGCCACGGCACGCCCTGCCGCACCGGCATCCTCCTGATCAACCTCGGCACGCCCGACGCGCCCACCGCCGCCGCGGTGAAGCCTTATCTGCGGGAATTCCTCAGCGACCCGCGCGTGGTGGAAATTCCCCGCGCGCTGTGGTGGCTGATTCTGAACGGCGTCATCCTCAACACCCGGCCCAAAAAATCGGCGGAGAAATACGCCCAGATCTGGGCCAAGGAAGGCTCGCCGCTACTGCTTCATACCCAGCGCCAGGCCAAGCTCCTGAAGGGCTATCTCAATGAACCCCTGAATACGCGATCCGCCCCTCCCCCCACCCCCCTCCCGCCTGCGGGAGAGGGAGCAAACGTGAAAAATGTTTTAATCGAATTCGCGATGCGCTACGGCAATCCCTCGGTTGCGTCGGCGCTGGACAAGCTCAAGCAGCAGAACTGCGGGCGCATCCTGATACTCCCGCTCTACCCGCAGTATGCCGCCAGCTCGACGGCGACAGCGTTCGATGCGGTGTTCGATGCCTTGCGCAAAATGCGCAACATGCCGGAAATCCGCACCGTCCGAAACTTTCACGACCACCCCGGCTACATCGCGGCATTGGCGCAGAGCGTGCGCGACGACTGGATGCGGAATGGCCGCCCCGACGTACTGGTGATGAGCTTTCACGGCGTGCCGCGCTACACTCTGGACAAAGGCGACCCCTACCACTGCGAATGCCAGAAAACCGGGCGGCTGCTGGCAGAGGCGCTGGAACTGAAACCGGATCAATACCGGATCAGCTTCCAGTCGCGCTTCGGCCGTGCCGAATGGATCAAGCCCTACACCACGGCCACCCTGGAAGAACTCGGCAAGCGGGGAGTAAAGCGGGTGGACGTCATCTGCCCGGGCTTCGTCGGCGACTGCCTGGAAACCCTGGAGGAAATTGCACTGGAAGGCAAAGCCTCCTTCCTCGGCGCCGGCGGCCGGGAGTTCCACTACATTCCCTGTCTCAATGAACGCGATGACTGGATTCACGCCTTGAGCGACATTGTTACCGAACACCTGCAAGGCTGGATCAAGCCGGAAGAGGAAGAATCCGGCACGGCGTCTCGCACCCGTGCGCTGACGATGGGCGCAAAGAGCTAAAATCCTTCATTTTCAAAACCGAACCGCCCTATCCTCAAGTGCTTCACAAAGACTCTGTCTCATCCGCCTAACACAATGAAAGTTTTGAGTAAATCCAAAAACTTTCATTGCCCTCGCCATCAAGTTCCATCCCGAATCGCCGCTAATCTTTATGTGAAACCTAGCCGCAGGGACGGAACAAATCATGATAATCGCAAGTTCAAACATCCTGCTGACCAGCCAGCATAGTTCCATCGACATGCATACGGTCAAGGAATCGCTCAGAACGTGGACCGGCAGCCAGCGCCCTGATTTCGAGGGACACCAGGCACCGGCACGAAACGCTGCTCCCTCCGTCATCGTCGACCTTTCCTCGGAAGGCAAGGCTGCGGCGCAAGCCGACCCTTCCAAACAAACCATTGCGATTGACCCGGACAAGGAACTAGAAAAAGATCTCCGCTATATGCTGATCAAACTGATGGTCGAGGCGCTCACCGGCAAGCACATCAAGCTGGTGAGGCTGGAGGACTTCCAGCCGCCCCAATCCGCTCAGGGCATTCCCGACCCGAACCAGACCACCGCACCGGAGCAACCGAAGCCGGCGGGTTTCGGCGTCGAGTACGACTACCATGAGGTCCATTACGAGGCCGAGCAGACAGCCTTCTCCGCCGAAGGGGTGGTCAAGACTGCGGATGGCCAGGAAATAAGGTTCAAGCTGGAACTGGCCATGAGCCGGGAATACCGTGAAGAAACCAACATCAGCCTGCGCCTCGGCGATGCAAAAATGAAGGACCCGCTGGTGATCAATTTCGGCGGCACCGCAGCGCAACTCACCGACACCAAATTCAGCTTCGATCTGGACGCGGATGGCACCGCCGACCAGATTTCCTTTGTCGGCGCGGGCAGCGGCTTCCTGGCACTTGACCAGAACGGAGACGGCAAGATCAACAACGGCAGCGAATTGTTCGGACCCGCCACAGGCGATGGTTTCCAGGAGCTGGCCGCCTACGACCAGGACCGGAACAACTGGATCGACGAGAGCGACGCAGTCTACGCGCAACTCAGGGTCTGGACCAGGGATGGCAGCGGCAACGACGCCCTGAGCACGCTGGCGCAGAAAAATGTCGGCGCGATCTATCTCGGCAACGCCAGCACGCCCTTCGACATCAAGAACAGCCACAACCAGCTCGACGGACAGATCAAATCATCCGGCGTCTATCTCCATGAAGGCGGCGGCGTCGGCACGGTACAACAAATCGACCTGGCCGTTTAGCTCCCCCTCCCTTCCCTGCAACCGCGGCCTCGACGAGACCGTGGCGCGACTTTTTTGATCGCCCTGCTCTTGAAAAAAAATGCCCCTACCCCCATTAAGGGTTGCATTGTCATCAGGAGGACGTTATGCAACCCGAAAATTCAAAGAACAAAGTCGAGCAGGAAGAGTTCCTCGAAAATCTCGGCGAAGCTTCAGCCGTGAGCGAAGCCTTCCGGGCAGGCGCTGAAGGCGAAGCGGCCGAAATCATGCCCAGCCTGGAAGAAATGCTCAAGCAGGCCGAACTTGCCTCGCAGGAACACCACGATGCCTGGCTGCGCGCCAAGGCAGATGCGGACAACATCCGCAAGCGCACCCAGGTAGAAATCGCCAACGCCCACAAATTCGCCGTCGAAGGCTTCTCATCTGAGATGCTGGCCGTCAAGGACAGTCTGGAAGCCGCCATCAAGGTGGAAACCGCCGATCTGGCCAGCATGAAAAGCGGTGTCGAGCTGACCCTCAGACAACTGGTATCGGTATTCGAGAAATTCAATCTGAGTGAAATCGACCCGATGGGCGATAAATTCGATCCCCACAAACACCAGGCCATCAGCATGGTAGAAGCCGACGCCGCTCCGAATACGGTAGTCAGCGTCCTGCAAAAAGGTTATTTGCTGCACGACCGGGTGCTGCGCCCGGCGCTGGTGATGGTGGCCAAGGCCAAAGAGTCTTGAAATAAATCCGGGCATCCCCATCTGGGGGACAAGGTTAATTCTTAATCATTCGTTACAAAGGAAGAAACATGGGAAAAATCATTGGTATTGACTTGGGCACCACCAACTCGTGCGTGGCGGTAATGGAAAACGGCCAGGCCAAGGTCATCGAGAACGCCGAGGGTGCGCGCACCACGCCTTCCATCGTCGCTTACGCGGAAGATGGCGAAATTCTGTGCGGCGCGCCGGCCAAGCGCCAGGCTGTCACCAACCCGAAAAACACCCTGTATGCGGTGAAGCGTTTGATCGGTCGCCGTTTCGAGGAAAAGGAAGTGCAGAAGGACATCGACCTGATGCCCTACACAATTCTCAAGGCTGACAACGGCGACGCCTGGGTCCAGGCGCGCGACAAGAAAATGGCGCCGCCGCAGGTTTCTGCCGAAGTGCTGCGCAAGATGAAAAAGACCGCCGAAGACTACCTGGGCGAGGAAGTCACCGAAGCCGTGATCACCGTGCCGGCCTACTTCAACGACAGCCAGCGCCAAGCCACCAAGGACGCCGGCCGCATCGCCGGTCTGGAAGTCAAGCGCATCATCAACGAGCCGACTGCGGCTGCGCTGGCCTTCGGCATGGACAAGAAGGAAGGCGACCGCAAGATTGCAGTGTTCGACCTCGGCGGCGGCACCTTCGACATTTCCATCATCGAAATTGCTGAAATCGAAGGCGAGCACCAGTTCGAGGTGCTCTCCACCAACGGCGACACCTTCCTCGGCGGCGAAGACTTCGACCAGCGCCTGATGGACT
>CAZLJK010000023.1:0-36830 GCA_964559825.1 uncultured Sulfuricella sp. | reverse complement strand
GTGCTCGACCAGTCGCGCATCAAGGATTTGCGCACCAATTACGAGGTCGGCAACACCCAGGGGGTGCTCGACGGCGACCTCCTCGACGACTTCATCAGCGCCAGTTTGAAACAGGGAGTTTGACCCAATGAATGAACAAGAAAATGCATCCCTCCCCCAGGATGAAAACCAGCTCATCGCCGAGCGCCGCGACAAGCTGAAAAAGCTGCGCGAGCAAGGCGTCGCCTTCCCCAACGACTTTGACCGCACGGACACGGCGGGCGATTTGCTGGCGGCTCATGGCAACAAGGACAAGGAAGCGCTGGAAGCGGAAAACGTCAGCGTCGCCGTCGCCGGCCGCATGATGCTCAAGCGCGTCATGGGCAAGGCCAGCTTCGCCACGGTGCAGGACATGAGCGGCCGCATCCAGTTCTACATCAACGATGAAGGCGTCAGCGCCGAGACCCACGAGGCTTTCAAGCACTGGGACATGGGCGACATCATTGCCGCCAAGGGTACCCTGTTCAAGACCAACAAGGGCGAACTGTCAGTGCGCGTTTCCGAACTGCGCCTACTGACCAAATCCCTGCGTCCGCTGCCGGAGAAATTCCACGGCCTGACCGACCAGGAAGCGAAATACCGCCAGCGCTACCTCGACCTGATCACTAACGAGGAAACCCGCAAGACCTTTCTGGTGCGCTCGAAAATCATCCAGGCGATACGCAACTTCCTGGTGGAGCGCGGCTATCTCGAAGTCGAAACGCCGATGATGCACCCGATCCCCGGCGGCGCCTCGGCCAAGCCCTTCACCACGCACCACAACGCGCTGGACATGGAATTGTTCCTGCGTATCGCGCCGGAACTTTACCTCAAGCGGCTGGTGGTGGGCGGCTTCGAGAAGGTGTTCGAAATCAACCGTAACTTCAGGAACGAAGGCCTCTCCACCCGCCACAATCCCGAATTTACCATGATCGAGTTCTACGAGGCGTATCGGGATTACCGCTACATGATGGACCTGACCGAGCAGATGTTCCGCGAGACCGCCACGGCGGTGCTCGGCCACGCCGTGGTGCCCTACCAGGGCCATACCATCAACCTGGCGCAGCCCTTCGACCGCCTCACCATCACTGAGGCGATCCACAAGTACCATCCGGGGCGCTTCACCGAAGAACAGCTCCACGACCGCGCCTTCCTCAAGGCGCAGCTGGAGAAAATGGGCGCAGATCATCACCTCATCGATGGCGTCGGCGGGCTGCAATTGAGCCTGTTCGAAGAAACCACCGAGCAGCTGCTGATCCAGCCGACCTTCATCATCGATTACCCGGCCGAAGTCTCGCCGCTGGCGCGCAGCAACGATGCCACGCCGGGCATCACCGAGCGCTTCGAGCTGTTCATCGTCGGCCGCGAGATCGCCAACGGCTTCTCCGAGCTGAACGACCCGGAAGACCAGGCGGAGCGCTTCATGGCGCAGGTGCGCCAGAAGGAAGCGGGCGACACCGAGGCGATGCACTACGACGCCGACTACATCCGCGCCTTGGAATTCGGTCTGCCGCCCACCGCCGGCGAGGGCATCGGCATCGACCGCCTGGTCATGCTGCTGACCGACAGCCCGAGCATCCGCGACGTGATCCTGTTTCCGCAGATGCGGCGGGAAGATTGATTTAAATCGCAGCAGGCGATCAGGGCGTCCTTCGGGACGCCCTTTTTTTATTACCCACATTTAATAGACCGACATCGCCAGCAAACGTTATCTCCTTACAACGCCAACAAGGTAACTTGCTTGTCGCCCCCCATTCGACTATTCATAAATAGTCGGACCTACTACCCGGAGAATTCCATTCATGTCAGAACCCAGCAAAACCAGCCCCTTCGTCATCGCCGCATCCATCGCGGTGATCATCGCCAGCATCGTGGGAGTCGGCGCCATGACGGGGCTGATTCCAGGCAGCGCATCAAAGTCCGAAGCTCCCGCCGTAACGGAGACCGGCGAAGCGGCAGGAATGGCCGCATCTCCGACTCAGCCAACGTCCGCCGCTGAGGCCAGGCCGATTGCGGAGAACAAAGCGGCTGTGTCGCAGCCCGAGCCTGCGGCCAAGCCCGCCGCTAAAACTGTGGCAAAAAAACCCGCCGCAAAATCCACTTCGGCCCAACGCACTGAAATAGCCGAGAATAAGGCCCCCGTGAACGTCTGCGGCAATTGCGGCGTCATTACCGCCATCCGAACTATCGAGCAGGCGGGCGCAGGCAGCGGCCTGGGTGCGATTGCAGGCGGGGTGGTGGGTGGACTGCTGGGGCATCAGGTCGGCGAGGGCACCGGAAAGGATATCGCCACCATCGCCGGTGCAGTCGGCGGCGGCTATGCCGGCCACCAGATCGAAAAAAAGGTCAAAACCGCCAAGCATTACGAAATCATCGTCCGCATGGATGATGGCAGCCACCGCACCATGGTGCAGGAAACCGAACCGACATTTGCCATTGGCGAAAAAGTAAAAATCATCGACGGCGCATTGGTGCGCAACTGATTTTCTCATCATAGAGAGCGGCGGAATTTATTGGATGATGTAAAATCCAATGGATATGAATTCCCCGCCCCTCCAGGACATCGAGCTTCCGATCTCAGGCATGACCTGCGCCGCTTGTTCGGCGCGCCTCGAAAAGAACCTCAACAAAATGCCCGGCGTAAAAGCCGCGGTCAATCTCGCCAGCGAAAAAACCCGCATCGAATTCGACCCGGCGCTGGCCTCGCCCGCCGAACTGGTTAAAGCCATCCAGAAAACCGGGTTTTCCGTGCCCGATCAAGAAGTGGTGCTGGAACTGGAAGGCATGACCTGCGCCGCCTGCGCCGCGCGGATCGAAAAAGTGCTGAACAGGATCGACGGCGTCAGCGCCACGGTCAATTTCGCCACGGAAAAAGCCCGAATCCGCGTTGCGCCCGGCGCTGCCACGCTGGAAACGCTGGTCGCCGCAGTGACCAAGGCCGGTTACGGCGCTCATGAATCGGTCGGCACCAGCCGCGCGGAGGAAAAGCAGCGGCGCGCCGCCGCGTACCGGAAAGAACTGCGCGTCTTCTGGATTGCCGCACTGCTCACATTGCCGCTGGTGGCCCAGATGAGCGTGATGTTTCTCGGTTACCACGAAGACATTTTGCCGCGCTGGCTGCAATGGTTGCTCGCTACGCCGGTGCAGTTCTGGGCGGGCAAGCGCTTCTATGTCGGCGCCTGGCACGCCCTGCGCGGCGGCGGCGCGAACATGGACGTGCTGGTCGCCCTCGGCACCAGCATGGCCTACCTCCTCAGCGCCGTTGTCACCCTGTTCGGCCTCGACCAGCACGTGTATTTCGAGGCCGGCGCCGCCGTCATCACCCTGGTGCTGATGGGCAAGCTGCTGGAGGCGCGCGCCAAGGCGGGCACCTCGGCGGCGATAGAGGAACTCGTCAAACTCCAGCCGAAGACCGCTCGAATCGAGCGTGACGGCGAAATCGTCGAGGTCGATGCCGCCAGCCTCAAGGTCGGGGATGTGTTCGTCGTCCGCGCCGGGGAAAACATCCCGGTTGACGGCGAAGTGATCGAAGGCCGCTCCAGCGTGGTGGAAGCCATGCTCACCGGCGAAAGCCTGCCAGTGGTCAAAGACGTAAGTGCCAAGGTCTTCGCCGCCACGCAGAACCAGGAAGGCATGCTGAAGTGCCGCGCCACCGGCGTGGGCGCCCATACCGTGCTCGCCGGCATCATCCGACTGGTGGAGCAGGCGCAAGGTTCGAAAGCGCCGATCCAGCGCCTGGCGGATGTCATATCCGGCGTTTTCGTGCCGGTGGTGGTCGCCGTCAGCCTCGTCACCTTCGGCCTGTGGTGGGGTCTCTCCGGCGAATTTACTGCGGCCCTGATTAACGCCGTGGCTGTACTGGTGATCGCCTGCCCCTGCGCATTGGGCCTCGCCACCCCCACCGCGATCATGGTCGGCACAGGAAACGGCGCGAAAGCAGGGATCCTGATCAGGAATGCGGAAGCGCTGGAGCGGGCGGAAAAAATCCGCACCTTGGTGGTGGACAAAACCGGCACCCTGACGGTTGGCCGTCCCACGGTGACGGATATCGTTCCCGTGGGAGGCGCCGGCATTGAAGAAGTGCTGCGCCTTGCCGCCACCCTGGAACAGGGATCGGAACATCCCCTGGCGAAGGCGGTAACTGCCCGCGCCGCCGAGGCCGGAATTACGCCGGGAGCCATCACCGGGTTCGCCGCCGTGACCGGCAAGGGCGTGCAGGGCGAGATCGGCGAACGGATCTACCGGCTCGGCTCCCCCGCCTTCCTCGTCGAACTAGGGCTAAAAACCAGCGCGGACACCGTCGCCCGCCTCCAGCAACAAGGCAAAACCGTGATTGCCATCGGCGATGAGGAAAACATCGTCGGCTACCTTGCCATCGCCGACGCTCTGCGTGCAACCTCGGCCAGCGCCGTGGCACGGCTGCAGGGGATGGGCATCGAAATCGTCATGCTCACCGGCGACAATGCCGCCACCGCCCGCGCCATCGCCGCGCAGGCAGGCATCAGCCGTTATCTTGCGGAGGTGCTGCCGCAGGACAAGGCGGCGGAAATCCAGAAGCTCAAGGCCCAGGGCAAGGTGGTCGGCATGGCCGGCGACGGCATCAACGACGCGCCGGCGCTGGCGGCAGCGGACGTGAGCTTTGCCGTCGGCAGCGGCGCCGATGTCGCCATCGAAACCGCCGATGTCACGCTGATGCGCAGCGACCTGACGAGCGTGGCCGACGCGATTGACCTGTCCCGCGCCACTCTGAAAAAAATTCGCCAGAATCTGTTCTTCGCTTTCATCTACAATGTGCTGGGCATTCCGCTGGCGGCACTGGGCATGTTGAACCCGGTGATCGCAGGCGCAGCGATGGCAATGAGCTCGGTGTCGGTAGTGAGCAACTCGCTGCTGCTGAAGCGCTGGAAGTCGGGAGATTGATTTTGTAGGTTGGGCACCCTGTGCCCAACATTTCTTGTCAGGAAGGAGCAAACCATGGAAAAAATCACTCTCACCGTCAAAGGCATGACCTGCATGGGCTGCGTGAAGAGCGTCAGGAATGTGCTGGAGCCGATTTCCGGAGTCGCCGCCGTGGACATCGCCCTGGACAACGGCCAGGTAACAATCAGCTACGATGCCGCCAAGGCGAGCATGGATCAGTTCAAGACCGCGATCCAGGATGCCGGCTATGAAGTTGTCGGTAATGGTTGAAAATTCGCTCCATATTCTTCATCATGGTGGAGTGCGCTTTAATCTCCCAAAATGAACCTATTCGACTTCACCCCCTTATTCGACTTCACCCATGGTTTTTCACCCGTAATGGCCGTCGGGGCTTTTTTTCCGTTCCTGAAAAAGAGGAATGGAAGCGCCGCCATCAGCCGCGACAAGCTCCAGGCGATTAACCAGGCCACTTTCCATTTCCTTGAGGTTCGAGGCATAGAGAATTTCAAGGTCTACACCCTTGCCTATGAAGAGCAAGCGGTAGTATTGATTCAGGTCTCGCCGCAAAAGAAGCTGCGTTTCTCCAATATTATCGAAATTCAAATCAGGAAGCATATTCGGGACAACCTGTCGATCGAGGTGCCTGCCATATTCTGGCGCTTCAAAACCGACTACAGCGAAATACCGGGACCGGAACAGGCCGATTATGAATTCGAGGAGCAGCCGCGCTATCCGCAGGACCAGAGCCTGAACGCGGTTACTGAACAGGAACAGTCTTCTTCCTTACTAAAACAGGCAAAAACCGTGGGGGAACCCTTGGAACAGGACAGTGTTTTTCACATTTCGCCGCATTTGGCAGTGAAAGATTTGCATGTGGAGGAAATCTCCATGGGCGAGTTCGATGAATTCCTGAAGGGTTCCGCCAGCAACGAAAAAAAGGATGAACAACAATGACCGGCAACAATGAAACTTCAATGGAACAGCGCGTCCTGCGCGTTATGCGCAAAGTGCTGGCCAGCGTCGTCAAGGACACCACGCCACAACCCGGCATGCATCATGCCCTGTCGCAGCAGACCATCGAAGACATCAAGGCCTGCTTTGCGCTGATCTCGGCAAGGGAAATGGAGCTAGCAAAAGAAGCCGGCATCGCCGAGGAAAGGCCTCATTTCAGCGATGACCCGAAGAAAGCCAAGGTCGTTTCGATCACCCGGTCCAGCCTGAAAAGCATCAAGCCAAAAGAATAAACCGCCTCACTGGGTTACACGGTATTTCACGCAATACAGCTTGGTTTTGGTATTGTCATACTCGATCAAAAAGCTGCCCTGTGCCGACCGCAGCACGGTGTCGCCCGAAAATGGCAGATAGCTGATGCCTCTCACTTCCTGCATCTTCTTCTTGGCCGTATCGAGTTTTTCCTTGAATATCACCCCCAGAAAGGCATAACGACTGCTTTCCGTGCTGACGTAAATATCCAGCAGCTCAAGACCATAAAGCTTCTGCGCCGGATCCGGCTTGAACCAGTAGGCTTCGCCCTCGGTCTTGTAAGGGTTCTTGTAGAAACGGATCAGGTAATCCTTGAAGTAAACGGGATCGATGTGGTCGTTACACTGCAAAGCGCTGCCGATGACCGGCTCGAAAGTGGTGGGCGCCGCGAGCGATGAGCCCGGCGTCAATCCCAGTGCAGCCAGCATAACGGTCATGGCGAATCTCTGCCCCAGATTATGAAACGGCGATTCGCCACGACCGTTTCCCTCTCTCCTAACGCTCTCCCAGAGGGCGAGAGGGATGCAGTCTCGCTTCGCGAGTCTCATATTACCGAACAGAAACTTCCTGCCCATATTCAACTGGCGCACCGCCCCCACAGATCGTGGGCGTCCGCGTCGGTGATTTCCACTTCGGCAAAATCGCCAGGTTTCAGATTGCCCGCCCCCTCGATATAAACCAGACCATCGATCTCGGGCGCATCCGCCGCGCTGCGGGCGACAGCGCCCTCCTCATCGACCTCGTCCACCAGCACGGTAACGATCTGGCCGATCTTGCGTTCCAGTTTGGCCGCACTGATTTCTTCCTGCAGTTCCATCAGGCGCGCCACGCGCTCCTGTTTCACCTCTTCCGGCACTGCGCCGGGCAGCGCGTTGGCCGTTGCCCCTTCCACCGGCGAATAGGCGAAGCAACCGACGCGGTCGAGCTCCGCCTCGCGCAGGAAAGACAGCAGCAACTCGAAATCGGCCTCGGTCTCGCCCGGGAAGCCGGCGATGAAGGTGCTGCGTATCGTGATTTCCGGGCATATCTCGCGCCATCCCTGAATGCGGGCCAGTGTGCCCTCGATGTTTCCGGGCCGCTTCATCGCCTTGAGGATGCGCGGACTGGCATGCTGGAGCGGCACATCGAGGTAAGGCAGTATCTTGCCCTCCGCCATCAGCGGGATGACCTCGTCGACATGGGGATAGGGGTAAACGTAATGCAGCCGCACCCACGCGCCCAACTCGCCGAGGGCGCTTGCCAGCTCGGTCATCCGGGTGCGCAGCGGGCGGCCGCCCCAGAAGCCGCTGCGGTATTTGACATCGACACCATAGGCGCTGGTGTCCTGAGAGATCACCAGCAGTTCCTTGACGCCGGCCTTGACCAGGTTTTCAGCCTCCTGCATCACCTCGCCGACGGGCCGGCTGACCAGGTCGCCGCGCAACGAGGGAATGATGCAGAAGGTGCAGCGATGGTTGCATCCTTCGGAAATCTTCAGATAGGCATAATGTTTCGGCGTCAGCTTCACGCCTTGGGGCGGAACCAGGCTCTCAAACGGATCGTGCGGCCGAGGCAGGTGCTGGTGGATCGCCGCCATCACCTCTGCCGCAGCGTGCGGACCGGTCACCGCCAGCACTTGGGGATGCGCTTCCAGCACCACGTCGGACTTGGCGCCCAGACAGCCGGTGACGATCACCTTGCCGTTCTCCTTGAGCGCCTCGCCGATGGCATCGAGCGACTCGGCCACGGCCGAGTCGATGAAGCCGCAGGTGTTGACCACCACCAGGTCGGCCCCTTCATAACTGGGCGAAATGACGTAGCCCTCGGCACGCAACCGGGTGAGGATTTGCTCGGAATCCACCAACGCCTTGGGGCAACCTAACGACACTACACCTATACTTTTGGGTTTTGACATAATTTACCGTAACAATTAAGAATTGTGACCAAGATCCGCTCTGCTCGCCGCAAGTAGCGCCGCCCAGTCATCAGGCGGATTGCCTCGTTCCAGCATTTTCTGGAATACGGCGTAGGGGTCAGATTTGCTTCCAGCAGACCGCAGGGTGTGCTCGTCGTTGACCCAAGCAAAGACGATGACCTTCGCCTTCGAGTCATAACGAAAAAACAGCCGGAAGCGACGCCCGATCTTGGCCCGGCGCCAGTGACGATAATTCGTTCCCATGGTATTGCCCTGCCTATATTCCTCGCGGGCGGGATCGCTAGGCACCGTCTCGAAAATCAACTGGCTCAGAGCACGGAACAGCTTGGTGTTGGCGTTAGCCTCGAAACCAGTCGGATCAGCCGCTTCTGCCCGATCAGAGGCCGCCTTCAGTTTCTGTAGTTGTTCAACCAAACAATCATGAAAGAGCAGTGACCAACCGTGGCTCTGCATTACAAAGCAACTTCGCCGACGATCTCCTCATCGAGATCAACGGCATGGTGAAGATTCGCCAGCATGGCCTGCGCCAGATCGTCCGGCAAAGAGGTGAGATGCTTGCCGGATTTGATATCGCTTTCGAGCAGTGACAGGAATGCACCAATGGCAGGATCCTCATGCTCTTCGTTTTCGGCCCGCGTTACGACAACTTCGGAGCCGCGAAGATCAAAGGCCACCTTACCACCGACGCCAATACCCAGAACTTGACGAATTGGTTTTGGCAAGGTGATCTGACCTTTTGAGGTGACGGTCGCTATTTCGTGAATGTGGGGCATGGAATATTCCTTGATTGAAGCATTATTTATATAGTAAGGAAATATCCTTACTATGTCAAGGGTAGATTGGGGGCAACATTACAGTTGCTTTAGAAAAAACGCACTACGACAAACCTTCTTGTTCTACAGTAAATCCAGCCTCCGCTACTGATTCGCCAAGTTCAGCCCAGCCTGCGGCAGCGGCAAAATGCTTGATCCTCATCAGTGTTCCCGGTTTGGCGACAGTTCGACGCTCAAGTGGGACATCATCCGGGTGCATCAACCATGGTTTGAGCGTATGGCCAGCGCCATTCACTTCGTTGGCCAGCGTCGCAGCAATCCTAAAACCACCCTCATCGATATCTCCCCAATGGTAGACGGGCACACCAACAGGTAAATCCTTCAGCAGTCGAACGTACATTGCGCGCCAAGCAGGTGTGGGCATGCCCGCCGTATAGATCAGGAGCACATTCTCATCGCACCGGCGTCGTGCTTCGCTATGGAAAGTGGTCTGGTTCTCTATGGTCATGATCAGCTGCGGCTTACTGGCGAGCTCCATCACTGTGGGTGCCGGCAATCCGCTGTAGGGCGTGTCCAAATAAGCAGTTACGCGTTCGCGCCGAACCATGACATTGCCAGCCAATCTGACCGGGTGTTCTTCACGAAAGAGCCCCAGCTCTTGCCAAACATCGGACGACTGCCGTGCCTCCGCCTCTGCGTCCCCGGAAAGCAGGACATCAACAGGCGCCAACAACATTTCGATTCGCTTGCTGTTATTGAAGAGACGTGCACTGGCCTCCCTGATGGGAAGATCATTCGTTTCGCGGTCTAAATTCGCCCGGGCAAAATCGATAACACGCGCGGCATCGACCCAGTCCTGTAAATCCTCTGGGCCCAGCGACCTTACCTTACGCAGCCTTGCCCATCGGCTGATCACCTCATCAAGAACCGGGAAGCGGTCAATCAGTGGAGAAAGCCGTTCATGGGCCGCGAGCAAATGGTCCTGGACAGGCACTTTCCCCAAAAAATCCGCCAACTTCCTGAGATCGCATAGATCGACCCTAAAAATAAATCCGTCCTCGGTAAATCTATCATCCCAAGCCAGGCTGATGGCGCCTATTACGCGTGCGGCGTGCATCGTCGTTTCAAAGGATTGCTTGGCCTGCAGGGAACGAGAATCCCGATACTCAGCCAGACGTGAGGACGTCAACGCAGCGGATCGTGTTCGAACGCCCGCGCCCTTTCCTTCACCGTAGGTCAGCAGTTTCTCCAAAACGGAGCGAGCGAGCGGATCCATTTCAGGAAACCTCCTCAACTGGAATCGCGCTCGAATTGGCAAGCCGTTCGGTAATAGCCTGTGCGATTTCCTGCTCGATTAGTGCGGGATTGAATTCGGGTAGGTCTTCCCTGAACATGGCTCTTGTTTCCTCTGCCACGTCGTGGCCTTCCACGATCACCACGTTATGTTCAGCGTCTCGCATGATGTCGAAATAACGATGTAAAAACGCTGTCAAGGTGCCGAGGTTTTCTCCTGGGCTGGCCATGAACACCTGAAGACCAAGGTCTTCGAGGTAGCGCATGGTGGCCACAATGTTCGTCACGTCCATCTTGTTGAACGCTTCGTCCAGCAAGATCAAGCCAAGGCCATCTCGGTTGTCTTTATCCAACCGGTAAGCGGAGGCCAACGCGGCGCCGGCGATCACATACAAGGGAGCGCGGTGCTCCCCCCCAGATCCCGGCCCGATTCGCTTGCTCAAATGTCCAACAATTTTGGGGGTCTTGGTTATAGGGTCTACGCGCTGGATCTCGATATCGAACTCAAAGAATTCCCGATAGTCGTCTAGAGGGCTTTTTACGCCTCCGGCGCCGGGCATGGTCTTTTCTTCAAGCAACTGTTTGAACTGCTCGGGAAGTGGGCCCGCTCCTTCAAACAAGTCGTCAACCGTGCCCCGTGCGGCGATGTCCTTGATAAACGTAAGCAGAGGATCAAAAGTCTTTCTCGCCACCCTGACGAACTGGTATCTCTCCCCATTCGTGAAGACGGGGCAGTTTTTCAATGTTTTGTTGAGGCGATCCATTGCCTGGTCCAGCCAATCCAAGTTATTGCTCAGGGCGATCGCGACATCGTTGCGGAACGTCTCCTGCGATGTCCGGTAGGCGGCATCCATTTGTTCCTTGAAATCGAGCAGCTCCGTATTCCGCAAACGTTGAAGAATTTCAGAAATCCAGCCGTGTGATTTTTGCCAGTCAGACAACATTTCCTGGCTGCCTTGCTCTCGATAGGTCGCCATAAAGGTTCCCAGGCGACCTGTGCCCGCCCGGCTAGCAGCGTCGCGACGTTCGACCGCTTTTTTTCTCTGCTCCTCACAATACCTGGCCATATCGACGTACCGAGATTCATGCTTCTCAAGCATCGCATCCCATTGGGCAGCCGCGTACTCAGCGTCGTATTCCTTTAAAGCGCGCGCCCCATCTGCTTTCAACAGTGCCTGTCCTGCCCTTCTGGCCGCTTCGAGCTCCGAATCCTGACACTGCTTTAATGCAGTCTCCGAGCCGCCTAACTGTGTCAGCAAGTCATTGACTTTGGGTTCAAGAGTCGTGGCCTTGCCATCCCAAGCCAATTCCTGCTCGCCAAGTTGGACGTATTCCTGGTCTGCAGCCCCCACCAGTTGTTGTGTGAGGCTGTTTACCGTGGCCCTGGCCGTGTTCATCTGATCAAACGAATTGAGTGCGTGCTTCATCACAACTGACTCACCAATCAGATTCAGACTTTGGATCAAAAAGCCCACGTCTTGTTGGCGCGCTTCCAGCCGCAATACCTCTTGTGCCCATTTGTGCTCGTTCTTTTTTAGGTTTTCACGATGTTCCGCGCCGCCGGCGCCGATTCGCCATTGCCCTGCCAGAACCGGCCGCAAGCGATCCATTTCACCTTTGCCAATGAGCATGCCGTCCGACGTCAGGGTTCGCTGGCCTGCCAAAGCTTCGGTATCGGTCTTTGCGCGCCGGGTATCTCCGAACATGCGCCGCAAATAGGCGACTGCCGCAGGATGATCGCCTTCGATCAATTCCGCCACAGTACCGCGCTCAAAGGAATGGCCGACCTTCTGCCGGCTTTCCATGACAATTTTGGCTCCGTAGATTGCCCGCTGCCCGGATAACCCGCGATAAATCTCGAAGGCGCGCTTTTCTTCATGCTCGGCAACCAGCAGGGCCTCCAGATTCGATCCCAGATATGCCTCGATGACCGGCTGCCATTCCCGCTCCGATATTTTCACCAGGTCGCAAACCGGTATAGGGCTCAAACCCTGATCGCGTAATTCAGTCAGCAAGCGCTGGACATGCGAGCTGAGCGGGGCCTTGCCTTGATTGGATCTTCCCAGGGCTTCTTTGGCATCCTTGAGTTCTTTTTGGGCTTCAGCCAGATCGTGTTCTACTTGGCCGCTAACCTTGAATAATGACGTGAAAGCGCTCGATGCCGATTTCAGAGCAGGGCGCAAATGATTCGAGAGCGTATCTCGGCTCAAACCATCCAATTGATCAGTCAATGTCTCCAATGGCTTGCTGATAGCCCGCAGGCTGTCGGACTCCTCCACCAGGAATGGAGACTGAGATGCCGCGTGCAAGGTTTGACGCACAAATTTGACGGTTTTCTTCAGATCCTCGGCATGATTGGCGACCGCCGTTGTTTCCTCGCTGATCTTGGTTTGCAGTATCCCGTGCTCCGCGTGAGCAGCATGCTGTTCGCGCAGTTTTCTGAACCGGATCGCCTCGGCTCTGGCGTGCTGCATGGCCGCGTTTTCTCTTTCATGGTCTTCCTGTACTTTTTCCAGGAGTGCCTCAGCCGCGAACCGCTTTTGGCTGGCATCACTCACCGCTTCGTTGGCCTGTTCAAGAGCGACATCCTGGACAAGGCTCGCCCACGTCACTTCACGTTTCGATTCCAGAACTGCTCTTACGAAATCCCTTTCAACGGCCTCACCGTCGATAATCTTCTTTTCAACCTGGGCAACCATTTCTGCCAGCCGACGGAAAGACTCAGTAACCTCTTTAAATTTCCGGACATTGGTCGGGCGCGACTCCAACACATCGTTCCTGACAATCTCGTCGACCGTTTTGTCGAAGCGCATCCGAAGCGCGAAACGGAACGCCCGGGTGAACGCCTCATAAGCCGGCGCGCCGCCGGTTCCCCTCAAGGCGAGCAGGACAGCCTGGATATAGGGCTTCGCATCGGGGAAGAGCGGATTTTCACCGGAGACTTTCGCTTTCTCGACCAACTGATGCCTGAAGGTAGCCCATTCTCTGGGCCGTTCCTGTCCATCGACAATTTCAAGATGGTCGCTCATTGAAAGTTCGATACCGCGAAGCAAATAACGACCGAGCACCTTATGGCCCTCTTGATCCCCGGAGGCGTAAATGCAAACGCCCATGGAAACGGGATCATTTGTTTCCGAGTCACGCCAAATCAAGGAGATATAGGTTGTCGCGTTATCCCGCGCGCGATGCTCTGGGGACTCCCCGTATTGGCCGAGGCAATATCCGCGAATTGACCGCGTCGTCTTGCTTTCGTCGGCCTGCGCATTCAGGGAAACCAGGCTACCATTGGCACCAAACATGGCGATTTGAACCGCGTCGAGGAACGAGCTCTTGCCGCTGCCGTTGGGGCCGAAGATGCCTGAGATTTCCTTCAATTGAATATTCTGTTTCTCGAACAGAAAGAACTGCGCCAGCTTGATACTTTCAAGGTATTTCATTCGATATCCCCCTCTTGGCTATCGACGCCGTCATCGACCGTATTCGCTTGCAGCGGGTCCGCAGCCTCAAAATCAGACCATTGCGCCAGACGCTGCAACGCCACTTCACCCAGCACTTCGGCTATCGCTGGCCGAATAACAACAACGTAGGGCTGGACTCCTGGTCCGTTATCACCTTCTATCCCGTCCTGCTCGTTACTGGTGCGCGCAATGCCCCACCGCTTGAGCATTCCCAACAGGGTATCCAATTCGCTTTTTTTAGGTAATTCACGATGAGTTTCCAGCCGATATTTTTCTTCCAAATCGACTAGGTCGCAGATCACCTCGCCATCGTCATTTAACTGGCCAAGGCGCGCGGATTCATCATAGATTTTGCGAAGGACCAGCGCCAGTATGGTCTGCTGAACTGTTGCGGTGCCTGCTTTGGCGTGTTCCGGAATAGCACAGGCATAGCGCATCTGACGATTGACCTTCAACATGATTCCAAGAGGGCTAAGCGCCTGAGTGAATTCGCGTTCGTAACGCTCGGTCAGCCAATAGGCAACACGGCTATGCTTGTCTGTGTAATAAAGCACCTGTTCGGCCACGAGGCGATACGCTGCGGTCTCGAATTCTTCCTTGGTATTCATCACATCATCTCGCGATGCCAGTGATTCCCAATATTGGCCCATGTTTTTTAGCTCCTGATTCAGCTCTATTTTTTACTTAACTCGACTAGGAACGGCACACCGGAGATCGGCACGCCCGGCACCTCGTTGACGCCATTCACCCTGACGCAAAACCCTCTTGCCATCGTCAGTGCTTCAAGCCGCAGTTGACGACTATTCGAGTTCATCGCCATTCCCAGTTGTGAAAGCGCTTGGTACGCCCGTACATCGGAAACACGATCAAGCTTCAATTTGTCATTTTCGACAAGATTCTGCCCATTGAGCTGCCGCCGAACGAATTCAGCCAACTTGGGAGGTGTTATCGACCTTGCATCTCTTGCGCGCAACATCAGATGCGATCTGGCTATCTCAGCCTCAGAGGGAGCCTGCTGCCGAAGCGCAGTAGGCGGCGAGCGCTCTATCCGTTTTCGAGGTTCTGCGAGTCGATCTCCGCTGATCATTTCTCCGGGCGCGAAGGGTGCGCCTATCGTGTTGTCCGCATCAGATAAAACCGCGTGTATAGCCCTCTCAACCAAGTGGTCGATAGGCCTGAGCGACCGTAACCGGTAATCCAGGAACGCGAGCGCACGCTTGTTGGCACGCCGGATTTCATCGTCAAGGCGGTCTAGATAATCATCGATCCTTTGGAGCTCAAACAGTCGCTGTATGTCCCTCTCGAACAGGCGTTCGGCCTTCCCGTAATCTCCTAGGCAGCGCTTGGATTCGTACCACGCAATGAGTCGGGTCCGATGGGCTTCAGAAGAATAGATTTCCTCCACTCGGCGCAAAATTTGAGGTCGCTTGGAAAGAGGATGTTCCCGCGTTCTCAACTCACGATAATCCCCGATAAATACGCGCTCGATATAATCGTTGAAGAACCGCTGCACGTACTGGGCCGTCGTGATTTCCACGCCCATCGAATCCATGAGATCCCGAATATTCGTCCCCGTGTTGCGCACGTGCTCCAGCAGATTTCTTGCCTGTTCGGCAGCCTCGGCGAGCGTATCCCCGGCCCCCTCTCCGCTTTCCACCAACTGGAGATTGAGATCGATAGATCGAACCTTGCCGGCCACAAAAACAGGACCTGTCTCGGCAAAAGACACTAATATAGAAAGGAACTGGCTTACTGCGGGCCGCATCGTGACATTCCAGCCAACGCCATGTCGGTCGATTCGGAACCAGCCGCTATCGAGCAGCCGATTGAATATTCCATTGGCCCGAATGCCGATTGGGGTCTCAGGCGTTTCGTCGTCCTCGGCCTCCCACACTTCCTGTATCAGCAATTCATCTTCGATGTCTTGGATGATTTCCCGTGTTGAGAACCCATGGCTTGGAGGAAGAGGCGCGTCCGGCCCGAAGCGCCGCTTATGCAGTGCACATAGCAACGCCCAATATTGATTCCGATTGGCTGAGGCGAGTGGCCTGAACAACTGGTCTGGCAGCCTCTCGAAGAGTAAGGTCGCCGCAGTAGCGCCGCCGATTCGCCGTGGAATTGCACTCAGCTTGGGAATAACCACGGCGCCACCTCCTGTACGTTTGTGACGGTGAGTTGATAGTCGGGAGGACGCTGGGTCTTCACATCAATGGCTGCACGGATATCCTGTATGAAGTAATTGACGAGCGATCCACGGCACGTTTCCACGCGACTGGCCGTATTGTTGAAGTATTCGAACCGGATGAGCGATTCCTGCTCACGTGAAAGATCGGGATGTGCGATAAGCTTAACCGGCACCCTCGTCATCCAGGCTTTGTCTTCGGTTTCCAGCTTCTCCGCAGCTTGGCCAAGCAAACTAACTTCAACGATGCGCCCCAAGGCGTAATCACGAAAATCCTTATTCTTTGAGCAGAAGGCTCTGGCATGCCAGCGTCGCCCGGCACGAATAAGGTTATGCGGAGCAATGATTCGAGTGTGTGGCTTCGGCTCCCGCATTGACCGGTAGGTGATTTCAACGGTCTTGCGCGTGCGGATAGCCTCGCTTAAGGCGGCGAAAATCCGAGGCTTCGGTGCCGAAAGATCCGGGAAAGCGGCACAAGCGACTTGTTCAGAATGGACGCCATGCGTGGCCAAAGCAGTATAGGGCAGGCCGACAAGCGCTAGGTAAAGCGACAACGATTCGGCGTTTTTTGCCGCATTGTCGGCATTTCCTGCGCTGATATAGGCTTCGGTTGTTGCGTGAAAGCTGCGGGTTTTACTGTCCCATCTCGTCCAGAGAGAATGCTCGTCACGAAACTCACGGATTAATTCACTAGCTCGCACCTGGCTAACATCTAAAAGCACACGCAGGCGGGCATTATTTAATCTCCCCTCCCACAGGCATATCAACTCCAAGCGCAACAGTCGTCGCTGCTTCTGTGCATCACGGTTTTGTATCATACAATTTACCATATGCCATGTTATATCATATGGTATGATTTTTCATATGATCAAGCAATCTATTTTAGCTGTCCGTTTCTGGCAGATATGGCGACTAACTTTTCAACTCTATCCACACTATTTGTGACGGAACAGAAAAACTCTAGCGTCGCTTCTTGCGGCAATATTTTGGTTCCGACAGGGATATTAGGCAAAATTATGCTTCCAGGACGGTGAGCATGAAATTTCCGAGGCGCTGTAGAAACACAGTTTGAGGCAAAATTATCGTTCCGGGTAACAGCAGAATTATTGTTCGCGGGGCAATGCTGATCCGGTGGAAGCCTTGGGAGTGGCGGGAGAAGTAGGCCTACCATCTGAGAAATCTTGGGTATGACCTGGAGAGGTAATTTTATGCCATCGGCGGATCTTCTTGGGTGCGCTCTCGGATATTGATGTAGCTCCCACGAACGATGCCATCTTCTGTTTCGGCTTCTATTCGAACTTTGCAGGGCTCCGTTACGGCAAGAGGTGATAGCGCAATCATCGCGAGGAAGGCTACTCGGCCTAATTCGGACGTAGTCGTTTTTTGGTGAAGATCCGCTGACACACTGGCCACCGGCATTTCAATTTCCGCGAGGGGTTCATCATTCATGTAGGCGCGGATTACCAAATGCTCGAATGGATGGTCGGCCGGCGTAAAGACGCGAACATGCGCACACAGCTTGGGCAAAACTGCCGGAATCTTGTCGACAATCATCTCACTGCCATAGCAACCAATGAGGGAATACTTGCTTCCAACTTCATGCCGAATGTCGTCGCAAAATTGCGCGATGACCAATCGGGTGCCATCCATAGTTCTATCCACGAGTATTCCGTTGATTTCTGATGGCTCGGAAAGCCAGATCAGCCTCTGCACCGAGCGCTCCTGCAATTCGAGCGATCATATCCGTGCCGGGGTCGGCTTGACCACGTTCTATCCGCGCGATGTATGGTTGAGTAGTCTGCGCACGTATCGCCAGTTGAGCTTGCGATAGACCCGCAGCAAGGCGCATGGCGCTCAGTGTTTCAGGTTCATCGGCATACAGATCCACCGACAAGCCACGGCGAGCTTCCGCAAGATGTGCGGACATTTCAGGTTCGGCTTCAAACTCGTTCAGTAAGGAAGCCAAGCTCGTGGTGTTAAGGAGAGGGAGCGGTCGCGCAGCGCCAAACTCCCGATATACGATCTCGCAGGGTCCACCAGCGGCGGGGCTAGATAGCGCGCCAATCTGCGAGGATTCTTCTTGCGATGTCGCTGTCGAGCTCATAATCAAATTTCTCCTTGTGGACTACGGCAAAAACACATATTTGCTGCGTAGACCAGTGGTAACCATAGACCACTCTGTAAACCGTCGCGGGGCTGTCAAACACTCGAAAGCGCCAAAGATTCCCGATCTCTTTAGCCGCTTGCCACTGCTTTACGCCAATCCTCACGGCTCCGACTTCGTTATTCCCACGGGTTGTGAGCTTATCGATTGCTTTAGGATCAGCTTCAATCTGTTCCAGGGCAACCAACACAGCTGCCGCCGCGCGAGGGTCGTCAATTTTCAGTTGGCGTAAATCATCTACAGCATGATCGTGTAGGTCGAGATGCATTATATGCAATTGTATATCAGTTTACCATTACGGTTAAAGTAGCCGGTAGTATCTCAGTTTGAAAATTAATTAACTAGGTAAACCCCCGGCTCTGCCGGGGTCACTTAATTTCTTAAGCGCAAAAAACAACGCCCAGCATTGCTGCTAGGCGTCTAAATAGCTAGAGGGGATCGAACCCTCGTCTTCGGCTTCGTAGGCCGCTGCTCTCCCATTGAGCTATAACCCCATCAATACCAATCTTTCAACTGGCAGGTAAATTATACAACTTTATTTATATTGTAACTGCCGCGTTTCGCCGGAACAGGATCAGGGGCAAGCGCAGCGATTTCCTCCAAGCTCCAGACGTGATCCGAAATTCCCGCTTCCATCGCCGGGGTGACACGAAGCGTTTTGTGAATGCGCCCGAAATTGTAGTGCATGATATGCTTGACCGCTTGCGCATTGCCAAGATCATTTTATATTATGTTTGTCTTTGTAACCTTGTTGGGGTATAGTTACTCAAACTTTCGAGAGGTCAACATGCTTATTGAATTTGATAATGCTCGCCAAGCAATGCTTCCTTACTTCGACCGCCTGTGGAGTGTGGTTAATGGGGCCTGGGAAGATTGGGAAACGGAAACATCACCAAAAGTAAGAGCGATTTCCAGTACCCGGACACGGGCCTGCTTGGTCAATGATTTCATGAGAATCAGAGGCAGCAGGTTGGCTGAAGAAGATGAAACCATAAGAATTGCCATAAAACAGCAGATGTTTGTTCTGGTTTTTAGCCCGCCTGACTTTCAGGGCTGCATCGGAATCAGACTAAAAAAATTGGATGAGGATGGCCTATCAAAGAATCAGCCGACTATTCAGGTTAAAGAGTTTCGTGGACAACTGGCCCTTCCTGAAGTGGAGGCCGACTACCATCTTGAAGCAGGATATGTCATAGATCGTTTTGGTAGTGCGTTAATGTCAGTTGATCTAGTTTGCCCGTCTGGAAATGGAACTTATTGGAAAGCTGAGATTGTGCCAAATGGTGCCAATCAAAACGTTGCAAATTTATTCCCGCAAGAAGAATCTATAGGGATGAAAGAAGTCCAAGTTCGGAAGAAGTCCGACAAACAAGATGGAGAAAAAGATGTTGGGATTAGTTAATCCAGACATGGTAATTTTAGCGAGAGAATATCGGGCGTTAACACAGAAAGAACTGGCTGACGCTGCGTTAGTCACACAACCGCAAATTGCCATGCTCGAAGGCGGGGTGGAGAATTCCGCAAGCACCGAGACGATTGAAAAAATCAGCGATGCACTGGGCTTCCCTGTTGAATTTTTTTATCAATCAGAATCTCGGCTTGGATTTGGATCAAGCTCTGTTTACTACAGGAAAATGAGTTCTATTACTGCTGCTGATAGAAAGTCTATTTCCAGCATAACCAATCTAACCCGCATAGGGTTAAAGCGCCTTTTAGATGCCATTGAAGTTGACTCTGATTTTGTTCTGCCTCGCATTGATTTGAAAGATGTTGAAGGATCGCCAGGTAAAGCGGCATCTATTGTGCGTGCAGCATGGGGGCTCCCTGATGGCCCGATTCAGAATTTGACTAATTTTGTGGAGCGATCTGGTGTCATTGTTGTGGAATCTGATTTCGGGACTCGCGGGATTTCTGGAACTGGAATGCGATTGGCAAACCTTTCGCCCCTAATTTTTATTAATAATACATTACCTCCAGACAGGTATAGATTCACCTTGGCACATGAATTGGCACATTTGGTTCTTCATGACGCCCCCCGTGAAACGATGGAGAACGAAGCAGATGAGTTTGCCTCAGAATTGCTGATGCAAAAAACAGAATTCAAAGTCAGTGTTTCGCAGTTTGGCGGACGGCCAACGTTGCGTAATCTGATCGCGCTTAAGCCTTATTGGAAGGTGGCGGTATCTGCAATGATTATGAGGATGGGGGAGCTTGGAATTATCTCAGAGCAAACAAAGAGAAGTCTCTTTATTCAAATGTCCAACCTGAAAATGCGCCTTGATGAACCACAGCCATTTCCTAAAGAAAGACCAACTCTTTATTCAAAAATAGTTAAATCAGCAATCGGCGATTTGCCAGATGATTTGGATGTTGCTACTCAGATAATGAAAATGCCGGCTGATGTGTTTAAGCGCCTATATGCTTCTTCTTTGCGGGTGGAAAAGATTGAGCCAGTTTCTCGTCTTCGTCTTGTTTAGTTTTCCATCTGGCGTTTGCTGCCTTCTTCGCAATCTCTGACCGCTGTTCCGGCGTCAGTTTTTCGGCGCGAGCCTTCCCGCCCTTTAATCCACCAAGCCGTCCTAGTTCCTGGGCGGCTTTGTTTTTTTCAGGTTTTGGTTCAATTGGCGCTTCGCCAGTCGCTTGATCTACAATCGACTTGGCGAGTTGGTTTAGGTCTAGACTATCGTTGCTTGAGCGTTTAGGCATAGTGCTATGAGTATGCACATATGCCTAAAGTTCGTCAATTCAGACTAATTTCAAACTGAGACACTACCAAGTAGCCCATCCTTTAGGGTGAACT
Organism: uncultured Sulfuricella sp.; assembly: GCA_964559825.1. Classification (GTDB taxonomy): domain Bacteria; phylum Pseudomonadota; class Gammaproteobacteria; order Burkholderiales; family Sulfuricellaceae; genus Sulfuricella. Next base: position 16,044 of record CAZLJK010000023.1, on the reverse strand, counting down.
CAAGAAGTGTTTCCATAATGCCACAAGCATGTGGTGCGCGCACGATTTGGCAACGTCCTACTGTCATGCCGTATTTTTTATGATAGCGCTTAAGCCCTGATTTTTGCATGTATATATCAAGACTTCTTGGGGCAACCGAGGGAAACAAAGCCGACTTTGGGAATGGTAGCCATAAAGTATCCGATAAAAACATTTACCGCAGAGGACGCTGAGGGAACCCAACCAGGACAAATTATTATTGCCTTTCCTCTGCGTCCCCCGCGTCCTCTGCGGTAAAATCAGGTTTTGTTTATACTGTCGCCCATGTACCTATACATCATCGCAATCGGCTGGGCCTACGTCGTTCTCATGATGGCCGTGACGTCAAAAAGTTTCGTTGCCGGCGCGCTGACTTTCATTTTTTACGGTTTGCTGCCTCTGGGCATCGTGTTCTATATCACCCTGAAGCAGCTCCGGCGTTCACGCATGGTCGCCCAGGAGCGCCTTAACCAGCCAGATAGAGCCGATACCCAGCCCGATCAGGATCGCCTGCTGTAGCGTGGCAAGCAACTCCGGACGCTTATGCAAGCCGGGGATCAGATCTGCCACCGCGACATAAATCATGCTCGCTGCGGCAATACCCAGGAAGAACGGAATCCACTCGTGCAGTGATTGCAGCGTGAAGTAGGCGAGCACGCCGCCCACCACTGTCGCCAGACTGGACAGCAGATTGAGCAGGAACGCCTGCTTCTTGCTGTAGCCGGAGTGAAGCAGGATCAGGAAATCGCCCACCTCCTGCGGAACTTCGTGGGCGATGATGGCCAGCGCAGTCACCACGCCGATCTGGAAATCGGCCAGGAACGCGGCTGCGATGATGATGCCGTCGACAAAATTGTGAAAAGTGTCGCCCACCATGATCATCAGGCCGCTGCGACCGTGATCGTTGTCGTGATCGTGGGCCGGAACGTGAGCTTCGCAGTGAGTAACATGGCAATGCCGCCACAGCACCAGTTTCTCCAGCACAAAGAACATCAGGATGCCGAACAGGATGGTGGCCGCGGTATTTTCTATGCTTTTGGTCAACTCGAAAGCGTGCGGCAGAATCTCCAGGAATGCCGCGCCGAGCAGGGCGCCGATGGCATAGCTGACCAGCATCGGCACCCGCTCGGCGCGTGCCGACATGGCAAACAATGCCGCCACGGCGAGGCTGAGAACGCCGCCGAACAGGCTGGCAAGGATGATTCCGGTCAGAGTGGACATTAAGAGCCTGGAGTTAAACCTGAAGAAAAGGACTAGAGGCCGACATTATACGGGATATCACCGATCAAGCCAGATCAGCGAGGCCATGCGCCCGGTAACCCGGTCGCGCCGGTACGAGTAGAAGCGTTCGGCATCAGTATAGGTACACAGGCCGCCACCGTAAACCCGCTGCACACCCAGCAGGGCCAGGCGCTGGCGCGCCAGCAGGAAAATATCGGCCAGCCACTTCTGAGTGCCGAGTCCTGAGTCCTGAGTGCTGAGTTCTGTAGAAGGCGCAAAAGCCTTGGCGGCTGCCGGGTCATGCGAGATGAACGCCTGCCTGACCTCCTCGCCCACCTCGAAGGCCTGCGGCCCGATTGCCGGGCCGAGCCAGACCAGCAATCGCTCCGGTGCGACATTCATCGCCACCACAGTCGCCTCCACCACGCCGCCCGCCAGCCCGCGCCATCCGGCATGGGCTGCGGCCACCACCGTGCCGGCTTCGTCGCACAACAGCAGAGGCAGACAATCCGCCGTCATCACCGCGCAAATCTTGCCCGGTTGCCGAGCCAAAGAGGCATCGGCTTCGGGCACGCCCACCGCATGGTCGGCATCCGCCACGATATTGCCGTGCACCTGTTTCAGCCAGACCGGTTCGGCGGGAAGAGTCGCACGCAGCAACCCGCGGTTCCGCGCCACGGCTACCGGGTCATCGCCGACGTGGTCACCCAGGTTGAGCGTCGCATAGGCACCCACGCTCACCCCGCCGGCGCGGGTGGTCTGCAGGGCGCGCACATTGGCCGGCACCGGCCAGTCGGGAATGATCCCGCTCTCACTCATGCCGCAGAACTTTCAGCAAATCAGCCATATCCTCCGGAAGATCCACCTGCCATTCCAGCGCTTCGCCGCTGACCGGGCGGATCAACCCCAGCCTTTCCGCATGCAGGGCCTGCCTCCCCAGACTCTTGACCACTTCGCTCAACTGCGGCGGCAAATTCATCGGCCTGCCGCCATAAACCGGGTCGCCCGCCAAGGGATGGCCGATGGACAGCATGTGCACCCGAATCTGGTGGGTGCGGCCGGTTTCCAGGCTGCAGCGGATCAGGGTGTGGCGCTCGAAGTGCTCCAGCACGGTGTAATGCGTTACCGCCGGCTTGCCGTTGTGGACTATCGCCATTTTGACGCGTTGGCTGGGATGCCTGCCGAGCGGCGCGTCCACCTCGCCGTCACGGGCCACCAGCCCCTGCACCACCGCCAGGTAGTCGCGCTTCACGCTACGGGCCTGAAGCTGGCGCACCAGATCGGTCTGCGAGGTCAAGGTTTTAGCCACCACCAGCAAGCCGCTGGTGTCTTTGTCGAGGCGATGGACGATGCCGGCGCGGGGAATGCACGCGAGTTGCGGCGCATGGTGCAGCAAGGCGTTCAGCATGGTGCCCTGCCAGTTGCCGCTGCCGGGGTGAACCACCAGCCCGGCAGGCTTGTTGACCACCAGCAGCGCATCGTCCTCGTAAACGATGTCGAGGGCGATTTCTTCCGCCGCGTAAGGAGTTTCGGAGGGGTGCAATTCCGGCTCTACCCTCACCTTCCCGCCTCCCCACACCGCCTGTTTGGGCGCGACACACTGGCCATCGAGCGTGACTCGCTTCTCCTTGATCCAGGTTTGCAGGCGGCTGCGGGAATAATCCGGCAACAGTTGCTGCAAGGCCTGATCAAGGCGCAATCCAGTCATTTCTGGCGGAATCGTCAAGTTGATGGGGGCCGGATTTGGGTTATAATCGGGCGGATTACCACTTGCGCCCTGCTGGGCATCGGATATTGTCATGAGGCTTAGTTTAGCGTTAATTCTTGCATTGTTGATAACTGGTTGCGGCTTGTTGCCGGAAGTCCAGGATGAAACCAAAGGCTGGTCGGCCCAGAAACTCTACGCCGAGGCCAAGGATCAAATGACCGATGGCGGTTACGAAAAAGCCATTCAGTACTTTGAGAAACTGGAGGCGCGCTACCCTTACGGCCGTTATGCGCAGCAAGCCCAGATAGAAATCGCCTACGCCTACTACAAGGCGAACGAACCGGCTTCCGCCCTTGCCGCCTGCGACCGTTTCATCAAACTCCACCCCAACCACCCCAACGTGGATTACGTCTATTACCTGAAGGGCCTGGTGAATTTCAATGACGACCTGGGTTTCCTCGGCGCCCTGACGGAGAAGATCGCCGCAACCTCGGAAACCCTGGCCCCCCTCGCCAAACAGGACATGAGCGAACGCGACCCGAAAGCATCGCGTGAAGCCTTTGAATCCTTCAAGGAGCTAACCACCCGCTTCCCCGGCAGCAAATACTCCCCGGACGCCATTGCCCGCATGAAGTATCTGGTCAACGCCCTCGCCTCGCACGAGGTTCACGTGGCTCGCTATTACTACAAACGCGGCGCTTACGTTGCCTCCGTCAATCGCGCCCAGGCTGCGATGCAGCAGTATCCTCAGGCCCCCGCCACCGAGGAGGCGCTGACTATCATGATAAAATCTTACGACGCGCTCGGCATGACCGATCTACGCGACGATACCCTGCGCATCATGCAAAAGAACTTCCCCAACAGCCACTACTTCGCTATCCAGAAAAAATCGGATACGCCGTGGTGGAAAATCTGGTAATCGAGCCCGGTTAGATCGCCGCTTCGTCAGTTTCGCCGGTGCGGATGCGCACCACCTGCTCCACGCTGGTGACGAAAATCTTGCCGTCGCCGATCTTGCCGGTGCGAGCCACCTTGATGATGGCATCGATGGCGGCCTCCACTTGGCTGGCTGCGATCACCAGCTCGATCTTGACCTTGGGCAGAAAGTCGACCACGTACTCGGCGCCTCGGTAGAGTTCGGTATGCCCCTTCTGCCGCCCGAAGCCTTTCACCTCGGTCACGGTCAGACCGGTCACGCCAATTTCATGCAGCGCTTCGCGTACTTCATCAAGTTTGAACGGCTTGATAATCGCTTCAATCTTTTTCATTTGCCACTCCCGCTTGTTGTGATCCTTGATAAAATTCAGGACGCCCCTATTCCAGCCAGGGACGATACTTCGATGTAATCGGATAGCGTCGATCCTTGCCGAATCCGCGCGGCGTGACCCTTACTCCGACCGGTGCCTGACGTCGCTTGAACTCGTTGTTGTCGATCAGTTTCACTACGCGGCGCACATCCTTTTCAGCATAACCATGCGCGATGATGTCATGCGGGCACATGTCTTGCTCGACATAGGCTTCCACTATGGCATCCAGAATTTCATACGGCGGCAGGGCATCCTGGTCGGTCTGGTTATGGCGCAGTTCGGCGGACGGCGCCCGGGTGATGACCCGCTCTGGGATCACGTCGCCTAGACTGTTGCGATAGCGCGCCAGACGATACACCAGCGTTTTCGGCACGTCCTTGAGCACCGCGAATCCGCCGGCCATGTCGCCGTACAGCGTGGCATAGCCCACCGCCATTTCGCTCTTGTTGCCGGTGGTCAGGACGATTGAACCGTATTTGTTGGACAGCGCCATCAGCAAGGTTCCTCTGATCCGCGCCTGGATGTTCTCTTCGGTGGTGTCGAACGGCAAGTCGTCGAACTCCTCCGACAAGGTCCGGAGAAAAGAGTCGAACGCCAGCTTGATTGGCAGCTCGCTATAGCGAACCTTCATGCGATCAGCCATGATCTGCGCGTCCTGCTGGCTGATGTCGGCCGTGAACTCAGACGGCATCATCACCGCCCGCACCCGTTCCGCACCCACCGCATCCACCGCGATCGCCAGCGTCAGCGCTGAGTCGATGCCCCCGGACAGTCCCAGCACTACACCGGGAAACCCGTTTTTCATTACATAATCCTGCACGCCCAGACACAATGCCCTGTAAACGGAGGCCTCGATCGGCAGCTGCGGAATGACCTCTCCCTGCTGCGGCTGATCGTTGGCCAGATCGACGATGCACAAAGCTTCCTCGAATGCCGGGAGCTGGTGCATCAGCGCACCCGCACTGTCCATCACGAAAGAAGCGCCGTCAAAGACCAGTTCGTCCTGACCGCCGACCAGATTGACGTAAAAAACCGGCAAACCGCACTCGCCGATCCGCTCGCGCACCGCCTGGTAGCGCGAAACTTGCTTGTCCATATGATAGGGAGAGGCGTTCAGCACCAGCAGCAAGTCCGCATTGGCTTTGAGGGCACAGGCTGCGGCGCTCTCTTCCCAGATATCGGCGCAAATGTTGATACCGAATTTGATACCATCGGCTTCGAACACGCACGGCTCGGTGCCGGGCGTGAAATAGCGCATCTCGTCAAAAACGGAATGATTGGGCAATATCTGCTTGTGGTAGGAGCTGACGACCTTGCCGTCGCGCAGCACCGAGGCGGCGTTGAAACGCCTTCCATCCACCTGCTGCGGATGGCCGATCACGAGAATGATCCCTTGCGTCTCCCGTGCCAAAGCGAACAGGGCCTGGTCGCAAGCCTCATAGAAACCGTCGCGCAGCAGCAGGTCTTCCGGCGGATAACCGGTCAGGGCCAGCTCCGGCGTCACCATCACCTGCGCGCCACGTGCCTTGGCCTGCTCGGCGTAATCGAGGATTTTTGCCGCATTGCCGGCGAGATCGCCGACCGTGCAGTTGATTTGCGCAATGGCGATCTTCATAAATTCAGGGCTAGAGGCAATAGGCGAGGGGTAAAGATGCATCCATTATACACTGCCGCTTCTCGCCTATTGCCCATCGCCCCTAGCCTATTGTCCGCCGTGCTTGTTGATTGCCTCGACCACCGCCTCGCCCAAGCCAGCGGGCGATTTCGCCACCACCACGCCGGCTGCTTCCAGCGCAATGATCTTGTCCGATGCCAGCCCCTTGCCGCCGGCGATGATCGCGCCGGCATGCCCCATGCGCTTTCCCTTCGGCGCGGTCTGGCCGGCAATGTAGGCCGCCACCGGCTTGGTGACGTGGGCCTTGATGTATTCCGCCGCCGCTTCCTCGCGGTTGCCGCCGATCTCGCCGACCATGATGATCGCCTCGGTCTCCGGGTCTTCCTGGAACATCTTCAGGCAGTCGATGAAATCCAGCCCCTTGATCGGGTCGCCGCCGATGCCGATGCAGGTGGATTGTCCCAGGCCGAGCCTGGTGGTCTGGAACACCGCTTCGTAGGTGAGCGTGCCGGAGCGCGACACCACGCCGACCTTGCCCTTCTTGTGGATGAAGCCGGGCATGATGCCGATCTTGCACTCTTCCGGGGTGATGATGCCGGGGCAGTTTGGGCCGATCAGCACGGCGCCGCATGACTTGAGCGCGGCCTTGACGTTGAGCATGTCCAGCACAGGAATGCCCTCGGTGATGCAGACGATCACCTTGATACCCGCGTCCGCCGCCTCCATGATCGAATCCGCCGCGAAGCCTGGCGGCACGTAGATCACCGACGCCGTCGCACCCGTCTCGCGCACCGCGTCGCGCATGGTATTGAACACCGGGAGATGGAGATGGGTCTGCCCGCCTTTGCCCGGCGTCACGCCACCAACCATCTGGGTGCCATAGGCGATAGCCTGCTCGGAGTGGAACGTACCCTGCTTGCCGGTGAAGCCCTGGCACAGGACCTTGGTATTTTTATTGACGAGAATGCTCATGTTAAACCCTTAAAAATCTTTGTTTACCGCCAGGGGCGCGAAGGAAAAGCTGTTTAAGAATTCCTTTGCGAACCCTTGCGTCCTTAGCGGTTAAATTCAATCTTCAATCAAGCCACCGCCGCCACAGCGCGCTTGGCCGCTTCGGTCAGGTCGCCGGCGGAAATCACGCCGACGCCGCTCTCTGCCAGCATCTTCTGCCCCAGTTCGACGTTGGTGCCTTCCAGACGCACGATCACCGGCACTTTCACGCCCACTTCCTTGACTGCGGCAATGATGCCCTCGGCGATAATGTCGCAGCGCATGATGCCGCCGAAGATATTGACCAGGATCGCCTTGACCTTGGCATCGGAGAGGATGATTTTGAATGCTTGGGAAACGACCGCCGCCGTGGCGCCGCCGCCGACGTCGAGGAAATTGGCCGGCTGGCCGCCGTGCAGCTTGATCAGGTCCATGGTCGCCATCGCCAGGCCTGCGCCGTTGACCATGCAGCCGATGTTGCCGGCGAGGGCGATGTAGTTAAGGTCGAACTCCTTGGCAGCCACCTCTTTCGGATCGATCTGGGTCGGATCGCTCATCTCGGCCAGTTTCTTGCGCCGGTACAGCGCGTTGTCATCGACGCCGATCTTGCAGTCGAGCGCGACCAGATTGCCCGCGGCGGTCACGATCAGCGGGTTGATCTCCACCATCGCCAAATCGCTTTCCTTGAACAGCCGGTACAGCCCCTTGGCCAGTTTGCCGAACTCGCCGATCTGCGCGCCTTCCAGCCCCAGACCGAATGCCAGGGCGCGGCACTGGAAATCCTGCAAACCGAGGAGTGGGTCGCAGAATTCCTTCAGAATTTTTTCCGGGGAGGCCATGGCGACTTCCTCGATCTCCACCCCCCCCTCGCTGGAGGCGACCAGCGCCACGCGCTCGGATTCGCGATCCACCGTCAGGCTGAGGTAAAGCTCGCGTGCGATCGGAAGCGTTTCCTCAACCAGCAGGCACGACACCTTCTGACCGTCTGGTGCATTCTGGTAGGTCACCAGTTGCTTGCCCAGCAACGCCTCGACCGCTTCCAGCAGCACCTCGCGCGACCTCACCAGTCTCACCCCGCCGGCCTTGCCGCGCCCGCCGGCATGGATCTGCGCCTTCACCACCCAGGCTTCGCCGCCTAGTTCCGCAATCGCGCTATCCACCTGGGTGGCGCTCTCAATAGCAATACCGCGCGGCGTGGCAATGCCGTATTCACGCAAGACCTGTTTGGCCTGATATTCATGCAAGTTCATACGAATTCTCTAATCCAGAAAAGAAAATAGGAGCAATTATAGCAAGTCCGCAGCGGACTTGGCGAAGGTCGGAAAGTATCGGAAGCTAAAGCTCGATTTCCTCTGCCCAAACCAGCGCCTTGACCTGGGCGATATTGACCTCATTGGCATCCAGCCCGCAAATGGCGGCCTGTTCAATGATCGCCTCCTGATCCGCCTCCTCGCACGCCACGGAAAGCGCCAGGAAAGGCGCGTAAATGCCTTCGCGACGCCCCAGCGCCGCCATCACCGGATCGGGCAACTGCAGATGCGCCAATGCCTGTTCCATCGGCACGTTGAGCAACACGTCGAGCAAGGAAAATATCCCCACGATAAACAAGCCTTCGCGCTCGGCCAGCGGCAGCTTGCCCTGACCCAGCAGCTCCGTCATGCGCGCGCGCACCAGCGCATTCTGCAATAGCGCCCTGCTGCGCGGGTCTGCCTTGCCACTGGCAAACAGCAGCAGCGTCAGCCAGCGATACAGCTGTTTGTAGCCGAGAAGCACCAACGCATGGGCAATGGAATGTATCTGCTGCTGCAAGCCATTGACCGACGCGTTGATGTAGCGCAACAGCTTGTAGGAAAGCATCGCATCGTGCTTGAATCCTTCCTCCAACTGCGAGATTTCTTTCTGGCTTCTCACCATGTTGAGCAGTTCCAGGACCCTGATCCGGTCGGTATCGACACGGGGCGGCAGGGAGGGGCGCAAACGGGTGAAATAATTGCCTTCGAAGCAATCGAACTGCATCTTGTAACAAGCCTCGAAATCGTCATCCGTATCCACGTTTTTCGCCAGCAGCTGCGGCGTTGCCTTATCCAGGAAGTGATCCGTCAGCTTGCCGAGTTCAATGGCATTGAAGCGGGCAACATCCACCCTGATGAAGCTCGCCAGCGTGAGGAATTGCCCGAGGCCCCGCTTAACCTCAAAATCATCGAGCGCAATCGAATAGCCCAAGCTCCTTAATTCGCGGCAATGCCGCAGATTACTCTCCAGCTTGTCCTGGTCCGGACACACCAGCAGCACCACCCCCTTACTGGGCAATTTACGTAACAGAGGGCTTTCCAGCATGACAGGAGAAATCCCGACAAACGCCTGCTTGTCTTCAAGCAGATGGTTTACATCAAGATCCATCAGACAGCGGATCAGGGCTTCATCCTGCATCCGCCGCAACGCGGCGTCAGGCGACTTGACCGTGGGCAGCACTTTACTGCGCAGCAGTAATTCGTAGCCAATGATTTGCTGGGAGCGATTCAGGATCGGCTGGCGGCCGATGATTTTCTGCCGCAGTTCTTCCGCATTGGTACGCCGGCCGGTCGTTTCGATTTCAGGAACGCTGGCCACCACATTATCCGCCGCAACATGGCCGGTATCGATCGACTCTTCAGCCGCCACGGGCGGAAGGGATTCGAGCAAAGAAATAGAACCGCCCGGGGAAGAAGAAGGCGGAGTAGCCGGCCTGGAAGCGGGGGGCACGGCGTTGGGCTTGTCACCGCCGGATTTGCCGCCCCTGAAGAATTTCAGATATTTCCCTAGCACTTGACGAACTCCATGAAAACCTGACCGATTCTAGCATGCAACCGCCTGCATATAATTGTCATAAACCCCGCGTTCGGGAACTTTAATTGCAGCAATGGACTCTTTGTTTTATGCTTCCATCCAATCGCACAAGAAAATCAATACGCAAAAAATCATGAAGCCCCGCCTTCGCAATCTCATTCTCGGCTTTCTGCTGCTATGGCTTCCACTGCAGGGATTCGCCGCGGTCGAGATGTCGTTCTGCCGTCACGACCACACCCCGCCGCCAGCAATGCAGGCCGGGATGCAAGATCATCAGGATAGCCACGACTGCGGCCATGATCAGGACACTCCCTCCGCCACACCCCAAACGCAGTGCGACAATTGCGGCTATTGCCACCTGGGCGGCGCTCCCGCGCTGCTTCCCGAGCTCGCCGGCTTGAGCGATAACGCCCGCTTTTCTTTCAAATTCGTCTTTGACACACATTTCCCGCCGCTTTTTCCCGAACAACCTCAGCGACCCCCTCACGCGCTTTTTTCCTGAGTTTTGCCGAATTTTTCTAGAATGCACGGCAGTGGGCTAATTTGCCCATGGTCCGCAAATGCACGATTTTAATTTGTAGGAGCAAATCATGAAAAAAACATTGATCGCCCTCTTTGCTGCCGCCGCCATGCTGACGGCGGTTGCCTCCGTCCAGGCCGCAGATGCAGCGAGCGGCAAAGGCACTGTCAACAAAATCGATGCGGCGACGGCGACCGTGAACATCTCACACGAGGCCATTCCCGCCATCAAATGGCCCGCAATGACGATGGACTTCAGAGTGGCCGACAAGAAGATACTGTCGGGCATCAAAGTCGGCCAGGCGGTGACTTTCGGCCTGACCAAGGAAGCGAAAACCGGTTACGTCATTTCGCATATCGAACCCGCGAAATAAGCTGGCAAACGGGAAGCCGCAAAACTTCCCGTTACCGACATCGATTTCCTTTCTTAAGGACAGAGGCCAATGAAACCTCATCGCTATCCAGTCAAATTTGGAAAGCTGCATGCGTTCGCACTCGTTTTGGCACTGGCTAGCGCATCGGCGCTGGCCGAACCCGGCGCAGCGCCGCCCGGAGCCAGTTTGGAAAGCTTACTGGAACTGGCGCGCAGACAGAACCCCGAATTTGCCGCCATGCGTCACGAGGCAGAAGCCGCATCCGAGCGAGTCTATCCCGCCGGCGCCTTGCCCGACCCGACCTTGCGGACCGAACTGCGCGACGTCACCAACCAAGGTAGCGACACCAGCCCCAATCTGCTGCCAAGCCGCATCGGCAGTACCAAGTACACCCTGATCCAGCCGGTTCCGTTCTGGGGAAAACGCGACCTGAAACGTGCAATAGCCGAGGCTGAAGCCAATCAAGCCCAGGGCCGAGCCGAGGCGACGTGGGCAGAATTGTCGGCGCGCATCAAGACCGCCTATGCGCAGTATTACCTGGTGGCCCGTGCCGAGACGCTGACCAGGGAAATTCTCAATCTGATGGAAAAGCTGGAAAAAATCACCCAAACCCGCTACGCCAATGGCCTGACGCCGCAGCAGGACGTGATCCGCGCACAGATCGAGCAGACCGGTATGCGCGGCGAACTGGTCGGCATCCAGAACGAGCACCACCATGCCTACGTCCGGCTAAATACTTTGTTAAAACGGCCCGCCATGGCACCTCTGGCAGAGCCTGAGCGGCCACGCGCCATTCCGGCACCCGCAAGGCTCGATTACGCCACCCTGGAGGAGCGCATGCGCGCCCGCAACCCGCAACTTTTCTCGGAACAGGCGCGGGTGTCCGCCGCCGAGAAAAACCGCGAGCTCGTTTACAAAAATCGCTATCCCGATTTCAGCCTGGGTCTGTCGCCCATCCAGACCGGAAGCCGGGTCAGCGAGTGGGAAGTGATGATCGAGTTAAACATCCCCCTGCAACAGGAAAGCCGCCGTTCTCAGGAACGCGAAGCGCAAGCCACGCTGGAGGCCGCCCTGTCGCGCAGGGAAGCGGCCCATAACCAGCTGTTCGCGGATCTTGCCGAGAACCTTTCGGCGCTTGAAGCCGCGCGTCGAATCGAATCCCTGGCCCGGGACAGCCTGCTGCCGCAGGCCGAACTGACTTTCAAATCGGCGCTTGCCGGCTATGAAACCGGCAAGGTGGATTTTGCCACCCTGCTCGATGCACAGCGCCAGATCCGCAATGCCAGACTGGACGAACTCAAGGCACAGACCGATGCACAGATGCGCCTGGCCGAAATCGAACGACTGTTGGGAGAAGACTTATGAACAAGGGAGCGGTCATCGTATTCATCGTAGCCGCCATAGCGGGGACGCTGGGGGCCGGATATTGGCTTGGGTCCAGGGGAACCACGGGCACCCCGGCAGCCCAGATCGCCGCCGCCTCCGGAGCAGCGCAGAAGGAGCCTAAAATCCTCTTCTACCGCAACCCGATGGGTCTGCCAGACACCTCGCAAACACCGAAGAAAGACCAGATGGGGATGGATTACATCCCGGCCTACGAGGGCGAGGAAGAAGCTTCACCCGAAGCCCGGAACCAGGTCAGGATCAGCGCCGAAAAAATCCAGAAACTCGGCGTGCGCACCGAGGCCGCCGCAATGCGAGACCTGTCGCGCATCGTCCGTGCCGTCGGCCGGGTCGAGGCCAGCGAACGCCTGACCTATACCGTGGCACCCAAGTTTGAGGGCTGGATTGAAAAACTGCATGTCAACACCACCGGCCAGGCAGTGGGAAGCGGCCAGCCGCTGCTGGAGGTTTACAGCCCGGAACTGGTATCGGCGCAGGAAGAATATGCCATCGCTAGCCAAGGCCAGCTTGCTCTGCAGAATGCCGGCCCCGAAGCCCAGGCGAGCATGAAGCAGCTCGCCGAGTCGAGCCTGAACCGCCTGAAGAACTGGGGCATTTCCGGCGAACAGCTGAAAGCCTTGAGCAAAAGCAGCGGAACCAGACGGACACTCACTTACCGCTCGCCGGTCAACGGCATCGTGATTGAGAAAAAAGCGGTGCAAGGCATGCGCTTCATGCCCGGCGAAGTGCTTTACCAGATTGCCGACCTGTCATCGGTGTGGATCCTGGCCGACGTATTCGAGCAGGACCTGGCTTTGGTGAAACCCGGCCAGACGGCCAAGGTCAAGCTTAACGCCTACCCCGGCAAGGCATTTTCAGCCAAGCTGACTTACGTTTATCCGACCCTGAATGCACAGACGCGCACCGTGACGGTGCGGCTGGAGCTCGCCAACCCCGGCGGCCTGCTCAAGCCGGCGATGTATGCCGACATCGAACTGGCTGCGCCGAGCAGCGGGAAGGTGTTGACCGTCCCCACCTCGGCGGTCATATTCGGCGGCACACGCCAGACCGTACTGGTGGAGTTGGCCGAAGGCCGCTTCGAACCGCGCGAAGTCAAACTCGGCATCCAGGGCAACGATTACATCGAGGTGCTGGAAGGGGTGGGTGAGGGCGAAAAAGTCGTGGTCGCCGCCAACTTCCTGATCGACTCCGAAAGCAACCTCAAGGCGGCCTTCGGCGGAATGAGCAGCGCCCCGGAGAAAACCGGGACTTCGCCAGCGGCAGCCCCTGCCGCCGGGCACGAGGGACACTGAACATGCTTAACCGTCTGATTGAATGGTCGGCACGCAGCGTCTTCCTGGTGCTGCTGGCCACCATCGCCATCATCGGCGGCGGCGTCTACGCGGTTCTCAAAACGCCGCTCGATGCCCTTCCCGACCTCTCCGATGTACAGGTCATCATTTACACCGAATATTCCGGCCAGGCGCCTCAGGTAGTTGAGGACCAGGTCACCTACCCGCTCACCACGGCCATGCTGTCGGTGCCGAAATCCAAGGTGGTACGGGGATTTTCTTTTTTCGGCGCCTCCTTCGTCTATGTCATCTTTGAGGATGGCACCGACATTTACTGGGCGCGCTCGCGCGTGCTGGAATACCTCACATCGCTCACCGGCCGCCTACCGCAGGGCGTCTCGCCTCAGCTCGGGCCGGATGCGACCGGGGTGGGCTGGGTCTACCAGTACGCGGTACTGGCGAAGAACAAGACCCTGGCCGAGCTGCGCACCCTTCAGGACTGGTATCTGCGCTACCAGCTGACCAAGGCGCCGGGCGTGGCGGAAGTCGCCAGCATCGGCGGCTTCGTGCAGCAATATCAGGTCACCGTAGACCCGCGCAAGCTGCAGGCTTACGGTGTGCCGCTAGCCCGCGTCAGCCAGGTGATCCGCGACTCCAACCGCGACGTTGGCGGGCGTGTGGTGGAAATGGCCGAATCTGAATACATGGTGCGCGGCAAGGGCTATTTGCGCGGCAAGGGCGACCTCGAGCAGCTCGTGGTCAAGAGCGAAAAGGGCGTGCCGGTGCTGTTGCGCGACATTGCCCGAGTGGAGCTCGGCCCGGACGAGCGGCGCGGCCTGACCGAGCTTAACGGCGAGGGCGAGGTGGTATCCGGCATCGTCATGGCGCGCTACGGCCAGAACGCGCTGGAGGTGATCGCCAACATCAAGGCCAAGATCAAGGAGGTCGCCAGCGGCCTGCCGGAAGGGGTGAGCATCGCGACGGTGTATGACCGCTCCGACCTGATCCTGCGCGCCATCGCCAACCTCAAGACCACGCTGCTGGAAGAAAGCGCCATCGTCGCCCTGGTCTGTATCGTGTTCCTGCTCCATGTGCGCAGCGCCCTGGTCGCCATCATCATGCTGCCGGTGGGGGTGCTGATCGCCTTCATCGCCATGCGGCTGCTGGGCATGAACTCCAATATCATGAGCCTGGGCGGTATCGCCATCGCCATCGGCGCAATGGTGGACGCGGCCATCGTCATGATCGAAAACGCCCACAAGCACCTGGAACGGTTATCTGTAGGAGGCCCGCCCTCGGGCCGATTGAATCGCGGCGAGGGCGCCGCTCCCACAGAAGAAGTCCCTGCTCTCTCGGCCCGTGTGAATGCCATCATTGCCGCCTGCAAGGAGGTCGGCCCTGCGCTGTTCTTCTCGCTGCTGATCATCACCGTTTCCTTCCTCCCGGTATTCACGCTGGAGGCACAGGAAGGCCGGCTGTTCTCGCCCCTCGCCTACACCAAGACCTTCGCCATGGCCGGCGCGGCCCTGCTGTCCGTGACCCTGGTGCCGGTGCTGATGATGCTGTTCGTCCGTGGCAGAATCATCCCCGAGGCGAAGAACCCGGTGAACCGCTTTCTGATCTGGACTTACCGGCCTGTGATCGCCTGGGTGATGCGCTGGAAAAAGTTGACCATCGCCCTGGCCCTGGCAACTCTGGCGGTGAGCCTGTATCCGGCGACCAGGCTCGGCAGCGAGTTCATGCCCACCCTCAACGAGGGCACGCTGTTCTACATGCCCACCGGGCTGCCCGGCATGTCGGTGACCAAGGCGGCGGAACTGCTGCAAACCCAGAACAAGATCATCAAGGGCTTTCCCGAGGTGACCTCGGCCTATGGCAAGGCTGGGCGCGCTAACACCGCTACCGACCCGGCGCCGCTGGAGATGTTCGAGACCATCATCAATCTCAAGCCCGAAGCCGAATGGCGCCCAGGCATGACGATCGACAAGCTGATCGCCGAGCTGGACAAAGCGCTGCAAATCCCCGGCATCGCCAATTCCTGGACCATGCCGATCAAGGCGCGCATCGACATGCTCTCCACCGGCATCCGCACGCCGATCGGCATCAAGGTGTTCGGCAAGAACCTGGAGGAAATGGAACGCGTAGCCAGGGACATCGAGGCCGTGGTCAAGAACATCCCGGGCACCACCAGCGCCTTCGCGGAACGCATCACCGGCGGATATTATTTCGACATCGAACCGGATCGTCTTGCGCTGGCGCGCTACGGGTTGACGATGGGCGAAGTGCAGGACGTGATCGCCACCGCGCTGGGCGGCGAAAATGTCACGACCACGGTGGAAGGGCTGGAGCGCTTCGGCGTGAACGTGCGTTACCCAAGAGAACTGCGGAGCACGCCGGAGCAGATCGCGCGCGAAGTGCTGGTGCCCACAATGGATGGGGCCATGATCCCGCTCGGGCAACTTGCCAGGATCAGCATCAGCAAGGGCGCGCCGTCCATCCGCACCGAGAATGCGCTGCTGTCGGCCTACATCTATGTGGACATCCGCGACCGCGACATCGGCTCGTATGTGGCGGAGGCGCGCAAGGCGGTGGCGGAGCAGGTGAAATTTCCGCCCGGCTATTACGCGACCTGGAGCGGGCAGTTCGAGTACATGGAACGCGCCGCCGCAAAGATGAAGATCGTCATCCCGATTACGTTGCTGGTTATCTTTTTACTGCTGTATCTCAACTTCAGGCGCGTCACGGAATCGCTGATCGTGATGCTCTCGGTGCCGTTCGCGCTGGTCGGCGG
>CAZLJK010000022.1:0-37921 GCA_964559825.1 uncultured Sulfuricella sp. | reverse complement strand
TAGGAGGTTTCCAGCTGGCCCATCAGGTCAACCATCATGTCGTTGTCTTTGGCCAAGCGCTTGAGGCCGGTCACAAAGCTGGGCCAGGGACCGCTTTCCAGCTGGTCGAGCATTGGAGTGTCGTGTTGTTTTTTAGCCATGGTCGTGATCTCCTTGAAAATGGGTGGCGTAAATAAATCCCCGCTCGTCTCTATAGCCATAGAGCAAACCAGGGTAATGGAATGCTTACACTAGGTAGACTAAGTATAGTAATACCATATGAAAATTATCAAGTATTATTTTGCGTCAGGCCAGTGGTTTATCTAAAAACCCATTGATTAAAAAGCATATGTTGCCATTTCGGCATATCCTTGTGCTTGCACCATTATTCAATATCCATGCCCGCCATGCTGCTAGGGTTAGACTTTGGCTTTGGTCGCGAGGGTGCGATCCCGTACCTGCTTCAGCGCTTCCAGGATCGTTACACTGGGTGGAATGGTGGGCGATTTCAGCTTTTCCAGGACAGCGCCCGTGATTTTGCGCAAATCCTCGTCGCTAACTCCTCCAGGCGGGATACCGGCAGGCTTGGCCGCAGGCCGCGGCATCCGTTGTGGGGCGGGGGAAGTTGCCTTGCTCAGCCGTTGGGTTTTCCTCGTCAACATCTGCTTTCCCCAAGAAACTTGCCCGGAAAATTAAATCTAGATCAATCGCCGCAAAAGGCAAGGTAGCGAGTCCATCCATTTCCAGCTACGTTGAATCGATGGTCGCAAAGCGGCCCCGTCATTTTTCGTCGGCTGGCTTGTGCCAGCAGTACACCCGCACGGGGGGCACATTGAGCAGTTCCAGTTCGATATCCGGTTTTCCCAGCAATTCGCGCCCGATGAGCGCCACCTGATCCCGAAATTGATAGGCGACAAACCGTCCTCCCGGCGCCATGCATGACCAAAGAGCACGCAGGATCCGTCGTCCGAGTGCACGCGGCATGGTGGAAAAAGGAATCCCGGAAACGATTGCATCCGGGCGCGAAAGACCATAATGAGCGAGCGCCTCCCAGATGTGCTCGGCACTGCCGAGGTGGACGATCAGGCGGGGGTCGCGGTTGGCTCTAAGATGCGCTGCAAATTCAGGATCGATCTCGATGGCGAGGAGCTTTGCATTTTCCGGCAAGGCGCCCAGAATCGCTCGCGTCGTGCCGCCCGTGCCGGGACCGAACTCAACAACCAGCCGGGCCTTGGCGACGGCTGCAACGCTGACGATACGCCGCTCCAGGAAGCGGGAACTGGGGACGACAGACCCCACCAGGCCAGGACGCCGCAGGAATCCCAGCAAGAATGCGAGTCCGCCGCCCCGCCGAGGCCGCTCTCGGCGGAGATTCGTTATGTCGGTCACAATAGAGCCCCTTCGCCATCCAGTAACTATCTTCATCTCTCAGCATAGAAGATATTTATGCGATCTGCGCAAGGGGGGAGCGGTGTTGATGAGGGGGTGATCGAGAAGTGTGAGATCTATGCGCTACAGAGAAAGGGCCGGTTTCGGAAAACAGGCGCTTCGGATACAGGGTGTCAGCGGGTCAATGCAGATGCTTTTTCCGGAAATGCAGCAGGCTTCCCCCCGACGGCTGGAAATCGGGCTCGGACTCTGCGCTCTTGCGCTTTTCCAGGTCGTGGTCGAACAGGACATTGACCAGATCGGTGACCTGCACGACATCTTCCTGGCTGAAATGGCGCGAGAGCAGGCTGGCGACGTCCTCCATCATGCGCTGCCGCTGCGCCAGGTGGATGGATTCTTCGCTCGGGCCGACGAAGAGAAGCTGGTATTCGTCGCGGCCGTCTTCGTAGTAGTAGGTCAGTTCGATCTGCGAGGCGCTCTCGGTCAGCGGGCCGAGTTCGTACAGCGCGTCCTGCAGCCGGTTGATGAAATTTCTGCCGACTTCACCGGTCCAGCATATTTCCAGGGTGCGGTCGGGGCGGTGGAAGACGATGCCGGGCTCATCCTGTTCCATGCTGCGCGCTTCGGCGATGGTTTCAACATCCAGATAATCCAGCCACTTGCGCAGGCCGTTTTCCACCTGGGTCAGGGTGACGCCCTTGCAGAGATTGAGGATGCCGTGTACGTGAACTTCGATGCGCATGAGGTAACTCCCGGAAACAAACAACGGCAGCCATTTTACCCCATCGCCCCCACCGTGGGCATGGAATATAATCCGCCCCATGTTCACCTTCGCGCCGATCGGCGTTATCCATTCCTGTTTCAAAGAAAAGTTCGGCATTCCCCGCCAGCCGGGCCTGGTACCGGCGGCGCGGTCCGTTCTGGGGCTGCTGCCGCCGTATAACAGGGCGGAGGCGGGGCGCGGGCTGGAGGGCTTTTCGCACATCTGGGTGAATTTCGTTTTTCACGCCTGCCTTGATGCGCCGTGGAAACCGACGGTGCGCCCGCCGCGGCTGGGCGGCAACCGCCGCCTCGGAGTGTTCGCTACTCGCTCCACCCACCGCCCCAATCCCATCGGTCTGTCGGCGGTCGAACTGGAACGCATCGAAACCGGGCCGGGGCGGGTGCTGCTGCACCTGAAGGGCGCGGATCTGCTGGACGGCACGCCGGTGCTGGATATCAAACCCTATTTGCCATATTCGGATGTGATTCCCGGCGCCACCGGCGGTTTCGCGGTGGAAGCCCCGGACGCTCTGTTCGAGGTGAGTTTCAGCCGGCCAGCGCTGGATCGTTGCGCGGCGGTGCCGGAACTGGAACTGCTGATTCGCCAGATACTGAGCCAGGACCCCCGTCCCGCCTATTACGGGAAGAATGACGGCGAGCGGGTTTTCGGCATGAAACTGCTGGATTATGACGTGAAGTGGGAAGTGACGGGCGAAACGGTGGTGGTCACGGCTATTGCCCTTGTAGGTGAGTAAAATTCAAATGCGTTTACCGCAGAGGACGCGGAGGACGCTGAGGAAAAACGAGGATAGGCGGGGTGCGTTAAATAAACCTGGCTAGCATTTTTCTCTCAGGCATTGCTTTCCTCTGCGTCCTCTGCGTCCTCCGCGTCCTCCGCGTCCTCTGCGGTTCAATCGCTTTTTCGGGTTTATAATTCCATCTATGAAATACCTCATCATCCCCGTCACTCCGTTCGAGCAGAACTGCTCCCTGATCTGGTGCGAGCAAACCCTTGAAGCGGCCCTGGTCGATCCTGGTGGCGATGCCGGGGTGCTGCTTGCCGGCGTGCAGGAAAACGGCTTGCGTCTGACCAAATTGTTGCTGACCCATGGCCACCTGGATCATGTCGGGGCGGCGGCGGAACTCGCGGCAAGGCTGGCGATCCCGATCGAAGGGCCGCAGCGAGAGGATGCCTTCTGGCTGGAGTCGCTGCCGCAGCAGTGCGAGATGTTCGACTTTCCGCATACCCCGGCGCTCACGCCCGATCGCTGGCTGGAGCAGGGCGATACGGTGAGCGTCGGCAACCTGGTTCTGGAGGTGCTGCATTGCCCCGGCCATACCCCCGGCCATGTGGCGTTTTTCCATCGTCCCAGCCAGACTGCCTTTGTCGGGGATGTGCTGTTCAAGGGCTCGATCGGC
The DNA here is from genome assembly GCA_964559825.1 of uncultured Sulfuricella sp. GTDB lineage: Bacteria > Pseudomonadota > Gammaproteobacteria > Burkholderiales > Sulfuricellaceae > Sulfuricella. Next base: position 34,372 of record CAZLJK010000022.1, on the reverse strand, counting down.
CGCACCGACTTCCCGCGCGGCGACTACCCGGCGCTGATCCGCTCGATCCGCGAGCGGCTGTTTCCCCTCGGCGACGAGGTGACTTTTATCCCCGGTCACGGTCCGGTGTCCACCTTCGGCTACGAGCGGCTCACTAACCCCTATGCGGGGGACAAGGCCTAGGTGCTCCAACTCATGCCGAATTGAAAAACTCGGGTAGCAACAGGTCAACTGTTATACTGCGCGGTTCAGAATCCTCTGTTTTCTTTCGGTTAAATCACCATGAATTCACTCATCCTCAATCCCGGTCGGGAAAAATCCCTGCAACACCGCCACCCCTGGATTTTTACTGGCGCCGTCGAGCGCATCAAGGGCGAGCCGCTGTCCGGCGAAACCGTGGCGGTGCGCGATACCCACGGGGCTTTCCTGGCGCTGGCCGCGTATAGCCCCAAATCGCAGATTCTGGGACGGGTGTGGACTTATCGGGAAAACGAGACGGTCGACGAGGCCTTCCTGCGGGCACGTCTGGCGCGCGCCATCGGCTTGCGCCAGGAGCTGGCCAAGGTCACCGACGGCATGCGGCTGGTGCACGGCGAGTCCGACGGCCTGCCCGGCTTGGTGGTGGATCGCTACGGCGACACGCTGGTGATGCAGGTGCTGTCGGCGGGGATGGAGCGCTGGCGCGGGGCGCTGGCCGATCTGCTGGTGGAACTGACCGGCTGCGCCAATCTCTACGAGCGTTCCGATGCCGAGGTGCGCGATCTGGAAGGCCTGCCGGCGCGCTCCGGCATTCTGCGCGGCAAGCTGCCTGCGCCCCTGATCATCCGCGAGCATGGGCTGAAATTTCATGTGGATGTGGAAAAAGGGCAGAAAACCGGCTTCTATCTCGACCAGCGCGACAATCGCCGTCGCGTCGGCGAACTGGCCAACGACAAGGATGTGCTCAACTGCTTCTGTTACAGCGGCGGCTTTTCCTTGAGCGCGCTCCAGGGCGGCGCTCGCTCGGTGCTGTCGGTGGACAGCTCCGCCGAGGCGCTGGCGCTGGCGCGGGAAAATCTTACGCTCAACAATCTGCCGGCTGACCGGGCGGAATGGCTGGAGGCGGACGTGTTCAAGTCGCTGCGTCTGATGCGCGACCAGGGCAAGAGCTTCGACCTGATCGTGCTCGACCCGCCCAAGTTCGCCCCTACCGCCCATCACGCCGCCAACGCGGCGCGCGCCTACAAGGACATCAACCTGTGGGCGCTCAAGCTGTTGCGTCCGGGCGGCCTGCTGGCGACTTTTTCCTGCTCGGGCGGGGTCACTGCCGACCTGTTCCAGAAAATCCTCGCGGGCGCGGCGATGGATGCGAACGTGACGGCGCAGATCGTCGGGCGCTTCGCCGCCGATGCCGATCATCCGGCAGTGCTGAATTTCCCCGAGGGAGAATATCTGAAGGGCTTGTTGCTGCGCCGGGTGGAGTAATCCCATTTTCCGATCAAAATACACTAACCGCAAAGGACGCAAAGGTTCGCAAAGGGAAAACCCAACCTCAGACATGCCAGCCTGATTGCTTTTCCTTTGCGTCCCTTTGCGTCCTTTGCGGTGAAAGATTTTTGCGGTTTATTGTTAGATTGAATGAAAATTGGAGTAAACAGTGGGGAAATCGCTGATCCGCGTTTTCTATCTTTTCGCGGCACTCTGCGCGACCGTCTGGCTGCCCGCAGTCCATGCCGCAAGCTGCCGCGAGGCGGCGCAGGCGCTGAATCAGCGCCTGCAGCCGAAAATCGATGCTGCGGAACTGGCAGACATGCTGGATGCGCTGAATGAAAGCCGCAACGCGCAGTTGCCGGGCAAATTCGTCACCAAGCGGCAGGCGCAGCAGGCCGGATGGCGGTCCGGCAGGGATTTGTGGCGCGTTCCCGCCCTCGGGGGCAAGAGCATAGGCGGCGACCGTTTCGGCAATCGCGAAGGCCGGCTGCCTCGCGGCGACTGGCGCGAAGCCGACCTCGATTACCAAGGCGGACACCGGGGCGCCAAACGCCTGCTGTTTTCCCGGGATGGCCTGCGCAGCGTGACTGTGGACCATTACCAGACCTTCGCCGAGGTGCCGCCATGCCGTTAAAACGCTGTGTTCTGCGCGATATCCGCACCCTTGCCCAGTTTTACGACGAGCTGGCGCGCCAGCTCGCCTTCCCGGCCCATTTCGGACGCAATCTGGACGCCTTGTGGGACGTGCTGAGCGGCGAGGTCGCAGGGCCTTTCGAAATCGTCTGGGAAGGATCGGCGCAGGCACAGGCGAACCTGGGCGTGGATTACGCCAAACTGATCATCTTGCTCAACGACTTGGCGGCGGAGCGCGATGATTTTACTTTTGCTTTGAGGTGAAAACCATGAAACTTTCCGCCCATCGAAACCTCTTGCTTTTCCCCATGATTTTGCCTCTGCTGGCGGGTTGCGTCACGGAGAGGGCCTCCTACGAGATCGGACCCGAACAGGCTCTGACTCTGATTCGTAACCAACCTTATTTCTGGAGCGAGGAATTCACGCGCACCATGACCGTTATGTCCTTGCCCGCCTGCATGAGGCGCTACCGGTTGCCGCCCGATGAGGGCCAGGCCGGCAGCGTGAAAGTGTTCAAGACGGCCGAGGGCGATTACGTGATGCAGGACGGTCTGGGGCAATACCGGGCGGATGTTGCCAACTGCGGGATGTCGCTGGAAGGCAAGACCAGCGCATCCGGCGAATTATTGGGCACCTTCGAACCGGTTCCCGATGGCGGTATCCGATTTGCACCCGCACCCGGCGCACAGAAAAAATAGCGGCGGCATGAGTGCGTCAAGCTCTCCTATTTATGAAATGAACCAATATCCATTTGCTTCTAATCGGGCTTTTCATCAAGCATTTTCGGACGGCTTGTCCGGTCTCCTGCAGGGCGGCGGACTGGGGCCGTTCATCCTGGTGTGCGCCAACGCTACCTTCGATTCGAAACTTCATTCTGCCACGGCCGCCGAACTCGAAGCGCTGTACCGGCGGCTGCGCGAGCAATACGTCAATGCGCTGGAAAGCGGACGGGCGATCCAGGAAGTGGAAGAGGATCTGTTGGTGTTTCTCAAGATTCAGGCCGTCGGGCTGGAAAAGCTGCGGCACACGGAGCGGCGGCAGGCGGGGAAATGGGAGCTGCAGTTCAACCATCTGCGCTCGTTTCGGCCCAAGCGCATCGCGGCGCGGGCACCAGCTGGGATCCAGGCGGATTTCGACGAGGCGGGCTTCAATTTTAACAAGGGTTTCATGCAGAAGGAGGCGTTCTGGGCGGGAACGCTGGGCGGCAAGGACGCCACCCTGTACTACAACAAGTATCCCTTCGTCGATTTTCACGGGCTGCTGGTGCCGGAGAGGGAGCGCAGGCTGCCCCAGTTCCTCACGCTGGAGCATCATGATTATGTCTGGGCGCTGACCTCGCAACTGGCGGAAACCCTGGATGGCGTGGGTTTCGGCTACAACTCCATCGGCGCTTTCGCGTCGGTCAACCACCTTCATTTCCAGATGTTCCTCAAGCCGCAGGGCTTCCCGGTGATGGATGCCGTCTGGCGCCACAACGGCGGCGGCGAGTCTTATCCGGCACAGTGCCTGGCGTTCGACGAGCCGGGCGCGGCATGGAACTGCATCCGGGCGCTGCATTCCGGCGAGGTGGCTTATAACCTGATGTATACGCCCGGCAAGCTGTTCGTTTTTCCGCGCATGAAGCAGGGCACCTATCCCCAGCCGGCATGGACCAGCGGTTTCACCTGGCACGAACTGGCGGGCGGGATTGTGATTTTTAATCGCGAGGATTACGAGAATCTCGACGAATCCACCGTTCGGGAAGAACTTGCCAGACTGGCCGTTGGCTAGAGCAATTCGATTGCCCTGAACGGTAAGAATGGTGTAACGTTTGAGTACAGTCTAAAGCGATAAACAATGAGCAATAACCCGATAGAAGATCGACTCCGGGCGGCATACGGTACGCCAACCCCGGACAGCAAACCTGCGACGGAGGCCGATGTCGTCGTGTCGCTGCAAACCGAAGCGGTGATCTTTCCCCGGGAAAAGGTTATTACCGTGACGGTCTACGTGTTGGGGGTTACCGATTTCCACGAACCGGATGTCTTCGTTACCCAGGTGACCTGCACCGAGCAGGAGTACTACGAGGAATTCCTCCATCTTGCCGTGGCGGAAGAGCGGGCCAAGGAGCATGGGTTCGCAGACCCGCTGTTTTCATTCGACGAGCGCGAAAAAAACATCATCGACAAGTTGCGCGACCTGTTCGGAAAATGACCGCATGAACCACTATCACGTCGCCTTTGTGGACAACGAGGGCACCTTCTATTCCGCCTCGGTGGAAACGCCCCACGACCTGTTTACCACCGAGGGGATCGACGGAATCGCCGAGGAGCTGGCCGAAAGGCTGGATCAGGACGAACCGGTTGCGGTGATCAGCATCATCCCGCTGAAGTCATAAATGCCGGCTTTACATCACGCTGCCGAAGTGGGGGTCCGTACTGTATGCCGGCAGGGGTAGCCCCGCGATCTTGCAGGCCTGTACGACCGGACCCTTGGGGAATAAATGGTAGAGATATTTTTTGCCGCCTTGCTGGGCAAAATTGTCCTCTAGCAGGCCCAGAACAGCGCGACCGTTCGGGCAAGGTCCGCAGCGCTGATAATAGTCGCGAAGAAAATTGATTACATCCCAGTGTTCTTTTGACAAGGTGATGCCTTCTTCCCCTGCCAGCTCTTGCGCAGTCTGCTCGGACCAGCTTCCAAGCTCGCTAAGATCGACCTCCGGAGCGTCGCCTCCTTGCTCGATCATTTGGTTGATGTCATGCATTTTGCACCTCCTCCGCTTGATGCGGAATATTACCGCCGCTCAGGCGGCGTCATATGAATTCTGAGTGGTTATTCTTAATATTTAGATTAGTTGAGCGTATTAATCAAGTTTACTATACTGGCTTTGAGATTTTCAAAATTCGAGGGAAATAATGATGGCAAGCGAAGAGTTCAACCCGAAGAACGAACTGGAAATAAAACTCCTGGCGACTTGGGAAGGCAGCATGTCGGGCGATGAGTTCATGCAGGAACTGCTGGTTTCGGAGGTGTTCATGCCGATCCAGGATGACGATATTATGCCGGGTGTACAGCGCTCCACCCGCGCCCAGCCGCTGGTGCTCGAAGCCGAAGACGGAACCCGGGTTCTTGCGGTGTTTACCAGCCCGGATCGGGCCAAACCTTTTCTCAAGGATTTCCCTCTTTACGGCGGCGGGTTGCTGACCGAATTCAAGTGGGTTCTGGAAAAAATGGGCACCGGCCACGGCATTACGATCAATCCTGGCTGTGAAGTCGGCTTCGACATGGAGCCGGAGATGTTGAGCCAGCTTGGTTAAACTGAGCGAATTTCGCTGTCTGATTTCAGGGAGCAGAATATGCCGCAACTTCTGAATTTATCCCGAGCGGCGCGCCTGGTGGGCGTAACTCGGGTGGCGCTGCAGAAGAAAATCAAGGATGGGGTTCTGGCGTCTTTCGACGGCATGGTGGCTGCCGAGGATTTGCTGCGCATTTATCCCGATATCCAGTTCGAGGACAATACCGCTTTCGAGCGGGTCGCGCAGATCAAGGAAAAAGCTTTCGGCAAGCGGGTATTCGAGCGCTCCCTGCCGGACAAGGAGGTGCTTGCCGCGCGGCTGACCGGTCTGAGCAAGGAACTGGCAGAGGCCCAGGTTTCGTTGAGCCAATACCGCGCCATTGTCGAGGGGCTGGAAAAACAGCTCAAGGCATGGGATGGTGGCGGGGAAGGGGTACAGGCTGCCGCGGCATCCCTCCGGATGTGGCTGCACCAGGAACTGGCAGCGCGCGATGCCCGTGCCGGATTGCCCAACTTGACCCTGCGCGACAGCTTTCTGCGCGTGATGGCGGCACATGTAAAAATCCAGCCCAGCGGACATGAATTTTTTGTCGAAGGCGCCGACACCCTGCTCGAAGCGGCGCTGCGTGCCGGACTCGCGCTCAACTACGGCTGCAGCAACGGCAATTGCGGCCAGTGCAAGGCGCGGGTTGTTTCCGGTCAGGTCATGAAGGTGCGGCCGCACGATTATGTCCTGAGCGAAGCCGACAAAGCTTCCGGCTGCGCATTGATGTGCTCGAACACCGCCGTGACCGACGTGGTGATCGAGGCGGGCGAGGCGCATTTTGCATCGGATATCCCGCTCCAGCACATCACGGCGCACGTCAAAAGCATCGATCAGGCGGGCGACGACATGCTGATCCTGAATCTGCAAACCCCGCGCAACAACCGGCTGCGTTTCCTGGCCGGGCAGAATGCGATACTACAGTTCGGCCACGCGCTCTCGGCAGAATTTCCGGTGGCAAGCTGCCCGTGCGACGACCGCAATCTGCAGTTCCACATTCGCAACCTGCCGGGCAATCCTTTTTCTGATTATGTCGCCACCAAGCTGACGAATGGCGAGGCGGTGACGGTGGAAGGCCCCAAAGGCGGTTTCGTGCTGCATGAGGATTCCACCCGGCCATTGGTTTTCATCGCTTTCGGAGCCGGCTTCGCGCCGGTGAAAAGCCTGATGGAGCATGCCATGGCGCTGGATGTCGCCGAGTCGGTGCACCTTTACTGGGTGGTGTCGCGCGAGGTCAATCTGTATCTCTCCAACTGGCCCCGTGCCTGGGCCGATGCGCTGGACAACTTCCAATACACGCCGCTGGTGGCGGGAACCGATCTGGAAACCGCAGCCGGTCGGCAGGAAAAACTGGTCGGCGGACTGCTGCAGCAAATCGCCGGTGATTACCCGGCATTGGGCGGCCTCGATGTTTATGTGGCCGGGCCCGAGTCGCTGCTCGACGCCGCAAGGAAGTGGTTGCTTGGGCACGGTCTGCCGGATGCGCAACTCATCCTGGGTGTGGTAGGCTGATGCATTGATTTTGATTTAAGGATACGGATAACACCATGCCCCACGTGCTGAAAGACCAGGAAATTGCCATGCTACGCACCGAGCTTGAAATGCTGATGGGCGAGCGCCAGACGCTGTTGCGCATTGCCGGAGCGGCAGCCGCTTTTGTCGCCGAACTGGATGCCGGTATGCTGCCGAAAAACACGCTGGAGGCCGCGGAAATGCTGGCTGAATGCCTCAATGCTGCGCCCGATGAAACCATGCGCGACGCGCTGGAAATCGTCAAGGCCGAGGTGGTGGGCGCATAAGCCAGATGTCCGACGATTTACTCAACTTGCTCAACAGGCGTTTGCCTACGGAGAATCAGGAGCTGCGGCAACAACTCGAAACGCTGATCACCCAGGCGCGGTTGAACGAGCAGGTGATGCGCCGCTTTCAGGATGCGGAGTTGCGCATGCTCAGCGTTAGCGGTTTCAAGGAACTGCTCCAGTATGTCCTGCAGGAAATGAAGGAGACCTTCGATCTGGACGTGGTGACACTGGCGCTGATCGATCCGGAATACGAAGTGCGGCGCATGCTGATCGATCTCGGCATTCCCGCGACCGAATTTCCCGGTCTGATGTGCCTCGACAACCCCTCCCGTTTTCACCGCCTTTGCGGCACTTCACTGGCACCGGTGCTGGGTCAGTATAACGCCGCCAGCCGGGCGCCCTTTTTTCCTCGCGACACCGCCCCTCCCGCCAGTATCGCCATCCTGCCTATGGTGCGGCAGAAACAGCTGATCGGCAGCCTCAATCTTGGCAGTCGCAACGAAGGGCGCTTTGCTCCCGGCATGGCGACCGACTTTATCGGCCGCCTTGCGGCGATGGTCGGCATTTGCCTGGAAAACGTGACCAATAGCGAGCGCCTCAAGCATCTGGGGTTGACCGATCCGCTTACCGGCGTGCACAACCGGCGTTATTTCGACCAGCGCCTGCAGGAGGAGGTCGGTCGCGCCCAGCGCCAGAATATTCCCCTTTCCTGTTTATTCCTTGATATCGACCATTTCAAGCAGGTCAACGATCAATACGGCCACCAGACCGGCGATTGCGTGCTGCGCGAGGTGGCTTGGCGGATCAAGGGCCAGTTGCGTTCCATCGACGTGCTGGGCCGCTATGGCGGGGAAGAGTTCGCCGTCCTGCTGATGCAGACGGACATGGATAGCGCGCTTAGCGTTGCCGAGCGCATATGCCACGGCATCGCCGAACAGCGTTTCAAGGGTGAGGGGGACGAAACCCTGGTGACCACGCTCTCCGTAGGTGTTGCCACCCTGCACGACTGCAACCGCGCCCAGAATGCGGAGACGTTGGCGCAACAACTGGTGGCGCGTGCCGACCAGGCGCTGTACCGGGCGAAGCAAGGCGGACGTAACTGCGTCATGGCTGACATGCCCGAAAGCGATTAAGCGAGTTCTGCGGAAGTTGGGTAAAATACCGCACTCAATATCAATTCACTCAGGAGCACAGCATGGCTGAAATCACCACCCCATCCGGACTGGTTTACGATGACATCAGCGAGGGAGAAGGCGAAGCCGCCCAGGCCGGGCAGCGGGTTTCCGTGCATTACACCGGCTGGCTGACCGATGGCACCAAGTTCGATTCCAGCAAGGACCGCAACGATCCATTCGATTTTCCGCTCGGCGCCGGACACGTTATTCGCGGCTGGGACGAGGGCGTGCAGGGCATGAAGGTGGGCGGCGTGCGCAAGTTGACTATCCCGGCTGAGCTGGGCTACGGTCCCCGCGGCGCGGGTGGCGTCATCCCCCCGAATGCCACGCTGGTGTTCGAAGTCGAATTGCTGAAAATCCTTTAAATACGCATTTGATGACCATACGCAGGCCGCCGAAAGGCAGGGTGGGGCCAGCCGGAAGGCGCAGGCCGGATAGCGCGGCGGGTGCCGGCGCGACGCCTGCGGCAACGCGGGTCAAGCTTGCACGCCCCGGTGCGCCAAAACCGAAAACGGGTGCCGCAGATACGGAAGCGGATTCCGGAAAAGTCCGTCTTTCCAAGCTGATGTCCGAACGCGGTCTGTGCTCGCGCCGGGAAGCGGACGCCCTGATCGAACGCGGCCTGGTCCTGGTCGATGGCGAACGGGTCACTCTGCTGGGCACCAAGGTCGATCCCAGCCGGACCGTCACCCTGGACAAGCGAGCCGAGAAGCAGCAGGCGCAACTCGCCACCATTCTGCTCAACAAGCCGGTGGGTTACGTTTCCTCGCAGCCGGAGAAGGGCTACAAGGCGGCGGTAACGCTGATCGGCAAGGAGTCCCGCTACCAGGAAGACCGCGCGCCGCAGCCCTACTCCCCCGAACACCTGCACGGGCTGGCTCCGGCGGGGCGGCTCGACATCGATTCCACCGGGCTTCTGGTGCTGACGCAAGACGGCCGCATCGCCAAGCAGCTGATCGGCGCCGATTCCGAAATCGAGAAGGAATACCTGGTGCGGGTGGAAGGCAGGCTGAACGCGGCCAACCTGAAGCGCCTCAACCACGGCCTCAGCCTCGACGGCGAGGCGCTCAAGCCGGCGGAGGTGTCCTGGCAGAACCAGGATCAGCTGCGCTTTGTCCTGAAGGAAGGCAAGAAGCGCCAGATCCGCCGCATGTGCGAGCTGGTCGGGCTCAAGGTGGTCGGCCTCAAGCGCGTCCGTATCGGGCGAGTCAAGCTGGGCGACCTGCCGGTGGGGCAGTGGCGCTATCTGCTGGACGGCGAGCAGTTCTAAATGACCTGAAAAATCCGCATTAACTGGCGGTTAACAAAATTCAGATCAGCCGCGTAGCGCCGCCCTCCTTCCCCGCAACACGTCCACCCCGCCCAGCAGCATCAGTCCCACGACAAAGTAACTGCCCGTGACCAGAATCGCCAGGCGGTGATCGCCTTGCGACAGCCAGCTGGTCAAGCCGTAGGTGATCGGTCCGAGAATGGCGGAAAACTTCACCGCCAGTCCCCACAGCCCGAAGAATTCGGCGCGCCGTTGTGCCGGGCTCAGCAGCCCGACCATCGCCCGTCCTGCCGACTGGCTCGCGCCCATGGCGATGCCGGCGAGGTTGGCGGCAACCCAGAACATCTGCGCTCCTTGCGCGCTCCAGGCGAGCAGCACCATGACGATCCACAGCACCAGGGTCAGCGCGATGGTCTGGATGTGGCCGATCCGGTCCTGCAGGTGGCCGAACAGGAAGGCGCCCGCGGCGGCCGTGATGTTGACCACGAAAACCAGCAAGATGGTGTCACGGGTGGAAAAGTGCATGGCCTGCTGGGCGTAAATCGCGGCGAGGCTGATGACCGCCTGGATGCCCGCCTGGTAGAACACGGTGCAGATCAGGAAGCGGCGCAGGTCGCGGTAGCGGGCGGCATGGCGCAGCGTCTGCCCGAGCCGGACGTAGGCTTCACGGATCAGGTGATGGCGGGCATGGGTTTGCGGAATGGCTCTTTCCTTGAGAAACAGGAAGGTAGGCAGGCTCGCCAGGGCGAAGAGCGCCGCCGTGATCAGCAGGGTGACCGGGACGAAATCCGCCGCCTGTCGGCCATGCGCTTCCGCCCAGTTGACATAGGCCAGGCAGGCGCCGAGGCTGGTCAGTCCGCCGAGGTAGCCGAGGCTCCAGCCCCATCCGGAAACCTTGCCCAGGGCACGGCCGCGCGCCAGTTCGGGAAGGAAGGCGGCGATCAGGTTTTCGCCGCTGCCGTAAAAGAAATTGGACAGCGCGATCAGCGGGATGGCGAGCCAGATCTGCCCCGGCCCGACCAAGGCAAGCGCGGCGGTGAAAACCACGCAGCCGACCGTGCTGATCAGCAGCAGTTTCTTCTTGGCGGCGTGCAGGTCGGCATAGGCGCCCACCAGCGGCGCCATCAGCATGATCAGTGCATAGGAAAGGGCGAGTGCGGCGGTCCAGGCAAAAGTGCCCCACGGCTGGTTGCCGGCCACGACGGCAACGAAATAGGCGTTGAAGATGGCGGTGATGACGACGGTGGTGTAGCCGGAGTTGGCGAAGTCGTACATCGCCCACGCCCATACTTCGCGTCCGCCGACATCCGCCGCCAAGCTGCGCGCCATGCTAATCGAGTTTGAAGGCGGTGACGGTGTTGTCCAGGTTTTCCGCCAGGGAGGTCAGATTTCCGACCGTGACGGTGCCTTCGCGGGTGTTTTTCAGGGTGCTTTCGATCAGGGTGCCGATTTCTCCGATGTTCTGCCGGATCATCTGGGTGTCCCGGATCTGCATCTGGGTGGTGTTGGCGATTTCCTGCACCATGGCGGTGACCTGCTCGGCGCTTTCGACGATGTTGCGCAGCGAATTGCCGGCTTCGCGGGCGTTCGTTACGCCTTCCTTCACATCCGCTGTGCTGGCATTCATGGTTCTGACCGCTTCGCCGGTTTTTTGCTGGATGGCCAGGATCATTCCGCCGATTTCGGCCGTGGCACTGCTGGTTTTTTCCGCCAGTTTCCTGACTTCATCCGCCACCACCGCGAAGCCGCGACCCTGTTCGCCGGCGCGGGCGGCCTCGATTGCCGCGTTGAGTGCGAGCAGGTTGGTTTGGCCGGCAATTTCATTGATCACCGCCACGATTGCACCGATCTGATCGGAATTCCGCCCCAGCTCTTCGACCGCGTTGGCCGCTTCATTCACTGCCTGGCTGATTTTGTCGATGCCCTGCATGGTTTTCTGCACCACCACGCCACCCTGGTGCGCGTGGTCGGTGGCTTCGCGCGCTTTATCCGCCGCTTCGGCGGAATGCGCGGAGATCTGTTCCACGGTTTCGGCCATGTGGTCGATGGCGTTGCTGATTTCGCCAGCCCGACTGGTCTGCTCGTTGAGGTTGCCGGTGATGCCCGACATGAAGTCGCGAATACTGGTGCTGTCGACGCGGACGCTGCCGCTCAGGGTCACGGTCTGTCCGATCAGCTCGCGCAAGTTCGTCGCCATGTTGTTGAAGCTGACAATAATCTCGCCGATGGTGTCGTCGCTTTGCATCGAGCATTTGTGCGTGAGGTCCTTGTTCGAGATGGCGTTGGCCACTTCGGAAATGCGCCGCAGCCGTTTCAGCAGGATGGTGTTGAGCAGCACGTAGTTCACCACGCCCATGCCCAGGCCCGCGATCAGGCAGCCGATAACGAACCATCGCAGCATGCCCGGCTTCCATTCGACGAAGAAGTTGGCGTAGAAGGGGAAAATCGCCGCGACCATGACCCCGAAACCGAGAAAAGACAGGAACAGCGTGCGTAAAATACTTTTTTTCATGAAGAGTCCCGTTTTGAATGTATCTGCTTTTTTAGTTATTTTAAAAGCTTAATCCCGAACCCCGCAGCTGTGAAGCAAAAACGGGGCGGAAGCCTTGATCGCTTGATCGGCGAGAGCGTGCCATGCAGCGTCAGGCGGGCTTTATCTTGCGGCGGCGACACCTTTGTAGCATTGGATCACGCCATGCGCCACCCGCTGCGAACCCAGTGCGGCCGATTCGATGCCTTCATTGTATTCCATGATGCGGTAGCCGTCGTAACCTAGTTCTGTCACTATTTCACCGGCACGGCGCTTGAAAAGCATGCCGGCCTCGGAGTCGCCATCTTGCCGCAGCATGTTCTTTTTCAGGGTGATCTGGAATTTGTCGTTGCCGGACTGGATTTCTTCCAGCGTCCAGTTGTCCTTGTAGAGGTAGTAGGCGCCGGCGCCTAGTGCCGCGGCGAACGGGATCCTCGGGCTGGGGTTGGAAATGGCCCCTGGCAGTTCCGGCATACATCCCGCAAGGATAGGGGCGAGGGCAATACAAATAAGGGGTTGTTTCAGCATGGTTCTTCCGGTGGAAGTGTCACGAGTTTATCGGCTTGTCGCCTGGAATGCTAACATATTCCCGCGCTGATTTAGCGGGGATTCCCATTGCCGGCAAGAGGTTGGGCTATCCGGCAAATTCATGGCATGTGTGCCAAGTGGTGTGCCTGTGGGATTAGGATGCTGCATTCCCACCTTGATTCCGGCGGGAACGCCACTCCTGCAACACCCCGCAAGGGATGCCCTCACCTCAATCCTCTCCCGCCCGCGGGAGAGGAGGTAATGGTGAAAGGCGCTGGTTATGATCCGGGACAAGCGCGCCGTATTATGGTATTTTCGAGCTTTGCGCGTGTTTGAATGGGGTGTCTCGATTGAAGAAAAATTGGCTCTATTTCCTGCTGGCTTTTGCCGCGCCGCTGGTGGGTATTTTCTGGTGGGTGGGAGGCTTTACCAGCGCCAGCGTTGAACCAAATCTGGTGCGCGGTCCTTATCATTACGCCTATCTGGAGCACAGCGGCGATTACGTCAAGTTGCCCGACAAGCAACTGGAGGCGCTACGGGCCTTGCAGGCGCAGGGCGTTGCCCATGGCGCGGCGATAACCCTGATGCAGAGCGACCCGCGCATTACCGCCAAGTCCATGCTTACGGCGCAGACCGGCTATCTGGTGGAAGCCGGTGTCAGCGTGCGCGAACCGCTCAAGCTGGCGGATGTTCCCGCCCGGCCCGTGATGGTTGTGCAGCTACGGGCACATCCCAGGCTGGCGGCCGGCAAGGTCTATGCGACGCTGCTGAAATACCTGGATGAACACGGTATGAAACTCAAGCTGCCGACGCTGGAAATTTACCAGAACAGTACTTTGACGGTTGAAATGGATATCTGAGAACGCCCATGGGCGCCTCTAAAAATTTAGAGTTCGCCCAAATGCAAGGCGCGGAAGACATTTCGCCGCGCCACATATAATTGATATGTAAGCAAGAAATTTCTTCCGCAACGTAGCAGTTGGGATGAAATCTGGATTTTTAGAGGTGCCCATGAGTTTGTTTTCCCTGATTGCCGCCCTGCTGCTCGAACATCTCCGACCTCTGGGCGGCGGCAACCCGGTTGGCTTGGCGTTTACCCGCTACGCGAATTATCTCGAGCGGCATTTCAACGCCGGCCAAAATGTGCATGGCGCGGTGGCGTGGCTGTTGGCGGTGTTGCTGCCGGTATTGGTGGTCGGCGGCATTTATGGCGGTCTGTACTATCTCAACGCGCTGCTGGCTTGGGCATTTGGTGCGGTTGTGTTGTATCCGCTATTAAGCCTGAAGCAGCTGGGCGGGCAAGCCGAGAGGGTTGCGGCCGCATTGCGCACGGCTGATCTGGGCGAGGCGCGCCGCCTGCTTTCCCTGTGGCACGGCCGGCCGGCCGACGAGCTGGGCGCGGCTGAAATCGCCCGCGTGGGTATCGAGCAAACGTTGAGTTGCGCGCATAAAAATCTGTTCGGTGTCATAGTCTGGTTTGTCGTGCTCGGCCCTGCCGGTGCGGTACTCTATCGCCTGTCTCAACTCCTCAGCCAAAAATGGGGCGGCCTGGACCAGCGCGATTTCGGTGAGTTCGGCAAGTTCTCCGAACGGGTATTCGATTTGATGGACTGGGTGCCATTGCGCCTTAGCGCCATCAGCTTCGCAGTGGTCGGCGATTTCGAAGACGCCGTATACTGCTGGCGCGCCCAGGCGTCTGCCTGGGCACAGCAGGGCATCGGCATCGTGCTGGCAAGCGGCGCGGGGGCCTTGGGCGTCAAGCTGGGTGAACCCCTGAGCTATGGCGGCAACATCGAGTTTCGCCCCGAGCTCGGCCTGGGTGACGACGCCGATGCCGACTACCTGGATAGCGCCGTCAGCCTGGTATGGCGCACGGTGGTGCTGTGGCTGGTACTGCTCTTGCTGCTCACCCTTGCCGGCTGGGTAGGTGGCTAGCCGTCTGTCATGTTGATTGACTAGCCGCCCGGTTCCTGAGATTTTCCCATGCAATCGACGATCATTGACCTGATGCGCCACGGCGAGCCAGTAGGCGGCAGGCGCTACCGCGGACGCACCGACGATCCCCTGAGCGAAAAGGGCTGGAACCAGATGCGTGCAGCGGTGGGGGATTATCGCGGCTGGCAGCAGATCGTTTCTTCGCCGTTGCTGCGTTGCTCCGAGTTTGCTCATGAACTGGGCAGGAAGCTGGATATTCCCGTCAGCCTGGACGAGCGTCTGGCCGAACTGGGCTACGGCGAGTGGGAGGGCAAGACGCCGGCGGAACTCACTGCGCACGACCCCGACCTGTTGCTGCGCTATCGCCGCGATCCGCTCAACAACCGTCCTTCCGGAGCAGAAGATCTGGGGGATTTCGCTGTGCGCGTGTCAGCCGTGTGGGGACAGGTCAGTGAGCAGCAGCGTGGCCGCCATGTGCTGGTAGTGGCCCATGCCGGTGTAATCCGCATGATCATGGCACAGGCCTTGGCCATGCCGCTCAGTCATCTGTTTCGCATTCAGGTAGGCAATGCCGCTATCAGCCGATTTAAGGTCGAGGGCGAAGGAGAAGAGGCTTTTTCCAGCCTGATTTTTCACGATGGCAGGCTGGCGCCCTAGCGCGATTCCGCTGCCCCACTACGCAGCGACTCCGGTCGGCGTTGCCGGTGGTGGCATTGTCGCCGGTGCCGGTAGCGATTTTTCTGAGGCGATGTTTCAGTCCTGCCGGCAGCTATAGATTTTCAAAATAGCACCGGCTTCACCCCTAAAGTCCCTGGTTAACCGGTGTTGCGCAATCCTGCCGCAATGGCGTTGATCGAGCGCAGCAGCGGGCTGAGCCAGGCATCGCGCACGGCCTGCGGCAGGCTTTCGTTGCGGTAGCGCTGCAGCAGCACCACCTGGATGTGGTTCAGCGGGTCCAGGTAGGGATTACGGCGCGCAACCGACAGCGCCAGCTGCGGCGTTTCCTGCATCAGGCCGGTGGCGCCGGCGATGTCCAGTACCGCGGTGACGGTGCGCGCGTGTTCGTCGCGTATCGTCTGGTAGATCGCATCCGCGGTTTCACGGTTTTCCGCCAGTTCGGCATAGCGGGCGGCAATGCTCATGTCGGCCTTGAACAGGGCCATCTGGGTGTTGCTGAGCAGCGCCCGGAAAAACGGCCATTCCCGGTACATGCGCTGCAATTTGGCCAGGCGCTGCGGGTCGTTGCAGCGCCAGTTTTGCAGCGCGGTGCCGATGCCGAACCAGGCCGGCAGGGTATGGCGCGACTGAGCCCAGCCGAATACCCAGGCGATGGCGCGCACCGAGGCTTTGGAACGGTCGCCCTTGTTGCGGTGGGAGGGGCGCGAGCCGATGTTGAGCAGGCCGATTTCGGTGACCGGCGTGGCTTCGTAGAAATAATCGATGAAGCCTGGAGTGCGGTCGGCCAGGCCGCGGAAGGCGGTCTCGCCGTCTTCGGCCAGCTGGTCCATGATGTCGAGGAAGTCGCTGCGGTCCTGCTTCTGCTCACGGATCAGGCTGGTGCTGGCCTTGAGCAGGCCGGTCATGCCCATCGACAGTTCGTAGGAGGCGGTTTCGGCATTGCTGTATTTGAACGACAGCACCTCGCCCTGCTCGGTGAACTTGATCTGGCCGCGCACGGTGCCTTCCGGCTGCGACAGAATGGCCTCATGGGTGGGGCCGCCGCCGCGCCCGACCGTGCCGCCGCGTCCATGAAACAGGCGGCACTCGATGCTGCGCGCCTGGGCCAGCGCGGTAATCCTGGTCTGCGCATCGTAGAGCGACCAGGCCGAGGCGAGAATGCCGCCGTCCTTGGCGGAATCGGAATAGCCGATCATGACTTCCTGCAGATTGCAGGAACAGCCGAGCAGCGCCGCATAGGCCGGGTTGTCGAGGAGCGCCGTCATCACCGGCTGGATGTGTTCC
The DNA here is from genome assembly GCA_964559825.1 of uncultured Sulfuricella sp. Lineage (GTDB taxonomy): Bacteria > Pseudomonadota > Gammaproteobacteria > Burkholderiales > Sulfuricellaceae > Sulfuricella. The sequence goes on along the minus strand of CAZLJK010000022.1, from coordinate 17,771 downwards.
AGGTCGACAATGGTTTCGAACAGGGGCGAGATCCCGATATGGCAGAACCAGCCCTGGTCGTTGCGGCCTGCCAGCCCCGCCAGGCTGGCGAGGAACATGACTTCCATGACGTGGCTGGCGGCATGGGTCATCGAGATGACGTAGGAGCCGAATGCCTGCGGGCTGACTTCATGGCGCATCTGCGCCATCACTTCAAAGACTTCGAAGGTCTCGCGGCTGGCGTCGCTGAGCGTTCCGCGGCTGATCGGGAGCTTCTGTGCACCGGCGATCAGTTCGCCCAGCAATTCCAGCCGCTGGGCTTCGCTCAGACTGCGGTAATCCGGCAGGCCAGGCTGTTGGGTGAGCAGTTCGGCCACGGCTTCGGTGTGGCGGGTCGATTCCTGGCGGATGTCGAGGTGAACCAGGTAAAAGCCGAAGGTTTCCGCATTACGGATCAGGTCCTGCAGTTCGCCGTTGGCGGCCGCGTGGTCGCCGTGGCTGACGAGCGAATCGCGCATCAGGGTGAGGTCTGCCAGGAATTCCCGCTCCGACGGGTAGCTGTCGGCAAAGGCGCTGCCGCTGCGGCCCTCGATCAGCGCATCTACGGCATCCAGGTTGTGTTGGAGCCGGTGCCGCATCAGGTAAAGTTTGCGGCGGTAGGGTTCCTGGCCGAAATGCTGGGGATAATCGCCGAACACCGCGGCAAAGCGCTGTTCGTCCTGCGCCAGGCTGGCGGCCATCTGGGAGCTGATCGTGCACAGGCGTTTCGAATGAGTCAGCACGTGGCTGAGGTTGACGACTTCGCGCAGGTAATAACGCAGCACTTCCCGCTTCTGCAGACGCAGGGCGAGTACGGTGGTGTCGGGGGTGACGAAGGGATTGCCGTCGCGGTCGCCGCCGATCCAGGAACCGAAACGCAGGATGTTCGGCACCCGGATGCGCTGACCTTCCGGTAGCTCCGGCCCGTACACCCGGTCGACGGCCTTTTCCAGGTAGCGGTAGGTTTCAGGCACGGCCTTGAACAGGCTTTCGCGGAAATAGAACAGGCCGTTCTTGATCTCGTCGCGCACCTGCGGCTTGCTGGCGCGCACCTCGTCGGTTTTCCACAATATCTGGATCTGCTGCTCGAGCTGGCCGATCAGCTCAAGGCGCCGTTCCTTGCCGGTGCGCGGGTCGTCCAGTTGCTCGGCGGTGAGGAAGATGCGGCGCAGGTGTTCCATGATGGTGCGGCGCTTGGATTCGGTGGGGTGGGCGGTGAATACCGGGATGTAGGCCGCCTTGTCGAACAGGGTCTGGAGTTCTGCGGCGCTGATGCCCTGGTCGTGGAACTCCCGCAGGGTGGCGTCGAAAGAGCCCTTCCATAAGGGGCCGCCGCGATACACTTGGGCGCGGCGGGCCTGGTGCTGGAAGGATTCTTCAGCCAGGTTGACCAGGCTGAAGTAAATGCTGAAGGCGCGCACTACATGGGTGAGCGTCTCCGCATCCAGGGATTCGATGATCTTCTCCAGGCGGCGCCGGCTGGCTGGCGAATCCTTCTTGTGCAGGCGGATATAACCCTTGCGCAGGGCTTCCACCGCCTCCAGCACGCGGCCGTCCTGGAGGGGACGCAGCACGTTGCCGAGCACGTTGCCGAACAATTTTACGCGGGCGCGCAACTGGGTATCGCTGGGTGTTCTGGACATGCTTTCAGTGGCTCTAAGTTCATTAAAATAAAAAGGCGCCAATCTGGCGCCATGGTCTCTATTCAGTCCATAACCCGAATACGGCGTTTGTGCTTACTCGCCGATTTCGAAATCCATGCTGGCCTTATCCGCCGCGCCTTGCGGGGACAGGCTGTTGGCGAATTTGAGCTGGTCCGGGTGCTTATTGAAGCTGGCAGCCATTTCCGGCGTGGCCAGGCGTACCAGCCAGCAGCGGCGGCGTTTTTCGCCATTGACCGCGGTACCGGCCAGCACCCGCCGCACCCCGGGAATGGCCGCGAGGGTTTCCTTGCTGCAGAGCACCATCGCGGCGGCCGCCTCTTCGGTCAGGCTTTCGGGCTGATTATACAGCACGATGCGCTCGACTTCGCGCCACGGACGGCATTGTGCCAGCACTTCGGCGGCACGGCCGCTGCTGCCCCACAGGCGGATGCAGCGTTCCACTTCGGCGCGGATGGCACCATGGACGCCACGCGTGATTGCTTTGTAGCTCTTCTGGCCGGGACTGATGTTGGCTTTGATGGAGTTGGCAGCTACCTCGGATAATGCCGTGTAGTAGTTGATCTTGGCCACGCCGTTGGCGATCAGCTTTCTGCACTGATCGTCGGACAGGCCGGTGCCGCCATGAACCGCCAGCGGGATGCCGACGGCCTCGTTGATCTTGGCCAAGCGCGCGTAATCCAGTTTGGGTGTGCCGCTCATCCGGCCATGCGCGGTGCCGATGGATACCGCCAGGAAATCGACGCCGGTTCGCTCTACGAAAGCCTTCGCTTCGGAGGCCAGGGTGTAAACCAGCCCGCCAAAAGTTTTTACGCCCTCCTCGTCCTCATCGCCGGGCACGTAGCCCAGTTCACCTTCCACCGCCTCATCGCCGGGCACGTAGCCCAGTTCACCTTCCACCGCCACGCCGCAGGCATGAGCCATGTCGGTCACTTCCCGGGTAAGCCGGAGATTCTCGTCGAGGGGCAGCAGAGAGGTGTCCACCATTACCCCGTTGCAGCCCGCCCGGATGCCGCGCACGGCGGACTCGATACTATCGCCGTGATCCAGGCAGATGGCGACCGGCACTTTGGCGCGCTGGGCCGCCACCGTCACGGCCGGCATCAGCAGCTCCAGGTCATAATAACTAAAATGGGATTCGATCAGGTTCAGGATGACCGGCGCACGACAGTCTTCAACAGCCTGCAGGACGCCTTGCACAAAGTCCAGGTTGACCACGCCGAACGCGCCGACCGCGTAGTTGTGGCGGTAGGCGTGGTTGAGCATGTCGGTCAGATGGACGAGGGGCATGTGGCTTCCTTATTTTGCGGTCAGTTTTGCCAGCGCTTCATCGGCGGTCTGGTCGTAGCGGGCGCGCTCCTTTTTCGCCGCTGCTTCGAGCGCCAGGTTGATTTCCGGGAATTTCAGCGCCAGGATGCGGGCGGCCAGCATGGCGGCGTTCTTGGCGCCATCCACCGCCACCGTGGCAACGGGCACGCCCGGCGGCATCTGCACCGTGGAGAGCAGGGCATCGAGGCCGGACATGATGCCGCCCGAGAGTGGCAGGCCGATCACCGGCAGGCGGGTATGACCGGCGATCACACCGGCCAGATGTGCCGCCACGCCGGCACAGCCGATCAGCACCTGCACGTCTTCCCTGTGCGCCCGTTCGAGATAGGCCAGCACCTTGTCCGGGGTGCGGTGGGCCGAGGCCACCACGATTTCGCTGGGAATACCCAGTTCGGTCAGGGTGTCGCGTACCTTGACCACGGTGGGCAGGTCGTTGGGGCTGCCAGTGAGGATGCCGACCAGAATCCTGCTGCCGGGGTCCTTGGCGGGGTTCTTTGCATCAACTGATTTTTTCATGAATTTTCTCCAGGGGTTGAATTTAGGTGGGGCAATACACGGTAGCGGCGCGGCGCAAGCGGTCGTGCACCGCCTGCCAGTCAACGCCCGCGGGAGGAGCTTCGGCCAGAATAGAATCAAAGCGGGCGCCATCGAGCTGGCGCAGCGCCGCATAAAGTCTGTGCGCATAGGCAGCGGCTTCGGCGGGCATCTGGAAACGCAGCAGGTGTGGGCTGTCTTGACAGGGCGGAGCCAAGCCCAGTACCGCCACCCGCTGTTCTCGCTTTACCAGCTCCCAACTGCGCCGCTTCAGCGACTCGGCAGACAGGACCTCCAGCGGCGTCGCGGGCGCGTAGTGTGAGGGAAGGCTCCCCGACACGCGGATGGCTGGTTGTGCGGCGTCAGGTGTCTCAATTCGAGCCCCCAGCACTGCCTCAAGCGCCGCGACGGAGATGCCGCCGGGCCGCAGCAACAGCGGGGTTCCGCCAATAAAACTGACGATGGTGGATTCCAGGCCAACCCGGCAGGGTCCGCCGTCCAGCACCATGTCCACCCCCTCGTCCAACTCCGCGCGCACATGCGCCGCCGTGGTCGGGCTGATGCGCCCGAAACGGTTGGCAGAGGGTGCCGCCAGCGCCTTTTCCGGCCCCAGTTCCTGTAGCAGCGCCAGTGCGACAGGATGATCGGGCACCCGCAACCCCACCGTATCCTGGCCGCCGGTCACGGCGTCGGGAACATGAGAGCGACGCAGCAGGATCAGCGTCAGCGGGCCCGGCCAGAAGCGTTCCGCCAGCAGTCGCGCGGCTTCAGGAATCTCCTCCGCCCATTGATCCAGCAAGGAGGCGTGTGCGATATGCACAATCAACGGATGATCCGCCGGTCGCCCCTTGATTTCGAATATCTTGCGCACGGCTTCCGGGTTGGCGGCATCCGCGCCCAGCCCATAGACCGTCTCGGTAGGGAAAGCGACCACGCCGCCAGCACACAGCAGCTGCGCTGCCGCTTCGATTTGATTGCGCTGTTCCCGATCGCTCACGCCGCCATTCCGCATGACTATCGTGAAAATGCTTCGAAGCGGTTGCTGACCGGGTTGAAGCGCAGCAATTCCCCGTGCGCCATATCAAAATACCAGCCGTGCAGCGTCAGTTTCTTTTGCGCGACCCGTTCCAGAATCCAGGGAAAAGTCAGCAAGTTGTCCAGGGACACCAGAATGGCTTCCTGCTCGCAGGCCCGCGTCTGCTTTTCCAGGGGTTCCCCATGCATGCGGGACAGCACACGGTTGCGCGCGTTGCTGGCAACTTTCATCCAGCCGGAAACAAACCCTTCCTGAGGTTCTGCACCCGGCGTTGTGCTCATCAATGCCCGAATGCCCCCGCACTGGGCGTGCCCCAGTACGATAATGTTTTCCACTTCCAGGTTGCGCACCCCGAACTCCAGCGCCGCGCTGGTGCCATGATAGTTGCCGCTGGTTTCGAACGGCGGCACCAGGTTGGCCACATTGCGAATGATGAATAAATCGCCGGGGTCGCAGTCGGTCACGATGGCGGGATCCACCCTGGAATCGCAACATCCCACCACGATCGTCTTGGGAGACTGGCCCTGCTTGGTGAGGCGCTCGAAGAGGGCGTGATTCTCTTCATAATTGTTGCTGCGGAAGCGTTTGAAGCCGTCAACTAGTTTCTCGATATGGCTCATCGTCAAACCTCCGTCAGGCGCTTTAACGCCTCGCGGTATTTCTCGCCGGTTCTGGCGGCGACCTCCGGTGGCAGTTCCGGGCCGGGGGCCTGCTTGTTCCAGCCGCTGGCCTCCAGCCAGTCGCGCACGTATTGCTTGTCGAAGCTGGGCGGGTTGCTGCCGGGCCGGTATTGATCGGCGGGCCAGAAGCGGGAGGAGTCGGGGGTCAGCGCCTCGTCGATCAGATAGAGTTTGCCCTGGGCGTCCTGGCCGAACTCGAACTTGGTGTCGGCGATGATGATGCCTTTGCTTGCGGCATAGGCGGCGGCTTCCTTGTACAGAGTGATGCATACGTCGTGCACCTGGGCGGCCAGTTCCTTGTCGAGCAGTTCCTCGGCCTGTGCGTAGCTGATGTTTTCGTCGTGGGCGCCCGCCTCGGCTTTGGTGGAGGGGGTGAACAGCGGCTCGGGCAACCTGTCGGCTTCACGCAAACCTTCGGGCAGTGGGATGCTACATACACTGCGGCTCTTCTGGTATTCCTTCCAGCCGGAACCGACCAGGTGGCCGCGCACGATGGCTTCGATCGGCAGCGGTTTGAGCTTCTTCACCACGATGGCGCGACCCCGTACCTGATCATGTTCCTGCGGAGCGACCACTGTTTCGGGCGGGATGCCGGTGAGCTGGTTGGGGATAATCTCCTTGAGCCGCTCGAACCAGAAGTTGGAGATGGTCGTCAACACTTCGCCCTTGCCGGGGATGGGGGTGGGCAGGATGACGTCAAAGGCGGACAGGCGATCGGTGGTGACGATCAGCAGGTGTTGATCATCCACGGCATAAATGTCGCGTACTTTACCGCGGTTGAGCAGGGGCAGGCTATGGATGCTGGATTGATACATCGGTGTGGTCATGGCTAGGCTCCATAGATCTCAGTTTTTCATGGTGTTAGGCAATTCTTCTTTCGGCTCGTCGCCCGGATATGGATAGCGCACATGCCCAAACCGGATCAGCAGCACGGCCAGCGTCAACATCAGGATCGAGCCGCTGACCGCCAGCATGCGCCAGTCGTCCATGGCTTTCATGTCCAGGATCAGGTAGCGCGCCAGGGCCACCATGCCGATATACAGCGGAAAACGCACCGGCAGTTTGCCTGAACCGTAGTAGAGGCCGACCATTGCCAGCACTTCCAGATAGAGGAAGAGCAGCAGCAGGTCGGCCAGGGTCACTTGCGCCGCGCGCACCATGACCATGACTTCGCTGGCCATGGCGTACACCGTGGCGATGGCGATCACCAGGAGGCCGAGGTGCTCGACCAGCGAAAGCAGCCACTTATTGAATTCATGGACCGGTTTTTTCATCGTTGATCTCCTCAAGATCGCGCAAAGCATGGATAATTGTTGCAGCCCGTCCACAAGCATGGAGTGCGCATGCAAATCACCTGCTATCGTAACCTCGAATCAGCGCGCGAGCCCCGATTTTTGCCTGCCGCTACCTACAACCTGGCGCATGCGCTGCTGTTCCGCAGCCCCAATGGCTGCCTGTTCGTCCCAATCCGTTCCATGCAGTACCTGGCGATTTTGGATGCGGAGGAGTTCGTGTTCCTCGATGGCGAGCGCAAATGCTGGATCGACATCGCTTGGCAGGAGTTCCGCCCCCAGATGCGCACTTCCCTCGATGAGCCGGTTCCGTACCAAGCGGTCTATTATGAGCCCGATGCGGCACAGCTCATGGCGCGCCTGCAAGCGGAACTGCCGCACGCCCTGAACGAACTGGCCGCAAAGGGGCGTTTAGATGGACCGGCACGCGTAATCAAATTCCCAGCGCCAGAGCGGCGCTAATTCTACTCGTCCTCGCCCAGTTCCGGATCCCATCCCTCACCACGGGCGGTCGTAATGGCCAGTGCATAAAACCGGGTGTGCCGTTCGCGCAACTCTTCCGGCAGACGGCTGGGTAGATGGGCATAGGGTTCCCAGGCGGCATAAACCTGCTCGTACAGGTTCTGCATGCGCGCGGAATCCCAGCCTGCGCAGGTTTCCGTTTCGGGCAGGATGCCGAATACCCAGGCGTCGCGCACCATGCGTCCGAGGTGGGTCAGGCCGGCATTGGTGTCCTGATCGATACCGACATAAGTTTGTACTGTCATCGTGTAAGCCCTGCATAAAGTAGTGGCAATTTCTCGGGCAACCGTTCCACATGATCTACCACCATGTAGTTTCTGGCGCCAAAAATCCGGGAAACATATTGATCCGCTCTCGGGTCTAGCGACATGCAGAAAGTGGTTACGCCGGAGCGCGCCATCTCCTCCACCGCTTTCTTGGTATCGTAACGCAGATACTGCGGGTCGCGGACATCCACGTCGGCCGGTTCGCCGTCGGTGATCACCAGTAGCAGCTTCTTGGCCGATTTCTGCAGCTTCAGATAATGCCCGGCATGGCGGATGGCCGCGCCCATGCGCGTCGATAGCTGGCCGCTCATGCCCGCCAGACGTGATTTCGGGAGCTCGTTATAAGACTGGTCGAAATCCTTGAAACGGGAATATTCAACATTGTGGCGCCCGTCTGAGCAGAAACCGTGAATCGCGAAGGGGTCGCCGATCTTGTGGATGGCGTCCGCCAGCAACACTGTGGCCTGGCGCTGCAAGTCCAGCACGCTGTAGTCCTGACCGCTGACTTTCTCGTTGGTGGATTCCGACAGGTCCAGCAGCACCATTACCGAAATATCGCGTATCTTGCGCACCGAACGCATCATGATGCGCGGGTCGGGTTGCTGGCCCATGCGGATGTCGATCATGGCGCGGATGGCGGCGTTGACGTCCACCTCGTCGCCATCCTCCAGTTTGCGGATGCGCGTCACACCCTGGGGTTGCAAGGCATCGAGCAGGAACTTGAGGCGGCCGATGGTGCGCTTGTGCTGGGAGGTGATGTCGTCGATCAGTTGCAGATCACCTACCTTTGGGCGCTTCTCCAGCACCGTGGCCCAGGCCGGTCGTTCGAGCTGGATCTGGTAATCCCACTCCGAGTAATGGTAGGGCTCGGAAACCGGTTCCTTGCCTTCCAGCTCGTTGAAGGACTTGCCCATGTCTTCATAGGGGAAGAGCTCCGTGCCCAGCACCCAGATTTCTTCCGCATCGTCGCCGGCGTTCTCGACGTCGATTTCGTTGGCGAACTCCATCAGGCTGACGTGCTTGCGCACCTGCTTGGGGGCTTCGTAACCCGCTGACATGGCCTTTTCGAAATCGAATTCCTCGAATTCCCAGAAATAGCGGTTGTCGTCGCGGTAGGGCGCGGTGAGCAGGTCGCTGCGGGGGTTGAAGGCAATGCGCTTGCCCATGAACTCATGCGCAAGCTGTACGCCGATGTCCCAGGAAACCTGGTTGGTATCGAGGTTCTCTGCGGCTTGCTTGAACAACACCCGTCCCTGGGCAATCCATGGATCGTTGTCCGGGTAGCTGTCATCCAGCAGGGCGCGCGCCAGGCGGTTGAGGTAATCGCCCACTGACTTGCTCTGAATGGATTCTATCGTGTGCAACTGAGCCCACAAGTGCTTGAGGCCGGGGAACTTGCGCACAGCTAAAGTTTCCACCCGCGCATCTTCGATCACGCTGATCACGGCCATCTGAAATGGATTGAGCGACTCGGCCGAGATCGGGTCGCGGGTATAGACGATGTGTGCGGCGCTATGGGCGGCGGCGGCGCGGTACATTTCCAGGCCTGGCAGTTTATTTCCCTCTCCCCCGGCCCCTCTCCCGCTTGCGGGAGAGGGGAGAGTGAAGTCATCGTAGGCATCGGGAAGATGAATGAAATACCCCTCCACATAGGGCCGGTAGCCTTCACGCGTTTCGAAGTCGCCGGAAGTCGGCTTCATGAAGAAATCCCGCGCCCACAGGGCGCGCAGATACATGTTGATGCGACGCTGTACGTCGATGAACAGCGTGCCCTTGCGCTCCTTCTGGAGCATCGCCAGGGATTCCTTGGATTGCAGGCTGAAATAGTTGCCCTGCTCCGGGTAATTGGTGCGGTGGGCATGCGCGCCCCACAGCGCCCAGCGGCGCAGGCCGCCCAGGGTGAGCTGGCTGAACAATTTTTCCAGGTTTTCCAGCATCGGGCGCACGCCGCGCGGCGCCTGGGACAGCAGGGTATTCAGGAATTGCAGGTAGGCGCGAAACAGCACCTCGTCGCCGAGGCGGTTGGCCGCCGTGGGGGCTGTGCTGAGAACCAGTTCGATCACCGCGCCCGAGGTTTTGGAGGCCAGCTCAAGCGCGGTCTGCACCAGGTCCGGCACGACATCCTCGCCGATTTCCTTGGCAACCAGCGGCGCATGATCAATCCAGGTGGCGATCAGATCGTCGCCCTTGCCCAGGGTTTTCAGCGCGGCAGCGCCCTTGAGGTAATTGTCCAGGCCGCGCGCGCTGAACACCTTGGTCGCATCATGCCACGCGGCATGCAGGCTTTCCTGCAATGCCGGTGAAAGCGAGGATAGCAGTTCCTGATAGTCTTCGAGATTGATGGACATGGTAAACCCCTGTGATGGGTGATGTGGAATGGGTGATGTGTTAAAACCGCCAGGTTCTACCTATTGCCCATCGCTATTTACCCATTACTAAAAAAATGTCGTTACTGCCGCATCGAGCGCATCGCGCATATCAGGATCGTCGGTGATTGGGCGCACCAGGGCCACGCGGCAGGCCTTGACCGGGTCAACGCCGGTGGCGATCAGGCTGCCGGCGTAAATCAGCATGCGCGTCGAGATCCCTTCGTCCAGCCCGTGCCCCTTCAGGTTGCGGGCGCGTTCGGCGATGGATACCAGTTTGCCGGCCACTTCCGCACTGACGCCGGTTTCATGGGCGACGATCTCGGTTTCGACGGCGTGCTCGGGATAGTTGAAGTCGAGGCCGCCGAAACGCTGCTTGGTGGATTGCTTGAGATCCTTCATCAGGCTCTGGTAGCCGGGGTTGTAGGAAATCACCAACTGGAAGTCGGGATGGGCATGGACCAGTTCGCCTTTTTTTTCCAGCGGCAGCACGCGGCGGTTGTCGGTCAGCGGGTGGATCACCACGGTGGTGTCCTGGCGCGCTTCCACCACTTCGTCCAGGTAACAGATCGCGCCGTAGCGGGCAGCAAGAGCGAGCGGACCGTCCTGCCAGCGGGTGCCTTGGGCATCAAGCAGGAAGCGGCCGACCAGGTCGGAGGCGGTCATGTCCTCGTTGCAGGCTACGGTGATCAGAGGCTTGCCCAGCTTCCAGGCCATGTGCTCGACGAAGCGGGTCTTGCCGCAGCCGGTGGGACCTTTCAGCATCATCGGCATGCGCACGCTGTAGGCGGCTTCGTACAGTTCCACTTCGTCCGAGACGGGGCGGTAGTAGGGTTCTTTTTCGATCCGGTACTGCTGGATGATGTCGCTCATGGTCACGCTCCTTGATAGGGTGGGAGAGGAAGCAAACCGATAAACACGGGTGGGTGTTCATGAGATTGCGCCCTGCTCTGGCGAAACCCCCCGCGCCTTGGGGCGTAGGGGGTGTTACTCCTTAAATTGTCTTGCCGCGGAAAATCACCATGGCCGCGCCCTGAGACTGGTTGAAGTTGTTGTAGCCAATCAGACGCACGTGGTTGTTGGGGTTGGCCTTGTGACAGGCTTCCGCTTCAGCCAGCACCTTGGCCACGTCGGTTTCGCCGAACATCGGCAGCTTCCACATGTACCAGTAGGAATCCATCAGGTATTCCGGCTCGGTATGCTCGATGGCCGGGTTCCAGCCTTTGGAAACCAGGTACTCCACCTGCGTCTTGATCTCGTCCGCAGTCATGGCCGGCAGGTAGGAAAAGGTCTCGAACTTGCGGCTGGCAGGATCGCTGACGCGCGATTTGTAATCCATTACTTCACTCATGATTCATCCTTTCAATGTTGGGTTCTGGATCCCGGATCGCGCCTGGGCGCGTCCGGGATGATCTTGCGACTTGCGTCGCAAGATCACTTGTGCGCCACGTCCAGTTTGTCGACGGTATCGAACTCGAACTTGATCTCTTTCCAGGTTTCCATGGCGATCTTCAGTTCCGGGCTGCTGGCGGCTGCCTTGGTCAGAATATCCTTGCCTTCTTTCTCGATATTGCGACCCTGGTTACGCGCTGCCACGCTGGCTTCCAGTGCGACGCGGTTGGCCGCTGCACCGGCTGCGTTGCCCCAGGGGTGACCCAGCGTGCCGCCGCCGAACTGCAACACCGAGTCATCACCGAAGATGTTCACCAGCGCAGGCATGTGCCAGACGTGGATACCACCGGAAGCGACCGGCATTACGCCGGGCATGGAGCCCCAGTCCTGATCGAAGAAGATGCCGCGTGAACGGTCTTCCTTGATGAACTCGTCGCGCATGATGTCAATCCAGCCCAGCGTCGCATCGCGGTCGCCTTCCAGCTTGCCCACCACGGTACCGGAGTGCAGGTGATCGCCACCGGACAGGCGCAGCACCTTGGTCAGGACGCGGAAGTGGATGCCGTGGTGCGGGTTGCGGTCGAGCACGGCGTGCATGGCGCGGTGGATGTGCAGCAGCATGCCGTTCTTGCGGCACCAGTTGGCCAGGCCGGTGTTGGCCGTCAGGCCGCCGGTGAGGTAGTCGTGCATGATGATCGGTGCGCCGATTTCCTTGGCGAACTCGGCACGCTCATACATCATTTCGGGCGTTGGCGCGGTGACGTTCAGGTAGTGGCCCTTGCGCTCGCCGGTTTCGCGCTGAGCTTTCAGTGTGGCTTCTTGCACGAATTCGAAACGATCGCGCCAACGCATGAAAGGCTGGCTGTTGACGTTCTCATCGTCCTTGGTGAAGTCCAGGCCACCGCGCAGGCACTCATATACGGCACGGCCGTAATTCTTGGCGGACAGGCCCAGCTTGGGCTTGATGGTGCAGCCCAGCATTGGACGGCCATACTTGTTCATCTTGTCGCGCTCGACCTGGATACCCTGGGGTGGGCCGCCGCAGGTCTTGACGTAGGCGATCGGGAAGCGGATATCTTCCAGACGCAGCGCGCGCAGGGCCTTGAAGCCGAACACGTTGCCCACCAGCGAGGTCAGCACGTTGACCACGGAACCCTCTTCGAACAGGTCGATCGGGTAGGCCACGAAAGCATAGAAGCAGGTATCATCGCCAGGTACGTCCTCGATGCGATAGGCGCGGCCCTTGTAGTAATCCAGGTCGGTCAGCAGGTCGGTCCACACCGTGGTCCAGGTGCCGGTTGAAGATTCGGCAGCCACGGCGGCGGCGACTTCTTCGCGGGGCACGCCAGCCTGCGGCGTGATTTTGAAACAGGCGAGGATGTCGGTGTCCAGCGGGGTGTATTCTGGCGTCCAGTAAGTTTGCCGGTATTCTTTCACGCCGGCGTTGTAGGTCTTGACTGCCATTGCAAGCTCCTTGAGTTCAGGTTAAAACGGTTGCTTTCCGGTATGGAAAGCTTGTGGCTCGTTTGAGCGTGGTGTAACTATATGCAAGATAAACCATAAATAACAATTGTGATTTTTGATTAATACGATAGATTAAAATCTATGCAATGTACGGAAGAAAAATGGCGATAAAACATGCGACTCTGCATCAGCTCAAGGTTTTCGAAGCGGTTGCGCGCAACCTGAGTTTCACCCGCGCCGCCGAAGAACTGCACCTGACCCAGCCGACTGTGTCGATTCAGCTCAAGCAGTTGGCCGACATCGTCGGCCTGCCCTTACTGGAGCAGGTCGGCAAACGTACCCATCTGACCGAGGTGGGGCGCGAGCTACTTACCGTGTGCCATGAGGTTTTCAACGGGTTGTCGCGCTTCGAGATGCTGGTCTCAGACATGAAAGGGGTGAAAGCCGGCAAGCTGCGCCTGGCGGTGATTACCACCACCAAATATTTTGTGCCGCGCTTGCTCGGACCATTCTGCGACCGTTACCCCGGCATCGATGTGTCGCTCAAGGTGACCAACCGGGAGCGGATATTGCAGCGCCTAGTCGATAACGAGGACGATCTCTACATCCTCGGCCAGCCGCCCGAGCACATGGATGTGCAGGTTGAGCCTTTCCTGGAAAACCCGCTGGTGGTGCTGGCACACGGTGGCCATCCACTGGCCAGGGAGAAGCATATTTCCGTCCAGCGCCTGGCCGAAGAGCCCTTTCTGATGCGTGAGGCAGGCTCGGGTACGCGTCTTGCCACCGAGCGTTTCTTTGCCGAGCAGGGGCTCAGCGTCAAGGTCCGAATGGAGCTGGGCAGCAACGAGGCGATCAAGCAGGCGGTCGCTGGCGGCTTGGGCGTGGCAGTGTTATCCGCCCATACACTGGCACTGGAAAAAAGCTCGGATGAACTGGTGGTGCTGGATGTCGAAGGTTTCCCTATCCGACGCCAGTGGTATGCAGTGTATGCACGCGACAAGCAGTTGACAGTGGTGGCGCGGGCTTTCCTTGATTTTTTGCTACATGAAAGCCAGAAAATCTCACTTAGTTACATGCAGTGCATTCCCGGATTTCAGGTACTGGCCTGTGACGATGGGTGCACAAAAAAATGCGCCAAGAAGGATCGCGCTAATTCTGGTACAAACTCGGCCTGATTCGGGTTACACGGAGAACGGTAAATGGACATCCACAACAAGACTATTCATGAACGCATCGATTGGCTGCTGGACCTCGCTCGCAGGCACTCGACTTCCTATTGCAGCCCGGAGTCGTTCCTGGCCCGCGAGCGCTATCTAGCGGAGCATCCCTCCGCCATCGTGGTGCTCAAATGCATGGATGGCCGCATCAATATCCCCGTCGCCACCAATACGCCGCCCGGCATTATCCAGCCGATCCGCAACCTGGGGGGAATGTTCAACTTGGGGTGGCCGCATCTCGGGGAGGTGCTCGCGAACTACGTGCATGAAAGAGTTTCTACCGGCCGCCGGGTGCTGATGCTGATCACCTACCATTTTTCCAGGGGGGACGAGCATCGCGGCTGCGCCGGATTCTGCTTCGATACCGAAGCGGCGAAGGCCCATACCTACGCTATCAAGAAGCAGGTCGAGCACACTTTCGGTTCTGGCCATGGCACGGTTTATCCCATCGTCTGCGGTTTCGAGACCGACGAGGATGCGCTCGTCCTCCATGGCACCAATGGCGAAATCCTCGATGTTTCCACGCTGGACCCCGAGGACGGGAATACCCTGGAGCTGCGGCTGGAGGTGCTGTATCCCGACATGCCGAACCAGATCCGGCAGGATTTGCTGCCTCTGATACTCGGCAATATCGACCACATCGCCGCAGTGAAACGTGCGCCGCGGGCGCTCGACATCGAGCATCGGGAGTGGATGATTTGCGTCGGGCGCGGCTTCGATTTCCTGCACATGCCCAACCTTGCCCTGATCATCGGCCCTTACAGCCCGGATCTGGCCGATCCGATCCGCCAGGCGGCGGGCATTATCGAGAACAACATGCGCGCTGGGCGCATCCCTGACGATGGCTTCCTGCTGCTGGCTTCTGCTCCTTATGTCGAGATCGGGGTGGACCGCGCGCGCGCCGAGCTCAAGTCGCGCTTTCTTTCCCAGTTTGCGGCCGAAGTGATCCGCACCGAGCACCCGGAGCTGGCGAGCAAGATGTTCATGCAAACCGCAGTGCTTAACTGGCACTCCAGAGATCTGGAGATGGTGGCGACTGATTGAGCTGTGCTAAGGGCCGGTTTTTTTGCGAGTTACGGCGGTGAGGATGCCTTGCAGAAGGGCCGTTGGCGTGGGGGGGCAGCCGGGAATGGCGACATCCACCGGGATCACGTTGGAGATTTTTCCGCAGCTCGCGTAACTCTCGCCGAAGAGACCGCCGTCGCAGCCGCAGTCGCCGACGGCGACCACCAGCTTGGGCTCGGGTGTGGCATCGTAGGTGCGCTTGAGCGCAATTTCCATGTGGCGCGAAACCGGCCCGGTTACCAGCAGCATGTCGGCGTGGCGCGGGCTGGCGACGAAGTGAATACCCAGACCCTCGATATTGTAATAGGCGTTATTGAGGGTGTGGATTTCCAGCTCGCAGCCGTTGCAGGAGCCGGCATCGACGTGGCGGATGGCCAGCGCACTGCCGACGTGCCGCAGGATTTGTTCCTGCAGTTCCTGGACTTGTACGCGCAGCGCATCATCCGGGGCGGGCGGCGTTTCGGTCTTGATGCCGGTGCGCAAAATTTGCTTGATGATCTGATACATAATTTTTATTAACCCAAAGCGTTAACCGCAGAGGACGCGGAGGACGCAGAGGAAAACCTCAACAACTTGTTAGTCCCGGTTTAGCCAATTGTCGCGCCTTTGCCGGGGGTTTTGTTTTGAATTCCTCTGCGTCCTCCGCGTCCTCTGCGGTGAAAATGAATTACAAGTCCTGTCCTGTATAACTCAGGTTGAACGATTTGTTGATGAGCGGGAAATCCGGCACGATGTTGCCGATGATCGCGTGCTCCAGCACCGGCCAGTTTTGCCATGACGGGTCGTGCGGATGGAGGCGATGGATTGCATTGTTCTTGCCGGTATGCAGCGCGATCAGAATCTCGCCGCGCCAGCCTTCCACCCAGCCCAGGCCGAGCGCATTTTCCGGCGCATCGCCGACGGTTGCGCGGAGTTCGCCTTCCGGCAGCCGATCCAGGATCAGGCGGATCAAGCGCATCGATTCCAGCATTTCCTCGAAGCGTAACGTGACCCGGGCCGCGACATCGCCATTGCGATGGGTGGCCATGCGCACGTCGAGACTGTCATAGGGCGCGCAGGGGAACTGCGCGCGCAGGTCCCAGGCTTGGCCGCTGGCCCGCCCGGGCAAACCGGTCAATCCCAGTTGCGCCGCCAGGTCGGGGGTGACACGGCCGGTTGTGAGGAAGCGATCCTGGGCGCCGGCGTGCTCGTCGTAAATGGTTTTCAGGATGTTGATCTCGTGTTCGAGATGTTCGAACGTCTGCAGGATACGTTCGCGGCCCTTGGCGTCGAGGTCGCAGGCGACGCCGCCGGGCACGATTTTGTCCATCAGGTAACGGTGGCCAAAGAGTTCGCCGTTCAGGCGCAGCATCTCCTCCTTGAGGATCCAGAACTGGGCAAAGCCGAATGCCAGCGCCACGTCGTTACCCAGATAGCCGAGGTCGCCGAGGTGGTTGTGGATGCGCTCCAGCTCGAGCAGCACCGCGCGCAGCGCCAGGGCGCGGGGCGATGGCGTGGTGGCAGTGACGCTTTCCACCGCTTGGGCGTAGGCCCAGGCATAGGCCACGGTGCTGTCGCCGCTGACTCGTCCGGCGAGCCTGGCGCCCTGTTCCAGATTCATGCTTTCAAAGCGTTTTTCGATGCCTTTGTGCTTGTAGCCCAGGCGCTCTTCCAAGCGCAGCACCCGTTCGCCGATAATCGAAAAGCGGAAGTGCCCCGGCTCGATGGTGCCGGCATGGACCGGGCCGACGGGGATCTCGTGGACGCCCTCGCCGGTGACGGGAACGAAGGGGTAGCCATCGGTCTCGGTCGGGAATACGGTGTTGCCGTCGAAATTCTTGCGCAGCGGGTGCACGCTGCTTGGCCAGGAACCGTGGCGTATCCACTTGCGATGGTCGTCCGCGCCGGTGGCGTGCAGGCCGAGCAGGTCGGCGGCGGCGCGCTGCATCCGGTTGGCGCCGGGAAAAAGGTCGCTGATGTCGGGATAGGCCGGACGCTCCGAAGCCAGCGGCAGGGTCAGGCACAGCATGCCGGTGGCGGTAACCAGCGAGACGTGCAGTGCATACCCGGCATCGCGCGCCAGCTCGTCGCTGCCCCACAGCGCGACCAGCTTGCCGCCGCCGCGCTCCACTTGCTCGCACAGGTTGCGGAATTGAATGGCATTCACAGTGCCGTGCCAGATCGGCATGGCACCGGGCAGCCTGGGGAAATTAGCGGAAAATTCGTCCAGTCTCATTTTGATTCCGTGATGAGTGATGGGTGATGGGTGATGGGTAAAAACCACCCCCCGGCTTCGATTTTGACTTTACCCATTACGCTTAACCCCTTTCTCATCACCTGTCTCATCCAATTAGCGCCGCCGCCTGGCGATACCAGTCTGCCAGGTAGGGCGGGATGTACAGTCCGAGCAGCAGCACCAGTCCCAGGTGCACGAATACCGGCACCAGCGCGGGCGGATGTGGCAGGCGTTCGCCGCTGGTTTCGCCGAAGACCATGCTCTGGACCCGGCTGAATATCGCGGCGAATGCTACGCCCAGCGCGGCGAGCAGGAATGGCGTGGTCCACGGGTAAGCGTGCATGGCGGTGGTGATGATCAAAAACTCGCTGGCGAACACGCCGAACGGCGGCATGCCGAGGATGGCCAGGGAGCCGATGGCCAGGCCCCAGCCGATGGTGGGGTTGGTCGTGATCAGGCCGCGGATGTTTTCCATCAGTTGGGTGCCGGATTTTTGCGTGGCATGGCCGACGGCGAAGAAAATCGCCGATTTGGTCAGGGAGTGCACCGTCATGTGCAGCATTCCGGCGAAGGTGGCTACTGCGCCGCCCATGCCGAAGGCGAAGGTCATCAGCCCCATGTGCTCGATCGAGGAGTAGGCGAACATGCGCTTGACGTCCTTCTGGCGCGACAGGAAGAACGCGGCCATGACGACGCTGAGCAATCCGAAGCCCA
>CAZLJK010000021.1:0-38169 GCA_964559825.1 uncultured Sulfuricella sp. | reverse complement strand
CGGAGGACGCAGAGGACGCGGAGGAGTTCAAAATCGGGTTTTCCTCTGCGTTCCTCCGCGTCCTCTGTGGTAAAAAAGGTTTGAACATGAAAAAAATCGTCATCGCTTCCAACAACGCCGGCAAGCTGCGCGAGATCGGCGCCATTCTCGCGCCGCTGGATTTCGAGGTTTTTCCGCAGTCCGCCTTCAACATCCCGGAAGCGGAAGAGCCCTACTGCACCTTCATCGAGAACTGCCTGACCAAGGCGCGCCACGCCTCGGCCCATTCCGGTCTGCCCGCCCTGGCGGACGACTCGGGGATCTGCGTCGATGCGCTGAACGGCGCGCCCGGCGTGTATTCCGCCCGCTTTGCCGGCGAGCCGAAATCGGACGAGCGCAACAACCAGAAGCTGATCGAGTCGCTGCAGGGGCACACCAATCGCAAGGCCCACTACTACTGCGTGATCGTGCTGGTGCGCTGGCCGGAAGATCCCCAGCCGATCATCGCCGAGGGCGCGATGTACGGCGAGATCATCGATTTGCCGCGCGGCGCGGGCGGTTTCGGCTACGATCCCTATTTCCTTATCCCCGAACTGGGCCAGACTGGCGCGGAAATTCCGATGGCACAGAAGAACAAAATCAGCCACCGCGGCAAGGCGCTGATGGAGTTGGTGGAGAAACTCAAAGGTGAACGGTAGGAGCGGCCTCCTGGCCGCGAACCAGCCTATCGCGGCCGGGAGGCCGCTCCTACAATCCGCGCCGCCGCTCTCCCTCTACATCCACCTTCCCTGGTGCGTCCGCAAGTGCCCTTACTGCGACTTCAGCTCCTTCGAGTCGCGCGAGGGCGTACCGGAACAGGCATACATCGCGGCGTTGACCAAGGACCTGGAAGCTGCGCTGCCTCTGATATGGGGGCGCAAGATCGTCAGCATCTTCATGGGCGGCGGCACGCCCAGCCTGTTCTCGGCGAAATCAATCGACACGCTGCTGACCCAGGTGCGCACCCTGCTGCCGGTCGAAGCCCTCGCCGAAATCACCCTGGAGGCCAACCCCGGCACGGCTGAGGCGCAGAAGTTCGCCGATTTCCGCAGCGCCGGGGTGAACCGGCTATCGCTCGGCATCCAGAGCTTCAACCCGACGCATCTCCGGGCGCTAGGACGCATCCACGACGACCGCGAGGCGCGTGTCGCGGTGGAGCTGGCGCTACGCAATTTCGACAACGTCAACCTCGACCTGATGTACGCCCTGCCGGAGCAGACCATGGCGGAGGCGCTGGCTGACATCCGCGAGGCGGTGTCTTTCGGCCCGCAGCATATCTCGGCCTACCACCTCACCCTGGAACCCAACACGGTGTTTTACAACCAGCCGCCGGTCCTGCCGGACGACGACATGTCGGCGGCGATGCAGGAAGCCATCGAGGCGGAACTGGCCGGGGCCGGCTACGAGCATTACGAGACTTCCGCGTTTGCCAAAAAGCGCCCCCCTCTCCTCAATCCTCTCCCGCAAGCGGGAGAGGAGGCAAACGAATCGCTGCGCGATTTTCGCGTTAATCGCTGCCGACACAACCTCAACTACTGGTCATTCGGCGATTACCTGGGGATAGGGGCGGGCGCGCACGGCAAGCTCACCCTCCACGACCGGGTCCTGCGCCAGGTGCGCCATCGTCAGCCCAAGGCTTATATGGAAAAGGCGATGTCCGGCAACGTGCTGGAAGAGGCGCGCACCGTCTCTTCGGACGAACTGCCGTTCGAGTTCATGATGAACGCCCTGCGTCTGACCGAGGGCTTTCCGGTCAGCCTGTTCGCCGCCCGCACCGGACTGTCTCTCACCGCCGTTCTGCCGATGCTGGAAGAAGCGCAGCGGCGCGGCCTGATCGAACGCGACGCCCTGCACATCCGTCCAACGCTGCTGGGCCAGCGCTTCCTGAACGAACTCCTGCAATTGTTTCTGGCTGAATAGTTCCATTTGGTGCAATAGCGATAGCGCTTTGCATGGGCTATCGGTCCGCAACGTGCCAATACCAGCCAGTCAATCATTTCTCCCTAAGCTGCCATTCGTCAGTACTATAAGAACTCAAAGCGGGAAAACTTTAGCAATTACTAGCTGGGGCAGTCTCATAGGGGTGGCTCAGAGTCAACGCAATGGGAGTAGCTTAAAATGAATGCGGCGTCATATCGCAAAAGGATTCGGCCAACAGAGATATTGGTGTTTGTGCAAGCCACGATCTTGGGGGTTCTGTTTGGGGAGTTATGGTATCTCACGCAATCCATCGCTTCTGAATTTAACAAATATATTCAGTCATCCAGCAGGCCGGGCGAGGCTATTATTGCGTGTGGAATACCTTCGGGTTTGGTGATGGCGTTAGCTATGTACCTACCTTGGACGAATTCACTAAGGTTATTGAAACGGAACGACTGAAGGACTATTGGAAAGCGCACAAGGGAACAATATTGGCGTTTGACTTCACCTCAAAGAAAAAACAAGTATTTACTTCAAATTATGTTGCCACTTATGAGGGTGATCTGCCTGCCGTATTTCGCGTACTAGATGAACTTTAACTAGCAGCAGTGTTTTTTTGTATCAACATACCTTTTCCAGTATTTAACTTGAAGCCTATGAGCGTCTGCTTTTCTCGAGGCTAACTGACTGCAATGGGTCGGTTACGGCTGTTCGCTTACAGATGGCTGACATTGCAAATAAATAGGTGACATACCCGATCAGATCCCTCCTCACAAGGGAGGCATGGGGATGACAGGATGGATTGATTGGGCGCGCAATTGATTGATCGACCAATCGGCCCATGTCGGATCGTTCTCCAGAACGTCGACCAGTACATTGGTATTGACCAGCAGCATCAGTCCTCGCCGCGCAGCAGCGCCATCAGATCGTCGGCCCGCCATTTTACGTCGGCCTTGCTACGGGCGGCTTCGAAGCGATCTGGCTTGCTGCTGGGGCAAGCGTTTGCCTTGTGGATTACTACATCGCCATCGCGATTGACGGCGAAGTCCACTGCGCATCCTGGAGTCAGATGCAGTGCATCTCGAATTTGCTTGGGGATGGTTACCTGGCCCTTACTGGTAAGTCTTATCGGCATGGCAAGATTCCTTTTGTATTACTAATTTATTTATCGTAATACTTGGAAGAAAGAACGGCAACAGCGATAAGGTGTGGAAATCAATACACCAGTTATTTCAGCCGAAATAGCGCTGCGATTTTTTCTTTATCAGGTTGCAGTACCACGCCTCTTTCGGTAATTAAGCCGGTAACCAGTTCAGCCGGGGTGACGTCGAAAGCCGGGTTGCGCACCGTTACGCCCGGCGCCGCCCACTGGCAGTCGCGGAAGCCGGTTACTTCCTCCGGCGCCCGTTCCTCGATCGGGATTTCGGTGCCGGCGGCGATATTCAGGTCGATGGTGGAGAGCGGGCAGGCGACGTAGAACGGGATGTTGTGACGCCGTGCCAGCACCGCCACCATGTAGGTGCCGATCTTGTTGGCCACGTCGCCGTTGGCTGCCACCCGGTCGGTGCCGACGATCACCGCATCGACTTCGCCGTGCGCCATCAGGTGGCCGGCCATGTTGTCGGTGATCAGGGTCAGCGGGATGTTTTCCTGCACCATCTCCCACGCGGTGAGGCGCGCTCCTTGCAGGAACGGGCGGGTCTCGTCGGCGATGACGGAGATCCTTTTTCCGGCCTCTACTGCCGAGCGGATCACGCCCAGCGCCGTTCCCCAGCCTGCCGTGGCCAAGGCGCCGGCGTTGCAGTGGGTGAGCACGCGCGCGCCGTCGGCGAGCATGGCCGCCCCGGCTGCGCCCATGGCGCGGTTGATGCGGATGTCTTCGGCATGGATTTCATGGGCTTCGTTCAACAAGTGTTCGGCCACGTTCGCCGGTGCGGCCGCGCCCATGCCCTGCCATACCTGGCGCATGCGTTGCAGCGCCCAGAACAGGTTGACCGCCGTGGGGCGGCTCTGCGCCAGGACTTCGAAGCCTTTTTCCATCCCGCTGCGGAAAGCTTCCGGGGCGGCTTCCTTGAGTCGCAATGCTTCCAGCGCCACGCCGTAGGCGGCGGCACAGCCGATCGCCGGCGCCCCGCGCACCACCATGCTGCGGATGCCTTCCGCCACATTGGCGGCGGAGTCGTAGGAGAGATACTCGAAGCGCGCCGGCAGCACGCGCTGGTCGATCATTTCCAGGCGCTGGTCTTGCCAGCGCAGGGTTTCGATTTTCATGCGGTTTTCCTCAGGGGTGAAAGTTCAAGCAGCGGCGCACAGGCCGCTGTCAATGCCGGGTTGTCGGTGATAAGCCGGTCGATGCCGCCGTAGCGGCGCACCGCCTGCTCCAGCGCGGCTGCCATTTCGGTGTCCGGGTCGCAACACAGGCCGAGATAGGACGCTTGGAAGTGGAGCGTCTTGACGGCCGGGTCGTGATCCAGCCCGATCACCGCGGCGCCCTTGGCGAGCAGTGCTTCCACCTCGGCCTGATGGTTCAGCGCCCGATCCACCAGTACGACTTGGCCGGCCAGCTCGTATTGGTTGCGCATGGCCTGCTCGAAGCCGCCATATTCGATCTCGGCGGCGAGCACTTCGCGCGGCGGCAGGGAAGCATAAGCCTCCAGCGCTTCGGCGCGCGACTGGATTTTCATGCTGTGGAGGTAAACCTCGGCGGCCGCGTCGGCGTAGAAGGCTGTGATCCCGGCAGAAACCAGACCCCACTCCGGGTCGATCGCGATACGCGGCGCGGCGTCGGGCAGGCGCGGCGCCTGCTCGGGCGCGTTTTCCGCCAGATAGCGGCGGTAGGCTGCGGCGTAGGCGGCGACATCGCGCCCCAACATCGGCACGCGCTTGGTAAACACCGCGTGCTGCGGGGTGGCCGGGCCGCGCTGGGAGAGCGATTCCAGGTCGGGGCGGCGGGCGTAAGCCAGGCTCATCAGGTCGGAGGCCAGCGTCATCACCAGGGGGAAACCGGCGGCGCGCGAGAGGTCGCGGCGCAGGGCGGCGATGTCGAGTGATAGCGACGCTTGCCCACCCTGGGTAGCCGTTGCGGGAAAGCGCAGCGGAATGTCCCAGGCGTCGCAGCTTTTCAGGTAGTCCTCGGCGCGAGTGACCAGGGCGATCATGCGCTCGTAGGACTCGCGCGCACTGGCGCCGAAGGCGAAGAGGCCGTGATGCATCAGCACCATGCCGATGGTTTTCGCGGTGGCTTCGCGGTGGAAGGCTTTGTGACAGGCTTTTGCCAGTTCGAAGCCGGAATGACGGTAGGGCACGATCACCACGGCATCGCCCAGGGCTGCCCGGAGGTGGCGTTCGCCGTGGCCGGTGTTCGCCACTGCCAGCACCGCATCGGCATGGGTGTGCTCCACCCACTTGAAGGGCAGTATGGCGTGGAGCAGGGTTTCTATCGAGGGGCGCGGCGCTAGCGGGTCGGTCAGGGCGGCGCGGAATTGCGCGCCCATTTCCGCGTTGCTCATGGCATCGCGTTCGATCAGCTGCCGCACCCTTGCCATCTGCACCGGGGCAAAATCTTTTTCCGTTACGTTGGCCAGGTCGGCGCCCGAGCCCTTGATGTAGAGGATGTCCTCGCCGTTTTCCCGCAGTTTGACCGAGGTGTTGCCGCCGCCAACCATCACCAGCGCCTT
This sequence comes from uncultured Sulfuricella sp., assembly GCA_964559825.1. Lineage (GTDB taxonomy): Bacteria > Pseudomonadota > Gammaproteobacteria > Burkholderiales > Sulfuricellaceae > Sulfuricella. The sequence continues at coordinate 32,554 of CAZLJK010000021.1, read as the reverse complement.
TTCGCCGCCGAGCAGGCGCGAGGTGTAAGCGCGCAGGGCGCGCTCGCTTTGGAAGCGTCCGGCTTTCTCGTCATTCCACAGGTTTTTCATTGGGGCGCAGGGTAGTAAGGCTTCCATCTTAAACAAAATTGTTGCATTGGTAAAAAATACCGGATTATAATCAACCGAACATATGATCAAATGATCATATAAAGATCGGTCAATCAAGACCGGCAGTGGGTAAACCCGATAAATCGACAGGAGATACAAATGCGATACAACAAATTGAAAGCCGGAATCGTGATGCTGGCCTGTGCCTCGGCATCTTTATCCGCAATGGCCGAGCCGGCGGCGGGCAACGGAATGTCGCCGGAGATGCAGGCGCAGATGGCCAAGATGCCGCCTGAAATGCGGCAGATGATGATGAGCTACACGCCGGAATTAAGGCAAAAAGTCATGGCGCTCTCACCCGATATCAAAGCGGTGCTGAACAAGGCGCATGCAACCCACACCCGCAAGAGTAATCAGCTGACCCTGCGCCAGGTGATGCAGGAAATTCTTTCCGAGTACCAGGGCATCGCCGCCGCACTGGCGACCGACAATGGCGAACAGGCGGCGGACAGCGCGCGCCGGCTGGCCAATCACCGCATTCCCAAGGGCGGCCTGCTGCCCTACTTTCCGCTGGACAAGATGAACAGCACGGACATGGCGGTGCTGCCGGTGATGAACGACCTGGTCGAGGGTAGCGCGCTCAAGCTGGCCGAGGCGGCCGAAAAGGGCGACATGTCCGCGGCGGCGACGCACATGAGCGACATCATGAGCGGTTGCGTGGCCTGCCATCAAAAATTTCGCGGTATACCTGGGGTGAGTACGCAGCTGATGACCCCGGTTGCAGCGAAAGGGAAGTAAACATCATAAAAATTCCGGAGGAGAACGCATAATGAATAGCAAATATATTGCAGCAGGCGCCATGGGCGCGACATTGTTAGGGTTTGGCCAGGCCGCGCTGGCTACCAACGGCGACCAGATGCTGGGCGTAACCGCAACGCAGTGGGGCATGGCGGGTGCCACCGTCGCCGCGCCGCAGGATGCCGCCACCATCATGTACAACCCCGCCGGCCTTGCCGAGCTGGGTATCAAGGATGTGCGCTTCGACATGGGCGTGGGCGTGCTCAACCCGCCGCGACAGGCCAATGACAGTGACAGCGATTCCGATTACTACATGATGCCGGCGGGCGCGGTGGCCTTCAATGTGAACGACAGGCTGTTCCTGGGCATGGCCATGGGCGGCATCTCCGGCAGTGGGGTCGATTTTGCCGATGCCTCTCTCTCGCCAACCACACATGCATTCGTCACCACCAAGCAGTCCTACAAGATCGCTCCTGGCTTCGCCTACAAGGTCAGCGACAAGCTTTCGGTCGGCGCCGCTCTGCAGATCGGCTATCAGAGTCTCGCCATGTATAACGGCATGTATCCCGGCGGCCCTCTCGCTCTGCCCCAGACTCAAGTCTATGGCGCAGGCATGAACGCAGGTCTGATCTACAAGGTCAGCGACGCAGTCCAACTGGGCGCAAGCTGGACCAGCAAGACCAATATGGACGAGTTCAAGTGGAACACCAATAGCGGCACTTACCGCATGACCATGGACATGCCGCAGATATTCGCGCTGGGCGTCGCTTTCAAGCCCATGCCCGGCCTGCTGGTCGAGGCGGATGTGAAGCGCATCGGCTTCAGTGACGTGATGGACCGCGTCGCTTTTCAGACGCCAACCAATCCCAACGACAGCATGAATTTCGGCTGGAGCGACCAGACGGTCTATGCCATCGGGGTGCAGAAGGAGATCAACGATAAAACCACGGTACGCGCCGGTTTCAACTACGGCAAGTCACCCATCGGTGCAGAGGACGTGAACAGTAACATCGGTTCGCTGGCAATCACCGAGAAGCACCTTTCGCTCGGCGCGACACGCAAGTTCAGCGACAAGGTGTCCGCCTCGCTCTCCTACGCCCACGCCTTCAAGAATGAAATTACCTCGAACGTGGGGACGGCTAACAAGATCGAGCTGGAACAAAACATCGTCAATGTGCAGCTCAGCTACAAATTTTAAGAAAGGAAATAATCATGACCGTAGATAAAATTGTTCACCTGATGGCCGGCTTTATGATTCTGCTCAGCGTCGCCCTGACGCACTTCGTTGATCCCGTCTGGGTCTGGCTGACCGTGTTCGTGGGCGCGAATCTGGCGCAAAGCGGCCTGACCAACTTCTGCCCGCTCTCCTTCATGCTGAAAAAAGCCGGTGTGCCTGAAGGCGATTGCTGTTCCAAATAACACGCAACCCCCGCGTGTATTTTCAGCGGCCTTCGGGCCGCTTTTTTTGATCTTGTGCGACCGGCCTGAAATCGAAGCGAATAAAGGGGATTAATGGCTATAATTACGGACAATGAAATCTGCAAACCGCAGCCGTTAATGGCTGAGCCAAAGCGCAAACGCAAATCAGCCGAATCCCGGCGCAACGACATCGTCGAGGCGGCGATGGAGATCATTCGCCATGAAGGCGTGGCGAAACTGACCACGCGCGCGCTCTCCAAGGCGGTGGGGATCGCTCAGCCGACATTGTTCCTGCATTTCGGCGACAAGAGCCACGTGCTGGTGGCGCTGGTGGATGCCGTCCAGAACCGACTGCAGCAGGGCATAGGCCAGCTCGGGCTGGACAAGCTGGCGCCGATCGATCGCTTGCGCGCGGTGGTTCGCTTCCATCTCAATTTCATCCAGAGCCAGCCGGGCATTCCGCGCCTGCTTTTTTCCGAAGAGCTGCAGTCGGGCGACCCGGTGTTCCGCGAGCGCATGAACCAGTTGGTGATGTCTTTCCTGCAATTCCTCTCCGGCCAGATCAAGGCGGCGCAGGCAGCGGGAGAGATTCGCGCCGACATCAATCCGGAGCAAAGCGCCTGCCTGCTGATTTCCTCAGTGCAGGGGCTGGCTTTCCGCTGGATACTTTCCAATGACCGTTTCGTGCTTTCAGAACAGGCCGACGCAGTCATCAACACCCTGCTGGAAGGCTGGATCCCGCGGCAGAAAGATTGAGGAGGCACCATGGCTGACTGTTGCGACCACGATCATCCCACGCCGACTCCCGGCGGCTTGGGAATTCCGCGCGTCGGCCAGTTCGATGCCGCCGCATTTGAGCAGGCGGTGACCGACTTGCTGCGCGCCTGCGGCGTCGCGCCGGACAGCGCGCACACCGGCAGGACCGCACTGCGCGTGCGCGAACTATGGGAAAAGCGCCTGCTCGGCGGCTACGACATGGACCCCGCCGAGGTGCTGGGCGAAGGCTTCGCCGACCCGCGTGAGGACATGGTGGTGATCCGCGGCATCGCGGTGCACGGGGTCTGCCCGCACCACCTCGTACCGTTTCGCGGCATCGCCCACGTTGCCTACATCCCCGGTGGCCGGCTTCATGGCTTTGGTCGCATCGCCCGGCTGGTGGATGCGATCGGACACCGCTTCACCTATCAGGAGTGGATGACGCGCGATGTCGCCGAGGCGCTGGTCACGCATGGCAAGGCCAAGGGCGCCGCCTGCGTAATCGAGGCAGAGCAGCTTTGCCTGCTGCTGGGCGAGGACCGGCGCGGCGACGAGCGCGTCTATACCCAGGCCTTTGCCGGTTGTTTCAATGATAACGATTTGTTTCGCCAGGAATTCCTGCGCGCCATCAGCGGCCGCATGCCATAAAAAAACCCGCCGCAGCGGGTTTCTCAACGGGTAAGCCGGGCGGCTTACTTCATGTTTTCCGGGCCTTTGGCCTTGAGGCAAGCGCTCATGAACTTCTTGCGCTCATCGCCCTTCAGGCTTTTCTCTCCGGCAGCCTTGTTGCAGGTGGCCATGGGCGTCAATTTCGCTTCCGGGGCGGCGGCTTCTTTTGGCGCCGCGCTTTCTTTTGCCATGGCAGCGTCTGTCGCGGGCTTGGCCTTGAGGCAGTCGCTCATGAATTTCTTGCGCTCATCGCCTTTCAGCGCCTTTTCTCCGGCTTCCTTGTTGCAGGTGCTCATCTTGCTTTGCTGCGCGGTCGGCGCTTTTTCATCAGCGGCGAAGACAGGGGAAGCGAAACCGACTGCCAGGCACAGAACGATCAACAGCTTATTCATAATGACTCCCTTTATGTTTGATTGGTATGGATTTACGAATGGCCGTCCCGCAAGCGGCATCTGATTATAACGCGCCGTTCCATGCCAAGTAATTATATTTTTCGTGGTGCTTGACACATTCATACCGGTTGGTATGTAATGAATGCATGGATATTCGAAACCCCGATCTTACCCGCCAACAAATCCTGGATGCGGCATTCTGCGAAATCCACCGCAGCGGCTTCCAGGCTGCCAGCATCGTCAATATTCTAAGCAATACCGGGCTGACCAAGGGGGCGCTGTATCACCATTTTCCTACCAAGCAAGCGCTGGGTTTGGCGGTCATCGACGAGGTCGTCGCCGACCTGCTCGACGCGCTTATCTTCAAGAAATTGCGCGTAAGCGCGCAACCGGTGGAGACCCTGCTGGAAATCATCGACGGCATCGACCGAAAATTTTCCGCTGACATGATCAAGCTGGGTTGCCCGCTCAACAACCTGATGCAGGAGATGAGCCCGCTCGACGAAATGTTCAAGAATCGGCTCAACGCGGTGCTGACCGCCTGGCAAGACGTGTTCGAGGATGCGCTGAAGCGCGGGCAGGCACAAGGCGCTATCCGGGCGGACGTGGATTGCCAGGCGGCGGCATTGTTCATTGTTTCGGCCTGGGAAGGCTGCGGCGGCACCGCCAAGAATTTTCAATCGCCCGAGACCTTTTCCTTGTGCATGAAACAGTTGCACGGCTATGTCGAGGGTTTGACGACCCGCTAACGAGGATGCTTCGCAAGGAGATTTTTGACCCAAAACATACCGAATGGTCGGTATATTGAAGCTAAAGGAGCTAACATGAATGTTTCCACCGCCATCGAACAGCGCCGTGCCGTCAAAGGGTTCGATCCGGACCACCGCATGAGCGAAACCGAGGTCGAACGGCTGATGGCGCTTGCCATGCTTACCCCTACCGCCTTCAACATCCAGAACTGGCGCTTCGTGCTGGTGCGCGATCCCGAGTTGCGCAAGCAGGTTCGGGCCGTGGCCTGGGATCAGGCGCAAGTGACCGACGCCTCGCTGCTGGTCGTGCTTGCCGCCGACCTCAAGGCCTGGGAGAAGGAACCGTCCCGCTACTGGAAACACGCGCCGCAGCAGGTGCAGGATTATCTGGTTCCGGCCATCGGCCAGTATTACCGGGATCGCAACCAGGCGCAGCGCGACGAGGCCATGCGCTCATGCGGCCTCGCGGCGATGACCCTGATGCTGGCGGCGCAGGAAATGGGGTATGACTCATGCCCGATGGACGGCTTTGATTTCGACGCGGTGGGCAAGCTCGTCAACCTGCCTGAAGACCATGTGATCGCGATGTTCGTGGCCATCGGCAAGGGTATCAGCGAGCCACTGCCGAGAGGCGGACAACTGCCGATGGCCGAGGTGGTGGTTCAGAACCGGTTCGGCTAGATTTTCCTGAACACGATGTCCCACACCCCATGGCCGAGTTTGATGCCGCGCTGCTCGAATTTGGTCAGCGGACGGTAGTCCGGCTTGGGGGCGTAATCGGCGGCGGTGTTGGCCAGCTTCGGTTCTGCTGCAAGCACGGCGAGGATGTGCTCGGCGTATTCCTGCCAGTCGGTGGCGGCGTGGAGATAGCCGCCGGGCTTGATTTTTTCGCACAGCAGCGCGACCAGTTCCGGCTGGATCAGGCGGCGCTTGTGGTGTTTTTTCTTGTGCCAGGGATCGGGGAAGAAAATGTGCACGCCGTTGAGGGTTGCCGGGGCGATCATGTGCTTGAGCACTTCCACCGCGTCGTGCTGGACGACGCGCAGGTTGGTCAGGCCCTGGGCTTCGATCTGGTTGAGCAGGCTGCCGACGCCGGGGCCGTGAACCTCGATGCCAAGATAATCGTTCTGGGGATGGGCGGCGGCGATGGCCGCAGTGGAATCCCCCATGCCGAAGCCGATCTCGAGGATCTTCGGCGCGCTGCGGCCGAAGGCGGTGTCGAGGTCGAGCAACGATTCCTGATAGGACATGCCCCAACGCGGCAGCAGGGTTTCCAGCGCCCGGGTCTGGGCATGGGACATGCGCCCCTGGCGCAGGACGAAACTGCGGATCGGACGGTGCTGTTCGGACGTCATGCCGGACTACTTGCCGATCATGCCGGTGGTGGGTGAACTCGGGCTGGCGGAATAGAGCTTCTTCGGCATGCGGCCGGCGAGGAACGCCTCGCGTCCGGCCTGTACCGCCTTTTTCATCGCCGAGGCCATCAGCACCGGGTTGCCGGCGCCGGCGATGGCGGTATTCATCAGCACCCCGTCGCAGCCCAGCTCCATGGCGATGGCAGCATCCGATGCCGTGCCCACGCCGGCGTCGACGATCACCGGCACCTTGGCGTTGTCGATGATGATCTGCAGGTTCCACGGGTTGAGGATGCCCATGCCGGAGCCGATCAGCGAGGCCAGCGGCATCACCGCGACGCAGCCGATTTCTTCCAGCTGCTTGGCAATGATCGGGTCGTCGGAGGTGTAGACCATCACCTTGAAGCCGTCCTTGACCAGGACTTCCGCCGCCTTGAGGGTTTCCATCATGTTCGGGTAGAGCGTCTTCGGGTCGCCCAGCACTTCCAGCTTGACCAGGTCGTGGCCGTCCAGCAGTTCGCGCGCCAGGCGGAGGGTGCGGATCGCGTCGTCGGCGCTGTAGCAGCCGGCGGTGTTGGGCAGATAAGTGTATTTGGAGGGTGGCAGCGCATCCAGCAGGCTCGGCTCGCCGGCGGTCTGGCCGATGTTGGTGCGGCGGATCGCCACCGTCACGATCAGCGCGCCGCTTTCCTCGACGGCGCGGCGGGTTTCGTCGAAATCCTTGTACTTGCCGGTGCCGATCAGCAGCCGGGAGGAGTAGGATTTGCCTGCGATAATGAGTTCGTCCATGTCTTTAACCAGTGAGGGGTGAAGAGTGAGGCGTTAGGAGCGACGGATTTTCTGCCTCGCTCCTCATGAGTATTAGCCGCCGCCGACCGCGACGACGATTTCCAGCTTGTCCCCATCGGCCAGCAAGGTGTCGGCGAACTGGCTGCGCGGCACGATTTCGCCGTTCCTTTCCACCGCCAGACGTTTTCCGGCGAGATTCAGGGTTTCCAGCAATTGGGCGAGGTTCGGATTCTGCTCAAAGGAATGAGGTGCGCCGTTGACCGTTAGCTGCATTGTCTTGAAATGTTGCCGCAAAATAAAATGGGAATGAATTCTACCATGCAGGCGCAGGGCTATGGTAGAACGGAAGCTTACGGAAAATTCCGCAAGCAGTTGAGTAATGCGCGGAACCATCGTAAAATCAGCCCTCCTGCGGGTGTAGTTCAATGGCAGAACGGCAGCTTCCCAAGCTGCATACGAGGGTTCGATCCCCTTCACCCGCTCCAGTCTTCAATTCACGCCCCATGATCGTGCGAAGGGCGTCTCTGAAAATCAAAGAGTCCGCCCAAATGCCCCGCAAGGATGCCCAATCCACTATGGGCTGAAGACATGTGGAATCGTAAACCAGACGTGGAATAAATTTAACCTCGCCGCATATAATGATGAATAGGCAAGCAGGGGATTTTTCCGCTACGCGTTAGTTCGGGATGAAGCGGATGCTCACAAATCCGGATTCTTATGAGGTGCCATAAAAATGAACAAGACCTTGAAATACGGACTGATTTCCATCGGTGCCATTCTCGTCGCATTCCTTGCCCTTGTTGCGCTGGTCGCCGCGACCTTCAACCCGAACGATTACAAGCCGCTGATCGTCAAGCTGGTGCAGGAGAAAAAGCAGCGCACCCTGATGCTCGAGGGCGACATAAAGCTGACTTTTTTCCCCCGCATCGGCGCCGATCTCGGCAAGCTTTCCTTAAGCGATCACGGCAGTGACAAGGAGTTCGCCGCCATCGACAGCGCCCGCGTTTCGCTGGAATTGTTGCCGCTGCTGAAGCAGCAACTGGTGGTGGATCGCATCCGGATAGACGGCATCCGCGCCCGCTTGGTGCGCTATCCCGACGGGACCACCAGCATCGACGACCTTTTGAAGAAGGAGGAGGAAGAGTCGGAGCAGTTCAAGTTCGATATCGAAGGTGTCAGCGTCACCCGTGCCGCGCTTGCTTTCGACGACCAGATGGGCAAGCGGAAACTGGATATTTCCGGCCTGGAGTTCGAATCCGGGCGCCTGGCCAACAAACAGCCCGGCAAGGTCGATCTCAAATTCACCTTGCGGGGCGACAACCCGAAGATCGATGCCCAGGTGGAACTGGCCAGCGGCCTGCTGTTCGATACCGAGGCCAAGGCGGTCACGCTCGACAAGCTGGCGTTTTCCCTGGCAGGAAAGTACGGTGCCGATGGCTTGGACATGCGCCTGACCTCGCCGAAATTCGAGCTAGAGCCCGAACGTTTTGCCGGTCAGATCGATCTGACGGCGAAGCTGGTGCAGGCCAAGGGTAACCTGGATCTGGTGCTCAGCGTCCCCGCCCTGACCGGCAAGGGCAGCGCCGTTCGAGCCGACAATTTCACGCTGGAAGTCAGCGGCAAGCAGGGCGACAACACCGTCAAGAGCCGGATCGCCAGCCCGCTCAGCGCCAACCTGGATACGCGCCAGTACAGCCTGGACAAACTCGCCGCCAGCCTCAACCTCAGCGGCCCGGCCATGCCCAAGGCGCTCGACATCACTCTGGGCGGCTCGGCCCGGTTCGATCTTGCCAAGGAGGATGCGCATCTGGACCTGACCGGCAAACTCGACGACAGCCAGCTCAGGGCCAAGCTCGGCTTCAGCCATTTCGATGCGCCGGCCTATGTTTTCGATATCGGTATCGACCGACTCGATGTTGACCGCTATTTGCCGCCGCCCGCCAAACCCGAGAGGAAACAGCCCGAAAAGCCGCTGGATTTCGGTTTTCTGAAAAAACTCAACGCCAATGGGCAGCTCAGCATCGGCACGCTCAAGGTCGCCAACATCAAGTCCTCCAACATCAAGCTCAACGTCAAGGCGGGTGATGGCAATCTGAACGTCGCGCCGATTTCGGCGAATCTCTACCAGGGGACGTTGAATGGCGCGATCTCCCTGCATGGTTCCGGAACGCCCCGCGTGGCGCTGAAGCAGAATCTGGCCGGGGTCAACGTCGGTCCGTTGCTGAAAGATGCCGCCGATGTCGATATGTTGGAAGGGCGCGGCAACGTGGCCCTCGACGTTAATGCCCAGGGCGCCACCGTCAGCGCCATGAAGAAAGCGCTGCAGGGCAGCGCGGCGCTCAACCTGCACGACGGCGCGCTGAAAGGCGTCAACATCGCCGGCGCAATCCGCAGCGCCAAGGCCAAGTTCGGCTCGCCTCAGGGGGAAACCACTCAGGCCGCCAATGCCGGTGAAAAGACCGACTTTTCAGAATTGAAAGCCAGCTTCCAGATTAACCGTGGCGTCGCCCACAACGAGGACCTTTCCGCCAAATCGCCGTTGCTGCGTCTGACCGGCAATGGCGACGTGAACATCGGCGAGAGCTCGATGAATTATCTCGCCAAGGCCACCGTGGTCGCCTCCCTGGAGGGCCAGGGCGGCAAGGAGCTGTCCGCGCTCAAGGGCATGACGGTGCCGGTGCGCATCACCGGGCCGTTCACCGGGCTGAAATACAGCCTGGATTTCAATGCCATGGCCTCTGAGGCGGTGAAGCAGAAAGTCGAGCAGAAGGTCGAACAGAAAAAAGAGGAAATCAAGTCGCGCCTAGGCGAAGAGCTGAAGGGCGGCCTGAAAGGGCTGTTCAAGTAAGTGGATAGTTTCGAACGGCGCTTTACCGCAGAGGACGCGGAGGACGCTGAGGAAAGGCGAGAGAGGCCAAGCGCCCGACTAAAAAGTTCCGGTATTTTTAGCGTATTTGAATTACTCCGCGTCCACCGCGTCCTCTGCGGTTCAATTGTTTTTTTAAAATGAAAAACTTCGCCCAACGCCTGATCGAGTGGCAGGAACAGCATGGCCGGCACGGCCTGCCTTGGCAGCAGACCCGCGATCCCTACGCGGTGTGGCTGTCGGAAATCATGCTGCAGCAGACCCAGGTCGCCAGCGTCATCCCCTATTACCAGCGTTTCATCTCGCGCTTCCCCGATCTTGCCGCCCTCGCCGCCGCGTCGCAGGACGAGGTGCTCGCCCACTGGAGCGGGCTCGGTTACTACGCCCGCGGCCGCAACCTGCACCGTGCCGCGCAGCTCGTGGTGGCGCAGCATGGCGGCATTTTTCCTTCCGATCCCGAGTCGGTCGTGGCGCTGCCCGGCATCGGCCGCTCCACCGCTGCCGCGATCCTGGCTTTCTCATTCGGCCAGCGCCGCGCGATCCTGGACGGCAACGTCAAGCGCGTGCTGGCGCGCTGTTTTGGCATCGCCGGCTATCCCGGCGCCAAAGCGGTGGAGAACCGCCTGTGGCGGCAGGCCGAGGCACTGCTACCCGAATCCGGTATCGAAACCTATACCCAGGCGCTGATGGACCTGGGCGCCACGGTGTGCGCCCGCAAGCCGTCCTGTGCCGTTTGTCCCCTGGGTTCCGGCTGTGTCGCCTACAATGAAAAGCGGGTGGCGGAGCTGCCCACGCCCAAACCGCGCAAGCCGCTGCCGCAGAAGGAAACCGCCCTGCTGGTTCTGCTGCGCCAAGGCGAGGTGTACCTGGAAAAGCGGCCGCCCACCGGCATCTGGGGCGGCATGTGGAGCCTGCCCGAGGCGCCGGTCCTGGAGACGGACGCGCTTGAGCGTCTCGGCATGGTGGGCGCGGAGGTCAGTCCGCTGCCGGAGCGGCTGCATACCTTCACCCATTTCCGCCTGCGCATCGTGCCGCGCGTGTACACGGTGACGGCAAATCAGAACCAGTGCCCTTTACCTTTGCCCCCTCTCCCGCAAGCGGGAGAGGGTTGGGGTGAGGGTAGTCCGCAGCCGGGCGCGCGCGAGCCGAGCGGGCTGTGGCTATCCTTGGCCGATGCGCTGGGGGCGGCGTTGCCCAAGCCGGTGCGGGATATTTTACAAGGGCTTGCCTAAGTGCCTAGAGCTATTGAACCGCAGAGGACGCGGAGGAGTCATGTAGGTTGGGTTAGCGGCTTTATCGCGTAACCCAACAAACCCAAAACATTCAAAACCCACATTTAGAGGGAAGCTTGGGTTTGTTGGGTTACGGCGCAAAAAACCGCGCCTAACCCAACCTACATGGCTTTGTTTTTCCTCTGCGGTGAAGCGCTTAATTTTAGAGTTTTAAAGAATAAATGACTGAACCGACCATTTCGCTGCTGGAAAGACACTGGCACCACCTGCCTGCCAACGAGGTCGCCGAACTGCTCGACACCGATCTGGCTCACGGTTTGAGAGGCGACGAGGTGCGCCGCCGCCAAGAAGAGTTCGGCGCCAACCGGCTCACCCCCAAGGCGGGCAAGCCGGCCTGGCTGCGCTTCCTGCTGCAATTTCACCAGCCGCTGATCTACATCCTGCTCGCCGCCGCCGCGATAACCGCGTTTCTGCAGGAATGGGTGGATTCGGGCGTGATCTTCGGCGTGGTGCTGGTCAATGCGGTGATCGGCTACATCCAGGAATCCAGGGCCGAAGATGCGATTGCGGCGCTGGCGCGGATGGCGGCCAGCTCCACCACGGTGCTGCGCGACGGCGTCAAGCAGGCGCTGCCAGCCGCCGAATTGGTGCCGGGCGATATCGTCCTGCTCGTTCCCGGCGACAAGGTGCCGGCCGACCTGCGCCTGTACCGGGGGCGCGAACTGATGACCGACGAGGCGGCCCTGACCGGCGAATCCCTGCCGGTGCAGAAGCACACGGCGCATCTGGAGAAGGACGCCGTCCTGGCTGAACGGGCCAACATGGCCTATGCCGGTACATTGGTCACCAGCGGCCAAGGGGCGGGGGTCGTGGTGGCGACCGGAGATGCCACCGAAACCGGCCGCATTTCGCGCATGATCGCCCACGCTACCGACCTGTCCACGCCGCTGACCCGCAAGATCCAGGATTTCAGCGCGATCATGCTGTACGTGATTCTCGGTTTGGCGGCGTTTACCTTCATCGTCGGCATCTGGCGCGGCGAGGCGCCGGTGGATATGTTCATGGCGGCGGTGGCGCTGGCGGTGGGGGCGATTCCCGAGGGCCTGCCGGCGGCGATCACCATCACCCTGGCCATCGGCGTGTCGCGCATGGCCAAGCGCCGCGCCATCATCCGCAAGCTGCCGGCGGTGGAAACCCTGGGCGGCGCGACGGTGATCTGTTCCGACAAGACCGGCACCCTCACCGAGAACCAGATGACGGTGCAGGAAATCTATGCCGGCGGCGAGACCTTCTGCGTCAGCGGCAGCGGCTATGCGGCGGCGGGCGAGATCAGCCAGGGCGGCAAGGCGGTGGTGCCGCAAGGCGCGCTGCGCGAATGCCTCACTGCCGGCGTGCTGTGCAACGACGCGGTGCTGGCCGAGCGCGAGGGCCGCCGCGAGGTCGCCGGCGATCCGACCGAGGGCGCCCTGCTGGTCGCGGCTGAAAAGGGCGGGCTGGTGCCGAGCGAGCTGCATGCCGCTTATTCGCGCCATGACGAGATTCCCTTCGACTCGCGCTACCAGTACATGGCCACCTTGCATGGCGATATCGTCTATGTGAAAGGCGCCCTGGAAAAGATCCTCGACCGCGCCAGCGCGATGCTCGACCCGGAAGGTCGGGAGGTCGCGCTCGATCGGGCGGAGATCGAAGCCCATGCCCATGCCATGGCCTCGCACGGCCTGCGCGTGCTGGCGCTGGCCAGGGGCGTGCCGGGAGCGGGGGAGGCACTCGACCATCGCCACCTTGGCAACCTCGTCTTCATCGGCCTGCAGGGCATGATCGATCCGCCCAGGGCCGAGGCGGTCGCCGCAGTAAAGGCGTGCCACGCCGCGGGCATCGCGGTGAAGATGATCACCGGCGACCATGCCATCACCGCCGCGGCCATCGCCGCGCAGCTTGGCTTGGCCGAGGGCGCGCCGCCGCTCACCGGCCGGCAAATCGCCGCGCTGTCCGACGCCGACCTGCGCAGCGCGGTGCGCAATACCACGGTGTTCGCCCGCGTCGAGCCGGAACAGAAGCTGCGCCTGGTCGAGGCCCTTCAGGCCGAAGGCGAGATCGTGGCGATGACCGGCGACGGCGTCAACGACGCCCCCGCCCTGAAGCAGGCGGACATCGGCATCGCCATGGGCATCACCGGCACCGAGGTGGCCAAGGAGGCCGCCGATATGTTGCTCACCGACGATAACTTCGCCTCGATCGAGGCGGCGGTGGAGGAGGGGCGCGGCGTCTTCGACAACCTGGTCAAGTTCATCACCTGGACGCTGCCGACCAATTTCGGCGAGGGTTTCGTCATCCTGGCAGCCGTCATGCTGGGCGTGACCCTGCCGATCACGCCGCTGCAAATCCTGTGGATCAACATGACCACCGCCGTGCTGCTCGGCCTGATGCTGGCGTTCGAGCCGATCGACAAGGATGTGATGCGCCGCCCGCCGCGCCACCCCGCCGCCCCGATCCTGACCACCGCGCTGATGCTGCGCATCCTGCTGGTCAGCGCCCTGTTGCTGGGCGGGGCGTTCGGACTGTTCCTGTGGGAGCTGGAAACCGGCGCCAGCCTGGAGCAGGCCCGCACCGTGGCGGTGAACGTATTTGTGATGGGCGAGCTGTTCTACCTGTTCAACTGCCGCTCGATGACCCACTCGCCGTTCCACGTCGGCTTTTTTTCCAATGTCTGGCTGTGGAGCGGGGTGGGGCTGATGATCGCGCTGCAGCTCTTGTTTACCTATGCCCCGCTGATGAACCGCCTGTTCGCCAGCGCGCCGATCGGCCTGGACGACTGGGCGCGGATCGTGGCGGTCGGGCTGGTCATCTATTTCGTCATCGAGGTGGAAAAAGCCTGGCGGCGGGGTAGCTTAGAACCTGCAAAAAACTCTTGAACCGCAGAGGACGCAGAGGGCGCAGAGGGCGCAGAGGAAAAACAAGAAGCAAAACCTTGTTATGCGTTTTTCTCTGAGAGAACGCTCGACTGGGCCTATGTTTTTGAATTCCTCCGCGTCCTCCGCGTCCTCCGCGGTGAAATGCCGTTTTAGGTAGATTAGGTAGAATAGAGCCATGCTGATTGACACCCACTGCCACCTCGATGCCGCCGAATTCGACGCCGACCGCGACGAAGTGGCGGCGCGCGCCCGCGCAGCCGGGGTCGGCGTCATCGTGGTTCCAGGTGTGGAGCGCGCCGGATTCACCGCGCTGCTGGCGACCTGCGGGCGCTATCCCGGCTGCTTTCCGGCGCTGGGCATTCATCCCATGTATGTGGCTGGCGCAGTGCCGGAGGATTTGACGGCGCTGCGCGAGATGATCGTTCTGCACCACCCGGTCGCCATCGGCGAAATCGGCCTGGATTTCTTCGTGCCGGATTACGACCGCGAGCGCCAGGAATTCTATTTTTCCGAACAGCTGAAAATCGCCCGGGAGTTCGACTTGCCGGTGCTGCTGCACATCCGCCGGGCGCAGGACACGGTGCTGAAATTCCTGCGGCTTTTCAAGGTGAGGGGCGGCATCGCCCACGCCTTCAGCGGCAGCCGCCAGCAGGCCGAGGAGTTCATCAAGCTGGGTTTCAAGCTCGGCTTCGGCGGCGCCATGACCTACGACCGCGCCACCAAGCTGCGCGAACTGGCCGTCACCCTGCCGCTGGACAGCATCGTGCTCGAAACCGACGCGCCCGACATGCCGCCGGAATTCATCGGCAAGGCGCGCAACAGCCCGGAATACCTGCCGCGCATCGCCGGGATTCTGGCCGAGTTGCGCGGGATGACGGTGGCTGAAATGACAGCGGCGACCACCGCCAATGCCCGGGCGATCCTGAAAGGCCTTGCATGAGGAGCCGTGCCATCCTGCGCATGGCTTACCTGTCGATTGCGACCTCGATCGCGACCATGGCGCTGAAGTTCGGCGCCTGGCATCTCACCGGTTCGGTGAGCCTGCTGTCCGATGCCGTGGAGTCGTTGGTCAACCTGTCCGCCGGCCTGATCGCGCTGGCCGCCCTCACCATCGCCTCCCGTCCCGCGGATGCCGACCACGCCTACGGCCACGACAAGGCGGAATATTTTTCCAGCGGCGCGGAAGGCGCATTGATCCTGGTAGCGGCGGTATCCATCATTTATGCGGCGGTAGGGCGCTTCCTGCATCCCGCCGCGCTGGAAAACCTAGGCTCCGGCCTGATGGTTTCGTTGCTCGCGGCGGCACTCAATTTCGCCACGGCACGGGCCATGCTCAAGGCGGGAACCCGGTACGACAGCATCACCCTGGAAGCGGACGCCAAACACCTGATGACCGATGTCTGGACTTCGGCGGGGATCGTGGCGGGCCTGGGCGTGGTGATGTTCGCGCCGGCCTCGTGGCAGATCCTCGATCCGCTGATGGCGGTGGCGGTGGGGCTGCACATCATCTTCACCGGGTTCCATCTGCTGCAGCGTTCCTGGAGCGGGCTGATGGACGCGGCCCTGCCGGCCGACGAGGTTGGGCGGATCGAGGCGGAGATCGGCAAGCTCCTGCCAGATGGCACCTCCTTTCACGACCTGCGCACCCGCAAATCCGGTTCGCGCCGTTTTATCGATTTTCACCTGCTGGTGCCGGGGGAAAGCTCGGTGAACCAGGCGCACGCCCTGTGCGACCGGATCGAGGCAGCGCTGGAGCGTGCCTTGCCCAACATCGCGGTGACCATCCATGTCGAGCCGGTGGAAACGCATAAATTAGAAAACAGCATTTCATCCACGAATTTACACGAATGAAGCACGAATGTTCACTAATAATCAGTCGGTTATAATTGTCCGGCTGATCGTCCTGTTCGGCGCCAAAAGTGGTGCCTCTAAGCGGCATGATGATTGCCTCTGAACTATTCGTGTTTATTCGTGAACATTCGTGTCATTCGTGGATAATCGCCTTTTTTAGATTTGTCCGCGTGCAACTGGCTTAAAGAAGGTTTTCCATGCAACCCCAATTCGAACGCACCCATATCCTGATCGGCGATGAAGGCATCGCCCGGCTGGCCTCCAGGCACGTGTTTGTCGCCGGGCTCGGCGGCGTCGGCTCCTACTGCGCGGAAGCGCTGGCGCGCGCCGGCATCGGGCGGCTGACCCTGCTAGACCACGACGTGGTGGCGGCTTCCAATATCAACCGCCAACTGCCGGCATTGCTCTCCACCGTGGGCCAGTCCAAGGCGGAACTGATGGCGGCGCGCATCCGCGACATCAATCCGGAATGCAAGCTGACGGTTATCCGGCAGTTTCTCGATACCGAGAACGTCAACGACCTGGTGCCGGGGGACTGCGATTACGTGGTGGATGCGATCGATTCGCTGGCGTGCAAGGTGGCGCTGGTGGCGGAAAGCCTGAAGCGCGGCCTGAAGGTGGTTTCCAGCATGGGGGCGGGCAACCGCCTCGACCCGAGCAGGATCAGGCTGGTTGATATCAGCAAGACCGAAATGTGCCCGCTTGCGCGCCAGATGAGAAAGCGCCTGCAGCGCCACGGCATCCGCAAGGGGCTGCTGACGGTGTTCTCCGACGAGCAACCCAGCGCGCCGCTGCCGCCCCAGCCGGTGGAGGGGTCGGGGCGCCCGCGCGCGGTCAACGGCACCATCAGCTACATGCCGCCGCTGTTCGGCTATATGCTGGCGGGGGCGGTGATCCAGAAGCTGCTTGAACCCGATGCAAATGAACAGGGTGCAACCTCAGGCCAGTAGGTTTGGAGCGCACAGCATACACGGAGCAATGCGCCCTTATTTAAGCCTTGCGCGCGTTGAAGGTGCAAAGCCAGAACAACAGCGAAAATTCTCACGAGTTTGAGCATGTTGCGTTTCTGTCGGAAGAAAACCGCCGGGTTTTCCAGCAAGCTGCCGATATGGTTAACGATCTGGAGCAATTGGAGGATAATCCGAAAAAATGTACTGAGGCGATTCAAAATCCGATCTTTAATCAGTGTTGTCAAATAAAATTAGGAGGTTACAATGAATTTCGACGATGCAATCGCGGCACATATCAAATGGAAAGTCAGACTGAAACAGTTTATCGACGGTGCCAGCGCCGAGCAGTTGAAGAGCGGGACAGTGTGTGAGGATAATCTGTGCGACCTGGGTAAATGGATTTACGGCGAAGGTGCCGTATTCAACACCAGGCCACATTACCAGGATCTGGTGACCAAGCACGCCAATTTCCACCGCTGCGCTGCGGAGGTGGTCAAAAAGGTCGAAGACAACGACAAGATCGGCGCCAATGTGTTGCTGTCCGGGCAGTTTTCCATGGCGTCGAAAGAAACCGTGATCGCCATCATGGAGCTTAAAAAAGAGGCGAAATAAGCCCCCGATGTCATTTTATCGGCATTGAAAGCCTGGATATGGACAATGTAACCCGGGTTTTTTGTTTGGGTAATTCCGGATTCGAGACGGGAAAAGCAGATCGCCAAGTCACCTGACAGTACTCAGTCGGTTCGCTTGTAACCAATAAGGGAAAAGCTTATATTTCGCAAGGCGGTTTGACGGAATGCACCCGCTGCCATCCCGTGTTGCTGAACGGGGATGACCTTTACAACAAAATTAAACAAAGCCCAGCGGATGAACGGTATGTACAGAAAAGCTTTGCAATTGCTAAACACGCTTAAAGGCTTTGTATTTACCGCCACTGTTGGTGTTGCTCTACTCGTCTTTCTTGGGGCGACGCTTGCTTCCTCTTTGCTGTATGAAAAGCTGCTGGAAGAGCGTATGCAGGAAACGTCCGGGGAGATTTCCCGGCAGAATTTCAACGCGCTCTACCAAACCCTGCGCATCGGCGGTTCTCGCCAGCAACTGGATGACGTTACTGCCGCCAGCAAATCCGCCTTTTCAACCACTCTTGACCAAGTAGGCATCTATCGCAGCAAGTCCGTGGAAGCCTTGTATGGAAGGGTGCAGCAACCCCCGTCGTTTGATGAAGTCGAGCAAGTCATGGATAGCGGCAAGGGAACCGTTACCAGGACGGGTCGCCATGTCCGTTATACTTTCCCGGTTATTGCGCAACATGAATGCCTGCGCTGTCACGCCAACGCCAAAGACGGGGAGGTGCTGGGCGCCATTGCCATCCAGCATAATCTGCAAACGGTAACCACCACAGTCCGCATCTATTACGTCGGGCTGTTTCTGGTGTTGGGCTTGCTGGTATTGCTGGCCGCCGCCGCAGTGTCGGCTTTTGCAGCCAGGAAGATCAATCGTTCCGTGGATTTGTTCCGCGGCAAGGTCGAATCGGTCAATAGCGTCAGGGACTTTGATCAGTTCGATATCAGCCGGGTCGATTTCGGCTTCGAGGAATTCAACCAGACTTTCGATCATGTCGCCCTGCTGGTTGAGAAGATGAAATGCGTCGCGGTCGACAAGGATGTCCTCGAGTTCGAGATCAAGCTCCTCGAAAAATTCATCATTACCTCGAACGTGGTGCGCGACTGGCGCGGGTTCATCAAGGATTTGCTGCTGGATATCAATCCGATCATCGATGCCTACGCATTGGTCACCATTTTTCGCGTCGAGGAAGAGGCTTATGAGTGCGAAATTTTCTGGCGCAACACACCCTCCGCTGAAACCACTCAGCTGTTCGAGAAAAATCTTCATCAGCAACTCCATGCCCATCCATTTTTCGGCGATGGCACCATCCTGCAAATTGCCCACAACATTGCCGATGAGAATATCTCGCTTCCTGAGTTGACCATCCAGGACATCGAGCTTCAAACCAAATCGTTGCTGCTGGAAACGCCGAAAATCGGCGGCATTGTCGGCATCGGCGTGCAATCGGCGCTGGCGATGGATAACGTGCGCCACATGGTCATCGGCAGCATCCTGACTACATTGCTTAACCTGGTTGGATCGGTCAAGGCGATCTACAAGTACACCAAGGATCTCGAGCACTATGCCACGCGCGACCCGCTGACTGATCTATATAACCAGCGCATGTTCTGGGAATTGCTGGGATACGAGGTGGGTCGTTCGAAACGGCATGGCCAGCAATTTGCCGTGATGATGCTCGACATGGACAACTTTAAAGCGATTAATGATCGCTACGGGCATCATTTCGGCGACTCGTTCCTGCAGGCATTTGCCAAGTTGCTTCACCGCGCGGTAAGGGATGGAGATATGCTGGCTCGTTATGGCGGCGACGAATTTTGCATCATCCTGCCCGAGACCAACGACACCCAGGCCCATACGGTCGCGCAGCGCATCGCCGAGTTGCTTGAGGGCTTTGTCATGGAAACGCCGGATGGCAACATGCTTAAGCCCACCACGTCGATCGGCATCGCCATCAGCCCGAATCATGGCGACAGCCCCAAGGACCTCTTCCTGGTCGCCGACAACATGATGTACAAGGCCAAGAAGTCGGGGAAAAATGCCATTGCCATTCCCAGCGAAGACGAGATGGCGGAGGTGTTCAGGCAGGCGGGCGAAAAGTGCATCATGATCCAGAACGCCCTGGACCAGCAGAAGATCGTGCCTTATTTCCAGCCCATCTGCAACGCCGCCACCGGCGAGATAGTGATACACGAACTGCTGATGCGCATCCAGCTGGGCGACCAGATCGTCACTGCCAACGATTTCATCGAAGAGGCCGAGAGCATGGGCATCGTCCACAAGATGGACTACCAGTTGATCGAGAAGGCTTTCATCCAGATAAAAGAACAGGGTTACCAGGGCATGCTGTTCATCAATCTCTCGCCCAAGGCGCTCATCGTCGGTGAATTCGTGGCGCGCGTGCATCGACTGGCGGTGGAGTTCGACATCGAGCCGAGCCGCATCGTGTTCGAGATTACCGAACGGGAAACCGTCAGCAACCTGAGCTTGCTGGAAAAGTTCGTTCTCGATATCAAGCTTCAGGGATTCAGCTTCGCGATTGACGATTTCGGCTCGGGATATTCATCCTACCAATACATCAAGCGGTTCCCCGTCGATTACATCAAGATTGAAGGGGAGTTCATCAGGAACATGCTGACCGACGAGGTCTACCTTGCCTTCGTCAAGAGCATCGTTACCCTTGCCAAGGAATTACGCGTCAAGACCATTGCCGAATATGTCGAGGATGCCGAAACTCTGGCGGAAGTCTGTCGTTTGGGCATCGATTACGCGCAGGGTTACCATGTCAGCCGCCCCATGCCGGTTATATATATTCCAGGTGGAGAAGTTTGATCGGTTCTCCCTGCCTGCGCAGGGCGCAATCGTTGTTGGGTAATAAAAATATCTCGGCAATGAAAATTTAGCGCCGCCCATAAATAATGCTTACTCTGCCAGAAGAGCTACCGCCGTCTCGCCCGTCGTTTTATCGATATCAAGCTGCACCACGCAGTACTCAACCTGTTCTTCGACAGGCGTGGGGTCGTCCGCACAACTGCAGCCGGGGGTAATCCCGGCATAAAAAATGCCGACTTTTGCACGGATGAAACCGGCTTCTTCGGCAACGCTGATAATCCGCGCCTTGAGTTTGTCATCCAGGGCGTAGCTGCTGGTCGATAATCCTTGCTGCAAGGGGAGCTGTTCGGCCCCTAGCAGCTCGATTTCCGCCTTGAGGGTGCCCTCGAAATCGGGGGTGCCCCAGGCGTTTAATGATTTGGTTAGTCGAATCATCGGTTATTCCTCCTGCCCAAGGGAATCTGGCGCTTAGTAGCCGGCGGCTTTGTCGGCAGCTTCTTCCCGCTCCTGGCTGACCTGTCCGACTGTCTTTTCCACTCCCTTGGCCTTGTCCAGCGCTTCGCGCTGCGGCGCGAACAGCTTGGCGGCGGATTTGTCGGGTTCGGTGTGGGGAACCGGCGGTTGGTAGGGTTTTTGTTCGCAGGCGGCGAGCAGCGCCGTGGCTAGCAGCAAAACGATCAGTCCGATGTGCTTCATGATGTTTTCTCCTCGAATAACCCGGTCGGTAGGCCGTCGATGCTGACCTGGTTTTTTTCATGCTGGTAGTCGCGCACGCCTTGTTCGCCTTTCTTCTCCAGCCAGCGCGGCAGCGCCTCTCGTTCTCCAGTATAGGTGTAGAGAGGCACACCGGCGCCGCAGGAGGTCTGCAGCGATTCGATGTCGAGCAGGATGATCTGGCGTGCGCCGGGCAGGGCGGGGAATTGCGGCGCGAGCTTTGCCCATTCGGGATCGCCCGGCTTGATGGCGCGCCCGTGGCCGTACAGGCGCAGGATCAGGTGGTCGCCCTCGAAGGCGCAGAACATCAGGGTCATGCGCCCGTCCGCCAGGAGGTGGGCGGCGGTTTCGTTGCCGCTGCCGGTGAGGTCGAGGTAGGCCACGCGCTTGTCGTCCAGCACGCGCAAGCCGTCCAGCCCCTTGGGCGAGAGGTTGATGCGCCCGCCATCGGGTGCGGTGGCGACGAAGAAGACGTGCTGCCGCGCGATGAAGGCTTTGAGGTTGTCGTCGAGCTGCGGGTAGAACTTGGCCATTATTCGCCCCAGCGCGTCATCAGTTGGTGTTCGACGCCGAGATGGTCGAGGATGCGCGCGACGATGAAGTCCACCACTTCGTCCACGCTTTGGGGGTGGTGGTAGAAGCCGGGGTTGGCGGGGAGGATGACGGCGCCGGCGCGGGCCAGTTTCAGCATGTTTTCCAGATGGATGACGGAGAACGGCGCTTCGCGCGGGACGATGATGAGCTTGCGGTTTTCCTTCAGCATCACGTCGGCGGCGCGTTCGATCAGGTTGTCGGACAGCCCCGCCGCGATCGAGCCGAGCGTGCCCATGGTGCAGGGGCAGATCACCATGGCATCGGCCGGGTTGGTGCCGGAGGCCACCGGGGCGAACCATTCGTCGCGGCCGAACACCTTGAGCCGGTCGGGCGATGTGCCGTAGCGTTCGCACAGCATTTGCTGCGTTTCCTGCGGGCGGGAAGGCAGGGTCAGGTCCAGTTCCTGTTTTGCCACGATCTGGGCGGCCTGCGAATACAGGAGATAGACCCGGCTACCGCTTTCCAGCAGACACTGCAGCAGGCGCAGGGCGTAGGGCATGCCGGAAGCGCCGGTGAGCGCCAGGGTGATGGTCTTATTTTGGTTTTTCATTGCTCTGATTGTAGGCCAGATAAGCGGCGCGCTCAATGCTGCGGTGCGGAAGTGACGGGTGGGGGCGACACAGGTTGCGGGGCAGCCTCCGCTTCGGTCTTGATCCGCGCCTTTTCCTCAGCCTCCGTTTTTTTCGCGGCCTCGGCCTGTGCTTTGGCCTCCGATTTCAGGCGGTCTTCTTCCTGTTTTTGCAGTGCCAGCGGGCAAAGGGCTTTTTCGAATACGTCGCCGAGGCTGTCGGGGATGATCGGGGCGGGGACGTCTTCCCTGGTCGGGGTGTATTCGAGGAGTTCTCCTGCCGGGGTGTAGAGCAGGTAGCTGATCAGCTTGAGGGTATGCTCGGCGCAATGGATGCGCTCGCGGTACAGTGCGCTGGCAATGAGCTTGTCCTTGAAGGGTTGGGGCGTGATGAATGTCACTTTCTTCCAGTAGGTGATCTCGTTGTCATTCAGGAAGAGTTTGGATCGATCGTAAAAGTACAGGCTTTGATCGGCGGCGGTGTGGATCTTTACCCAATCTGCCGCGATCGTGACGGATGGCATTGCGGCTAGGCTAGCCAGCAACAGCAGGAATGCGCGCTTCATCGGTGATTGTTCATAAGCCATGAAGCCCTCACCTCAATCCTCTCCCGTCTCGCCAGTGCGAGCAGCTTTGCTGCCGCTCTCGGCGGGGACACTCCTTGCGGGTGCAGGGAGAGGAGGCAATGGTGAGATCGCAAGGGTCTTCACCGTGGTTGTATTCCGCTGAAGCGGAACAACACACGCGAAAAGGCGCTTGCTTTGAATTGGCGTTCTCGCCCTCGGCCAGGAGCTTGGCGGTGATCAGCCCGTTCACGGTGCCAAACAGCAGCGCGGCGGCGGCGAAAATCGGGGCGAGGTAGAGGATGCCGGCATGCGGGATCAGCCACAGGTAAACCACGGCCATTTGCCCGGCGATATGGACGAAGGCGGCGATGATGCTGAGGGAGATTGCGCCGAACCAGCTTCTCGGCAGATGCCGCGCCAGCGCCAGCGCGGCGAGGCTGGCTGCCGCGCCGGAAAAGCTCAGGACGAATGACGGGGAAAGAAAGGTGCCGAGGATCAGGCTGCCCGCCACCACTCGCAGCAGCGATACCCACACCGCAGCGGCGAGGCCGAAACGTTCCAGCACCAGCAGGGTGACGATGTTCGCCAGTCCGGGCTTGATGCCGGGCAGCGGCGAGGGGATGACGGCTTCCATCACCGACAGGCCGATGGCGAACGCCGCCAGCCGCGCGATGCGGTGGTCTTCGGGAGTGGCCTGGATGTGGATTCGCATGTTTCTTGGTTGATGCCTTCGTAGGTCGGGTAACGGCTTCATGTTGCCCGACGTTTCGGCGAAATGTCGGGCATAAACAACATGCCCGACCTACATGTTAATAATTCAGTGAATCATATAACTTTTTCGCTCCCGTCAGTTCCAGGCTGACCTGGTTGGGCAGGCACAAAG
The DNA here is from genome assembly GCA_964559825.1 of uncultured Sulfuricella sp. Lineage (GTDB taxonomy): Bacteria > Pseudomonadota > Gammaproteobacteria > Burkholderiales > Sulfuricellaceae > Sulfuricella. The sequence goes on along the minus strand of CAZLJK010000021.1, from coordinate 8,945 downwards.
CCGCTTCGCCAGCCTGGCTCAGCCAGCCCTGCTTGACGCAATACTGGCGCGGGCTGGGGTCTTCGGCCACGCGGGCGCGGCGGTTGTGGATTTCGATGCGGCTAGTGCCGAGCGGGCCGTGCGCGAGGTAGTTGCGGTTTTCCGACAGGCTGAGCTCGGCGACTATTTTGCCGCCGCTGCGTACCACCGCTTTGTCGGCAGCGTGGCCTTGCCACAGGGCGGCAAACAGCCAGGCAGTGATGCTCATGCCGAGCAGCAGCACCAGCCAGTCGCCGGGTTTCATCAACCCTCGGAGCCCATAAGTCCGCCAGGCTTCTGACATCAGCTCAGTTCGCGGTGGCGCACCATGGTCTGCTGCCCGCCGGTGCGGAAATGTTCCGTCAGTTTTTCGGCGAAGTAGACCGAGCGGTGCTGTCCGCCCGTGCAGCCCAGGGCGATGGTCAGATAGTTGCGGTTGTCACGGATGAAGCAGGGCAGCCATTCTTCCACGAAGCGGCGGATGTCGCCCAGCATTTTCTGCACGCTGGCATCGCTCTCCAGGAAGGCGGCAACCGCGGCATCCTTGCCGGTGAGCGGGCGCAGCAAAGGGTCGTAATGGGGGTTGGGCAGGCAACGCACATCGAAGACGAAGTCGGCATCGAGCGGGATGCCGTGTTTGAAGCCGAAAGACTGGAACAGCAGGCTCAGCCGGGAGCGGTCGAAATCGACGAAATCCTTGATCCAGGCGCGCAGGGCGTTGGGATTGAGGTCGCTGGTGTCGATGCGGTGGCCGAGGTCGCCCACCGGTTCGAGCAGGTTATGTTCGAGCTGGATGCATTCCTGCAGGGTGCGCTGGCCGCTGCTCAAGGGGTGGCGCCGCCGCGTTTCGCTGAAGCGCTTGACCAGGGTGTCGGTTTTCGCTTCCAGGAACAGCAGGCGCAGGTCGAAGCCCTGTTCCTTGAGCTGCGTAATGATTTGCGGCAATTGATCGAGCGTGCCGCTGCTGCGTACGTCGACGCTGATGGCGATGCGCGTATGGCCGGCCTGGTCGAGGAAGCTGGCGATGTTGGGCAGCAGTTGCGCCGGCAGGTTGTCCACGCAGTAGAAGCCGCTGTCTTCCAGCACGGCGAGCGCGATGCTTTTGCCGGAGCCGGAGAGGCCGCTGATCAGGATGAGTTGCATAAGAGCAGGCTAGGGGCTATAGGCCAGGGGCTAGAGGTTTTCCCCATAGCCTCGCGCCTCTAGCCTCTAGCCTCCGGGTTATCCGCCATCAGGCGTTCGTGCCGCTCGACAAATTCGCGCGTGCTGTTGATCCCGCGTTTGCGCAGGATGTGGTTGCGCACGGCGACTTCCACCATTACCGCAATGTTGCGGCCCCCCGCAACGGGGATGCGTACCTTGGGAATTTCCACGTCAAGGATGTTCTGGCTGAGTTCCTCGATTTGCAGCCGGTCCTGGGACGAAATTTTCAGGTCGGACAATTTGATCAGGTTGACGATCAGCTTGATGTTCTTTTTCGGCTTGACCGAGGTCTCGCCAAACAGCGCGCGGATGTTCAGCACGCCCAGGCCGCGGACTTCCATGAAATCCTGCAACAGCGCCGGGCAGCGCCCCTCCAGGGTCTCCGGGGATACCAGATAGAAGTCCACCACGTCGTCGGCGATCAGGCGGTGGCCGCGGGTAACCAGTTCCAGCGCCAGCTCGCTTTTGCCGATGCCGCTTTCCCCCGTGATCAGCACGCCCATGCCCTGCACTTCCAGGAAAACGCCGTGCAGGGAAACAGACTCGGCCAGTGCCTGGGTGAGGTAGTGGTTGAGCACGTTCATCAGGTAGGGGCTGGGTTGCGGCGAGGTGAACAGCGGCGTCTGGCTGCGGTTGGCGGCGTTGAGCAACACCTCCGGCACCGGCTCCTTGTTGGCGACGATGATCGCGGCAAGTTCGGTGGAGAACAGGTTGTTGATGGCCTGGTCCAGGGCCGCCTGGTCCAGGCTGCGCAGGTAGTCCATTTCCGCGCAGCCGAGTACCTGTACCCGGTTGGGATGGACTAAGTTAAGGTGGCCGATCAGCGCCAGGGTCGGTTTTTGCACGATTTCGCCGGTGAGCTGGCGGGCTCCGCCCTCCATGCCGGCGACCCAGACTATCCCCAGTTTGTCGTGGGTTTCTTCGAACAGCTGCTTTACGCTTATTTGTGACATTAAATAAAGTCCCGAGTCCTGAGTCCTGAGTTAAAAGTCCCGAGTAAAAAACGGCGCGAAGCGACAACACACAGGACTTTCAACTCAGGACTCAGCACTGTTATTACCCTCATTCGGTCAGCAGGCGATGCATTTCGGCGGAGTCGGAGCTGGCCTGCAATTTTTCGCGGAATTGGCGATTGCTGAACATCTGCGCCAGCTCGCCGAGGATTTGCAGGTGCATGTCGGTGGCGTGTTCCGGAACCAGCAGGATGAACAACAGGCCGACCGGCTGGCCGTCTGGCGCATCGAAGGGAATCGGCGCCGCTAATTTGACGAAGGCGCCGGTGGCTTCGCGCAGTCCTTTGATGCGGCCATGGGGAATGGCGATGCCGTGCCCCAGCCCGGTGGAGCCGAGCTTTTCGCGTGCGGTCAGGCTGTCGATTACCTTCTTGCGCGGCAGCTGCAGGTTGTTTTCGAACAACAGGCCGACTTTTTCGAATAGTCGTGCCTTGCTGTCTACGTCGATGCCGCAGAGGACGTTGTCCGGCGGCAGTATTTGGGTGATGAGGCTCATATCAAAACAAGCGCCCTTCTCGTTTGTCTCCTCTCCCCTTGGGGAGAGGATTGAGGTGAGGGCAGCCCCTCATCCCAATCTTCTCCCAAGGGGAGAAGGAGCAATGGTAAAAGGCGCTGGCTATAATTGGATTACTCGGCGATCTGCTGGTGCTTGCCGCCGCTGCCGCGGTTGGGGCCGCCGTTCATTTCCTTGTGCTTGACGATCTGGCGGTCGAGCTTGTCCACCAGGCTGTCGATGGCGGCGTACATGTCGGTATCCTCGGATTTGACGAAAATGTCCTTGCCGCTGACGTGAACGTTTACTTCTGCCTTCTGGGCCAGCTTCTCGATAGAGAGGATGACGTTGACGTCGATCACATGGTCGAAGTGGCGGGTGACGCGGCCGAGTTTGTCCGTGACGTAATCGCGGATGGCTGGGGTGACTTCGACATGGTGTCCGGTAACATTGAGGTTCATTTGAAGCTCCTTTCGGGTGGGTGTAGGTTAAATGGATTTGCGGAAACTGACTGCGGGAATTTGCATCGATTCCCGGTACTTTGCCACAGTGCGCCGGGCGACGACAATGCCTTGTTTTGCCAGAATGTCGGCAAGCTGGCTGTCGGAAAGGGGTTTTTGCGGGGTTTCTGCCGCCACCAGCTGTTTTATCAGCGCACGGATGGCGGTGGAGGAGCAGGCGCCGCCGGTTTCCGTGGCGCAGGAACTGCCGAAAAAATATTTGAGCTCGAAAATGCCGCGCGGGGTGAACATGTACTTTTGCGTGGTGACGCGCGAGATGGTGGATTCATGCAGTTCGACGACTTCGGCGATCTCTCTCAGCACCAGGGGCCGCATGGCCACTGCACCGTGCTCGAAGAAGTTCCGCTGGCGCTCGACGATGGCCTGAGAGACGCGCAGGATGGTCTCGAAGCGCTGCTGGATGTTCTTGATCATCCATTTCGCTTCCTGCATCTGGCTCGACAGGTGCTGCCCGCTGCTGTCGCGGTTGCGGCGCAGAATGTCGGCGTACATGCGATTGATGCGAAGCCGGGGCATGACCTCCGGGTTCAGGGTGGCGACCCATTGGCCCTTGACCTTCTTGACCTCGACGTCGTGCTGGATGTAGCGCGTGTCCAGTTTGGCGAAGGCGGCGCCGGGGCGTGGATTGAGACCGATGATCAGGCTCTGGGTGGCGCGCAGTCCGTCGTCGTCGAGGCGCAGCAGCTTTTTCAGCTTGGCGAAGTCATGGGCGGCGAGCAGATTCAGGTGGTGTTTCGCGATGGTGAGCGCTTGCTCGCGATAGGGGGTTTCGGGCGGAAGTATCCCCAACTGCAAGGCCAGGCACTCCCCCAAATCCCGTGCGCCGACACCGGGCGGATCGAGGTTTTGCAGGTGACATAGCGCAGTATGCAGCTCGATCGGTTCGATTTCCAGTTCAGGCGGCAACAGTGCGGCGAGTTCATCGAGGTTTTGAGTGAGATAGCCGTCTTCATCGAGGGCGTCGATCAGCAAGGCAACAATCCGCTTGTCGTGTTCGGAGAGCGAAGTGACGCCCAACTGCCCGTTGAGGTGGTCGCGCAGATCCACTGTTTCGGCACGTTGCGAAGCGTAGTCGCTATCCTCATCGTCGTCGTGCGCAGTCCAAGGGCTATCCTGATCCCAATCGCTTTCGGTAAGCGGCGTGGGTTCGGCGGGGGTTTCATCGGCCGTGCCGGTGGTAGTGGGCTGAGTGGCGAACTCGTCCGGCTTGCTGCCGCCGGCATCGGCCAGTTCCCCGCTTTCCGTGTCGCCGGTGCTTTCCACGCGCTCGAGGAAGGGGTTCTCCTGGGTGAAGGCATCCAGCTCCTGGTCAAGTTCCAGCGTCGACAGCTGAAGCAGCCGGATGGACTGCTGCAGCTGAGGCGTCAGGGTCAGGTGCTGAGAAAGTTTGAGTTGTAGGCTGTGCTTCATTTATTTGTTCCCGGGAGAGTGCAGGCACGGTTCCTGGAGCGGCTTCGCCGCTACATCCGGAAGTGTTCTCCCAGGTAAACTTTTCTTACATTTTCATTATAAACGATTTCATCGGGATTTCCGCTGGCCAGCACCTGGCCGTCGTTGATAATGTAGGCGCGGTCGCAAATTCCCAGGGTTTCCCGCACGTTGTGGTCGGTGATCAGCACGCCGATATTCTGCGAGGTGAGGAAGCGGATGATTTTCTGGATATCGATCACGGCGATCGGGTCGACCCCGGCAAAGGGCTCGTCGAGCAGGATGAAGCGCGGCTGGGTGGCGAGCGCGCGGGCGATTTCCACCCGGCGGCGCTCGCCGCCGGAGAGGGAAAGTGCCGGGTTGTCGCGCAGGTGGTTGATATGCAGCTCGTGCAGCAGATCGTCCAGGCGTTGTTCGACTTGCCCCGGCGCGAGCGTTTGCAGTTCCAGGATCGCCCGGATATTTTCGGATACCGTCAGCTTGCGGAAGATCGAGGCTTCCTGGGGCAGGTAGCTCAGGCCCAGCCGGGAGCGGCGGTGGATCGGCAGGCGGCTCAGTTCTTCGCCGTCCAGGCGGATGCTGCCGCCATCCAGCGGCACCAGCCCCACCATCATGTAGAAGCTGGTGGTTTTGCCCGCGCCATTCGGTCCGAGCAAGCCGACTACTTCGCCGCTGGAAACATCCAGCGAAACGTCTTTCACTACCTGGCGCGATTTGTAGTGCTTTTTCAGGCCTTGGACGATCAGTTCACTCATAATATTCAGGCAATGGGCTAGAGGCTAGGGGCTAGGGGTGAGGCGCTTCACGGGTTTATTGCCCCTCGCCCATTGCCTCTAGCCTATTCCCTTGGTTGTTCGATGCTTTCGGCGGGTTTAAGCTTGGCAGGCCCGGTGGCTGGCGCGGCATCTTTCTTTTTCGGCTGCATCACCGTGCGTACCCGGCCGCGCGGGTTGTCGGCCGTGGCGGTTTCCTTGCCGCCGATCACCTGGAAGAATTCGGTCTTGCCATCATAGGAAATGTAGTTTCCGCGCGCCTCATCCTGGCCACGCTTCATGCGGGCCTGGGTAAAGAGCTGCATCAGGTCCTTGCGGCTGTCGTACTCGATGCGCAGGGCATAGCCCTCGATGTATTCGTCGTAGCCTTCGCGCTTTTGCCTGAAATTGGCCGGGTTGCCGTAAGCCGTTCCGGTCTGGAAGCCTTCGGCATCCTCCGTGACGACCAACTTGTCGGAGCGGATTTGCAGCGTACCTTGGGTGAGGATGACGTTGCCCTCGTAAATGCTGATTTTCTTGACGTCATCCACCGTGGCGGTATCCGCCTCCAGGTTAATGGGCTTGTCCCGATCGGCTTTCTCGGCATGAGCCCAAGGCGCGGCTGCCAGCAATAGTGCTGTCCACAGGCAGAGATTGAGCGAGAATTTAACGGTTGGGATTTTCATAACGGCCTTTGACGCGAGAAAACAGTTTCATCACGTGGGTATTGTTGTTCAATTCTAAACCAATGGCGTCGACATTGGTATGCGCATCCCGAATGTTAACGGGCCTGTCGGTCTGCGCCAGATCCTTGTCCGGAATGATGTGCAGGTAGCTGGTCGTGAGAATCATGGCGCTTTTGCCGTCGAAGGCGTCGCGCGTCACCACGACGTTGCCGGTGAAGTGGGCGTGCTCCCCATCCTTGGATAGCAGGCCCTTGGCCGACTGGATGTGTATCGGCGCCATGCCGCTATTGAAGCGGGTGAAATGGGGGCGGTCGAGATGGGTGCTGTCGTCATCCGGGTAATGCACCATCCTGGCGGCGGTCAGGGTGTGGCGTGGAAGCCCGTCCTTGCCCATGCGCGTGGCGGTAAAGTTTTCCACGGTATAGTCGGGGTCATGCCGGCTGCTGCCGTCATTTTTTGGCGGCGGCGGCTGCACGGTGCGGTCGAGCCAGAACGACAGCATCGCCAGCATGACCAGCAGAACGGCCGGGAACAGGAGTCCGAGGCGGTCGCGCATCAATCCAGCGGGAAAGGGTGAGTCAACAAAATCATTTCAGATAAGGCGCCATCTGCGTCTCGAAGGTTCCCTGCGCCTGCATGATCAGCTCGCATAGTTCTCGTACGGCGCCGCCGCCGCCCGGCAGTTGGGTGATGTAATGAGAATGCTGCTTGACCAGCGCCGGGGCGGCGGGAACGCAAACGGCCAGGCCGCAACGGCGCATCACCGGCAGGTCCACCACGTCGTCGCCCATGTAGGCGCATTCCGCCGGGTCGAGGCCGGATTTCTCCAGCACATCGAGAAAGGCGGTCAGCTTGTCCTCCGATCCCTGGTAAAGATGGGTCACGCCCAGGTTGATGGCGCGTAGCGCAACCAGCTGCGAGTTTCGGCCGGTGATGATCGCCAGTTCGACACCGGAGCGGTTCAGCATTTTCATGCCGTGGCCGTCGAGAGAATTGAACGCCTTGAACTCCTGGCCGTCGTCGGCCAGATAGAGGCTGCCATCGGTCATCACGCCATCGACGTCGAAGATGGCGAGCTTGATTTTTTTTGCGTGTTCGAAAGCTTCCATGATTTTGTTTAATTCTTTAAAAGATTAACCACGAATTACACGAATGTTCACTAATGAACACGAATAAGAACGCATTATCTTAAGGGGTGGCACGGACGCATCTTCATTACCCGAGCCACCGAGCACCGTATAAACGACAGTAATGAGGGTATTTATTCGTGAATGTTCGTGTGCCATTCGTGTAAATTCGTGGATGAGTTTTTGAAACTTAAACCACTCCCGCCCGCAGCAGGTCGTGCATGTTCAGCGCCCCGACCAGCCGGCCCTCCGCGTCCACCACCAGCAGTCCATTGATCTTGTGCTGATCCATCATCTGCACGGCTTCGGCCGCCAGCTTTTCCGGGCCGATCGTGCGCGGGTCAAGGGTCATCACCTCGGCCACCTTGGCGGCGCGGATGTCGAACGTCTTGTCGAGGGCGCGGCGCAGGTCGCCGTCGGTAAACAGACCGAGCAGGCGGTCTGCGTCGCCTACCACCGCCGTCATGCCCAGCCCCTTGCGTGACATTTCCAGCAGCGCCTCGGTGAGCGGCGCCGATTCAAGCACTTTGGGCAGCGCTTCGCCGCTGTGCATCAGGTCGCCGACATGCACCAGCAGGCGCCGGCCCAGCGCCCCGCCGGGATGGGAGCGGGCGAAATCCTCCGAGCCGAAGCCGCGCGCGTCGAGCAGCGCGATCGCCAGCGCATCGCCCAGCGCCAGTGCCGCAGTGGTGCTGGCGGTCGGTGCCAGCCCCAGAGGGCAGGCTTCCTGCGCTACGCTGGCGTCGAGGTGCGCGTCCGCCTCGCGCGCCATGGATGAAGCCGGATTGCCGGTCATGGCGATGAGCTTCGCCCCCCTGCGCTTGACGATCGGCAGGATGGTGAGCAGCTCCGGGCTCTCGCCGGAATTGGACAGGGCGATCAGCACGTCATCCGCGGTGATCATGCCGAGGTCGCCGTGGCTGGCCTCGCCGGGATGGACGAAGAAGGCCGGGGTGCCGGTGCTGGCCATGGTCGAGGCGATCTTGCGCGCGATGTGGCCGGATTTGCCCATGCCGCTTACCACAACCCTTCCCCGGCAGTGTAGAATCAGCTGTAGTGCGCTGGTGAATTTGTCGTCCAGCCTGCCTATCAACGCCTCGACTGCCTTGGCTTCGATAGAGAGAACCTGGCGCGCCAAGTCAAGAGCATTGCGATTGGATTTCGGTTCGGTTGCGTTCATCCGAGCAGGATACTAGAGGCTAGAGGCTAGAGGCAAGGGGCGATAGGCGATGGGTGGCGATGGTTTTCGTGGGCTGGTGGTTTGGCAGCGAGCCAAAAGTTTGGCGGTGCGGGTTTATCGGGTCTGTGCGGAAGGCCGGTTGGCTTCGGATTTCGGCTTGCGCGATCAGTTGCAGCGCTCGGCTGTTAGCATACCCAGCAATATTGCAGAAGGTGACGAGCGGTGCAGTGATCGTGAAGCGGTCAGGTTTTTCTTCATCGCTAAAGGATCTTTGGCAGAATTGTCTACACAAATCGAAATTGCCAAAAAAATCGGTTATTTGAATTCGGAGGTGATGGAATCAATCGAAGCTGAATGCGTAATAATTGGTAAAATGTTGGGTGCTCTAATCAAAGCCCGATCAAAATAACAACCTCACAGGCTATAGGCTAGAGGCGATAGGAAAACCGCGAAGCGACAAACGCCCCTAGCCCCTAGCCCCTAGCCCCTAGCCCCTAGCCCCTAGCCCCTAGCCCCTAGCCCCT
>CAZLJK010000020.1:0-40787 GCA_964559825.1 uncultured Sulfuricella sp. | reverse complement strand
AAGCCCGCAGGGCCGGCGCGGCGGGGTGCCCTTTTGTTTGGTTACTTGTATTTTGGGCAAGCAAAATAAAGTAACCTGCTGCCGGGCAGCCCCCGGCATCTAAACATCTGCGCGGAGCGCAACAAAACCATCCGGCGCAATGCGCTTCGCTTATTGGCGCCCTACCTCGTTTGCGCCTTACGCGGGTTCAAAACCATACGGCACATTACGCTTCACTAATGCACCCTACGCGTATTGCACAAATTTAATCATTTAAAGATTCGACTAATGTCTTTCTTCCAAGGGGCGTTACTCTTAAATATCCCTGCAAGTTACTAGTTAAGAACTTCTGGTCTAGGAGATTATCAATATGATGGAGGATTTTTGTCTTCTCATCTCCCGATACGCCATTAACTAATTCATCTTTTTCAATTCTGTCCTTATCAGAAATGTATCGAAGAATAACGAGCTCATTTTCATCTAATGGCTTTAGATTCGTTAAAGGTGTTGGTATTAGTGCAACCGTGGGATTGGTGTTATTTTCTTGTAACGACCTAATTACTTCTTCAAGCTCTTTGAATTTTTTTTGATTTTGTTCAATTTCTTCGTCATATTTTATTTGAAGACTTGTGGCATTTCTCCTGATCTCTCTAGCTTCTTCTTTAGTCAAAGGAGTTTCATCCTCAATTTTTTGCTGGATAGCTTTTAGCTTCTTTTGGTGTTGGCGCCAAAATTCATAAACAAATCGTGCTGGGTATGGATAAACAAAAATAATCAGCGCAGTTGTAATTAGCGGGAGAATTGTTCCTTGGAAAAAATAAGCATCAAAATTTGGGAAGATTTTGGTATCGATATACTTAAATTTCTCAATCATTGGCAAATCTGAAATTAGCACGGTAATAAAACGGTAATTCCAAGAACACCAAGAAATAACAAATGCCGTGAAAAGCGGACTTCCCGATTTTTCATAAAGCTGCGCTTTTACCGTCTTAATCGCATCATCAAGCATAATTCCATCCCTAACAAAAAAGGCGTAGCACTATGTAACCGAATGATCAAAGTCGATCCAATTTGAATGCCCCACTAAATCCCCAACAACCCCACCCCACACACCTCCGCCGCCCGCCTCAACGCTTGATCCTGCGTAGCCAGCGAAACCCCCTCCCGCATGGCAAGCTCCAGATAAGCCGCATCATAAGCACTCAACCGCTGCTCCCGTGCAAGCGTCAAAATCCCGGAAAGCGCATGCTGCGACGTAGCCGCATCCACCCGGATTGGCAGCGCATCCAGAAGGGTGATAAAACGGCTGGTTCTGGCTTCGGTGCTGCGCCCCCGCCTTTCCCCAACCAGCAGCACATTGGCCACTTCCAGCGGCCAGATGGTGGGGACCAGCGCTTCGCTAGTAGCCAGGCTTTGCAGAATCGCGACGGTAAAGTCGTTGGCCTCGTCCTCGAAATACCAGGCCATCACCACCGAATTGTCGAGAACGAAACGGTTCAACGCCGCCCCTCCTCGATCATTTCTCGAAGGGTCATGCCACCTGCGGTATGGCCTTTTGCGAAAGTTTTCAGCTCGTCGATGACCGCGTGGATATCGGGTTTAGTCACCGGAACAACCGGCACCAGCATCGCCACGGGAACCCCGTGCTTGGTGATGGTGACCCGCTCGCCATGCTGGACGCGCTCCAGCAGGCTGGGCAAATGCGTTTTCGCCTCGTAGGCTCCCACTTCCATGACTTGCCTCCCAACTTGATTTAGACCAGATCAGACCAGTTTATGCCGATTGATTCAAGTCATCAAGCTGCCGGAATAAAAAAAGGCGCAGTCCCCTGCGCCTTTTTCGTCAGTCAGCCGGTCAATCCCAGCTCAACGCCCCCCCACTCTGATACTCAGTAACCCGAGTCTCAAAGAAGTTCTTCTCCTTCTTCAAATCCATCATCTCGCTCATCCACGGGAACGGGTTGCTCGCCCCCGGATAAAGCTGGTCCAGCCCGATCTGCTGGCAGCGGCGGTTGGCGATGAAGCGCAGGTATTCCTTGAACATCGAGGCATTCATGCCGAGCACGCCGCGCGGCATGGTGTCTTCGGCGTAGGCGTATTCCAGTTCCACCGCCTTCTGGATCAGGCCGGCGATCTCGACGCGGAATTCCGGCGTCCACAGGTGCGGGTTTTCCATCTTGATCTGGTTGATCAGATCCACGCCGAAATTCAGGTGCATGGACTCGTCGCGCAGGATGTACTGGTACTGCTCGGCGGCGCCGACCATCTTGTTCATCCGGCCCAGGGCGAGGATCTGCACGAAACCGACATAGAAGAAGATGCCTTCCATGATGCAGGCGAAGACGATGATCGAGCGCAGCAGCTTCTGGTCGTCTTCCGGCGTGCCGGTCTTGAATTCCGGGTTGCACAGGGTGTCGATGAACGGGATCAGGAACTCATCCTTGTCGCGGATCGACGGCACTTCGTGGTACATGTTGAAGATTTCGCCCTCGTCCAGGCCCAGGCTTTCGACGATGTACTGGTAGGCGTGGGTGTGGATGGCCTCTTCGAACGCCTGGCGCAGCAGGTACTGGCGGCATTCCGGCGCGGTGATATGGCGGTAGGTGCCGAGCACGATGTTGTTGGCGGCGAGGCTGTCGGCGGTGGTGAAGAAGCCGAGGTTGCGCAGGACGATGCGGCGCTCGTCGTCGGTCAGGCCGTTGGGGTCTTTCCACAGCGCGATGTCGCGGTTCATGTTCACTTCCTGCGGCATCCAGTGGTTGGCGCAGGCATTCAGGTATTTGTCCCACGCCCACTTGTACTTGAACGGCACCAGCTGGTTGACGTCGGCGCCGCCGTTGATGATGCGCTTGTCCTCGGCGCGGATGCGGCGGGTGTCGTGGATGCCGGTGAGCGCGGCAGACAGGGGTGCGCTGGGCTGCTGCGGCGCGGCTTGCGGCATCGGCGCAGCGGGCTTGGCGGGGGTGGTGTCTTCGAAATTCAGCATATTATTTCCTTAAAAACAGGCTAGAGGCTAGAGGCTAGAGGCACGGGGCGAGAGAAGCTCTTCCTCTAGCCTCTAGCCTCGCGCCCCTAGCCTGGGTTGTTATTGGCATGCCTCGCACTCGGGGTTGTCTATCGAGCAGAACTGGGTCTCCGCCACCATCCCGCCGTCCACCGGCACGGCGTTCAGCGCGCCCGCCTTGGAGGTGGATTTTTCGGCGTGGGAAGCGCCCAGCGACCGTAAATAGTAGGTGGTCTTGAGGCCGCGAATCCAGGCCAGCTTGTAGGTCTCGTCGAGCTTCTTGCCGGAGGGCGAGCCGATGTAGATGTTCAGGCTCTGCGCCTGGTCGATCCACTTCTGGCGGCGGGCGGCGGCTTCGATCAGCCAGCTCGGGTCGACTTCGAAGGCGGTGGCGTAAAGCTGGCGCAGTTCGGCCGGGATGCGGTCGATCTTGCTCAGGGTGCCGTCGAAGTACTTGAGGTCGGAGATCATCACTTCGTCCCACAGCCCGGCCGCTTTCAGGTCTTCCACCAGGTAGTCGTTGACCACGGTGAATTCGCCCGACAGGTTGGATTTGACGTAGAGGTTCTGGTAGGTCGGCTCGATGCTGGCGGAGACCCCGACGATGTTGGCGATGGTCGCGGTCGGCGCGATCGCCAGGCAGTTGGAGTTGCGCATGCCGAACTGCTTGATGCGGGCGCGCAGGGCTTCCCAGTCCAGGGTGAAGGACTCGTCCAGCTCGAGGAAACCGCCGCGCGCCTCGCGCACCAGGGCATTGGTCTCGTGCGGCAGGATGCCGCGATCCCACAGGCTACCGGTGAAAGTGGCGTAGCGGCCGCGCTCTTCGGCCAACTCGGTGGAGGCCATGTAGGCATAGTAGGCCACCGCTTCCATGCTGCGGTCGGCGAACTCGACCGCAGGCTGGCTGGCGTAGGGTACGCGCAAAGCGTGCAGGCAGTCCTGGAAGCCCATGATGCCCATCCCCACCGGGCGGTGCTTGAGGTTGGCGTTGCGCGCCTTGGCCACGGCGTAGTAGTTGATGTCGATGACGTTGTCGAGCATGCGCATCGCGGTGCGCACGGTGCGCTGCAGCTTGGCGGTGTCGAGCACGCCGTCTTTCAGGTGCGCCACCAGATTGACCGAACCCAGGTTGCACACCGCGATTTCGTGCTCGTTGGTATTGAGCGTGATCTCGGTGCACAGGTTGGAGCTGTGCACGGTGCCGACGTGCTGCTGCGGGCTGCGGATGTTGCACGGGTCCTTGAAGGTGATCCAGGGATGGCCGGTTTCGAACAGCATGGTGAGCATCTTGCGCCACAGCTGCAGGGCGGGAATCTTCTTGTGAAGCTTGATCTCGCCGCGCACGGCCTTGTCTTCGTAAGCCACGTAGGCTTCCTCGAACGCCTTGCCGAACTTGTCGTGCAGGTCGGGCACGTCGTTCGGGCTGAACAGGGTCCAGTCGCCGGCTTCCATCACGCGCTTCATGAACAGGTCGGGAATCCAGTTGCAGGTATTCATGTCGTGGGTGCGGCGGCGGTCGTCGCCGGTGTTCTTGCGCAGCTCCATGAATTCCTCGATGTCGAGGTGCCAGGTTTCCAGGTAGGCGCACACCGCGCCCTTGCGCTTGCCGCCCTGGTTCACCGCCACGGCGGTGTCGTTGACCACTTTCAGGAACGGCACCACACCCTGGGATTTGCCGTTAGTGCCCTTGATGTGGCTGCCCAGCGCGCGCACCCGGCTCCAGTCGTTGCCGAGTCCGCCGGCGAACTTGGACAGCAGCGCGTTTTCCTTGATCGCCTCGTAGATGCCGTCGAGGTCGTCGCCGACCGTGGTCAGGTAGCAGGAAGAAAGCTGCGAACGGCGGGTACCGGAATTGAACAGGGTCGGCGTCGAGCTCATGAAGTCGAAGCTGGAGAGCACGTTGTAGAACTCGATGGCGCGGGTTTCGCGGTCGATCTCGTTGAGCGAGAGGCCCATCGCCACGCGCATGAAAAAGGCCTGCGGCAGTTCGATGCGGCGCTCGTCGATGTGCAGGAAATAGCGGTCGTACAGGGTTTGCAGGCTGAGGTAGCCGAACTGCAGGTCGCGCGAGGCATCCAGCGCCGCGCCCAGACGCTTCAGGTCGAACTGCGCCAGGCGCTCGTCGAGGCGCTCGGCGGCGATGCCCTGCTTGATGAAGTCGGGGAAATACTCGGCGTAACGGGTCGCCATGTCGGCCTGGCTGGCTTCCTCGCCCAGCACTTCCTTGCGGATGGTGTCGAGCAGCAGGCGCGCGGTGACGAAGCTGTAGGCCGGCTCTTTCTCGATCAGGGTGCGGGCGGAGAGGATCGCCGACTTGCCCACTTCTTCGAACGGCACGCCGTCGTACAGATTCCTCAGGGTATGTTCGAGGATCGGCTGCGGAGAAACGGCTTCGCCCAGCCCGTCGCAGGCCGATTGCAGCAGGCCGTTGAGGCGCGCCATGTCGAGCGGGCGGGTCAGGCCGTTTTCGGTGACGTTGATCACTTGCGGCGCGGCGGCGGGCTGCTCCTGCCTGTGCCGGGCGCGCTCCTGCGTGCGCTGCTCGCGGTAGAGCACGTAGGAACGGGCCACATCGTGCTCGCCGGAGCGCATCAGCGCCAGTTCGACCTGATCCTGGATATCCTCGATATGGAAAGTGCCGCCGTTGGGCTGGCGGCGCATCAGGGCCGACACCACGCTCTCGGTCAGCGCGGCGACGACCTCGCGAACGCGCGCGGATGCCGCGCCCTGGCCGCCGTTGACGGCGATGAACGCCTTGGTCAGCGCAATCGAGATCTTGGCCGGCTCGAAGCCGACCACCGAGCCGTTGCGGCGGATGATCTTGTACTGGGCATAAACGGATTCACGGCCCGTCGCGGTTTCGTCGGAACCGAAGCTCGACGCTGCAAAAGGGGAAGGCGAAACGGAATCGGTAGAAAGCTGCATGGGGTCTCCTCCTGTTTAATTATTGCGGTGCGTCTGTATTCAGACTGGCTCTTGTCCACAACATATCCACGGCATATCCACAACATCTTGTGTCTAAACCATCAACTCAACACTAATTCTAGTATCGAGGTTGACAAAACGCAACCAAATTTTCGAATACGGCCCTCATTTGCCTGATTACCGAAGTTGTAAAAGGATCATTTGTTGGATAGTCTGGAATGGAGAGGGGTTCAACTCGTGCAGCCATCACCGCTAACCGTATTCGTCGCGCGCGGCCTGACCAAGACTTACCACATGGGAGAAGTCGAGGTACCGGCGCTGCGCGCGCTGGATATCGAGATCTACCAGGGCGAGTTCATCGTGCTGCTGGGGCCTTCGGGCAGCGGAAAATCGACCCTGCTCAATATCCTCGGCGGACTCGACACGCCCACCAGCGGCGAGGCATTCTGGCGCGACCACAACCTGGCCACCTCCGGCGAGCGCGAACTGACCCAGTACCGGCGCGATCACGTCGGCTTCGTGTTCCAGTTCTACAATCTGATTTCCAGCCTCACCGTGCGCGAGAACGTCGCCCTGGTGACCGATATCGCGCCCCGGCCGATGACCCCGGAAGAAGCCCTGAAACTGGTCGGACTGGATCACCGCATGGACCACTTCCCCTCCCAGCTTTCCGGCGGCGAGCAGCAGCGCGTCGCCATCGCCCGCGCCATCGCCAAGCGGCCGGACGTGCTGCTGTGCGACGAACCGACCGGGGCGCTCGACTATGAAACCGGCAAGGTGGTGCTGGATGTGATCGCCAGAATCAACCAGGAGCTTGGCACCACGGCGGTAGTGATCACCCACAACGCCTCCATCGCCGGCATGGCCGACCGGGTGATGCGCATGGCCGACGGGCATATCGCCGCGGTGGAGAGCAACCCGCACAAGCTCACCCCGGCGGAGTTGTCATGGTAAATACCGGAAATGGGGAATGGGTGATGAGTAATGAGGCGAACCTCACCCATCGCCCATTTCCCATCACCCATCACCCATCACCCATCACCCATCACCCAAAATGAAAGCCCTCGACCGCAAGCTGTTGCGCGATCTCTGGCATATGCGCAGCCAGGCGTTCACCATCGCCCTGGTGGTGGCCTCGGGCATCGGCTCCTTCATCGCCCTTCTCTCCACCTACGACTCGCTGCAATGGTCGCGCCAGTCCTATTACGAGGAGGCGCGCTTCGCCCAGGTATTTGCCGACGTCAAGCGCGCGCCCAAGCCGGTGGAGCGGCAGATTGCCGAACTGCCGGGTGTCGCCGCGGTGGAAACCACCGTGGTGCAGGATGTGACCCTGGACATTCCGGGCGTGGCCGAACCGGTGATCGGCCGCATGATCGGGCTGGAGAGCCACCGCCAGCCCGGCCTGAACCGCCTGTTTCTGCGCCAGGGCCGCCTGCCTGAGGCGGGAAAAAAGAACGAAGCCCTGATCTCGGAGGGCTTTTCCAAGGCCCGCGGGCTTAAGCTTGGCGACCGCATCGCCGCTCTGCTCAACGGCAAGCGCGAGGAGGTGGAGATCGTCGGCATCGTGCTGTCGCCGGAATACATTTTCGCCTCGCGCGGCGGCGAGATCCCCGACGACAAGGGGTTCGGCGTGTTCTGGATGGAGCGCGAGCGCCTGGGGAGCGCCTTCGACATGGAGGGCGCATTCAACCGCGTGTCGCTGAGCCTGGCGCCCGGCGCCAGCGAGGCGGCGGTGATCGACGCCCTCGACCACCTGCTCGAACCCTACGGCAGCCTCAGCGCATACGGCCGCAAGGACCAGAACTCGCACCGCATCCTGAGCCAGGAGATCAACCAGCAGAAAACCATGGCCACGATATTCCCCACCATTTTCCTCGGCGTGGCGGCATTCCTGCTGAACGTGGTGCTGGCCCGCCAGGTCGCCACCCAGCGCGACCAGATCGCGGCCTTGAAAGCGCTCGGCTACACCGACTTCGCCATCGCCGCCCATTACCTCAAACTGGTGCTCGCGATCGTGCTGGCCGGCATCATCCTCGGCTTCGCCATCGGCGCCTGGATGGGCTATCAACTGACGTCGATTTACACCAATTTTTTCCACTTTCCGCGCCTGATCTACCGCATCCAGCCATGGATTGCCCTGGTGGCGTCGGGCGTCAGCCTGGCCGCCGCCGTGGGCGCGGCGCTCGGCACCTTGCGCAGCATCCTGTCCCTGGCGCCGGCGGAAGCGATGCGCCCGCCCGCCCCGGCCCGCTACCGCCGCCTGCTGCTGGAACGGCTCGGCCTGGCGCATCTGCTCTCGTCCCAGGCGCGGATGGTGATCCGCACCCTGGAACGCCGCCTGCTGCGCACCCTGCTAACCACCTTCGGCATCGCCTGCTCGGTCGCCATCATCGTGTCCGGAACCTTTTGGCGCGACGCCGTGAACTACTTGATCGACGTCCAGTTCTACCGGGCCGACCGGGGCGACGTGACCGTAGCGTTCGTCAATCCGGTCGCCCGCAGCGCCTTGTATGAAATCGGCCGTCTGCCCGGCGTGCTGCGTACCGAGGAAGTACGCTCGGTACCGGTGCGCCTGCGTGCCGGCCATCACACCTACCGCACCGCCGTGTCCGGCTATCCCCAGGAAGCGCAACTGCGCCAGCTGCTGGATACCGATTTGCGCCGCGTGCCCCTGCCCCCCGACGGCATCCTGCTCTCCCGGCGGCTGGCGGAAAAACTGGAGATCGAACCCGGCGACCGGCTGATACTGGAATCCCTCGAAGCCACCCGCGCCAGGCGCGAAGCCGTGCTGACCGGGGTCGTCGACGACCTGGTCGGCCTCTCCGCCTACATGGACATCGCCGCCCTGAACCGGCTGATGAGCGAGGGGGAATCCATCTCTGCCGTGGCGCTGACGCTGGACCCGACACAGGCAAAAGCGTTTTATGCGCGCCTCAAGGAAATGCCCCAGGTCGCCACCGTCTCCATCAAGGGGGAACTGCTGCGCAGCTTCCGCGAAACCAATGCCCGCTTTCTGCTCTTTTTCACCGCCATCGTCACTGCGTTCGCCGCCGCGATCGCGGTGGGCGTAGTCTACAACAGCGCCCGCATCTCCTTGGCGGAAAGGGCCTGGGAACTGGCCAGCCTGCGCGTGCTGGGTTTCACCAGAAATGAGGTTTCCGGACTGCTGCTGGGCGAGCTCGCGATCGAAATCACGCTGGCGATTCCGCTCGGCCTGTGGCTGGGCTACCTGCTGTCGCTGCTGATCGTCTCCATGATGACTGCCGAGACCGTCTCCATTCCGGTTATCATCACCTCCAGCACCTATGCCTACGCCGCCCTCACCATCCTGGCCGCCGGTGTGGCCAGCGCGCTGCTCGTGCGCCACCGGGTGGATCATCTGGATCTGGTGGCGGTATTGAAAACAAGGGAGTAAAAAACATGTCCCGGACCAAACGCATTCTCCTCGCTGTTCTCGTGATCGCCTTCGTCGGCGGGCTGGCCATGGCATTCCGTCCACAACCGGTCATGGTGGAAGTCGCCGAAATCACGCGCGGCCCGTTCGAGCAGGTCATCGAGGATGACGGTAAAACCCGGGTGCGCGAACGCTACGTGGTTTCCGCCCCGCTCGCCGGCAAGCTCCAGCGGATCGCGCTCAAGGCCGGCGACGCAGTCACGGCCGGCATGGTGCTGGCGGCCATCGACCCCAGCTCGCCGGCCCTGCTGGACGTGCGCACCGAACGAGAGCTCACCGAACGCGTCGGCGCTGCCGAAGCCACCCGGCTGCGCGCCGCGGCCACCGTCGAACGCGCACGGGCGGCGTTGGACAAATCCCGCTCCGATCTGGAGCGCGCCCGCAAGCTGGCCGCGCAGGGTTTCATTTCAGCCGCTCAGCTGGAACAGGCGGAACTTGAGACCCAGATCAGCACGCGCGAACTGGAGGCTGCCCGCTACGCCGGGCAAGCTGCTGCACACGACGTCTCGGTAGCCCGCGCCGCCCTGCTCCAGGTTCGCGACGGAGCCGCCGGAAAACCTTCGGGATGGCGCTGGGAAGTGCGCACGCCGGTTGCAGGCCAGGTACTCAAAGTCATGCAGGAAAGCGAGTCCATCGTTGCGGTGGGTGCGCCGCTGCTGGAAGTCGGCCAGCCCGCCGAGCTTGAAGTGGTGGTGGATGTGCTCAGCACCGACGCGGTGCAGATCAAGACCGGCGCCCCGGTGCGCCTCCTGCGCTGGGGCAGGGCGGAACCGCTCGAAGGCCGGGTCAGGCGGGTGGAGCCGGCGGCCTTTACCAAGATTTCCGCCCTCGGGGTTGAGGAGCAGCGCGTCAACGTGGTGATCGACCTCACCTCTCCCGTTGAGACATGGCAATCGCTCGGCGACGGTTACAAGGTGGATGCGAGCATCATCGTGGCGAGCCTGGAGAATGCGGTCAAAGTACCGGTCAGCGCGCTGTTTCGCGACGGGGAACAATGGGCGGTATTCACCGTCGCCAGCGGCAAGGCCGCCCGGCGCGCGGTGCAACTGGGCCGACGCGGCGGAATGGAGGCGGTGGTGGAAAAGGGGCTGCAACCCGGCGAAAAAGTCATCGTGCATCCCGGCGATGCGGTAAAGGACGGCCGCCGCGTAAAGGTGGCACCTGGTGTATGATTAATTTTTTCAGAAATCTTCCGTAGCGATAATGACTAAAAACACCGCCATCCTGCTGATTTCCTGCCCCGACCGCAAAGGCTTGGTCGCGGGCATCGCCGACTTCCTCTACCGCCACAACGCCAATATTCTGCACGCCGACCAGCACCAGGACAGCGAACTGGGGCTGTTCCTGATGCGCGTGGAATGGGACCTTCACGATTTCGATCTGGCGATCGGCCAGTTCGAGCAGCACTTCGCGCCGATCGCAGAGAAATTTCAGATGCAGTGGCACCTGGCGCTATCGGCCTCCCGCCCGCGGGTGGCGATTTTCGTGTCGCGCTACGACCACTGCCTGGTCGATCTGCTCTACCGCCATCAGGCCGGCGAACTGCACTGCGATATCCCGCTGATCATCGGCAACCACGACGACACCCGTTGGATCGCCGATTCCTATGGCATTCCGTTCCAGCACATCCCGGTACACAAGGACAGCAAGGCGGAAGCGGAAAAGACCCAGCTCGCCCTGCTGCGCCACCACCATATCGACCTGATCGTGCTGGCGCGCTACATGCAGGTGCTGTCGGCGGACTTCATCCGGCATTACCCGAACCGCATCATCAACATCCACCACTCCTTCCTGCCTGCCTTTCTCGGCGCCAAGCCCTATCACCGCGCCTTCGAGCGCGGCGTCAAGCTGATCGGCGCAACCAGCCACTACGTCACCGAAGTGCTCGACGACGGCCCGATCATCGAGCAGGACGTCGCCCGCATCTCGCACCGCGACGCGATCGACGACCTGATCCAGAAAGGCCGCGACCTGGAGAAGATGGTGCTGTCGCGCGGAGTGCGCTGGCACATCGAGAACCGCATCCTGCTGTACGCCAACAAGACCGTAATTTTCGATTAAAATGGCTGGCGAACTCAGCGAACTCATCGGCTACCCGGCTGCCATCCTCACCACCGTAGCCTTCGTCCCGCAGGCCTGGAAATCCTGGCGCACCCGCGACCTGTCCGGCATCTCGCTGCCGATGTATGCCCTGTTCACTCTCGGCGTTGCATTCTGGCTGGCCTACGGACTGCTCATCGGCAGCACGCCAATTGTCATCGGCAACGGCGTCACCCTGGCCCTCGCCGCGGTTGTCCTGTGGCTCAAGCTGAACGAGCCGCGATAGGCGCGAGGAGTCAGGAAGGCGGACCAGCCGAATGCATCGGGGTAAAGCGCAAACAAAAAAACCCGCCTGTCAGGGGGGACAGGCGGGGAAAGAACCGCTCGCAACGGCTCGGAGGAGGACAACGAGTGTCTGACGCGCTGCCTTTGGAACGAACGCGACAGAGTCATGCTAATCGAGAAGGGAAGGCGCCGTCATTGACAATTCTCAATCGGCAGCAAGCCTGTTGAGCGCGACGTTGTCGCAGCGTAGCGAAACGCTGCCGGGAATCTCCTGCAAGGCCCCGCTGCGCTTGAATTCGGCGATGATGCGGCTAGCCGTTTCGGTGGTGATGCCGAGCATCGACCCCATGTCTTCGCGCCCGAACAACTCGCAACTGCCGTCTTCCCTGCCGCTGACCAGGCGCTGCAGCAGGCGCGCCATGCGCGCCCTGGCGCTGCCGGTGGCGAGCTGGGTCAGCCAGGCGTCCGCCTCGTCCAGCGCGCGCTGCCAGCGCACCATCAACTCCTTGCGCAACTTGGGATTATCCTGGTCCAGCCGCTGAATCACTTCCAGCGGAATGCGGCAAACCTCCGACGGCTGCAAAACAATGGCATCATGCTGGTAGGCCTGCCCGAGCAGCGACTCCAGGCCGGTAACGTCTGTGGCGCGGAGCAGGCGGACGATGCGCTGACGCCCGTCCGGCAGATACTGCACCAGCTTGAGCAGGCCGCTGCGGATGGTGTACACCGCCTGCGCCGGATCGCCCGCCCGATAAAGCACTTCATGCGGGGCAAGCGCGATATCGTCGATCGGGCGGTGGATGCTTTCGCAATCGCTGATTTCCAGTCCGGCGAACAGAACCGACTTGCGGATGCTGCAATTGGCGCAGTCGGCACCGCCCGGCAATAAAGTTTTATTCATGCGCGCTATTATGGTTCAAGTTGGGCATCGGGGAAACAAGCTCATTCATCAGACCCCGCGGCGGCAATCAGGTTCCGGTATTTTTGCCAGTCGAAGCATGGACCCGGATCGGTTTTGCGCACCGGTGCGATATCCGAATGGCCGACGATCTCCTGGATCGGGTAGGCTTCCTGAATGGCCTGCGTCAGCTCTGCCAGCTTCCCGTACTGGATATCGGTAAACGGATCGTCATCGCTGCCTTCCAGCTCGATGCCGATGGAAAAGTCGTTGCAGCGGATGCGGTCATGCCAGACGGAAACCCCGGCATGCCAGGCGCGCTTGTTGCAAGACACGAACTGGATCACCTCGCCTTCGCGGCGGATGAAGAAATGGGTGGAAACCTTGAGGTCGGCGATCATCTCGTAATAAGGATGCTGCCAGATATCGAGCCGGTTGGTGAAAAAGTCGATCACGCCATTGCCGCCATACTCGCGCGGCGGCAGGCTGATGTTGTGGATCACCAGCAACGGAATGTCGAACTCCACTTCAGGCGGTCGATCATCGCAATTGGGTGAGGCGATGAAGCGCACGCCCTGCAAAAATCCTGAACGGTCAATTTTCATTTCATTTCCAAATGTTGGTTAGCAAGCAAAACCCGAAAGCAGCCGCAGAGATCACAGAGTCCGCAGAGAGGGGCCTCCTCTGCGGTGAAGAAATATCGCTTATAATTGCCGCACTCAATAATTTCCACGAAAAAATTCCATGACCACTTTCGCCACTCTGTTCCTGATGTTGATCGTCATTTTAATTGC
Source organism: uncultured Sulfuricella sp. (assembly GCA_964559825.1). Taxonomy (GTDB): domain Bacteria; phylum Pseudomonadota; class Gammaproteobacteria; order Burkholderiales; family Sulfuricellaceae; genus Sulfuricella. The sequence goes on along the minus strand of CAZLJK010000020.1, from coordinate 27,409 downwards.
CGCCGAGGTATTTACCAATGCATTGGAGCATTTGGGCGAAAAACTGAAGATTTCGGAGGGGGTTACCGGCTCGCTGTTTGCCGCCGTGGGCACCGCCCTGCCGGAAACCATGGTGCCGCTGCTGGCCCTGATGGCGGGCACCGCCGACACCCACCTCAACGAGGAAATCGGGGTCGGCGCGATCCTCGGCGCGCCGCTGATGCTGTCCACCCTGTCGATTTCCCTGATGGCGCTGGCGGTGCTGAAAAAACGCGGCGTCCACGGCCATTTCACCCCGGAGCGGACCGGCCTGACCCGCGACCTGAACTTTTTCCTGATGGCTTTCGCCTTTTCCGCCATCGCCCTGTTCGTGCCGCACCAGCAGGCTGAAATACGCGCTGCCATCGGCCTCACCCTGGTGCTGACCTACTTCGTCTACATCATGCTCACCCTGCGCGCTTCCGCCCATCTGGTCAAGGAGGGCCATGGCACCGAAGCCGAGGAAAAAATGTTCCTGTGCCGCCTGGGGCTGCCGGAAGGCATGCCGATGATCATCATCCAGCTTGCACTCGGGCTTGGCCTGCTGGTGGCCGGCGCCAAGGGCTTCATTCACGGCGTGGAGGATGCCTCCAGCCTGCTCGGCATCTCTCCCCTGCTGCTGTCGCTGCTGATCATCCCGATCGCCACCGAACTGCCGGAAAAGGTCAACAGCATCCTGTGGATCCGCAAGCGCAAGGACACCCTGGCCTTCGGCAACATTACCGGCGCAATGGTTTTCCAGGGCACCCTGCTGCCGGCCATCGGTATCATGCTCACCCCATGGGAGCCGCGCCAGGAGGTGCTCGCGGGTATCGTCATCACTCTGCTCGCAGCGCTGTGGATACGCATCATGATCGGCCGCGGGCAGCTCAAGGTCTGGCATCTGGCCGTTAACGGCGCGATGTACGTCACCTACCTGGTGATAGTGCTGGCTTAGGCTTTAGCTTTACCCCTATCCTGGTTAGCGGTAATCTGCCCTCTTAAACACGGGAGATACCGCATGGCCAGGAAACCGGCAGCCTCAGACCAGCCCCCTCAATCGGCGGAAAAAAAAGACGCCGCGATCTTTTGCCAGGCACTCGCCAACCATCTCACCTATTCCGTCGGCAAGGACCATTTCACCGCCACCCCGCGCGACTGGTTCTATGCGATCGCCCATGTCACCCGCGACCAGCTGACCGAGCGCTGGATGGAAACCATGCGGCGCTATTACCATGCCGACGCCAAGCGGATTTATTACCTGTCGATGGAGTTCTTGATCGGCCGGACCCTGACCAACAGCCTGCTCAACATCGGGCATCTCGATCTTTGCCACCAGGCCGCGCTCGCCGCCGGCCTGGACATGGACATGGCACGCGAGGTGGAACCCGACGCCGCCCTCGGCAACGGCGGTCTTGGGCGCCTGGCAGCCTGCTTCCTGGATTCCATGGCCACCCTCGGCCTGCCGAGCTACGGCTACGGCATCCGTTACGAATACGGCATGTTCAACCAGCGCATCAAAAACGGCTGGCAGGTGGAGCACCCCGACAACTGGCTGCGCTACGGCAATCCCTGGGAATTCCCGCGCCCTGAAGTGCTTTACCCGGTGAAATTTTACGGTCGGACGCTTGAATATGTCGGCGAGGATGGCAACCCGCACCACCACTGGGTGGACACCGAGGATGTCATGGCGATGGCCTACGACACGCCGGTACCGGGCTACGGCGGAAAATCGGTGAACAACATGCGGCTGTGGTCGGCCAAGGCTTCGCGGGATTTCGATCTGCAGTATTTCAACGAGGGCAACTACATCAAGGCGGTGGAGGACAAGAATGAATCGGAAAACCTGTCCAAGGTGCTTTACCCCGACGACACCACAGCGATGGGGCGTGAGTTGCGCCTGAAGCAGCAATATTTTTTCGTCAGCGCCTCGTTGCAGGACATGCTCTACCGCTTCAACAAATTTCACAAAGACTTCGATGAGTTGCCCGACAAGGTGGCGATGCAGCTCAACGACACCCATCCCTCGATTGCGATTCCGGAACTGATGCGCATCCTGCTGGACATGTACCACCTCGACTGGGACCGTGCCTGGAATATCGTCACCCGCACCTTCTCTTACACCAACCACACGCTCATGCCGGAAGCCCTGGAAACCTGGCCGATCAGCCTGTTCGAGACCATCCTGCCGCGCCACCTGCAAATCATCTACGAAATCAACCAGCGCTTCCTGAACGATGTCCGCCACCGCCATCCCGGCGATGTGGAACTGCTGAAGCGCATGTCCATCATCGATGAAGACAACGGGCGGCGCGTTCGCATGGCATACCTGGCTATCGTCGGCAGCCATCAGGTGAACGGCGTGGCGCAAATCCACACCGAGCTGATGCGCCAGACCATTTTCGCCGACTTCGACCGCTTCTATCCCGGCAAGATCATCAACATTACCAACGGCATCACCCCGCGGCGCTGGCTCAACCAAGCCAACCCCGGCCTGGCCGGGCTGATCAAGGAGCACATCGGCAGCGACTGGGTCACCAACCTGGACCAGCTCGGCCTGTTGGCCAAGTTTGCCGCCGACAAGGCCTTCCAGGAGAAATTCCGCCGAGTCAAACAGGCTAACAAGGAATCGCTGGCCAAAAAAATCGAGAAAAAACTGGGTATCGCGGTCAATCCCGCCTCGATATTCGACGTGCAGATCAAGCGTATCCATGAATACAAACGGCAACTGCTCAACTTGCTCCATGTCGTCACCCTGTACAACCGCATCCGTGCCAACCCGGCGGCCGACCGGGTGCCGCGCACCGTGATCTTCAGCGGCAAGGCGGCTCCAGGCTATGCGCGGGCCAAGCTGATCATCAAGCTGATCAACGACGTGGCGGATATCGTCAACAACGACCCGGCCGCAAGGGACCTGCTCAAGGTGGTCTACATTCCCAATTACGATGTGACCACCGCCTCTGAAATCATTCCGGCCGCCGACATTTCAGCGCAGATTTCCACCGCCGGCACCGAGGCATCCGGCACCGGCAACATGAAGCTCGCCTTGAACGGCGCGCTGACGATCGGCACCCTGGATGGCGCGAATATCGAGATCCGCGACGAAGTCGGCGCGGACAACATTTTCATTTTCGGGCTGAATGCGGCGGAGGTCACCGAACTGAAGAACCAGGGCTACAGACCTTGGGATTACTACCACCGCAACGAGGAGCTACGGCAGGTGCTGGAAATGATCGGCTCGGGCTTTTTTTCGCCGGACGAACCCGACCGTTTCCTCCCCATCGTCGACGCGCTGACTGAAGGCGGCGACCATTACCTGCTGCTCGCCGACTACGCCGCCTACGTCGAATGCCATGAAAAAATCGAAGCGCTTTACCGCAACCCCACAGAGTGGGCACGCAAAGCGATCCTCAACGTGGCGGGCATGGGCAAATTCTCCAGCGACCGCACAATCAGGGAATATGCGGAGAAAATCTGGGGGGTTAAGGCGGTGAAGGGTGATGAGAAAAGCTTGTGCTAATCCATCCCCAGCCGTTCCAGGCGGTAACGCAATGCCCGAAAGGTGATGCCGAGTAGCTTGGCCGCTGCGGTCTTGTTGAAACGGGTTTTTGCCAGCGCTTCCAGAATCGCCGCTTTTTCCATGGCATCGAGGTATTCCTGCAGCGGCAAGCTTTTCATCTGCGCCATATCCTTCGGCGGCTTCACCGCGAGCTGCAAATCATCGCAACCTATCTCGCCGCCCATGGTCAGGGCCATCGCCCGTTCGAGGATGTTTTCCAACTCGCGTACGTTGCCGGGAAAATCGTATTGCCGCAGTTCCTTCAGCGCCGTCAGGCTCAGTTTCGGCGGCACGGCGTTCAGACACGCCACTTTCTTGAGTATCTCCCCGGCCAACAGCGGGATATCCTCCGGAATCTCGCGCAACGCCGGCATCTTCAGCACGATCACGTTGAGCCGGTAAAACAGGTCTTGACGAAATTTGCCGCTTTCCACACATAGCGCCAGATCCTGGTGAGTGGCGCTGATGATGCGCACATCCACCAACTCTTCCTGGGTGGACCCCACCTTGCGCACCATTTTCTCCTGGATGACGCGCAGCAGCTTCACCTGCATCGGCAAGGGCAGGTCCGCCACTTCGTCGAGAAACAGGGTGCCGCCGGCGGCCGCCTGAAAAAATCCTTCCTTGTCCTGGTTGGCGCCCGTGAAAGCGCCCTTCTTGTAACCGAAGAACTCGCTTTCCATCAGGTTCTCGGGGATCGCGCCGCAGTTGACTGCCACAAAGGGAGCATCGCCGCGCGGACCGTTGAGATGGGTCAGCCGCGCCGCCATCTCCTTGCCGCTGCCGGATTCCCCGGTTATATGAACCGGCGCCTGGCTGCGCGCCAGCTTCGCTATCATCTGGCGGGTCTGCAGCATCAGGGGTGAGTCGCCGAGCAACACGGGTTGGCCGCCACTGGAGTTTTCGCCGGGTTTTTTCGGTTGCCCGTCATGAGACAGTTTCAGCGCGGAATTGACCAGCGCACGCAACTGAGTCAGGGAAACCGGCTTGGACAGGTAATCGAAGGCGCCTGCCTTGAGCGCGGCGACAGCGTTTTCAGCGCTGCCATGGGCGGTGATCACCGCTACCGGCGTGCCGGGATAGTCCTTGATCACATGTTCCAGCAGGGCCAGCCCATCGCCATCCGGCAACCGCATGTCGGTCAGGCACAGGTCGTAGGCCTGCTTGCGCAGGTACTGCTCGGCGATGAAGGTGCTGGATGCCGTATCGGCATCCAGCCCCATGCGCTGCAACGTCAACGCCAGGAGTTCGCGGATGTCCGCCTCATCGTCCACCACCAGAACGCGGCGAGGCGGAACGGCACCCTCATTTTCAGGAATGGAAACTTGCAGCTTACGGCTCAACGCATCCTCCCTTACCTACTTTTTTCTTCCGCAATCCGTTTTCCCCCACACTCCCTTGTGGAGAAACCGATCCTGAAACGGGCGCCCCGCCCGGTTTCGACATAACCCAACATGCTTCCATTGGCATCGCACAGTTCGCGGGCGATATAAAGCCCGAGCCCGGTGCCGGTGCTGTCGGTGGTGCAAAACGGTTCGAACAACTGGGCACACAATGCCTCCGCAACGCCGGGCCCATCGTTGCTCACGTCCAATTGTACAATATTCCCCGGCAACGGGCGCATCACGCTCAAGCAGATACTGCCTTCCTGCTGGCGACAATAATGCCAGGCATTGCGGCACAGGTTCCATAGCACCTGATCGAGATGCAGACGATCGAAACACACCGCCAGCCCCTCCCCCACCGCCAGAACAAACGTCCCGGCCGGAATTTTTTCGGTCTGGCAAAAGCGCTCGACGAATTGGCGCAAGGTCGCCTCAAGATCCAGCGCTTCCGGTGTGGCGCGGTCCCTGCGGTTAAGCCGCAGGACATCCTGAACGATCCGGTCGAGACGCTGGGTGTTGTCATGAATGATCTGCAGCAGCCGTGCTTGGGTCGCATCCTTGCCAGGCTCTTCCTGCAACAATTCAGTCGCGTGGTTGATCGCACTCAGGGGATTGCGAATTTCATGCGCAATGTTGGCCGTCAACCGGCCCAGAGCCGCCAACTTTAACTGCTGCGCCCGTTCCTGCATCTGGCTCAGGTCCTCCAGAAAAATTACCGCACCCAACACCTCGTCCCCGCCGATTGCGGTAAAGCGCGCCTGAATCCGCTTGCCGGTAGCCGGCACGGTCAACTCAAAGCGATCGTTGCTTGGGTCTGCGCGCCAGCGCAGCAGGCCATCGGATAATGCGGGGAAATAGTCGTTGAGAATGAGCTGGCTCCACCTCTCTGACCGCTTTCCCAGCAATTTCTCGGCTTCGCCGTTATGCTGGCGCATCCGCCCCTGCTCGTCCACCACCAGCACGCCATCCTGCATGTCCTGGATCACCAACTGGTTGACCTGGGCCAGGTTGGCCAGGTCTATGCTCTGCTTTTGCGCCAGATTCTCGGTCGCAGCCAGGCGCTTGGTCAGGACAAAAGCCAGCCCGGCGATTGCAAAAAATCCCATGCTGGTGAGGCTGGTTTGCAGATAATCCTTGGAACTTCCCTCCAATGCCAGCACCTGGTAGGTCTGCTCGAGCAAAAGGGCGATGCTCGCCATCGCAGCATGGAACATGGCCAAGCGACCGCGGCTGACCATGCCGGTGGCCACCAGCGGCCCCAGCAGGAGCAGCCCGAGTCCGCTCTGAACGCCGCCGCTGGCATGCATCAGCAGCACGATAAACAAAATGTCCGCACTCACCTGGGCGCTCAAAAGCAGGTTGAAGCGCGGCCAACGAATATCGATCGGCACAATCATCAGCATCGCAAACAAAACGTAAGCAATGCTGGTGGCATGAAACAAGGAGGGATTGTCAACGCCGAGGGTGTTGATGGCGCCGAGCAGCGTAAAGGCGACGGCAAAAGTGCCGGCCATGGTCAGCCGAAAAAGATTGAAATAGCGGAGAGACCGCCAGTATGCATCAGGTTGAGGCGTGGCCCGAACCTGTAGCAATTCTGTCAGCATTATTGGCGGCGTAGCGTGACCCGCGGCGAGATCGGCCAAGCGAGGAAAGGATTACTTCTGATGGAGTTGGCGATGCTCATTGGTGCAAAAGTTTTCACCTTGGCTGACGATGCTTTCGCTCCTCGGCAGATGCACCCCACAATGCGCGCAGCGCACCATATCCTCGCCGGCTTCGTCTTTTGGTGCGTCTTCCCGCTTGATCCCGCGACCATAGCTTTTAACAAGACGGTAAACAATCCAGGCGGCCAGAGCAAGAAGTATCAGTTTGATCAACATCGCCCAACCCCGCTAAGCGAGGTGCCTCAGGTATCTAAATTCGAACATGAACTGGTCGGGGTGAGAGGATTCGAACCTCCGGCCTCTGCGTCCCGAACGCAGCGCTCCACCAGGCTGAGCTACACCCCGTTGTGATTTTTTTAGTAACTTCGCGTTACCGAAAAGTCTGCCAATTGTAGCAAAGATTCTTTGTATTTTGAATGCGGCAGATGCGAAATCGCCTCGCACGCCGCTTGGGCTTCCGCCTTCGCCTGGCTTTTCGCGTAATCCAGCGCGCCCGTGTCGCGGATCGCGGCCATCACCGCATCCAATTCGTTCAGGCCGCCATGCTCGATTGCTCTGCGGATCACCTCTGCTTGCTGCGGTGTACCGTTTTTCATGGCATAGATCAGGGGCAACGTAGGTTTACCCTCAGCCAGATCATCCCCGACGTTTTTACCCGTTTCGGCATGGTCGCCGGAATAATCCAGCACATCGTCGATTAACTGGAACGCCGTGCCCATGCGCATCCCGTAAACGGCCATCGCCCCCTCGTCGGCCCCGGAAGCATTGCCCAGAATCGCGCCGAGACGGGTGGCGGCTTCGAACAGTTTGGCGGTTTTGTAGTGAATGACCTGGAGATAGCGCGCCTCGTCGATGTCCGCATCGTTGCAGTTCAGCAATTGCAGCACTTCGCCTTCGGCAATAATATTGGTGGCATCGGCCAGCACTTCCATCACGCGCATGCTACCCGACCCGACCATCATCTGAAAGGCTCTGGAATAGAGGAAGTCGCCCACTAGTACGCTGGCGGCGTTGCCGAACAGGGCGTTGGCGGTGGCGTTGCCGCGCCGCAGATTCGATTCATCGACCACGTCGTCATGCAACAGGGTAGCGGTATGAATGAATTCGACCACCGCGGCCAGGACGTGATGATAGCCGCCGGAGTAGCCGAACGCACCCGCCGACAGCAGCACCAGCGCGGGGCGCAGGCGCTTGCCGCCGCTGCTGATGATGTATTCGCTGATCTGGCGGATCAGCACGACTTCGGAATAGAGCCGCTTGCGGATGACTTCATCCACAGCTAGCATATCCGACTCGATGGGGCTGCGTATGGCTTCCAGCGACACAAAAAATCCAGAGGTTGGGTGAAAAAGGGCTAATGGTAGGAACGAGAGCAATTCGGTGTCAAGTTTTTCCAGCCCTGCCCCTGATTTCTAAACAATAATTTAACCCTGGCTACAAAATTCTGGTACAATCGCGTTCCTTTTTAAAAGCTAAGTAATTGGAGCTCAATATGTACGCGGTCATAAAAACCGGTGGCAAACAGTATCGCGTTGCCCCTGGCGAAAAATTGAAAATAGAACAGATACCGGCAGACATTGGCAGCGAAATCGTACTGGATCAGATTTTAATGGTTGCAGACGGTGAAGCAGTCACGGTAGGCACGCCCCTGGTAAGCGGCGCTACGGTCAAGGCGACAGTCGTTTCGCATGGTCGCGGCGACAAGGTGCAGATTTTTAAAATGCGTCGTCGCAAGCACTACCAGAAGCATCAGGGACATCGTCAGAACTATACCGAGATCCGCATCGACGGCATCACGGCGCAGTAAGGAGAATCAGCAATGGCACATAAAAAAGCAGGCGGCAGTGTACGCAACGGCCGCGACTCTCATTCCAAGCGTCTGGGCGTGAAACGCTACGGTGGCGAGCTGGTTTCCGCCGGCAGCATCATCGTGCGCCAGCGCGGCACCCAGATGTATGCAGGCGACAACGTCGGCATGGGCAAGGATCACACCTTGTTCGCCAAGGTCTCCGGCACTATCAGCTTCGCCATCAAAGGCGCAGCAAAGCACAAAGTGGTTACCATCACTCCGGCTTAATTCCGCCGGATAGTGGAGCCTTTAGGCCCTATCAAACGATAGGGCTTTTTTATTTGAGCACTCACAATGAAATTCATTGACGAAGCAAAAATCGAAGTCCATGCCGGCGACGGCGGCAACGGCTCGGCCAGCTTCAGGCGCGAGAAGTACATCGACAAGGGCGGGCCGAATGGCGGCGATGGCGGGCGCGGCGGCAGCATATATGCGATTGCCGACCGCAATATCAACACCCTGGTGGACTATCGCTTTGCCCGCATCCATCGCGCTGAGAAAGGCGAAAACGGGCAGGGATCGGATTGCTACGGCAAGGGCGGCGAAGATATGGTGCTGCGCGTGCCGGTCGGCACCGTCATCACCGATTTCGACACCAATGAAATCATCGCCGATCTCGCCAAGGATGGCGAGAAAGCCCTGATCGCCAAGGGCGGCAAGGGCGGTCTCGGCAACCTGCACTTCAAGTCCAGTACCAACCGGGCGCCGCGCCAGTTCACCCACGGCGAGCTGGGTGAAGTGCGGGAGCTCAAAATGGAACTCAAGGTGCTGGCCGATGTCGGGCTGCTGGGCATGCCCAATGCCGGGAAGTCCACGTTCATCCGCGCCGTTTCGGCGGCCAAGCCGAAGGTTGCCGACTATCCCTTCACCACCCTGCACCCCAACCTCGGCGTGGTGCGCGTGGAGCACGACAAAAGCTTCGTCATCGCCGACATTCCGGGCCTGATCGAAGGCGCCGCCGAAGGCGCAGGCCTCGGCCACCAGTTCCTGCGCCACTTGGCGCGCACCCGATTGCTGCTGCACCTGGTGGACATCGCTCCCTACGACGAAACCGTCAACCCGGTGGCGGAAGCGCATGCGATCGTCAATGAACTCAAGAAATACGACGAATCGCTCTACCAGAAACCGCGCTGGCTGCTGCTGAACAAGATGGACATGCTGCCCGCAGACGAACGCGATGCATACAAGCAACAATTCCTCAAGGATTTCGGCTGGGAAGGAAAATGCTTCATCATTTCAGCCCTCACCGGGGAAGGCTGCAAGGAAGTGGTCTACGACATCATGGAGTTTCTCGACCAGAACCGCCCGGCGGAAGAACCCGCAGAGGATACGCAGGACACCCAATCTTGAATTCCGTCATCGCCAACAGCAAACGCCTGGTCGTCAAGGTCGGCAGCAGCCTGGTCACCAACAGCGGCGCCGGCCTCGACCATGAAGCCATCGCCACTTGGGCGGCGCAAATCGCCGGCCTCAAGGCCATGGGGCGCGAAGTCGTACTGGTCTCCTCCGGCGCGATTGCCGAAGGAATGCAACGCCTCGGCTGGAAGAAACGGCCCAGCGCCGTGCATGAATTGCAAGCCGCAGCTGCGGTGGGACAGATGGGGCTGGTGCAAGTCTATGAAACCTGCTTCCGCAAGCATGGCCTGCACACTGCGCAAATCCTGCTGACCCACGACGATCTCGCCGACCGCAAACGCTACCTGAATGCCCGTTCCACCCTGCGCACTCTGCTTGAACTCAACACCATCCCTATCATCAACGAAAACGACACCGTGGTCACCGAGGAAATCCGCTTCGGCGACAACGATACCCTAGGAGCACTGGTCGCCAACCTGATCGATGCGGATGCGCTGGTGATCCTGACCGACCAGACCGGCCTGTATTCCGCCGATCCGCGCAAGGACCCTGCCGCCACGCTGATAGGCGAAGCCCGCGCCGGCGACCCGGCGCTGGAAGCCATGGCGGGCGGCGCCGGCAGCGATATCGGCCGCGGCGGCATGCTGACCAAGATTCTCGCCGCCAAGCGCGCGGCCCGCAGCGGCGCCCATACCGTGATCGCCTGGGGACGGGAGCCGGACGTGCTGATCCGCCTCGCTCAAGGTGAAGCGATCGGCACCCAACTGATTGCCGGCGAAATGAAGACCGTGGCACGCAAGCAATGGCTCGCCGACCACCTCCAGGTCGGCGGCAAACTCACGCTCGACGATGGCGCGGTCAATGCCCTGCGCAAGGAAGGGAAAAGCCTGCTTCCGATCGGCGTGACGACGATTAGCGGCGATTTTGAACGTGGCGAAGTGGTGACCTGCCTGGACGCGCAAGGCCATGAAATTGCCCGTGGCCTGGTCAATTACAGCGCGCAGGAAACTCAACAAATCCTGCGCCGCTCCAGCACGGAAATCGAATCCGTCCTGGGTTACGTGGATGAACCGGAACTGATCCATCGGGACAACTTAGTGCTGCTCTGAAAGAGCCGCACTAAGTTGCAGTGAAGGCTAACGTTCGCGCAGCTAACGTTATGCCGGAGCTACAACCTGGTATTGCTTTAAAGCAATACCAGGTTGCGGTGTTTATGCTATTGCCTAAGGTTTGAAGCCCCTCTTCAGCAGATCGACCGCTTCCTGCGGGTTTTTCACGATAATGCCGCCGGGACAAAAAAAATCGTCATAAAGCACGTGATGGTGGCGATTACGGTCCTGATAGCGGATCGGTTCCCACTTGGCGTAACGCGCCCTCGACCAGGATCCTTCCTTGCGCCCGAAAGCATAAAGCTTCCTTTCGCGACTGGCGCAACGGATACCCTCGAAGCTCACATTTGCCGCACCCGCCGATGATTTGATGATCAACGTGTAGCGCACCACGGCGTCCTCTCCCGCGCTGATTGAAGCGGCGTCGACAAAGAATTTGTTGTCCGTGGCGGCGCTAACAAATAGCGGCAGCAGGTTTTCTTCCTTCGGATAAGGCGGGAGTTGGGCCTCGAGCTCGGCCCACGGCTTTTCCTGTTCAAATTCGAATTCGAATTTCCCCCACTCTTTCCCCCACTCGGCGGACGCCATCAGCGGAAGCAGCAGTGAAAACAACACAAATAATTTTTTCATGGGTCAAAAGCAGTATCTTGGAAAACCGAATAATACCCCGTAACACCGCCCGCTGCACTGCCCTCCCCCGAATCTTCCGCATCACAGGTACACGTGCTCCCGCGTCAGCGGGTAAGGCACGGCACCGTTCTCCAGCGGCCGGGCGGCAAGCACCTGGAACACGGACAGCCAGCCCCGTTCGAAAGCATGCGCGGAACCCGCCATGTAAATCCACCAGATACGGAACCGGGCTTCGCCGGCGATGGCACGGGCCTCATCCTGCCTTGCCTCCAGGCGATCGACCCAGTGCCACAGGGTCTTTGCGTAATGCGGGCGCAGGCATTCCACATCCCAGCATTCCAGCTTCTGTCGAGACATCGCCTCGGTCACCGCAGACACATGCACCAAGTCGCCGCCGGGAAAGACATACTGGTCGATGAACTCGCCAAGGTCGCTACCCAGTTCGCCGCCATCCAGCCTCACCGTGGTGATGCCATGGTTCAGCACTAGGCCGCCGGGCTTGAGCAGACGGTAAATTTTGCCGAAATAAGCGGGGAAATTTTTCCTGCCGACATGCTCGAACATGCCTATGCTGGCAATTTTGTCGAACGCCTCGGTTTCCGGCAAATCGCGGTAATCCATCAACCGGACGCGGCAGCGACTTTCCAGTCCGCGCAACCGAATCTGTTCCCGCACGTAATCGTACTGGCTCTGACTCAGGGTGATGCCGTCGGCCATCACGCCGTGCCGCTCCGCCGCCCACAGCATCAAGCCACCCCACCCGCACCCGATGTCGAGAAAAGTCTCATTTTCTTTCAGGTCGAGCTTGCGGCAGACATGCTCCAGCTTCTGCTCCTGGGCCACATCCAGGCTATCGTCCGGGCAGCGGAAATAGGCGCAGGAATAGATACGCCGCCGGTCCAGCCACAATCCATAGAACTCGTTGGAAACATCGTAATGGTAACTGATCGCGCTGCGGCCATCGGGACGGCCATGGCGCAACCAGCTCAGCGAGAAAAAGTTCTTCTTGGCGACTCGTCCGGAAGCTTCGCATAGGGATTCGCCCAGCCGCATGATTTCCCTGGCCCCGCCGGCCAGGTCGATATGCTGCTCGACATAATTACGCGCAAACTTGCCCAAGGTAGGCCGGATCAGTGAAGACAACCCCTTGGACGAACGCACGCTGACCGTCACGCTCGGAAAATCGGAAAATTTCAGAGCCTCGCCATTCCATAGCTCGAAATTAACGGGCAGACTCTCTCGACGAACGTGCTGAGCGACCTGTTTCAATATCCGATTTTGCAACATTTGTTCTTCTCCTCGTCCGAACTGAAAGAATAGACGATGAGAAGAAAATAGCCGGAAATCGCAAAAACCAGGGGAATACGGGAAGAAAACCGGGGAAACGGAATTACTTGGCGAGCTGAGCCTGAATTTCGGCGAAGGTCTGGGCGATTTCCAGCGTCTGGATTTCCGTTCCCAAAAGTTTCGAAATCTGGGAGGCAGAAAAAATCCCGCGCACCCGTTGAGCCTGACCGGGCTCTTCGGTGTCCACCACCAAAGCATGCTGGCGGCCGCATTTCTTCAGGGTTGCCACGACATGTCCGACTTTTGCCGCAGCGACATCCTGCATGTACAGCACTTCCAGCTTTTCCTGCGGTGTCATGATGTTGCTCACCAGAACATCCTCACGCCGACCGCCGGACTTCTGGATGAATTGCAATGGCTTCTCCCCCAGAATATCGGTTGCGGTAACCAGTCCGAGAACACTTTCCTGATCGTCGATGACCAGCAGCAGCCTGACGCTGTGCCGGATCATGCGCTCCCTGGCGGCTTCTACCGTTTTTTCCGGCCCGATGGTCACCGCCATCACCTCATTCAGGTCAGTCATCACCCGGACCGCCGGGTCGTCCAATTCTACAGGCGCAGACGGGGTTTGCAGGGGTTGGCAATAAGTCGCCCCTTGCGCGAGGTTGTTGGATGGTAACGGCAAAAACTCAACCATTTTGACTCCAGTTTATTTTTATTCCGACTTATTGAGATAGCCGGCCAGTTCGTTGAGCGCAGAACGATATACGTCACGCTTGAATTCGATCACCGATTCCAGCGGTACCCAGTAATGGTGCCAGCGCCAGGCGTCGAACTCGGGATGCGATGATGCGCGCAGCGACACGTCGCTGTCGCGCCCGGTCAAACGCAAAAGAAACCAGATCTGCTTCTGGCCCTTGTAACTGCCGCGCCATTCCCGCCGCACCCAGTTCTGCGGCACATCGTAGCGCAGCCAGTCCCTGGTGCGGCCGATGATCTTCACATGCTGCGGTTGCAGCCCGACTTCCTCCTCCAGTTCCCGGAACATTGCCTGCTCGGGGGATTCCCCTGCCTTGATGCCACCTTGCGGAAACTGCCAGGAATGCTCTTTGATACGCTTGCCCCAGAAAACCTCATTTTTTGCATTGCATAGAATGATGCCGACATTGGGGCGATAACCGTCCCGGTCTATCATTTGTGAAACACCTCAAATCCGTTAAGTTAACGTAATTTTTTCACATTTCACCCAGCAATGAAAGCCAAATAACGCACACTCATGACAGAAGTCACGTTTACGAATGAAGTCGGCCCGCCATATATCCAGTATAAAAAAAAAATAACCGAATTACTTTTTCATGTGACAAAAACATAAGATATGGGTTCCAAACGAAATCTTATCTAAACAAGCAAGCGCCTTTCAGTGTGGGCATTGAGACTGCGCAAGCTTTCCACGAACTTGAGAAATTCCAGCCCATACACCTGCTCCAATTCCCTGGCGCGCTGGCGCAGATCGTCCCAGCGCGGGTTGCCGGGGCTGCGCTTGAAGCCGAAAACAACTATGTTGCCGTGCTTTTCCGTAGGCAGGCACAGCGTCTGACCATTGAAACTGGTCTCGATGCGCTGCAGATAAGCGTCAAAATTCTTGTCGCTGCCCCACAGGTTGACCGCCAGAATTCCCCTTTCACTCAGGGCGGCGGCGCAATCGTCGTAATAACGCTGGGTAACCAGTGTGTCGGCCAGCGAAACGCCGTCGAAGCCATCCACCATCAGCACGTCGGCGCTATCAGGATGATCGGCCACATATTGGCCGCCCTCGGCGATCATCACCTCGAATCGTTCGTCTTCCGGCGGCAGATGGAAATAGGCGCGCGCAGCTGCCGCTACCTGCGAGTTCAGCTCAACCGCCGCGATGCGCGCGGCCGGCATACGGTGATAAACGAATTTGGCCAACGACCCCCCGCCCAACCCGATCATCAGGAAGCGCAGTGGATCGGGGTTGAACAGGAGAAAACCCATCATGCTGCGGGTATAGGCAAGTTCCAGCTCGTTGGGCGCGCTAATGCGCATCGAGCTTTGCACCGTCTGACTCCCCAGATGCAACGAACGCACGCCGTCGCGCTCGCTGACATCTACGACATCACCTGCGGCTACCGCTTTGTGGATGCGTCGCCCGAAAAACATTCCCATTGTCACCTCGATGGAGCGGAAAAAAATCAAGACAATCCCAGCCGCTCCATTGCATGGACCCGGGTAGTGTCAGAAAGGTTGCAGGACGACTTAAACCTGCCGGCAGAATGCGGCAAGGAAAGAAATTGGGCTATCCGTGTAACTAAAAGCTATTTCCAGGACAATCGACCACTGCCAATCAAGTCGGCTTCCCTAGTCTGGCTGCCATGTTGCGGAATAAACGCCACAGCGACCAGCTACGACCGAGCCATTTTAGAGCCCTGCGCGGCCGCACCACTGCAAATGCAACGCCCAGCCCGACCGGTAAAGCCGGATGTGCGCGCAAGAAGCGCCACGCGGCCACACCCTGATCGACAATCGCCAACGGCCGATGCCAGGCATGACAGAGTTCGCCCAAATCGGCACGCTGTGCTGCGCTACGCGCCACCAGCTCGGCACGGCGCTCAGCAATCCTGGCAAGTTGCTGTTTGGAATCCATCAAGGCGACAGTTGCTGGCGGTCTTTGTCGAGTTCCGCCAAGCTGGCGGAAAATAATCCGCTCCCGGCAACAGCGCGGGTGCGAAATTGAATTGCCGCATAAGCGCCCATACCGAGAAACAGTGCGGCAAATCCGCCCAGAGCGATCAGGCGATGGCTATCCCAAAACAGGACAGTGATGAACACGGCAAGAAATATTGTGCCGACAACCAGGCCGAACAGGGCAACGACGCCAAATACCACAAGCTGGCGAAGGCGGAGCTTCTCCTCGGCCATCTCGTTGGCAAGCAGTTCCAGCCGAGTGCGCGCAATCGCAACCGCAGTGGCTGCGAAATTACGCAAGGAAGCGAACAACCCAGCGGAACCGCCCCTGCCGGCCTCGTTGTTTTCCGTCATAAGTACCCGAAGGTCAGCGGCGCGCGATCAGAACGCCGATCACCAGCCCGACGCAGGCGGAAATGCCCACGGCCTTCCACGGATTGTCGTGTACATACTGATCAGTGGCCCGGGCAGCCTGTTTGGTTTTGTCTATGATCGCCGCTTCAGCCCGTACCAACTGCGCTTTAGCTTCAACCAGGCTGGACTGGATTTTTTCGCGCGCCGCCACTACCTTTTCACCCGCGTCATTAGCGGTTGCCCGGAGCAACGCTTCCGCATCGGCCACGACCACTTTAAAATCTGCAACCAGCTTTTCCTTGCTGATATCGGCCGCTTCGTCGACTTCGCTGTACATGATCATCTCCTTTTTCTTATTAATCGATAAATACCAATTATAGGCTACCGTTATTCCCATTCCAAATCAATCCGATAAACGCCCTGTTTTCGGTTAAAATCGCGAATTCGGAATTTTGATTACGGAACCCGCCATGCGTGTATCACATTTTTTCCTGTCCACCCTCAAAGAAGCACCCGCCGAAGCCGAGCTGGTCAGCCACAAACTAATGCTCCGCGCCGGCCTGATCAAGCGCATCGGCAGCGGCCTGTATACCTGGATGCCGCTCGGCCTCAGGGTACTGCGCAAAGTCGAAAACATCGTTCGCACGGAAATGGATCAGAGCGGCGCGGTCGAGCTATTGATGCCGGCAGTAGTTCCCGCCGAGCTGTGGCAAGAAACCGGGCGCTGGGACGTGTTCGGCCCGCAGATGCTGAAGATCAAGGACCGCCATGGGCGCGACTTCTGCTTTGGGCCGACTCACGAAGAGGTGATCACCGACGTCGCGCGCCGCGAAATCAAGAGCTACCGCCAGTTGCCGGTGAATTTCTACCAGATCCAGACCAAGTTCCGCGACGAAATCCGTCCGCGTTTCGGCGTGATGCGCGCCCGCGAGTTCGTGATGAAGGACGCTTATTCCTTCCACGCCAACTTCGCCAGCCTGGAGCAGACCTACCAGGTGATGCACGACTGCTACAGCCGCATTTTCACCCGGCTGGGATTGAAATTCCGCGCCGTGGCGGCGGATACCGGCGCGATCGGCGGCACCGGTTCGCATGAGTTTCACGTCCTGGCCGATTCCGGCGAGGATGCCATCGCCTTCTGCCCCAGCTCCGACTATGCCGCCAACATCGAGCTGGCCGAGGCGGTTTCCCCTGCCACCCCGCGCCCGGCGCCCACCGAAGCGATGCAAAAGGTGGCCACGCCCGGCAAGCACAGCATCGAGGAAGTGTGCGAATTTCTAAAAGTTCCCGCGCACCGGGTCGTTAAAACGCTACTGATGGAAGGGCACGACGGCGGCGTCGTGGCGCTGCTGCTGCGCGGCGATCACCAGCTCAACGAAGTCAAGGCCGGCAAGCTGCTCCAGCTTGCCCAACCGCTGCGCTTTGCCGCTGACGCGCAAATTCGCGCTGCTGCCGGCTGCAACGCCGGCTCGCTCGGCCCGGTCGGCCTGAACCTCACGATCATCGCCGACCGCGCGCTAGCGGCGATGAGCGATTTCGTCTGTGGCGCCAACGAAGACGGCTACCACCTCACCGGCGTCAATTTCGGCCGTGACCTGCCTGAACTGAAGGAACTGGTCGACATCCGCAACGTGGTGGAAGGCGATGACAGTCCGGACGGCAAGGGAAAACTGGAGCTGTGCCGCGGCATCGAGGTCGGCCATATTTTCCAGCTGCGTACCAAATATTCCGAAGCGATGAAAGCCACTTTTCTGGACGAAAGTGGCAAGGAGCAGGTACTGGAAATGGGCTGCTACGGCATCGGCGTTTCACGCATCGTCGCCGCCGCTATTGAGCAGGGCCACGACGAGCACGGCATCATTTTCCCGCCCGCAATGGCACCGTTCCAGCTCGCCATTGTGCCGATCGGCATCAACCGAAGCGAACTGGTGAAGGAAACGGTCGAGAAGCTCTATGCCGAACTCACGGCCGCAGGCATCGAAGTGCTGCTGGACGACCGCGACGAACGCCCCGGCGTCATGTTTGCCGACCTTGAACTGATTGGCATCCCGCACCGCATCGTGGTCGGCGAACGCGGGCTGAAGGAGGGCAACGTGGAATACCAGGGGCGACGCGACGAGAAAGCCACCGCCATCCCCTTGCAAAACATCGTGAGTCACATAAAATCGGCAATATGCAGGAATTAAAAAGCTCAACCACGAATTCACGCGAATTCACGCGAATTCACACGAATGATTCGTGGTCATTCGTGGCCATTCGTGGTCATTCGTGGTTAAGATTCTTTTTCTCCCTGCTGCTAATAACATCCACCACTGCCCATGCCGGCGCACAGCGTGAGGAGTCGCTGAGCGCCAGCGTACAGGCGGCGCTGCATAGAACAGTCAGCGATGGCGCTTCTCCGCACCTGATCTTTGCCTCAAAAACCGATGCAAATAGCTGGATGGCGGAAATGTCGCAGCGCCTTGCGAAGCGCATTCCGGACAGTACCGTGCGCCTCGACTTCCTCAGAACCGTGCACTACGAGGCCTCCCGCGCGGGCCTCGACCCCCAGATGGTGCTGGGCTTGATCCAGGTGGAAAGCGGCTTCAAGAAGTATGCCGTATCCGGTGCCGGGGCGCGTGGCTACATGCAGGTCATGCCGTTCTGGGTCAAGCACATCGGCACCCCCGACCAGAACCTGTTCCACATCCGCACCAATCTGCGCTATGGCTGCACCATTCTTCGGCACTACCTCAACATCGAAAAAGGCGATCTGTTCCGCGCCCTGGGCCGCTACAACGGCAGCCTGGGCAGGCCGGAGTATCCCAACCTGGTGATCGGCGCCTGGCGCAACGGCTGGGTTTATCCGAGCAAAATCGGCAAAGCGGCATCAGCCTCTTCGTCGTAATCGGGTCATGTAAAAATCTGCCCGGAAGAAATTCAAAATAGTTAGTGCTCCGGCTGATGGCGCCTAATTCGGTTGGTCCGATAGCCCACCGTAATCACTTCATTTTGCGGGTCAAGCACGGCGTACATATCCGCCCAGCGGTCGATCTGATTCGCCGGCAGCGATTTTGACAGCGCGGCCTTCCCCATACTGCTGAAATACACCACCCGGCTGCCGTGGGGCGCATGCGCGACCCGGCCGTAGGCAAACAGCGTTTCCAGCGCCTGGGGCGGAATGCCGCGGCGCTTCATGCTCATTCTGGCGTGGCTGCTGACGATACCCAATTTCATGTTTTTTCTCCTTGCTCCAAGCGATTCGTCCGATTCCGGCTGAGGGTCAAAAGAGACTTGCCATAACCGCCTTTTCGGATGGCCCGGCCTTGAGAGCTTTACGCATCCGGCTGATCTGCCGATCCATCTGGCGCAGCGTGGCCGGGCGCACGGTGGTTTTCCCCTCCGCTGCCGCACGGTTGCAGATCCGGCGTATCGCCATCATCAGTTTCAGTCCGTTATGGTTTTCCATCTCCATGCCCTTTCCAGTCGAATCATGCGGTTTTTTAAATAAGTGATCTCGTTCTGTCATGCATTGTGCGGTATAGTGTGGCTCACAGAATGAGCCAGTAGAAATTCATTTCAGGAAATTTTCATGGACCGCACGGAACGCTTCTATCGCATCGACCAGCTGCTGCATGAACGCAGGGTTGTTCCCATCGAGATTTTTCTTGGCGAACTGGAAATCTCCCGCGCCACGTTCAAGCGGGATATCCAATACCTGCGGGACAGGCTGAACGCGCCCATCGTCTGGGACCGGGAAGTCCGGGGATACCGTTTCGACAAACCGGTTGCAGGGAACAAGTACGAGCTGCCGGGCCTGTGGTTCAACGCCTCGGAAATCCACGCCCTGCTTACCATGCAGCACCTCTTGCAAAGCCTCGGCCCCGGCCTGCTTTCCCCCCATGTCGACCCGCTGCTCACCCGGCTGAAACTGCTGCTGGAATCTGCCGATATTCCGATGGATTCGGTCGAAAAGCGCATCCGCATCCTGCGCGTCAACGCCCGCGCCTACGAGCCCGAGCATTTCTCCCCGATCGCGACCGCGGTCCTCCAGCGCAAAAAACTGGAGATCAGCTACTACACCCGCAGCCGGGACGAAACACAAGGCCGGGTCCTGTCTCCCCAACGCCTGACGCACTACCGGGACAACTGGTATCTGGACGCCTGGTGCCACCTGCGCAACGGCATCCGCAGTTTTTCGCTGGACGCCATCCGCCGGGTGAAGCTGATCAACGAGCAGGCGCGGGATGTCAGCGAGCAAGAGCTTGATGAAATATTGGGCACCGGTTACGGGATTTTTTCGGGCAAGGAGGTGAAGTGGGCGGAACTGCGCTTCACGCCGCAGCGTGCGCGCTGGGTGAGCCGCGAAGCTTGGCACCCGGAGCAAAAGTCGCACTACGACGACGAGGGGCGCTACATCCTGAGCGTGCCCTACAGCGATGACCGCGAGCTGGTGATGGACATCCTGAAATTCGGCCCGGAGGTGGAGGTGCGGGGACCCGAGCCGCTGCGCCGCCGGATCATCGACCTGGTCGGGCAGACCGCGGGGATTTACGGCGGCTAGCGCATTATTCGGTGGTGCGCACCCTGTGCCGTGCTAGGATGGAAAATCACTCATTACAGGGAAGCCGCCATGAAAAAATTGACCATCCATATCCATGCAGAGCTGGAAATTCCGGACGACTGGGAAATTGTCGAACACCAGTCGGGCATCCAGGCGCTGAAAATCGGCGACCGGTTCATCGATTTCGACATCGTGCCGCTGGCAACCGAGGAGAATGACGCGGATGCGACCTGGACCGACGAAGACGAGGAATTGACCAACGATATCCTGATGGCCGTGACCGGGCTGGATGCCACGCTGGAAATAGGCTGATCGGTTGGCAGTTGCCAACCGAAGCAACGCTTACTTGCCGTCTGCCGCCTTGCAACCGGTGTACGAGATGGCCGGGCCATCGGACAGCATCGTCTCATTGCCGTTGATCTCGAGCATGGCGATGCCGTTGCTGTAGCGCGCGCCGGCGGTGGCGCTGACCTTGTCGAGGCGAACCTCGCGATCGGGGTAAATCAGCCATGCCGCAGCGCCGTTATCCAGGTAACGCACATAGAAACGCTTGCCGCCATTGCACTGGTATTCGGTCGAATTGGCCGGCTTAATGGGCCGATCCTGCGCGCCTTCCCCACCGAACGGCCAGAGGTTGACCTTGACGCTGCCGCAACCCGACAGCAGCAAGGATAAGCCTGCGGATGCCAGCAACGCCGTGCGGATGAATTTGTTTCCCATGAGAATTCGCCTGAGTTTCGGAAAAGCGCATGTTGCCACAGATCGGCAAAACTGCCCAGCAACCCGCTCACGCCCGGCAATATGCCTTTGCGTCGCCCGCGTCCGTCAACTGCGACGGTTAGCCACGGCCTAAACAACTCGCAAATAAAATGCGGTTGGTATTTTCATGTCAGGCGGGCTGCTCAGGGATCGCCGCCTCGTTCGCGCCATCCCCTTTGAGGTCTTGAACGCCGGGCACCTGGAAGATGCCCTGCAGCTTCAGCAGCTCATCGCGGTGCAGGCGCGCGAGCTCCTCCACTGTTTTCTCGCCTTTAGGGGTGAGATGCACTTCCACCTCGCGCCGGTCCGCCTTGCCTTGCTCGCGGTATACCAGGCCCAGTTTCTCGCAGCGCGACACCAGGGAAACAACGCCATGGTGATGGGCCTGCAGCCGTTCCGCCAGCTCCCCGATAGTCGCCCATTCCCGGCCCTGATAACCCTTGATATGAAGCAGCAGGAGGTATTGGAGATGGGTGACGTCGTACCTATGCGTCACCTCCTCGCTGAAGCGCAGAAAACGGCGCAACTGGTATCTGAAATGGGAGAGGGTTTCGAACTCCCTCTTGCTGAGAACGTCTTTATCCATGGAGTAATACTACCCGTTTTGTCCGTGCCCACAAAATAGCATATTGTGATAATATCAAATTGTGATATATTATTTTCATGGCCATTTGATTCATTTTTTTACATGGAGGTGAATGATGGATGCGTTTGTACAATTGCCTAACGTCGATACCGAAGGTTATTTGATTGACCCGCAGGACTGGAGCGAGGAACTGGCGGAAGAATTTGCCAGCCAGGAAAACATCCGGTTGACGGAAGACCACTGGGACGTGATCCGCTTTATGCGCGGGTTTTACGAGGAGCACCAGGTCGCGCCCGACGCCCGCTATGTGATCAAGCATCTGGCGGAGAGGCTGGGAACGGCGTCGCGCAACAGGCTGTTCGAGCTATTTCCCTACGGCTATGTGAAACAGGCCTGCAAGATCGCCGGCATGAAACGGCCGCGGGGCTGGAGCACGGGCTGATATCACTATCCCGGCCAGTTGGCTCAAGGTATGATTCCGTCTGAAATCATTGCCAGCCAATAGGATATGCATGGAGACCGTAGCGGTCATCGACTTTGAAACAACAGGGCTATCGCCAGCCATGGGGGACCGGGCGACCGAGGTGGCGGTGGTTATCGTGGCTGACGGCAAGATCGTCGACCGCTACCAAAGCCTGATGAATGGAGGCGTGCGCATTCCTGCATTTATCGAAGCGCTGACCGGGATATCCAGCGCCATGATCCGCAAGGCACCGCCGGCAGCGGAGGTAATGAAGGCGCTGGCGGAGTTTGTCGGCGACGTGCCCCTGGTGGCGCACAACGCCTCGTTCGACAGCAAGTTCCTGGATGCCGAGTGGCTGAGGATCAACCAGCGGCGGCAGCAGGAATTTGCCTGTTCGATGCTGCTGGCACGCCGGATTTACCCGGCTGCGCCCGATCACAAGCTGGGCACGCTGGTCAGGCATCTGGAGCTACCCTCGGCAGCCCGCCATCACCGCGCCCTGGCTGATGCGGAAATGACCGCCCATCTGTGGGTAAAAATGGTGTCGGATATCAAACGGCACTACGGCCTGAGCGCCGTTCCGCACGAATTCCTGCGCACGCTACAGAAGGCGCCGAAGGCGCAGATGAAAAGTTGCGTCGAACAAGCCAAATGCAGGCTCGGCCTGTAATCCCAAGCCAAGCTTCCGGGAGCCGTCAGCCCTTCTTCCCTTCCAACTTCGC
Organism: uncultured Sulfuricella sp.; assembly: GCA_964559825.1. GTDB lineage: Bacteria > Pseudomonadota > Gammaproteobacteria > Burkholderiales > Sulfuricellaceae > Sulfuricella. The sequence continues at coordinate 4,440 of CAZLJK010000020.1, read as the reverse complement.
TTTCAGGTCGGCGAAGGGGTTATGGGTTGCCACGGAGGCCTGATCGCCAGCATTTCTCCCCCTCACCGCCTCGTCCATGACGCGGGAATGCTCGTTGTCGTGGCAATACAGGCAGAGCAATTCCCAATTGCTGCCATCCAACGGATTGTTGTCGTGGTTGTGATCTTTGTGGTGTACCGTCAATTCTTTCAGGCGCACTCCTGCAAACTCGCGACCGCACCGCCCGCAAATCCATGGATATAGTTTGAGCGCCCGCTCGCGATAGGTAGCCTCACGCTCGCTGCTGTGCCGGCGGGCTTCGGCGATGACGCGGTCGAGTCGTGCGTGATCGGGTTGTTTGGTCATGGCGGTTGGATGGCTGTTGGATGGTTGAAACTATATCAGCAATATCAGTTGTTCTTCAATCGGGCAAGGTCATCCACGATCTCCCTGGAATGGCGGGAAGTATCGACCTTGAGGTAGCTCTTGGCGACCTTGCCCTGCGGATCGATCAAAAAAGTGTAACGCCTGGCAAACCTGATCAAGCCCAGATTCATCAGGGCGCCGTAACTGGCGGCGATTCTGCCATCCTTGTCGGCCAGAAGCGGGAACGGCAAATGGTATTTCTTGGCAAATTCCGCGTGCGAGGTGGTGTCGTCCACGCTCACGCCGATGACCTGCGCCCCCAGTGTGGTGAGCTTGTGAAGATCATCACGAAAGGTGCAAGCTTCTTGCGTGCATCCCGGCGTATCGTCCTTGGGGTAAAAATAGAGCACCACCCAGCGTCCCTTGTATTCGTCCAGAGAATGCACTTTGCCGTTCTGGTCGGGGAGGCTGAACAAGGGCGCGGGCTGTCCAACCTGGGGTCGTTCGCCCGCGTATCCCAGGCGCATCCACATCACAATAACCGCCAGCAATGCCAGGAAAAAAGCTAAAAATCTCATTTGGAATCCTCCATAATCCAAGCGTGCCACTAAAAATTGTAGACCAGCCGTGCGCAGCGGCTGGCAGCGGCAGAGGTTCAGAGGTTCAGGGGTTCGCGCCCCCGCCCGCCCCCTTGGGCTCTATACGAATTCGCTCAAACTCCTGCAGAAATGCCCGCTTGGCCACATCCGGAGCCATCGGCAGGATAACCGCCTCCATCGGCTCCAACCCGATCAAATAGACCCATTCCTCAACGGAATACGGCATCAGGTCGCGTTTCTCCGTGGCCAGCGCGATCAGGTCGGCTTGCTTGACGATGGCATTGTGGCTCAGGTCGACCCCGAAGCGTTCGCCGATGATGCGGCTGACGTTGTCCTCGATTTCCGAAAAGGAGGGCAGCAGCACCTTGAGCGGCTTGACCATGTCCCCGAGGTAAGCTTCGGCGGCATCGTGGAGCAGTGCGGCGAAGCGCAGTTCTTCCGGCACCAGCGAGGCGACGATCAGGCTGTGCTGGGCGACCGAATAGAAGGCATTGGTCTGGCCGTTGAAGCGGCACTGGAAGGCGAGGCCGTGCGCGATGTCCTCTATAGCCACATCGTCGATGCGCGGCTCCAGCGGATAGAAGCGGTTGCCCAGGTAGGTCGAGACATAAAGTTTAGTCATTGGCTTTCCATTAATCACACATCGGCTCTCAGTATAAACCGCCGATGGCGACCCACGTGATGCCTCCTGCCTTGAGTCAGTAGCGCCCGGAAAAAAGTGTTGTCCGACTCCAGCCATTTAGACACGGCGACTGCACGACTAAAATTATCTCTCCAGCATTTATTCAATGACGATTGGCTTGCTGTCAAATTTCCCCTACAATGTGTTTGCTTTAATCAACCACAACGGGAGCTAACAACATGAACAAAGCAGAACTGATCGACGCTGTAGCCAAAGCCACCAAGCAAACCAAAGCAGATACCGAAGCAACTCTGAACGCGCTGATGGCCACTGTCCAGAACGCCATGGCCAAGGGCGACAACGTCCAGCTGATCGGCTTCGGCACCTTTGCCGTTGAAGAGCGCGCCGCACGCACTGGCCGCAACCCTGCCACCGGCAAGGAACTGAAGATTCCTGCCAAGAAGGTCGCAAAATTCAAGGTTGGCAGCAAGCTGAAAGACGCTGTTGCCGGCGTCAAAGCCAAGAAGAAGTAATAAAGCAATACGTGAGGGCGGCCGCCATGGCCGCCCTTCTTCTTTCAGCCCCCTTTTCGCACAGGATCTTCGCAACCCGCGCTACCCGATCATGCCGCTTCAAAACGCCGCGATAAGCGCAGAATCCCGCTGTTTCAGCTTCACGGCAACCGTATTTTCTCCACCCCTTGAATCATTTCGCCTTCCATGCGCTTCGATGTCATCGTGATCGGCTCAGGCGCCGCCGGCATGATGTGCGCCGCGCAAGCCGGACTCCGTGGCCGGCAGGTACTGATCATCGACCACTCGGCCAGACTCGGCGAGCGCATCCGCATTTCGGGCGGCGGCCGCTGCAACTTCACCAACCGCAACGTGAGCGCAGAGAACTATCTCTCGCAAAACCCCCATTTCTGCCGCTCGGCGCTCGCCCGCTTCTCGCAGCGCGACTTCATCGCGATGATCGAACGACGCCGCATTTCCTACCATGAACGGGATCACGGCCAGCTTTTCTGCGACGAGTCGGCGCAAGACATCGTCGACATGCTCAAGGACGGCGGCGACGCCGCCGGGGTGCAGTGGGCAATGCCATGCGCCGTGCACCGCATCGAGCGCATAGAAAACGAGGAAGGCTTGCGCTTCGCGGTCGCCACCGAACTCGGCAGCTTTCGCTGCCAGTCGCTGGTGATCGCCACCGGGGGCCTCGCCGCCCCGAAAATCGGCGCCAGCCCCTTCGGCTACCGGATCGCGGAACAATTCGGCCTGCGCGTGGTGCCGCCCAAGCCCGCGCTGGTGCCGCTGGCGCTCTCGCCGGAGACGCTGGACCCGCTCAAGCCGCTCGCCGGCGCATCGCTCGATGCCGGCACCCACTGCGACGGCGGCTCGTTCCGCGAAAATGTGCTGATCACCCATCGCGGCCTGTCCGGTCCGGCCATCCTGCAGATTTCGAGCTACTGGCAGATGCAGGAGTATGGCGGCGGAAAGAAGCAGCCGGTAGAAATCGACCTGCTGCCCGACCTCGACGCGGCTGCCTGGCTGGCGGAGCATCGCCGCAGCAAGGCATTGCTGTCCAACCTGCTTGCCGAGCGGCTGCCGCGCCGCTTTGCGCATGAATGGTGCGCGCTGTTCGGCTGGGCAAAGCCGGTGAACGAACTTTCCCAGCGCGAACTTGATGTCGCCGCGCAGGCTCTCAAGGGATGGGCGCTGCTGCCATCCGGCACGCTGGGCTACGCCAAGGCCGAAGTCACGCTGGGCGGCGTCGACACGGATGCGCTTTCGTCGAAAACCATGGAGGCCAAGCCGGTGCCGGGGCTCTATTTCATCGGCGAAGTGGTTGACGTCACCGGCTGGCTCGGCGGCTACAACTTCCAGTGGGCCTGGTCGTCGGGCTGGGTGGCGGGACAGGTTGCGTAGTAAATTATGCGCACAGGAATGAACATGCGATAAGATAATGGATAATGTCATTCAGACAATGACCCGAATCTGCAAGGAGACGAAGCTTTGGAGCAATCCCCGGAAAACCTGGTCGAGATCAGCGATCTCCATTTTGCCTATGGCAACAGGCCGATACTTAAAGGCATCAACCTCACCATTCCGCGCGGAAAAATCGTCGCCATTCTGGGGGTGAGCGGATGCGGCAAGTCCACCCTGCTTCGCCATATCGGCGGACAGCTCAGGCCGGAACGCGGCAGCGTCAAGGTTGACGGCCAGGTCATCCACGAGCTCGACAATGATGACCTGTACACCTTGCGCCGGGAAATCGGCATGATGTTCCAGGTGAGTGGGCTGTTCAGCGACCTGTCTGTTTTCGACAACATTGCATTCCCGATGCGCGAACATACCGACCTCCCGGAGGAGATGATCCGCGATCTGGTATTGATGAAACTTCACGCTGTCGGCCTGCGCGGCGCCCACGCCCTGATGCCGAGCGAACTATCGGGCGGCATGGAGCGGCGGGTAGCTCTGGCTCGCGCAATCGCCCTGGACCCCACGTTGATCATCTACGACGAACCCTTCGCCGGTCTCGATCCGATCTCGCTCAACACCATCGCAAACCTGATTCGGCGTCTCAATGACGCGCTGGGTGTGACTTCGGTGGTGGTGACCTACGACGTATCGGAATCCCTGAAAGTCGTCGACTACGTCTACTTCATCCATGACGGCGCGGTGGTGGCCGAGGGTGCGGCAGCAGAAATGCTCAACTCCGAAAACCCGTTCGTCCACCAGTTCGTCCACGCCGAACCGGACGGCCCGGTCGGCTTTCAGTACCCCAGCAGGCCATACACGGAAGACCTGGAGATCGCCGGCTGACGGCACATCATTCTTACTCCGTTTTTACGCCAAAGCTGAATTTGTAGGAGCGACC
>CAZLJK010000019.1:15409-42514 GCA_964559825.1 uncultured Sulfuricella sp. | reverse complement strand
GCTCAGCCAAGCCGCGGATGCCGCCGACGAAGTCGATGCGCTTGTCGCGGCGCGGATCGTCGATGCCGAGCACCGGTGAGATCAGGTGATTCTGCAGCAGGCTGACATCGAGGCGGGCCACGGGATCGTTTTGCGGAATCAGGTCGGCGCGAATTTCCAGGCGGTACCACTGGCCGGGCAGATAGAGGCCGAACTCGTTGGGTTTGGCCGGCTTGACCGGTGCGGCGCTCGCCTGCACCGAAAACTGCTCGGCGATGCGCTTGAGGAATGCGGCTGAGTCCAGGCCATTCAGGTCGATGACCACACGGTTGTAGTCCATGATCTTCATCTGATGATGGGGGAAAATCACGGACAGAAAATAATTGTAGCTTTCCCCGCCACTGTGCCGCGGATTGGCCGCCTTACGGGTGGCGCAGATGCGCGATGCAGCAGCAGAGCGGTGGTGGCCGTCGGCGATGTAAATTGCCGGCATGGCGTCGAAGGCCGCCGTCAGTCTGGCCAGCGTTGCGCTGTCGCGTATCACCCATATCGTATGGCGAATGCCATCTTCAGCGGTCACATCGGCATCCGGAGCAGCCGATGCGGCGGATGCCAGTATCTCGTCCACTTCCGGCGCTGCCGGGTAGGCCAGCAGCACCGGGCCGGTCTGGGCGTTGAGCGCATCGATCTGGCGCACCCGGTCGTCTTCCTTGTCGGGTCGGGTGAACTCGTGCTTGCGGATGCGGTTGGTGTCGTAATCCGCCACCGAAGCCGCTGCCACCAGGCCGGTCTGGCTGTGCCCGCCCATGATGATGCGGTAGGCGTAATAGCAGGGCGCCGTGTCGCGCGCCAGTATGCCTTCGGCCAGCATCTTTTTCAGGTTCTCGGCACCTTTGGCGTAGACCCCGGCTGCATAAGGATTGGTGCCTGCCGGCAGATCGATCTCCGGCTTGGAAATGTGCAGGAAGCTCCAGGGCTTGCCTTCAGCACGCACGCGCGCCTCGTCGGTGGAAAGTACATCATAGGGCGGCGCAGCGACGTCAGAAGCGCGGTTTGCGGCAGGTCTGAGGCCAGTAAAGGGGCGGGTCAGGTGCATGGAGAATTCCTTGGCTTTTTTCAAATAGGCCTATTTTAACCTAGAAACCTCAGTTGACCGCTCTACTGGACATTTAGCACCGTGATTTCAATAAACTTCTTCATGATTTACCATTTCACCCGGTGGGTGAGTCCGCTACGGGGCGGAGTGTACGATTTTTGCGGCGCATGGCGGCGTTACAACTCCTTGGAATGGAACAGCCATTCCGCGTCGTTGTGCCTTGCCCTGCACCCCAAAAACCGTACACTCCACCCCGCCCAACTAAGGTTTCTAGGTTTAACCGGCATTACCGTTGCCAACTATAAGAAAGTGCGGTAATGCGGCTTTATCCGAGATAATTCAGTAAGGTAAACCCCCGGCCTTGCCGGGGGACTGCAATAGGTTTGACCTTTGCGGCAGTCGTGTAGAAAGCTAACTAGTGCCCACATTCCCTCCCCCGGGCAGGGGGAGGGCTAGAGCCTGCCCCGGCCTGAACGGGGGGTGGGGGTGGAAAGTCTCGCGTGAGACCGGCGTATTTTAACCCCCATCCCAACCTTCCCCCTGCGAGGGGGAAGGAGCGGAAAACCAGTCGCCTTGGGCGGCTCATGGTTTTATCGGCGCTTTTGAGGCGCTCACCCAATAAACCCCGGCTTTGCCGGGGTGGCTTAATTTTTAGGTGAGATCGGGCGCAAATGTCCGTTCGTGGTGACCCTTCGACTAAGCTCGGTGCCGAACTATGAACGGCCCTTCGACAGGCTCAGGGCGAACGGATTTTGGGCTAATGGACAATCAGGCTTTATGGGGCTGTGTGTAGTGCTATTCATGTCGTAGCGCCTCGATCGGATCCAGTTGCGCGGCGCGGCGCGCAGGGAAGTAGCCGAAAATGACCCCGATCGCAGCCGAGAACAGGAAGGACACCAGGTTGATTCCCGGGTTGAAGAGGAAGGGCACCTGCATCAGTTGAGCCAGCCCGATTGAGGCCACGGTGGCCAGCGCAATGCCCACGATCCCGCCCAGGCTGGACAGTACCACCGCCTCGATCAGGAACTGTAGCAGCACCTCACGTTCCAGGGCGCCGATGGCGAGACGAATGCCGATTTCGCGGGTGCGTTCGGTCACCGACACCAGCATGATATTCATGATGCCGATGCCTCCCACCAGCAGGCTCACCGCCGCCACCGCGCCAAGCAGGGTGGTCATGATGCGGATGGTGCCGGACAGGGTTTCCGCGATCTGCTTGGTGTCGAGGACGTTGAAATCGTCTTCCTCGTTATCCGAAATCTTGCGCCGCTCGCGCATCAGCAGGTTGATCTGCTCTATCACCTTGGCGCTGGAGGCGCTGGTTTTTACCGAGATCAGCAGCGTACTCACATCCTGGTTGCCGGTCAGCCGCCGCTGCACCGTGCGCAGGGGCATGATCACCGTGTCGTCCTGATCCATGCCCATCGCGCCCTGGCCTTTCGACGCCAGCAGGCCGACGATCTCGCAGGAGAACTGCTTGATGCGGATCTCGTTGCCGAGGGGGTTCTGGTTGCCGAACAGCTCGCGCCGCACGGTCTCGCCGATCACGCACACGGATTTTCCGGCGCGTTCCTCAGCATCACTGAACACACGCCCAGCGTCCAGTTTCCAGTTGCCGGTCTGGAAGTAGGCATTGGTGCTGCCGTTGATAGTGGTGGACCAGTTTTTTGCACCATAAACCACGGTCACGCTCCGACCGACCGAGGGAGCAACTGCATCCAGGCCGCTGATCTGGGAGAGGATGGCATCGGCGTCGGCAATCTTGAAGCTGGGGGCGCCGGCGGAATCCCGCCCCGGGCCGAGCCGCTTGCCGGGGCGCACCATCAGAAGATTGCTGCCGAGGCTGGAAATCTGGTCCGACACTACTTTGGTAGCGCCGTTGCCCAAGGTCACCATGGTGATCACTGCGCTGACGCCGATGACGATGCCGAGGATGGTGAGGAAAGAGCGCATCAGGTTGCGCCGGATTTCGCGCAGGGCGAGCAGGAGCGTGTTCCAGATCATCGAGCTTGCTCCCCGTTGCGGATGTCGCTGTCCACCAGGCCGTCCACGAAACGCACGATGCGCTGGGCGTATTGGGCCATTTCCGCTTCGTGGGTCACCATCAGGATAGTGATGCCCTGGTCGCGGTTGAGGGCAGTCAGCAGCGCCATGATCTCGTGACTGGTTTTACTGTCCAGATTGCCGGTGGGTTCGTCCGCCAGAAGCAGAGTCGGTTGGGTGACGATGGCGCGGGCAACGGCGACCCGTTGCTGCTGGCCGCCGGAAAGCTCCGCCTGGGTATGGTGCTCCCACCCCTTCAGGCCTACCGATGCCAGCGCCGCACGGGCCGCCGCGTGGCGCGCGGTTGCGCTTTCGCCGCGATAGAGCAGGGGCAATTCCACGTTCTCCTGGGCCGAGGTGCGAGCCAGCAGGTTGAAGCCCTGAAACACGAAACCCAGGTAATGGCGGCGCAGCAGGGCGCGCTGGTTGCGGCTCAGCTGTTCGACATGGACGCCGCGAAAGCGGTAGGCGCCGCTGTTGGGAATGTCGAGGCAGCCGAGGATGTTCATCGCGGTGGATTTGCCCGATCCGCTTGGCCCCATGATGGCGACGAACTCTCCTTCGTCGATCGCGAGATCGATGCCGCGCAGCGCCTGGAAAGCGGCCTGGCCATGGCCGTAGGTTTTGGTGATGGCGCTCAGTTCGATGAGCGGAGCCGGCGGGTTGGCGCTGCTCATTTCGGCGCGACCACGCTTTCGGTGATGACCTTCATGCCGGGTTTCAATTCGCCGCCGCTCACTTCGGTCTGGCGCCCGTTGGTCACGCCCACGGTGACCGGCACGGCTGCGGGCTGGCCGTCGCGCAGTACCCACACCTGTTGCGTGCTGCCTTTGACGGAGGCGCTGACCGGTTTCGTCGAGGTGCTGGCGGGCGGCTTGGGCAGCAGGTTGGCAACGAAGCTGCCGTTCTTTTTATCATCGCTGCCGGATTTGAGCAGAGGGGTGAAGCGCAGCGCGGCATTCGGCACCAGCAGCACGTTCTCGCGCATGGCCGTGGTGATCTCGGAGGTGGCCGTCATGCCGGGACGCAGGCTGAGGTCGTCGTTGCCAACCTTGAGGATGGTCTTGTAGGACACCACCCCGTCCTTGGTCTGCGAGCCGTAGCCGACGCGGACGATGCGCGCCGGGTACTTGCGTCCGGCGTAGGCGTCCACGTTGAAGGTGGCGGACTGGCCCGCACGCACCTGGCCCACATCGGCCTCGTCCACGTCCACCTGGAGCTCCATCTGCGCCAGGTTTTCGGCCAGGGTGAACAGCACTGGCGCCTGGAGGGAAGCGGCCACGGTCTGCCCCGGCTCCACCTTGCGCGCCAGCACCACGCCGTCGATGGGCGAGCGGATCGAGGCCTTGGCCAGGTTGGTCTGGTCGGACTTGAGCGTTGCGCGCGCCTGTGTCACTGCAGCATGGGCGCCTGCCTCGTTGGCGACAGCTCGCTGGAGGGAGGCCTGCGCGGTCTCGAGCTCGGCCTTCGATGGCACCTTGCCGCCGGAGAGTATGGCTACCTGGCGCAGCCGCGCAAGGTTGGCGCGGGATTCCTCGACCGTCGCCCGCATCTGCTCCACCTGGGCCTCGGCGGAGGCCAGCGCCGCCGCGGATTTGGCGACCTGATCGCTGAGCTTGGACAGGTCGAGCCGGGCGAGGAGCTGGCCCTTCTGCACCCGGTCGTTGTCGTCCACCAGGACCGCTTCGATGGTGCCGGAAAGCTCGCTGCCCACGTCTACCTGGTTGGTGGGTTGCAGATTGCCGGTGGCCGATACCGTGACGGTGAGATTGCCGCGCACCACTTCTTCGCTGAGATATTGGGGCGCTGAAGCCGTGCTGCGGCTGCGCAGGAAAAACACACCGCTTGCCATGAGCAAGGCCAGGACGGCGATCAGCCAGACGCGACCGGAGAGGCCCAGGAAGCGCGCCGATTTTTCCGCCGCGAGAATGCGGGCCAGCGGGTCTTTCTCGGTCAGGGGGACGTTGCTCATGATGGGCTGCCTTGCAGAAGGGGTGGGGTTTCAACACTGGAAGTGGCTTGCCAGCCGCCGCCAAGGGCCTTGTAGAGCCGGATCAGGGCGGAAATACTTTCCGCTTGCGTGGTTTTCAGACTGTCCTGAACCGTGAGCAGGGTGCGCTCGGTGTCGAGCACTTTCTGGAAATCGGTGATGCCGGTGGCGTAGCGGTGGCGCGCCATCAGCACGGCGTTATGCGCCGCATCCGCTGCCTCGCGCAGGGCTTGTTCGCGCCTGCGGCTGTTGGCGTAGGAAACCAGCGCGTTTTCCACCTCTTCCAGGGCGCCGAGAATGGTTTTTTCATAGCTGACCAGGGCTTGTTCCTGGATCGCGTTCTGGATTTCGATGCGTTGGCGAATGCGGCCGCCGTCGAACAGGGTGGCGGCGACGCTGCCGAGCAGGGAGCGGGCGAGGCTGTCGCTGCCGCCCAGCGCGCCGAAACTCAGCGCCTCCCAGCCGATCGAGCCGGAAAGCTGGAAGCCGGGGTAGAGGGCCGCCGATGCCTCGCCGATACGGGCGGTTTCCGCTGCCAGCTTGCGCTCGGCGGCGCGCACATCCGGGCGCTGGCGCAGGGTGTCGGCGGGAATGCCGATTGCCACGCTATCGGGCGCCGCAGGAATCGGGGCGGACATTGTCAGCTTGCCGTGCAGTGCGCCCGGCGTCTGGCCGAGGAGGATCGCCAGGCGGTGCTCCGCCTGGGCGAGGCTGGATTCCAGGCTGGGGATCTGGGCGCGCGTCTGCTCCCGGTTGGTGCGCGCCTGTTCCACGTCCAGCGAGCTGGTCAGCCCGGCCTCCGCCCGCCAGCCGGTCAGCTCCAGGGTTTCCGTCTGGCTGGCCAGATTGTCCCGGGCAATGGCAAGTCGCGCCTGGAAGGCGCGCAATTCCACGTAATTGAGCGCCACTTCCGCCACCAGCGAAACCTGGGTGTTGTGCAGGCCGGCTACGCTGCCCTCCAGATCGGCTTGGGATGCTTCCACGGCACGCCGGGTGCCGCCGAAGATGTCCGGTTCCCAGCCCGCGTCGAAGCCCGCGCTATACAGCTCGCGCGTCAATCCGCTGCCGCTCGCGGCGCTGCCCTTGCTGTGATTTTCGGATACGGAAGCGGTGACGGTCAGAAACTGGTTCGCCCCGGCAAGCCCGCGTCGGGCGCGCGCCTCGCGCAGCTTCGCCTGCGCGCTGCGGAGATCGGGGCTGGCCTGGAGCGACTGCGCGATCAGCTCGGACAGGAGCGGGTCGTGAAATTGCTGCCACCAGCGCGACAGGTCTTGCGCCACGGCGGGTTTTGCCGGGGCATTCGCCCAATTCGCAGGCACGGGCACCTCGGGTTTGGCATAATCCGGCCCGATGGCGGCGCAGCCGCCCAGCGCGGCAAGAAGGATGGTTGGCAGGGCAAAGCCAGCGAGTATTTTCATGGTTGTTTTTGGCTTATTTATTGGATATTAGACTAAGCAAGCGCCTATGACATTTCTATCCGCTGCAGGTGCGTCTGTTGCTCTTGCCACCTGTTTGCGCTGTTCCGTCGTCAGTATCTGGTAGATTTGGTCGTCGATGCGGGCGTGCACCTGTGCCATCATCTGACATGCCGAGCCGGCACAGTTCCATTTGCGCCTTGTGAAAGGTTAAACCCGCAAAAAAAGCCGGCGAATGCCGGCCTCAACAGAGGATAAATTTTTGCATCAAGCCGAGATTGAAAGCGTTGCCGTGCTGCCCGATTGGCTCGAACCCTGCTCCAAGCCATAGGCCTGCATCAGCTGCATGATCTTAAACATCACCTTGGCTTCTGTGTTCCTGGTGCTGCTGGACTCGGTTGAGGCCGATGTGGATGCACTGGTCTGGTTGGTTTGATCATAGGCTATGGCTTCCTGGATGCTGACCTTGCCATCTTGATTCGTGTCCGCCTTTTCGAAGTTTTTCACCAGGTTCGCCAGCTTGCTATCGGTGGAGCCAGTTTCCTTCGAGATACTGGTGAGCTGATCCTTGGTGAGGCCGTCACCACTATCACTCTTCCCACCGGACGGAGGAGGGGGCGGAGGCATGCTGCCCATACCTTGCATACCGCCCATGCCTTGACCGCCTTTCCCGCTCGTGCGCATGCTGTTGAACTGGCTGTCGAGTTGATCTGCCAGCTTTTGCATGCCGCTGGACATTTCATCCTTGGTGATCTTGCCGTCGCTATTGCCGTCCAACTGCTTGAAGATCTCGTCGACGCTGGAGGTATTGTCGGAACTGCTGGAACCGGAAATCTGGTTGAAAGCAGACTGAAGATCGCTTTTCTCGATGTAGCCCTGGTTTTTGGTATCCAGTTTCGCGAACAACTTGTTCGCCATTTGCGATGGGTCGGGTCGTTGCATTGAGCTGCCAATACTGCTAACCATGATGGTCTCCTTGGTTTTTTGCGTTAATTGAAAGTTGAATAGGTGGTGATCCACAAAGCAGCGGTTCGCCACTACATCATCCCACTTACCGATAAGCCCGTTGAAGTTGAGCTATATCGACAGTTGGCATTGCTGTATATGCAATATTTCGGCCATGTTAGCTCAAGCTTTACGGTGGTTGGTGTTAAGCAAAGTAAAGTTATGTTAAGGATTTTTTCAGGCGGCGAATTTTCCCTGCCAGGCTTGTCAGCATGGCCGCCCAAGCCAGATTTAAATGCGCAATTTGACGGCAGTCGGCAATTGTTGCCGCTGCTGAAAAATGCTTCTACGATCAATGTTTCTGGCGGATGCTTACTCGATCTGCGCTCTGGAGTTCTTGATTAACGGCAGATATTGCCGCAATTTATTCATGGATGGACTCTTTGTTCCTGATGCACTTCAGGCCCAAACTGTAAATATGTGTAAATAGGGTCTCAGGCACTGTTCCATGCGGTGGGGCTTCGCTATCATCGTCAATTTTGTTGAGTGGTGTGTGCTTACGGTAATGACCAAGGTTCTGCTGGTGGATGATGATGTCGAGCTGGTCGAGATGCTCAAGGAATACTTGGAGCAGGAGGACTTCGATGTGACTGTGGCCCATGACGGCGAGGCAGGGGTTTCCGAAGCCTTGTCTGGCCAGTATGCGCTCGCTGTGCTGGATGTGATGATGCCGCGCCTGAACGGTGTGGAAGCCTTGCGGCGCATCCGCATGAAGAGCGGCATGCCGGTGATCATGCTCACCGGCAGGGGAGACGACATGGATCGCGTTGTCGGCCTGGAGTTGGGCGCTGACGATTACGTTCCCAAGCCCTGCACTCCCCGTGAGCTGACAGCCCGCATCCGTGCCATCCTGCGTCGCACCCAAGGTGCTCAGGCCGATAACGAGCCAGCAACGCTGACTGTCGGTGCATTGGTCATGTGGCCGTGCCAGCGTCGTGCGGAATGGGCGGGGAAACTGCTGGGTCTGACCAGCACAGAGTATAACCTGCTGGAGGTGCTGGTCCGTGAGGCTGGCCGGCCAGTCAGCAAAAGCGCTTTGTCCGAGCAGGGTCTGGGTCGCCCGCTGGCCCGTTTTGATCGGAGTATCGACGTGCATTTGAGCAGCATTCGTCACAAGCTTGGCACGCTGGCTGACGGGCGATCCTGTATCCAGACTGTGTACCGTCTGGGCTACCAGTTCATCAAGGAGTAAGCGCGTGGGCAGGCTGTTTTGGAAATTTTTCTTTTTTATCTTGTTGGCGCAGTTGACGGCTATCCTGGCGACCGGTGCCACGTTTTGGCTGGAGCGTCGCGCACAGGGCGAAAGGCTGGAGGAAATAGACCGGAGTCCGGTCGCCGGCTTGCTGGTGGAGTCCGCCGCCACGCTGAAATATGGCGGCGCCAGCGCTTTGCGCAGCGTGTTGGAGAGCCGGAGGCGAGCGCCAGTTTATGCCATCGATGAACAAAACCGGGAGCTTTTGGGGCGAAAGTTAGCGCCAGCCACTCTGGAGCTGGTTCGTAGAATGCTTGACGCGGACCCCGCTACGCCTGCGGTGAGAAAAGTACAGAGCTCCGATGGCCATGTTTATATCTTGTTTTCATTTATCCCGGAGCATTGGCCTGAGGGCGACTCTCATTTCGGTGGCAGGCCCTCGCATCCAGGTCCACCACCGCCGCCTTTAATCCCTTTGCTTGCAACGCTGCTGGCCAGCCTGATTTTTGCGGCTTTGCTGGCCTGGTATTTTGCCAAACCCATCCGTAACCTGCGCTCTGCCTTTGAGGCTATGGTCAGCGGTGATCTGGCGGTGCGCCTCGGACCCGTCATGGGAAAACGGCGCGATGAACTGACTGATCTTGGCCGCAATTTTGACCGCATGGCCAGCTACCTGAATGCTTTGATCGACGGACAACGGCGGTTGTTGCACGATGTTTCGCATGAATTGCGTTCCCCCCTGTCCAGGCTGCAAGCGGCGATTGGCCTGGTGCGACAGCAACCGGAGAAGCTGGAATCTTGCCTGCAACGCATTGAGCGTGAGAGTGTGCGCATGGACAGGCTGGTGGGAGAGTTGCTGACCCTTTCTCGGCTGGAAGCTGGTGTGCTGGGCGCGATGGATGAAGAAATCAATATTGTTGAGCTAGCTACCGACGTGGTTGAAGATGCGCGTTTCGAGGCCGAGACGAAAGGATGCACGATGGAATTTTCAGGGAGCGGTGATGTGCCCGTCAAGGGTAATGCGGAATTGCTGCATCGCGCGTTGGATAATGTCGTTCGCAATGCGTTGCGACATACCCCGGAGGGCGGTACGGTGGCAGTGGGCGTTTATCTGGATGCAAAAAGGAGCGATTTGCGGCTTGTCGTCCTCGATCAAGGTCCAGGGGTTCCAGAGAACGAACTGGGTGCCATCTTCGAGCCATTTTATCGGGGCAACGGCGAGAAGAGCATTGATGGCCATGGTTTGGGATTGGCTATTGCGCGTCGAATAGCAGAAGCACATGGCGGAACTATAGGCGCCTCGAATCGAGCTGGCGGGGGATTGTGCGTCGAAATTGTGGTGCCTGCCAGGCCTTCTGAGGGGATCCTCCTGGGTCCTTCAACTTAATCATCCTTGGCAATCGCTTTTCAGGTTCAACTTCCACCCCCCAATGCCTTGTACAGTTGAGTTGCAGTAGCCAGCCATGCGCGTTGTGCCTGCACGCTGGCTTGCTGGGCAGCAAAAGATTCGCGCTGTGCGTCCAGTACTTCGAGGTGGCTGGAGATGCCCGCCTTATAGCGGGCTTCAGCCAGTTTCAGGCGTTCGTTTTGAGATTTTTCCGCCGCTTGTTGTGCGCGTAGTTGCTCGGCCAGATAAGTCCGGGCAGCGAGCAGATCGGCGACTTCGCGGAAGGCTTGCTGGATCGTTTTTTCGTATTCTGCCACGGCGATGACTTTGCGTGCCTCTGCAAGGTCTACCCCGGCGGCACTGCGACCGCCATCGAATAATGGCAGGCGCAACGCAGGCTGGAAATTCCAGCTCTCGCTGCCGCCATTGAACAGTCCGGATAGTGCGCTGCTCGCCGTGCCAAAACCGGCAGTCAGGGAAATGCGCGGCAGGAAGGCGGCGCGCGCTGCGCCGATGTTGGCATTGGCGGCTATCAGCCGCTTTTCCGCAGCCAGCACGTCGGGCCGCTTGAGCAGGACTTCTGCAGGCAACTCCGCAGCAAGGTCGTTAACGATGCCCTGATCGGCGAGCTTGCGACCCTCAGGTGGAGTGGATGACGGATGGCCGACGAGCAGGGCCAGCGCATTGGCTGCACCAGCCTGCTGGCGTTGCAGGCTGGCAAGCTCGGCGCGCACCAGTTCCAGTGCGCTGTCAGCCTGCAGGAAGTCGAGATCGCCAGCCAGACCGACTTCACGCCGGCGGTTGATCATGGTGCGGGTTTCCTCGCGGCTTTTCACGGTTTCGAGAGCCAGTCGTGCGCGCTCGTTCATTTCCAGCTGAGTGAAATAGGCATTGGCGACTTCGGAAACCAGCGTAATGCGCGTGGCGCGCTGGGCTTCCTCGGTAGACAGAAAGCTCGCTAACGCGGCTTCATTCAGGCTTTTTACGCGGCCCCAGAAATCCAGTTCAAAAGACAACATAGAGAACCCGACATCGTATCGACGGCTGGTAGCGGACTTTCCGGTAGGGGAGAGATCGGCGGGGAGATGTGCCGCTTGCTCGCTGGCGATGGCATCGATGCCGGGTAACCGGTCGGCGCGGGTAATGCCATAGAGGGCGCGTGCTTCTTCGACGCGGGCCGTGGCGATGCGCATGTCCCGGTTGTGTTCAAGGGCAGCGGCGATCAGGGCTTGCAGCCTTTGATCGGGAAAGAAGCTGTGCCAGTCTGTTTCTGTGGCTTTGCGCTCGGCTGCCTTGCGCACGCCGTCGGGCTGAGCCGTTTGCGGCCATTGCGCGGTAACCGGCGGCTCGGGCTGCCGGTAGTCGGGCATGAACGAGCACCCTGCCAAGGCGGCGCCCAAGGCGATGATGAGTGGCTTACGCATGATCGTTCTCCTCGTGTCTGCGGGGATGGCCGGGGAAGATTTTCCGCACCACGACGAAAAACACCGGCACCAGGAATATCGCCAGGAAGGTGGCCGCGAGCATACCGCCGATGACGCCGGTACCGATGGCATGACGGCTGTTGGCCCCGGCCCCGGTTGAAATCGCCAGCGGCAGCACGCCCAGGATGAAGGCGAAGGAGGTCATCAGGATCGGCCTGAAACGCAGACGGCAGGCTTCCAGCGTGGCCTCGACCAGCCCCATGCCTTTCTCCTGCAGATCGCGAGCGAACTCGATGATCAGGATGGCGTTTTTGCTGGAAAGCCCGATGATGGCGATAAGGCCGACCTTGAAATAGACGTCGTTGGGCAAGTCGCGCATCGTCACCGCCAGGGTTGCGCCGAAAATGCCCAGCGGCACCACCAGGAGCACGGCAAAGGGAATCGACCAGCTTTCATACAGCGCGGCCAGCGCGAGGAAAACCACTAGCAGCGACAGGGCAAACAAAAAGGGCGCCTGACTGCCGGAAAGCTTTTCCTCGAACGAGGTGCCGGCCCATTCGAAGCCTGAACCTGGTGGCAGCTTTTTGGCCAGTTCCTCCATGGTCTGCATCGCCTCGCCGGTGCTGTGGCCGGGTGCCGGCATTCCGGCGATCTTCATGGCGGGCAGGCCGTTGAAGCGGTCCAGCTTGGGCGAACCGACGATCCAGCGCGGCGTGACCAGTTCGGCCAGCGGCACCATTCCCCCGGCCTTGTTCCTGACCGACAGGCGCAGGAGCTTCTCCGGCGTGGTGCGCAAATCCGCCTCGGCCTGCATCTGCACGCGCAGAATCCGGCCCTGGCGCTCGAAGTCGTTGATGTAGGCGACCCCCAGGGTGGATTGCAGGGTTTCGTTGAGGTCGGCAATGGAAACGCCGAGGGTTTCCGCCTTGCGCCGGTCGATGTCGAGCAGTAGTTGCGGCCCGGCCTCCTGACCTTCCGGCCGCACACCGGCCAGGCTGTGGTCCTGCCCGGCCAGCCCCAGCGCCATGTTGCGCGCTTCGAGCAGTTTTTCGCGGCCGAGGCCGGCGCGGTCCTGCAGGCGGAAATCGAAGCCGCCGGTGGAGGCAAGTTCCGGGATCGGCGGCGGGTTGACGGCAAAAATCATCGCCTGCTTGATCTGGAAAAACGCCATGTTGGCGCGCTGCACCATCGCGGTGGAGGAATGGTCCGCACCCTTGCGCTCATCCCAGTCCTTGAGCCGCACGAAAGCGAGGGCGGCGTTCTGGCCACGGCCGAAAAAGGAGAAACCGACCACACCGACGACCTTGGCCACTTCCGGCTGCTTGAGGTAATACTGCTCGACCTGCGAGAGCACCTCGATGGTGCGCTCCTGTGAGGCGCCCGGCGGCAATTGCACCATGTTGATGAAGTAGCCCTGGTCTTCATCAGGCAGGAAACTGCCGGGCAGGTTCATGAACAACCAGCCGGTGGCGCCGATGATGGCGGCGTAAAGCACCAGGTAGCGCCCGGTTTTCCCGATCGCGCGCGCAACCCAGGATTGATAGCCAAGAGTGGTGCGGTCGAAGAAGCGGTTGAACCAGCCGAAGAAGCCCTTGCTGGGGCGATACTCCTTGCCCGGTTCGTGCTTGAGCAGCGTCGCGCACAGGGCCGGCGTCAGCGTCAGCGCCATCAGGGCCGAGAACAGCATGGTGAGGATCAGGGTGACGGCAAACTGGCGGTAGATGACGCCGACCGAACCGCCAAAGAAGATCATCGGCGCGAACACCGCCGACAGCACCAGGGTGATGCCGATGATGGCGTTGAAGATCTGGTCCATCGCCTTGCGCGCGGCTTCCCGTGGCGCCAGCCCTTCCGAACGCATGATGCGCTCCACCGCTTCCACCACCACGATGGCGTCATCCACCACGATGCCGATGGCCAGCACCATGGCGAACAGGGTGAGCACGTTGATCGAGTAGCCGAAGACATAGAGCCCGGCAAGTGCGCCGGTCAGGGCGACCGGCACCACGATGGTGGGGATCAGGGTGGCGCGGAAATTCTCCAGGAACAGAAACATCACCAGGAATACCAGCACCACCGCCTCTGCCAGGGTCAGCAACACTTCCTTGATGGAAATATCGACAAAGCGGGAGGTGTCGTAGGGCACGTCCCAGGTCACGCCTTTGGGAAAGTAGGGCGCCATCTCAGCCATTTTGGCGCGCACTGCCTTGACCACGTCCAGCGCGTTGCCGTTGGGCGCCACGCGGATGGCGATGGCTGCGGTCGGCTGCCCGTTGAGGCGGGCGAAGATATTGTAGTCTTGCGAGCCTAGTTCCACTCGGGCGATATCCTTCACCCGCACTGCGGAGCCATCAGGCTGGGTACGAACGAGAATGTTGCCGAACTCCTCGGGCGTCGACAATCGGCTGCGCGTGACGATCACCGCATTCAGCTGCTGGCCGGCTGCGGCCGGCGCCTGCCCCAGTTCGCCGGTGGCGAGCTCCACGTTCTGGGCACGCACCGCACGGGTCACGTCGGCGGGCGACAGGTTATAGGCATGAAGTTTTTCCGGCTGGAGCCAGAGGCGCATCGAGTACTCTGTGCCGAACAGCAGTGCCTCGCCCACGCCCTTGACGCGCCGCAGCGGGTCGAGCACGCTGGCGGCGGCGAAACTGCCGAGGTCCACCGCCTTCAGGCTATTGTCCGGCGAATGCAGGGCGACGAACATCACGTAGTTGCGCGAGGGTTTGGTCACCGACACCCCGACCCGCCGCACGTCATCGGGCAGGCGCGCTTCGATGCGTTTGTAGCGGTTTTGCGCTTCCACCGAGGCGATGTCGATATTGGTGCCGGGCTCGAAGGTCAGGGTCACTGTGCCCGTGCCGAGCTCCGAGGCCGACTCCATGTAGAGCAGGTGTTCGATGCCGTTCATTTCCTGCTCGATCAGGGCAGTGACCGTATCCTCGACCACCTTGGCCGAGGCGCCCGGGTAGACGATGTTGAAGGCGATGGAAGGCGGGGCGACCGCAGGATACTGGGACAGCGGCAGCCCTCTGATGGCGAGACCGCCGGCGAGCATGATCGCCAGGGCGATGACCCAGGCGAAGACCGGACGGTCGATGAAGAATTTGGCGAACATGGCGAACCTCTATCTTATTATTTCTGGGACTACTTTAGAGCTACGTAAAAACACAGCATCAAGCTCCCTCTCCCACAGGCTGGAGAGGGTTGGGGTGAGGGGCGTTGCACATCGGCAACGGTTGCTGGAACGCAAACACCCTCATCCCCGGCCCTTCTCCCGCCCACGGGAGAAGGGAGAAAGCGTTATTTTTTCTGTTGCGCGGTGGGTTCCCACGGCACCGGCTTTACCGGCGTGCCGGGGCGCGCCTTCTGCAGGCCGTTGACGATCACCTGCTCGCCGCCTTTCAGGCCTTCGGCGATGATGAAATCGCCGCCGCTCATGCCGCCGGTTTTTACCGGCCTGGGCGCCGCCTTGCCTTCGTTATCCACGATCATGACGATCTGCCCCTGCGGGCTCGGCAGCACGGCGCGCTGAGGCACCCGGATAGCCTGGTCGAGCAGGGCTTCCGGGAAGCGGACGCGCACAAAGGTGCCGGGCAGCAGTTCATGTCTGGGGTTGGGAAACACGGCGCGCAGGGAAACGCTGCCGGTCGCCGGATCGATGGCAAGGTCCGAGAACATCAGCTTGCCCGGTAGCGGATAGAGGCTGCCGTCTTCCAGCACCATTTCCACCCGAGCCTGTTCCGCCGCCTTGAGCTTGCCCGCCTTCACGGCTTGCCTGAGTCGCAGCAAGTCGGAACCGGGCTGGGTAAAGTTGGCGTAGATCGGATCGACCTGTTCGATGGTGGCCAGATGCGTCGCCGTACCCTTGCTTACCAGCGCGCCTTCGGTCACCAGGGCGCGACCGATGCGGCCGGAAATCGGCGCCGGCACGGCGGTGTTCTCCTGATCGATGCGGGCGCGTGTCAGCGCCACTTCGGCCTGTTTTACCTTGGCCTCGGCCAGATCGACTTCCTGCTGGCTCACCGCCTTGATTTCGAGCAGGGGCCGGTAGCGGTCCAGAGTCACGCGGGCGACAGCCAGATCCGCCTTGGCCGCGTCGAAAGATGCCTGGTAGTTGCGCGGGTCGATGCGAAACAGGGTGGCGCCTTCCTTGACATCGGTGCCTTCGGCAAACAGGCGCTTCTCCAGGATGCCGTCCACCTGCGCCCGTACCTGCGCGGTCCGAAAGGCCTGCAAGCGGCCCGGCAGTTCCTGGGTGAGGGTGGCCGAACCCGGCGAGACGGTGATGACATCGACTTCCGGCGGCGGTATGGCCGGACCGCCGGGGCCGGCGGCAGCTTTTTGATCGCCCCCTTTACCGCAACCCGCAAGCGCGGCTGTCAGCAGAAGCATCAGCAGAATATTTCGGTTCATGTTCGGGTCCTTGTTAGCGTAATAATCGGCACACTCAGAAGCATTTATGTAGGTTGGGTTAGCGGCTTTATCGCGTAACCCAACAAACCCAAGCTTCCTTCAAAATGTTGGTTTCGCCTAGAGGCGCCTACTTTGGTGAAGTTTATGTTTGTTGGGTTACGGCGCAAAAACCGCGCCTAACCCAACTTACATTCCTGTGTAATCTGTGGAGAGTGACTCCATGTTCAAATTAATTTCACCTGATTAGTTATTGAGTTGGGTCATAGGCGCGCAGAAAGCAGTCCACGATTTTCCCGATTCGAGATTCTTCCAGGGCTTCAGGCAGCGGGATGTTGCTGCTGAGGCGTTGAAAATGATCGATGTTGTTAAGCATGCCCAACAGCATTTCGGCGGCAAAACGCGGATCGTCCCGGCGCAGGCTGCCAGCGGCCATAGCACGGTCAAGGAACTCCGCCAGCCGGGCGGCGGTCTGCTCCGGTCCCTTGGCGAAGAAGGCCTGGGCCAGGGTCGGGAAGCGCGCCGCTTCAGCCATCAGGGTGCGGAACATGGCCAGCCCCTCGGTGCCATGGACATTCTGGCGGAAAGTCTCGCCAAAACGGAGGAGGGTGGCGCGCACGTCGTCCGTCTGGCCGTCCAACGCAACCGTAATGGCGGCTGAAACCACGCCGACCGATTCGCTGAACAACTCATCCTTGCTGGGAAAGTGATTGTAGAGGGTCTGCTTGGCCACTCCAGCGCGGGCCGCGATGCCCTCCACGCTGGCCCGGTAGCCTTCCGCCATGAAAGCTTCCCTGGCCGCCTGGATCAGGCGGTTACGGGTCTCGGCGACAGCGGATTCAGCGGGGTTGGGCATGGTGCCTTCCTAAATTCAAACGGTGTGGACTGGACAGTCTAGTCTATGCGTTTCCGGAGGTCAATCGTGTGACGTGGCAGGCAAGGATGATCGGCCTGCCGATTGGGCTATTTAATCGTCTCCCCCTTGAAAGATCCAAGGTTAACTATTGTTCATTTGCATTGAATAAACAGACGGCTCTATTCTGAACACGTGAATAGCTATTTGCCCATTGCAATATCTCCTGCGCCAAAAAGACACCCAAAAAAATGCTGCTGTAACTGGCAAAAGTAAACATTGCCGCTAGAGGCCATCTGGCTTGGCGGTATTTCTGTAATACACATCTTGAGAGGAAAATCATGCTAAATTTCATGCGCTCTAAAACTTCAAACGTTTCCAACGAAACCAGCAACCAGGTCACGGAACCTGCCAAGGTGCCGGAAAAAATCAAATCGGAGACGCCCCCCAAAAAAACAGCGCCGCGTGAAGAGGGCAATAAACTGATCGTGGGGCCGAATATCAAACTTAAAGGTACGGAAATTACCGATTGCGAAATTCTGGTGGTCGAAGGCCGAGTCGAAGCCTCCATGAATAGCAGGGATATTCGCATCGCCGAAGGCGGGGTATTCTCAGGCAAGGCCGAAATAGATGTGGCAGAAATAAGGGGGCTGTTCGAGGGCGAGCTAACTGCGCGCAAGCAACTGGTGATTTATGCTACAGGAAAAGTCACGGGAAAAATTCGCTATGGCGCATTAACCATAGAAGAAGGCGGAGTAATCACAGGAGAGGTAGCGGCGATAGCCAAAGACACTCAAATCGCCAAAACAGCGATTATTGCCGAGCCGATAAAAATTGCCGAGCCGATAAAAGCGGTGCCAAGTCCGGCAGAAATACCCGAAGTAAAGCATATCCCTGCATCCTCCGTTCTGGGGCGTAGCCAGTTGGGTAGCCGGCGCATCTGACCGCCGACTCGCGTACGCAGCCGTAATTGCTGTGTGCGCGAGTCGCAAACAGAACTTCTACTGATTACCCAGTTCCTTCAGTAATCGCACAATCTCTTCCACCCGGTTTTTCACCTCCGGCATCTCCCTGCTGACTTTCAGCCGGTCCGGTCCGGCCAGCTTGCAGCCGGGCTTGGTCTGGATCATCTGGATGATCTTGATCGGGTCGATCGGCGGATTGGGGATGAATTGCAGCGTGATTCCGCCGCCGCTCGCGTCGATCTTGGCGATGCCGAGCGGCTTGGCGAGGATGCGCAGGCGGTGGGTGTCGAGCAATGCGCTGGCCTGCGACGGCAACAGGCCGAAGCGGTCGATCAGTTCCTCGTGGAGCTGTTCCAGCTCGTCCAGGGTGGCGCAGTTCGCCAGGCGCTTGTACAGGGTCAGACGCTCGTTGACGTCGCCGCAATAGTCGTTGGGCAATAACGCCGGGCTGTGCAGGTTGATTTCGGTGGTGATGGCCAGCGGGTGGGCGATGTCCGGTTCCTTGCCCGCCTTGAGCGCCTTTACCGCCTGGTTGAGCATTTCGGCGTAGAGGTTGAAGCCGATTTCCTGCATTTCCCCGCTCTGCGATTCGCCCAGCACTTCCCCTGCGCCGCGGATTTCCAGGTCGTGCATGGAAAGATAGAAGCCGGCGCCCAGGTCCTCCAGAGACTGGATCGCGTCCAGGCGCTTTCTCGCCTGCGGCGTGATGCCGTCCTCGCCGGGCGGCGTGAGCAGATAGGCGTAGGCCTGATGGTGGGAGCGCCCGACGCGTCCGCGCAACTGGTGTAGCTGGGCGAGGCCGAACTTGTCGGCGCGGTGGATGATGATGGTGTTGGCGGTGGGGATGTCAATGCCGGTTTCGATGATGGTGGTGCACAGCAGCAGGTTGAAGCGCTGCTGATAGAAGTCGCGCATTACATGTTCCAGCTCGCGCTCTCGCAGTTGGCCGTGAGCCACTTCGATGCGCGCTTCGGGCAGGAGCTTGGTGAGTTTCTCCCGCACGTTGAGGATGGTTTCGACCTCGTTGTGCAGGAAGTAGATCTGTCCGCCTCGCTTGAGCTCGCGCAGCACCGCTTCGCGCACGACGCCGTCGCTGTCCGGGCTGACGAAGGTCTTGATGGACAGGCGCCGCTGCGGCGCGGTGGCGATAACGGAAAAATCGCGCAGGCCTTCCAGTGACATCGACAGGGTGCGCGGGATGGGCGTGGCGGTCAGGGTCAGCACATCGACTTCGGCGCGCAGGGCTTTCAGCTGCTCCTTCTGGCGCACGCCGAAGCGGTGTTCTTCATCGACGATCACCAGCCCCAGATTCTTGAATTTGATGTCTTTCTGGATCAGCTTGTGGGTGCCGATGACGATGTCGATCTTGCCCTCCGCCATGCCCTTCAGCGCTTCGGTCTGTTCCTTGGCGGAGCGGAAGCGCGACAGCTCGGCGATTTTGATCGGGAACTCGGCAAAGCGGTCTGAAAAGTTCTGGAAATGCTGTTCGGCGAGCAGGGTGGTGGGCACCAGGATCGCCACCTGCTTGCCGTCGGCCACAGCGACGAAAGCGGCGCGCAGCGCGACCTCGGTCTTGCCGAAGCCGACATCGCCGCAGATCAGGCGATCCATCGGCTTGCCCGAGGTCATGTCCTCGATCACGGCCTGGATTGCGGCGGCCTGGTCGGCGGTTTCCTCGAAGGGAAAACCGGCGGCGAAAGCGTCATAGTCGTGGGGCTTGATCTGGAACACGTGTCCCTGGCGGGCGGCGCGCTGAGCGTAGAGATTGAGCAGCTCGGCGGCGGTGTCGTGCGCCTGCTTGAGCGCCTTTTTCTTCGCCTTTTCCCACTGGCCGCTGCCTAGTCGGTGCAGCGGCGCCGATTCCGGCGATGCGCCGCTGTAGCGGCCGATCAGGTGGAGCTGGGAAACCGGCACGTAAAGTTTGTCGCCGCCGGCATACTCGAGGAGCAGAAACTCGGTTTCGCCTTCGCCCAGATCCAGGCTGACCAGCCCCAGGTAGCGGCCGATGCCGTGCTGCTCATGCACTACCGGATCGTTGATGCGGACCTCGGACAGGTCGCGCAGCATGTTTTCCATTGTCGATTTGCGCGCCGCGTCGCGTCGCCGGATCTGGCGCACCTGGGTGGCATACAGCTCGCTTTCGGTGACGATGGCCAAATGCTGCTGAGGCAGGATGAAACCCGTGGATAGCGGTCCAACCCCGAGCATGAATTTTTCACGGCTGTCCACGAAGTCTGTGTAACCCTCGCATGCCACGGGCTTGAGGCCATGCTCCGCCAGGAATTGCAGCATGGTTTCGCGCCGGCCCAGGCTTTCAGCCAGCAGCAGGATGCGGCCGTCGAAGTCGGCTATGAACTGCTGCAGCCGGCTGACCGGATTTTCGGCACGGCGGTCTACCTGAATCGGGGGCAGCGGCAGGGAGGAGTGCTGAGTGTCGAGTGCCGAGTCCTGAGTATCCGTGCCCAGTTCGATGCGAGGATAGGGCTTGAGTGCGCCGAACAGCGCCTCCACCGTGAGGAATAGCTCCTGCGGCGGCAACAGCGGACGGTCGCGGTCGCCGCGCAGCAGTTGATAGCGCGACTGGGTGTCGCGCCAGAAATTCTGCGCTGCCAATTCCAGCCCGTGGTACTGGCAGACCAGCGCATCCTGCGGCAGGTAATCGAAGAGCGTGGCGGTGCTGTCGAAAAACAGCGGCAAGTAATATTCGATGCCGTGCGGCGCGAGGCCCGCGCTGACGTCCTTGTAGAGGCGGCTCTTGGAAGGGTCGCCCTCGAATTTCTCGCGGAAGTTGCGGCGGAAACTGTCCTGGCCGGCCTTGTCCAGTGGGAATTCGCGCGCCGGCAGCAGACGGACATCCTTGACCGGGTAGATGCTGCGCTGGGTGTCCGCGTCGAAGGTGCGGATGCTCTCGATCTCATTGTCGAACAGGTCGATGCGGTAGGGCAGCGGACTACCCATCGGGAACAGGTCGACGATGCCGCCGCGCACGCTGTATTCGCCGGGGCTCAACACCTGCGTGACGTGGGTATATCCGGCCAAGGTCAGCTGGCCGCGCAGGGCATCCAGATCGAGCTGGGTGCCCTGCTTCAGGAAAAAAGTGTGCGCCGCCAGGAATTCGCGCGGCGGCAGGCGGTATAGCGCGGTGGTGGCGGGAATGATGGCGATATCGCAGGCATTTTGCGAAATCTGGTAGAGCGTCGCCAGCCGCTCCGAAATCAGGTCCTGGTGCGGGGAGAATTGGTCATAGGGCAGGGTTTCCCAGTCCGGCAGCAGGTGAACCGAAAGATCCGGCGCGAAATAGGGGATTTCATCGTGCAGGCGCTGGGCATCCGCAGCCGTTTCGGTGAGGATGATCAGAGGTCGTTTTTGCCCCGCCAGTTGTGCCAGTGCCAAGGCATCGCTCGAGCCTTGAAGGCTGGCGTAGCGCTTGCGCGATCCTGGGGCGGGAAGGAGGGAGGCTAATAGCATGGAATAGCAATGAAATAGGGCATTATAAAGCAATATCCTGACTCGGCGGTAGCTCGTGATTTGCCAAGGTTTTCTACAAAAGCGGGTTAAATCCGGCCTTGCAACGGTGCACTCCCCTTGGGCTAAGATATAAGCACATGTGGACGCTTCGTTCTCCTGGATTAGGGGCTAGTTTGATCGCCGTCCGCAGAAGGGGATGAATTCAGGAGAAAAGATGCCAAAACTGTCCGAATACGCTGAAATGGCCGCAATCGAGTATTTGCAAGAGATGGGGAATGCCGACCTGGATTCACGCTGGATTGCCGAGTTCTTTCAAAATAGTGGCGTGATGGATGAATATCCCCGGCAGGATTTGGTCGCTTTTGCCGCATTGGTGCAGAAAGCATTGACGATAAAATCCGAAAGGGCGGATAAACAAGCGCGCACGCAACTGGATAAAATAATCCCTTTTATAAAGCATCCGCGTAAGCCGTAAATAGGGAACTTTAGCCCTGTTGGCAATATGGCGCGTCAGCATTGCGCCTCTTCTTCCGCTCCCGCATCGAGGTCGGAAAACACATTCTCATTCGATTATAGAATTTGCATGTCAAAATAAAGCAATTTCTGCTAGATTTCAGGGTAAGACCACTCGAATAATCAGTAAGGAGATCGTCATGACTGAGGAAAACCCGAACATGCTTTCCACCGAAGAAATCAAGCAAGCGGCGAGCGCTTCGGTTGAGGGTGGGGTGGATA
Source organism: uncultured Sulfuricella sp. (assembly GCA_964559825.1). Classification (GTDB taxonomy): domain Bacteria; phylum Pseudomonadota; class Gammaproteobacteria; order Burkholderiales; family Sulfuricellaceae; genus Sulfuricella. The sequence continues at coordinate 20,549 of CAZLJK010000019.1, read as the reverse complement.
TCCGCGCGCAAGTCCGCGATTTGACGTTACGCGCCCTGAAAACCCGGAAACTGAGCATCGAAGAAATCCGTCCCGTGATCAATGCAGTCACGGAAGGGATCAGCGTGGGTGCGGCGAAACGCGCCGGCGAAGTGAAATCCGCCCTGTCCGAAGGATTGGCCGGGATGGATGAGGCGCTGACGAAAGCCGCGGAAGCAACCCGCCTGGCGCTGGAGCAGATGACTTCCCATGCCAAGGATTTTTCCGAAAGCGAGCTGGATTGGGCGCTGGTCAATCTCAAGCGCATGGAGGAGGAATTTCTCGACACCGTGAGCACGGTCGCCGATTCCGCGGCGGGCAAGATCAAGCAGGAACTGAAAGATCTGGTCGTTCACGCACGGCGTGCGGGTACCGATACCGGCGCCAAGGTCTCCGAAACGGTGAGTACGCTCGGCAGCAAGGTTTCCACGACGCTGCATGAAAGCAAGGTTGTCGGCAAGGAGGCGGCACGCGAGATGAGTGCGCGCCTGGCGTCATTGGCAAGCGGCATTCTCGCCGGCATGGCGGATGCCCTGCACGAAAAGGCCGAAAAGCTGAAAAAAAGCGAATAACAAACTCATGTTTACTGCAAAGGCGCAGAGGCGCAAAGTTTTCTAAGCATTGAGGGCCAAGAGCGACTGTATCGTTCCGCAGTTGTCATTTTGAGGTCTTTGCGTCTTAAGCGCCTTTGCGGTTATCGAATTGTCGAAATTTAGGATCCGATGTTTCTGGAAACCCTCAATGTAGTGCGTGACCTGCCGCGCCTGCACGAAATCACCTCTACCCTGATCCGTTACGGCATGGCGGATATCGTGCGTACGCTGGGCATCGGCACCCTGCTCGAACGGGCGGGGCGCATTCTCCACTGGAAGGCGCGTAGCGATGTCATGCATCTCGACGCGCAGGTGCGGGTGCGGCGCGCGCTCGAAGAACTGGGGCCGACCTTCGTCAAGCTCGGGCAGGTGATGGCGACGCGGGTGGACATGTTCCCGCCCAACTGGATCGCCGAATTCGAGAAGCTGCAAAGCGGCGTGCCGCCAGTGCCTTTCGAAAGCCTGTTGCCGCAGCTTGAAGCGGCCCTGGGTTGTTCCCCCCACGATATTTTCCAGGAGTTGCAGCCCGAGGCGGTTGCTGCCGCCTCCATCGCCCAGGTTCACCATGCCAAGCTTCAGGATGGCACGCCGGTGATCCTGAAAATTCGTCGTCCCGAGATTCGTGCCAAGATCGAGGCCGATCTGCGCATCCTGATGCACCTCGCGCGCCTGATCGAGTTCGAAATGCCGGAAATGCGGCGCTATCAGCCGACCCAGATCGTCCTGCAGTTTACCCGCTCGATCCGGCGTGAACTCGATTTTGCGGCCGAGGCGCGCAACATCGACCGATTCGCCGAGAATTTCGCCGGCTCCGATACTGTCGTGATTCCCAGGGTGTACTGGGAGTGGACCAGCGAAGTCATGAACGTGCAGCAACGGGTGGACGGCATCCCCGGCAATAATCTGGCGGCAGCCGAAGCCGCCGGGTTGGACCGCAATCTGCTCGCCACGAATGGCGCCGATGCGGTGCTCAAGATGATTATGGTCGATGGTTTTTACCATGCCGATCCGCATCCCGGCAACGTGTTCTACCTGCCCGGCAACCGTATTGCCATGATCGATTTCGGCATGGTGGGCCGGTTGGTGGAGGAGCGCCGCAACCAGATTGTCGATCTGCTCGCCGCCCTGGCCGGCAAGGATGATGAAACGATGCTCGATGTGCTGCTGGAATGGACTAGCGACGCGACAGTGGACGAATCGAAACTGTCCGCGGACGTCAACGAATTCGTCTTCAATTATGCCAACGTGCCGCTCAAGGATCTGCGCCTCGGCGCGCTGCTGGGCGAACTGACCGTGATCATGCGCGATCACTACCTGGTGATGCCCGCCGATCTCGCCATGCTGTTCAAGGCGCTGATCACCCTGGAAGGCCTGGGCCGTCAGCTCGACCCGGACTTCGACATGGTGGCGCACATCACGCCATTCGTGCGGCGGGTGATCACCGAGCGCTATATGCCGGATGCACTGTTCAAGCGCGGCAAGCGCAATTTCCATGAAGTTGTTTCTCTCGTCACCAGTCTGCCGCGCGATGTGGCTCGCCTGATCAAGGAGGTGCGGCGCGGAAAGTTCAAGATCGACTTCGACCTCAAGCGCCTCGACCATTTTTCTCACCAGATTGACCTCAGCGTCAACCGTTTGACGTTCGGTATTTTGACCGCCTCGCTGGTGATCGGCTCCTCGATCGTGCTGACGGTGGAGGGCGGCCCGACCCTGTTTGGGTTGCCGCTGTTCGGCCTGCTCGGCTTCATGGTGGCTTTCTTCAACAGCGTTTGGCTGATCTTCTCTATCTGGCGGGCGGGCAAGGAATGACATTCGGTGGCATGTATTTGAAATATTCTGAATATTGTGGAGAGTGTGGCCATGCAGCAATGCGAACCCGCTGACCTTTTCCGGATACTGACGCCGATCCTTGAGCGCCATGGGCGCGATGCTTCGCGTCTGTTGCAGGTGCTGCGCGAGGTGCAGGATGCCTGCCACTCCATCCCTTCCGAGGCCATCGACCGCATCGCCGCGCATTTTGGCGTGCCACGGGTCAACGTGGAGGGCGTGGCCGGCTTTTATTCTTTCCTTTCCACCCGCCCGGTCGGGGAATACCGGCTGCTGTTCAGCGGCAACGTCACCGACCAGATGCTGGGCAAGGATGAGCTGATGCAGTACCTGTGCAACAAGCTCTGGGTCGAGCCGGGCAAGATGTCGGAAGACGGTCTGGTGAGCGTCGATAGCACCTCCTGCACCGGCATGTGCGACCAGGGGCCGGCGGCGCTGGTCAACGGCTGGCCGCTGACCAACCTGGACCGAAACCGCCTCGACCTGATCGGCGAGCTGATCCGCATCCGCAAGCCGGTGGCCGAATGGCCGCCGATGCTGTTCGAGGTAGTGGATAATATCCGCCGTGGCGATGTGCTGCTCGGCGAGCCGCTGGTGCCGGGTGCGGCGCTTCGGGCCACGCTGGCACGCGGGGCGAAGGAAACCCTGGCCGAGATGGACGCATCCAACCTGCGTGGCCGCGGCGGTGCAGGATTCAAGACCGCGTCGAAATGGTCGTTCTGCCATGCCGCCATCGTCGAGGAGGAAGGCAGCGTGATCTGCGATATCTGCGGCCATCCGGAGCGCTACATCGTGTGCAACGCCGACGAGGGAGAACCCGGTACGTTCAAGGACCGCGTACTGCTCAACAGCTACGCCGACCTGGTCTTCGAGGGCATGACGGTGGGCGCGCGCGTGGTCGGCGCTGGCAAGGGCTTCCTCTACCTGCGCGGCGAGTATCGCTATCTGCTGGAACAGCTGGAAAACGTGCTGCAAAGGCGCCGTGAGGCTGGCTTGCTGGGCGACAACATACTCGGCCAGGCGGACTTCAGCTTCGACATCGAAATCCATCTCGGCGCCGGTGCCTACATCTGCGGCGAGGAGTCCGCCCTGATCGAATCGCTCGAAGGCAAGCGCGGCCGCCCGCGCAACCGTCCGCCGTTTCCCGTGACGCACGGCTACAAGGGCAGGCCGACCGTGGTGGACAACGTCGAAACCTTTGCCTGCGCGGCCAAAATCGCGGAGCGGGGAGGCGCCTGGTTTGCGGCGATGGGCACGGCGCAGTCGACCGGCACCAAGCTGCTTTCGATTTCGGGCGATTGCGCCAGACCCGGCATCTACGAATATCCGTTCGGCGTCACGGTGCGCCAGATCCTCGCCGATTGCGGCACCAATGATCCTTATGCGGTCCAGGTAAGTGGGCCTTCCGGCACCCTGATTTCATGGAAGGAATTCGACCGCAGAATCGCCTTCGAGGACTTGCCCACGGCAGGCGCTTTCATGGTGTTTCAGCGCAAGCGCGACCCGTTCCAGATCGCGCTGAATTTCGTCCACTTCTTCGCCCACGAAAGCTGCGGATTCTGCACGCCGTGCCGGGTCGGCACCGAGCTGCAGAAGAAGATCATGGACAAGATCGCGAGCGGGCACGGCACCGCCTCCGACCTGGAGGAGATGCGAAGTCTCGGCCATATCCTCAAAACCATGAGCCATTGCGGGCTGGGCAGCAGCGCCGCCAACCCGGTGCTGGATACGCTGGAAAAGTTTCCCGACGTCTACGAACGCAAACTGAAGGCGCTGGCCTTCGAACCGGCCTTTGACCTCGACGGGGCGCTGGAAACCGCGCGCAAGATTACCGGCCGCGACGACGATTGGGCGCACCTATGAGCAAGACCATCACCATCGACGGCCTGAGCGTGCCGTTCCAGGAGGACCAGACCATCATGGACGCGGCGCTGGCGGCCGGCGTCTATATCCCGCACCTGTGCCACAACCCGGAATTCAAGCCCCATGGCAGCTGCAAGCTGTGCACCGTCAATGTCAACGGGCGCAATGTTGCCTCCTGCACCATGCCTGCGGTGGAAGGCCAGCAGGTGCTGAGCGACATCGCGGAGCTCAATGCGGAACGGCTTGCCCTGACGCAAATGCTGTTCGTCGAGGGTAACCACCTTTGTCCGGCTTGCGAGAAGAGCGGCAACTGCCAGCTTCAGGCCGTCGCCTACTACCTCGGCATGATGAGCCCGCACTACAACCACTTCTATCCGCGCCGCGAGGCGGATGCTTCCCATCCCGACGTGATGCTCGACCGCAACCGCTGCATCCTGTGCGAGCTGTGCGTGCGCGCCAGCCGTGATGTGGACGGCAAGAACGTGTTCGGGCTTTCCGGGCGCGGCATCGGCACTCATCTGGCGGTCAATTCGGCAAGCGGCCTGCTGGGCGACACCGATCTCGCGGTGACCGACAAGGCCGTCGCGGTGTGCCCGACCGGGGCGATCCTGGTCAAGCGTCGCGGCTTCAGCGTGCCGATCGGCCAGCGCGATTTCGACCACCTCACCATCAAGGACGTGCAGACCGGAGGTGACCATGAGTGAGCAAAGCGGTCGTTCCCCTCTCCCCAACCCTCTCCCGCCAGCGGGCGAGGGGGCGGCGGTGTCGCCTGCTGGCGACGCTAAAAAGATTCGAATTGCCACCTGCTCCCTGGCGGGCTGCTTCGGCTGCCACATGTC
>CAZLJK010000019.1:0-15309 GCA_964559825.1 uncultured Sulfuricella sp. | reverse complement strand
AAAAGATTCGAATTGCCACCTGCTCCCTGGCGGGCTGCTTCGGCTGCCACATGTCGCTCCTCGACATCGACGAGCGCCTTTTCGGCCTGATCGAACTGGTCGAATTCGACCGCACTCCGCTGACCGACATCAAGCACTGCGGGCCGTGCGATATCGGCATCGTCGAAGGGGGCGTGTGCAATGCCGAAAACGTGCACGTCCTGAAGGAGTTCCGCAAGAACTGCAAGGTGCTGATTGCCATCGGTGCATGCGCCATCAACGGCGGCGTCCCCATGTTGCGCAACAACATCGACCTGTGGGACTGCTTTCAGGAAGTGTATTGCTACGAGGGCGGACTGGAGTGCGGCCAGATACCCAACGACCCCGAACTTCCCCTGCCGTTCGACAAGGTGCACCCGATCTACGAAGTGGTGAAGGTGGACTATTTTCTACCCGGCTGCCCGCCCTCCGGCGACGCGATCTGGAAGTTCCTGACCGACTTGTTGAGCGGGCGGGAACCGAAACTGGATTATGAGCAGCTGCATTTTGACTAAATTTCTTTACCGCAAAGGACGCAAAGGATCGCAAGGTAAACCAAGGTTTTTGTTTTTCCTTTGCGTACCTTTGCGTCCTTCGCGGTTAATGGGCTTGCTATGACTTTTGAACTGGAAACTGCGCCCAATCCCGAAGGACTCAAGCGCATCGTGATCGAGCCGGTTACCCGGGTGGAAGGCCACGGCAAGGTCACCCTCCTGCTCGACGACGACAACCGCGTGCACCAGGCGCGGTTCCATATCGTCGAATTCCGCGGCTTCGAGAAATTCATTCAGGGCCGGCCCTACTGGGAGGTGCCGGTGATCGTGCAGCGCTTGTGCGGCATCTGCCCGGTGAGCCACAATCTAGGGGCCGCCAAGGCGATGGACATGATCGTCGGCGCGCAGTTGACGCCGACCGCCGAGAAGCTGCGCCGCCTGATGCACCTGGGCCAGGTGCTGCAATCCCATGCGCTGCATTTTTATTATCTGGCCTCGCCCGACCTGCTGTTCGGCTTCGACAGCGATGTGGCCAGGCGCAATATTGTCGGCGTTGCCGCCGCCTATCCGGATATCGCCCGGCAGGGGGTGGCCCTGCGCAAGTACGGGCAGGAGGTGATCCGGCTCACGTCCGGCAAGCGGATACACGGCACCGGGGCGATTCCCGGCGGCGTGAACAAGAATCTGTCGCCGGAGGAGCGGGATATTCTGCTCAAGGACATCGACCAGACGATTGCCTGGAGCCGGGATGCGGTGGAACTGATCAAGAAGATCTACTGTGGCCAGCCGGACTTCCACAACGGTTTCGGCTACTTCAAATCCTGCTTCATGAGCCTGGTGCGGGAGGATGGCGGCCTGGATCTTTACCACGGCGGATTGAGGGCCAGGGACGAACACGGTCAGACGATTTTCGACCATCTGGATTACAGCTCTTATTGGGATTATGTCCACGAGGAAGTGAAACCCTGGTCCTACATGAAATTCCCCTTCATCCGGTCGCGGGGAAGGGAAGAGGGCTGGTACCGGGTCGGACCGCTCGCCCGGATCAATAATTGCGATTTCATCCCGACGCCGCTGGCCGAGGCCGAAAGGCAGATATTCAAGGCATTCGGCGGAGGCAGCGCCACCCAGTCCACGCTGGCCTATCACTGGACGCGCATGATCGAAATGCTGCATTGCGCCGAGGGGATACGGGACCTGCTGCACGACAGCGATTTGCTCGGCGACGACCTGGTCAGCCGGGGCGAGCGGGCGCTGCGCGGCGTGGGCGTGATCGAGGCGCCGCGCGGTACGCTGATCCACCATTACCGCATCAACGAGGACGAGCTGATCGTCCGCGCCAACCTGATCGTTTCCACCACCCACAACAATCAGGCGATGAACGAAGCGGTGCGGCAAGTGGCCCTGCAATACCTGGACGGCCAGCAACTGACCGAAGGCCTGCTCAACCACATCGAAGTGGCGATCCGTGCTTTCGACCCGTGCCTGTCCTGCGCCACACATGCCGTGGGCAAGATGCCGCTGGAGGTGGAGCTGGTGGACGCTGGCGGGAACATCATCGACCGCTTGAACAAGAATTCAGACGGCCGGTGCGACGCTTGACGGCGTCGCTGCTGGTCTTCGCTTACGGCAATCCGAGCCGGGGCGACGACGCCCTCGGGCCGCAGCTGCTTGAGTGCCTTGCCGAAAGCTGGGCGCAGCATCCCGAGTGGCCCGAATTCGAGCTGGTCACCGATTTCCAGTTGCAGGTCGAGCACTCGATGGACCTGGAAGGGCGCGATCTCGTCCTGTTCGTTGACGCCAGCGTGTCCTGTTCTGCGCCATTCCTGTTTACCGCTCTCCACCCGGCGCAGGATGCCCGCTACACCACCCACGAAATGTCGCCGCAAGCCGTGCTGCATGTGTACGAGCGGGTTTACCAACGGCCTGCTCCCCCTTCGTTCCTGCTCTCGGTGCGCGGGGAAAGCTTCAACCTGGGCGAACCGCTGAGCCCGGCGGCGGTTGAGAACCGGGATGCGGCTTTGGCGTTGCTGGTACAATTGTGTTCTCAACCTCATCTTGAAGCCTGGAAAAATTGCTTGATCTAGATTCCATTTTCGGCGAAGGCGGCGTGCTCGCGTGCTCTTTCAAGGATTACCGCGTTCGCAGCCAGCAGCTCGAAATGGCGCGGACCATTTCTGCCGCCATCGAAAAGCACGAAATTCTGGTGGCCGAAGCCGGCACCGGCACCGGCAAGACCTACGCCTATCTGGCTCCGGCACTGCTCGCCGGCGGCAAGGTGATCATTTCCACCGGCACCAAGACCCTGCAGGATCAGCTCTTTTTTCGCGACATCCCGGCGATGCGCGAGGCCCTGAAGGTGCCGGTGACGATAGCGATGCTCAAGGGCCGCGCCAATTACGTCTGTCATTTCCACCTCGAACGCGCCAAGAACGAAGGGCGCTTCATGACCCGCGACGATTCGGTCTACCTGGCGAAAATCGAGAAGTTCGCCAAGCATAGCGACAGCGGCGACAAGAGTGCCCTGAGCGATGTGCCGGAGAATGCCGGTATCTGGTCCTACGTCACCTCGACGCGGGAAAACTGCCTCGGCCAGGACTGCCCGCAGCACAAGGAGTGCTTCGTGATGGAAGCGCGCAAGCGCGCGCAGGGTGCGGACGTGGTGGTGGTCAACCACCACCTGTTCTTCGCCGACGTGATGCTGCGCGACGAGGGCGTGGCCGAACTGCTGCCGGCCAGCAACACGGTGATTTTCGACGAGGCGCACCAGCTGCCGGATACCGCCAGCCTGTTCTTCGGCGAGAACCTGAGCACCTCGCAACTGCTCGAACTGGCTCACGACGCCCACGCCGAGGGCATGGTGTCGGCCAAGGACTTCGCTCAACTGCCCGAGGGCGCCGCGGCGCTGGAGAAGGCCGCACGCGACCTGCGCCTGGTGTTCCCGCAGGACAGCGTGCGCCTGCCGCTGACCGGTGCGCAGGCGGCGCACGGCTTCGCGGACGCCCTGACTGAAGTCAAGACCATGCTCGATGCGCTCAACAAGCTGCTCGAATCCCAAGCCGCGCGCAGCCCCGGCCTGGAAAACTGCTGGCAGCGCGGCACCCAGTTCGCGGCTCAGCTCAAGCGCTGGATGGACGAGGAAAACAACGGCAGCGTGCGCTGGGTGGAGGTGTTCAACCGCGCCATGCAACTCAACGCCACGCCGCTTTCCATCGCCGAGATTTTCCGCAAGCAGATCGACGATCACACCCGCGCCTGGATTTTCACCTCCGCCACGCTCGCTGTGAAAAAGGATTTCAGCCACTACCAGGGCCAGATGGGCCTGCTCGAAGCCGCCACAGCCTTCTGGGACAGTCCTTTCGACTACGAAAATCAGGCGGTGCTGTATTCCCCCCAAGGCATGCCGGAGCCGAACAGCCGCGGCTACACCGAGGCGGTGGTGGCGGCCGCGCTGCCAGTGATCCGCGCCAGCGGCGGCCGCGCTTTCCTGCTCTGCACCAGCCTGCGCGCGATGCGCGAGGCGCACGAACTGCTGAAGGAAGCCTTCGAAAAGGAAGGGCTGGAATTCCCCCTCCTGCTGCAAGGAGAGGGCACCCGCACCGAGCTGCTGGAGCGCTTCCGCCGCCTCGGCAACGCCGTCTTGGTGGCGAGCCAGAGCTTCTGGGAGGGCGTTGACGTGCGCGGCTCGGCGCTGTCGCTGGTGATCATCGACAAGCTGCCGTTTTCCCCGCCGGACGATCCGGTGCTGGCGGCGCGCATCGAGAAGATCAACCAGGAAGGGCGCAACGCCTTCATGGAATACCAGCTTCCCCACGCCGTCATCACCCTGAAACAGGGCGCCGGGCGCCTGATCCGCGACGAAACCGACCGTGGCGTGCTGATGATCTGCGACCCCCGCCTGCTGACCAAGCAATACGGCAAGCGCATCTGGCAAAGCCTGCCGCCGATGAAGCGGACGCGGGAAGTGACGGAAGTGGAAAAGTTCTTCGAACAGCGGGTGGTATAACCCCCTCGCCCCTAAGGGGAGAGGGCTGGGGAGAGGGGTAAGAGGTCATGCGGTTACGTCTGGTTGCGGCGCTGTTGCTTGCGCTTACCTTCTTCTTGCCGGCCAGCGCCGCCGAGTCCGCCGCAAATGCCAAAATCCTTCTGCAAAGCTCACCACTGGCCGGCTTCCGCTACTACGCAGGCAAGCAACTGTGGAGCGAAATGAAGGTGGGCGACACCCTGCAACTCGTCCGCGAACCCGACAATACCCACGACCCCAACGCCGTGCGCGTCGAATGGCAAGGCCACAAGCTCGGCTACGTGCCGCGCGCCGACAACGCCGCGCTGGCGCGCTTCATGGATCGTGGCTCAAAGGCCGAGGCGCGTATTACCCGCCTGAAGAAAAGCCGCAACCCCTGGCAGCGGATGGAGTTCGAGGTCTATCTGGATCTTTGATCTTACCGTAGATAGGACAACGTGATATTGTCCACTTTCGTTCCATCGCGCTCCGAGCAATTCAGGACATGCTGGAATCTCCCCCGTGCCTCCGTCACAGAATCCAAACAGGAAAAATCATGAATGACTTGATTCAACTCCCCTATTTCGCCAACGAAGAACTTGCCATCTTCGACCTGCCCGGCCTGATCGACTTGCTGATTGTCAACGAAGATCGCGTACCGCGTAACGTGATCGACGAATGTGCCCGACGTGGCGATAAAATGGTCGAACAGTTGAGCGGCTTGGCCGATGACAGCCGTGACTGGCATGGCGATGCATCGGGCGAATGGTGGCTGAAACTGCATGCTGTCATGATACTCGGCCTGATCCCGACAGAACCCGCCGGGCTCCAGATGGTGAAATTCATGCGCCGCATGTCGCGGGAAGAAGATCACGACTTGCAAGACTGGCTGGCCAGTTGCTGGCCCTCACTGTTTCAAAACAAGCCGGAATGTGTGCTGCCGGCATTGCGTGCGCTGAGCGAAGATCGTGCTGTGGATTGGTATATCCGGGCGGGCGCCATAGAAGCAGCCGTGGCCGCAGCACAACACCAGGGCAGAGATGAGTTTGAAAATGCGCTGGAATGGCTGGCGGGAATTGTCGCCAACGAGGATGAAGACTGGAATTTACGCCTGTGTTCCGGCAACACCCTGCTGGATTTTCCGCGCGAGCAATATCGGCAACTGTTGGAAGACATGGTGGTAAGGCAAGGATTTGTGGGCGTGCATTTTTCCCTGAATGACGTTCAGCAGGCCTATGCGGCCATGCAGGATAAAGCCGACTGGGATCGTTACGGCGAACCGTGGAAATTCTACTTGCCCAGCGAGATCGCGGCGCGTCAGCAACGCTGGGCGGAAGAAGATGCCAAAAGGGATGCGGTCGAATGGGATGGCGATTACGGCTATGACGAAATGTTTCTCCCCGAGACCTATGTCCGCGCAGAGCCAAAAGTTGGTCGCAACGATCCTTGCTCGTGCGGTAGTGGCAAGAAATACAAGAAGTGTTGTTTGGATGCGGATGAGATAAAGGGAGGGATTTTTTAGTTGCTGGTCTTCACAGGCTCACGTAGTGAGCCAGTTGGGGTGTTAGGATGGCAGCATGAACGATAAAAATGAGAACGAAAATCAGGCTCTTGCTCATGTTCGGCCAGATAGCGCCGGCGGAACTGACGGATGTTCTGGGGGGTGGTGCGAACATCTGCTCGACGATCATCTGCGGGGTGTGGCCCAGATCGCCGCCGATTTCGCGGCCAATTTTGAGTCCCGTGATTGGGCGAACATCGCTGGGTTATGGCATGACTTGGGCAAGTACAGTTTAGAGTTTCAACGTTACATCAAATTGGTTAGCGGTTATAACCCGGAAGCGCATATTGAGATTGAAAGTGCGCCTGGTCGCGTGGACCATTCCACCGCTGGCGCGATATATGCGGTTAGGCAATTTGATAAGCATGGTCGAGTTTTGGCTTATTTGATTGCGGGCCATCATGCCGGATTGCCCGATTGGCACACGGCGGAAACTGGTGGTAAGGCACTCTCCATCCGATTAGAGCAAAGCCAGTTGCTCGACCGCATTCCAACACAATTCATTCCGAAGAACATACTCATTCAGAACAAGCCAGCCTCCAAGGTGTGCGGAGGCGAAAATGGTTTTCACTTGTGGGTACGAATGCTGTTTTCCTGCTTGGTGGATGCAGACTTTCTGGATACCGAAGCCTTTATGGATGAAGGCAAAAAACAGGCACGGCAACAGTTTCCCGCACTTGCGGAAATGCTACCGGTTTTCAACCGCGCTATGGAAGCAAAAACTGTTCAATTGATAGTTGAGCAATCTGCCGATACACCGGTCAACCGCATACGCGCCAACGTGTTGGCGCAATGCCGCAAACAGGCGGCGTTGCCGCCCGGCATGTTTTCGCTCACTGTGCCCACCGGTGGCGGCAAGACACTTTCCAGTTTGGCTTTCGCGCTGGAACATGCCAAACATCACTCCAAGGATCACGCAAAGCGGCGCGTTATCTACGCCATTCCCTACACCAGCATCATCGAGCAAACCGCCGATGTGTTTCGCGGCATCTTCGGCAAAGATGATGTCGTGGAACACCACAGCAACTTTGATGTAGACCGGGAAACCACGCGCAGCCGTTTGGCGGCAGAAAATTGGGACGCGCCGCTGATCGTGACCACCAATGTCCAGTTGTTTGAATCGCTGTTCGCCGCCCGCACCAGTCGTTGTCGCAAGCTGCACAATCTCGTCAACAGTGTGATCGTGCTGGATGAGGCGCAACTGCTGCCGCCTGAATTTCTTCAACCGATACTCGATACGCTCAACCTGCTGACTACCCACTACGGTGTAACCGTCGTGCTTTCCACCGCCACCCAACCAGCCCTGAATACGGTTAAGGATAGCTTTGGTCGTACTACGCGCAAGGGGCTGAACAACGTGCGCGAAATTATCGCTGACGTGGATGGACTCTATGCCGATCTGGAACGGGTAGAAGTTCAGATACCTGTTGATTTCAATCAACCCACCGATTGGGAATCTCTCGCCGCAGAACTTTGCCAGCATGATTCTGTGCTGGCTATCGTCAACACCCGCAAGGATTGCCGCGAGCTTTGGGAGCTTATGCCCAATGGTACGTTGCACCTTTCCGCGCTCTTATGCGGCGCGCACCGCTCGGCGATTATTACCGACATCAAGGAGCGGCTCAAACGTGGAGAAGCTGTGCGCGTTATCAGCACGCAATTAGTCGAAGCCGGGGTTGATCTCGATTTCCCCGTGGTTTATCGGGCACTGGCTGGCTTGGATTCTATCGCGCAGGCGGCGGGTCGCTGCAATCGCGAGGGAGGTTTGACCGGGAAAGGCAAAGTTGTGGTGTTTGTTCCGCCCAAGCCCGCGCCCAAAGGCTTGCTGCGCTTTGGTGAAGATGCCACCAAAGATGTATGGCACAAGCGACCAGAAAAACCGCTGGGGCGGGAATTGTTCACCCGCTACTTCAATCGTTTTTTGAGTATGCCCAATCTGGATGAGCACGATATTGCTGGTTCTCTCAAATGCGGAAGTGCCTTAGAAGTTCAGTTTCGCACCGCCGCCGAGAAATTCCGCCTGATAGATGACCGCGAAACTCAGGCCGTGTTTGTATGCTACAACGCGGAGAGTAACAAGCTAATTCAGCAGTTGAATCAGATAGGGCCAAAGCGTGATTTAATGCGTAAGCTCCAACGCCACGCGGTGACGATTTATCGCTACGATTTGAACCGTCTGCTCAAGAATGGCGACATTAAGGCAATTGAAAATTATCCTGAACTATATGCCCAAGTAGGCGATACGCTATACCACAAAGAAACAGGGTTGATGCTTGCCGACACGGCAGTGATTGATCCGGCAAGTTTGTTGGTTTAAAAAGGGAGTGCCATGCCAAGAAAAACCTACTGTCTGGAAGTGAGCGGCGATTTCGCTTGTTTCACCCGCCCGGAAATGAAAGTGGAACGGGTCAGCTACGATGTCATCACGCCATCCGCCGCCCGTGCCGTGTTCGAGGCCATCCTCTGGAAACCTGCGATCCGCTGGGTGCCGACCAGAATCGAAGTGCTCAACCCGATTCGCTGGGTTTCGGTGCGCCGCAACGAAGTTGGTAGCAAAGTGTCAGTCAGTAATGTCAAGACTGCCATGAATCGGGAGGATGGTAATTTGTGTATCTATGCGGATACCTCGGATGAACGCCAGCAACGTGCAGGGTTGTTTTTGCGTGACGTGAAATACCGGTTGTACGCACATTTTGAGATGACCGAACTCGATCATCGGTTCAACTACTCGCACCTTTCCCACGTCGTGCAAGACTGCGAGGAAGGAGCGGAGCAGCACAAGCCCAACACGCCAGTCAAGTTCCTCAATATGTTTGAGCGTCGTGCAGAAAAAGGACAGTGCATCAACCAGCCTTATCTCGGTTGCCGCGAGTTCGCTTGCGATGTTCGGCTGATTGATGACCCAGCTAAACAGCCCGCCCCGCCCATTGCGGAGACACGTGAATTAGGCTGGATGCTCTACGACATGGACTACGCCAATTCATCAGACCCCGCCCCGCGTTTTTTCAATGCACGAATGAAAAACGGCGTAGTAGAGATTCCAGACTGGAACAGCGAAGAGGTGCGGGGATGATACTTCAGTCTCTGAAAGGGTATTACGACCGGATGGCGGCCAATCCCGATTCTGATATTGCGCCAGAAGGTTTTGAGTGGAAGGAAATGCCGTTTGTGATTGTCCTCGATGAAAACGGAGTGTTTGTTGATTTTCGAGATCGTCGTCAACCCAATGGGAAATTCCTGAGAGCCAAGCCTCTCTTGGTTCCAAAAGGATACCCAGGTCGCCCCGGAACTCAAGGCTGGCAAAAATCCAACATCCTCTGGGATCACTATGGATATGTACTTGCCCATCCGAAATCAGTGGGGCCAAATGATGTTGAAATGGCTAGAAAGCAACATGGAAGCTTCAAAAAACTTGTTGATGATCTGCACAAAGCGATTCCTGACGATAGCGGCATTGCTGCTGTGTCAGCATATTTACACCAAGAGGATTTCTCCCGAGTTCTAAATCATCCCTCTTGGAAAGAATGCAGTTTGATTAAGGGATGTAATATCTCTTTTCAACTGGTTGAAGGTTCTGAGCTTGTCTGTCAGAGCGCATTGCTGATTCAACATATCAAGCACCAACTAGAACACAAGGCCACGATTGAGTCTGGAGAGCGTAGGCACACAGCCGTATGCTTGGTAACAGGAAACGTGGCGGAAATTGCAAGGCTACACTTCCCCATATCCGGTATCAATGACAAACCTGCGCCATTTTCGGCGGTGAACGATGGTGTATCCCCAGCTTTTTCTTCCTATGGAAAAAGCCAAGGATTTAATTTTCCTATTTCAGAAACTGCGGTATTTCAATATAGCGAGGCACTAAATAATCTGCTGAAAAAATCTCCAATTCGTGTTGCTGGTCAGAAAATTGTTTGCTGGAGTGAGAAAGCAAATGGCTCTGCTATGGAAGAACTATTCGGTACTTGTTTGAATAACGATGATCCATTAGACGGTGTAAAGAAAGTTCAATCACTTTTTGCGTCCATAAACACAGGTGCAAAAATTACCGCTGATGATGATCAGCTATTTTTTGTCCTTGGTCTTGCGCCAAACTCGGCTCGTATCGTTGTGCGCTATTGGTTGAAAGACACCATTCGAGAAGTTGGAGCCAAATTGGCAATGCATTTTAAGGACTTAGAAATAATAGCACCCTCGAATTTTCAGCCTTACCTCCCGCTGTGGCAACTACTCCAATCCATTGCAGTTCGAGAGGATAGCGACAACATCCCACCCAATCTGACTGGCGATACCATGCGAGCGATTTTGTCGGGTACACCTTATCCCGCCACTTTGTTGCAGGCGGCTATTCGGCAGATTCGCGCTGAACAAGCAAAGAAAAACGTCAAAACCGGCAAGCCGTTGCCCAATGTGACTTACGCCCGTGCGGCGCTCATCAAAGCCTGCCTCAACCGGGTATCCCGTTTCAAAAATCAACAGGAGGATATTGCCATGTCGCTTGACACTACCAATCCCAATCCAGCTTACCGTTTGGGCCGTTTGTTTGCCGTGCTGGAAAAAGTTCAGGAAGCCGCAAATCCAGGGCTGAACTCCACCATCCGTGACCGTTATTACGGCGCTGCATCCAGCAGCCCGGTGTCAGTTTTCCCAACTTTGCTGAAATTAAAGAACCACCACCTTGCCAAGTTGAGCGCGGGGCAGAAGGTATTTTACGAAAAGCTAATTGGTGAAATCGTCTGGGATCTCGGCCCTGTAGTAGCTTTCCCTGCCCAGTTACCACTGCCTGAGCAAGGGCGTTTCGCCATCGGCTATTACCATCAGCAGCGTGATCTTTACACCAAGAAGTAACAACTTTAACCAGAACAGGGAGCTTGAACCATGACTATTCAAAATCGCTATGACTTCGTTTTGTTATTTGACGTAAAAGATGGCAACCCCAACGGCGACCCGGACGCAGGCAACTTGCCGCGTATGGACGCAGAAACCGGGCGCGGCTTGGTGACGGATGTTTGCTTGAAAAGGAAGATTAGAAACTACGTTGCACTTAAGGAAAGTTACAAGACACCCCACAACATTTATGTGCGTGAAAAGGCTGTTCTAGGGCGTGCGCATGTTGAAGCTTTCAAAACTCTTGGCATTGGCCTTGGCGAAGAAGCGCAATTAAAGGTCGAGTCAAAATTGGCGCAGGAATTTGAGGATGTGACACTGCCGGAAGGATTGGTGCTTACTGGGGATGACGAAGATGGTTGGCTCTTGGTGTTCGCCGCAGACTTGGACAAGGCAGCGATCAAAGATTGGCTAAAGGAGGCAAAGAAGGAAAAACTGTGTTCCGTTGATATTCAAAAACTCATCGGTGAAGGACTCAAGCTAGTGAAGGCGCGACGCCCTGACGTTGATGAAGTGGAGACGGGTAGAAAGTGGATGTGCCAGAATTATTTCGACATCAGAACCTTTGGGGCAGTCATGTCTCTTAAATCGGCACCTAACTGCGGTCAAGTTCGCGGGCCAGTGCAACTGACTTTTGGCCGTTCAATCGACCCTATCGTGGCACTGGAGCATACCATTACACGCATGGCGGTAGCGACCGAAGCCGAAGCCGAAAAGCAGGGCGGCGACAACCGTACGATGGGCCGCAAGTTCACCGTGCCCTATGGCCTTTATGCGGCGCATGGCTTTATTTCTGCGCACTTGGCAGAGCAGACGGGGTTTTCTGATGCTGACCTCGAACTGTTGTGGACAGCACTGTCAGATATGTTCGAGCATGATCGTTCCGCTGCTCGTGGAGAAATGACGACGCGCGGTCTGTATGTATTCAAGCATGATTCAAAACTGGGAAATGCCCGTGCCTACAGTTTGTTCGAGCGCATCCAGCCCAAACTCAACGACGGCGTTGCCGTGCCGCGTGATTTCGCGGACTATACTGTTTCTGTGAACGAGGAAGGGATGCCTTCCGGCGTAACCCTTGAAAGAAAAGCCTGATATTTTAAGGAGTCTTGCATGGCTGATTTATCCAATACAAAACGCAACCCATTGGCGGCGGATACCGACCCAACCGATGAAGAACTGGCCGAGGTCATGAGCGAAGCACTGGATTTGGCAATGGCACGCAAGCAGGAGTCAGATGCCTGGATGCGCAGAAAGCTGGCTGAAGCCGTTGCAGATGCGCGCGCCAGGGATGTGGTGACAGTGCCATGATACTGGCTGGCCAACCTCGGCTATTGCTGGTGGCGGGGCCGAATGGTGCGGGGAAGACAACCGTGACCGAGCGGGGGTTGGCGCATGAGTGGTTTGCCGGATGTGAGTATGTGAACCCTGATTTCATCGCGCGTGACGAGTTTGGCGACTGGAACTCCGAATCTGCAATCCTGCAGGCGGCTGATCTTGCCAGCAAACGGCGAGAACTCTGCCTGGCAGAGCACCGCAGCTTGGCTTTCGAGAGTGTGTTCTCGGCGCCGGACAAGGTGGATTTTTTGCGGAGGGCACAAGCCGTTGGATTCTTTACCCGTGTGTTCTTCGTGGCGACCCGCGATCCTTCCATCAATGCTGCGCGCGTTGCCCGCCGGGTGATGCAGGGAGGGCACGATGTGCCAATTCAGAAAATCATTGCGCGCCATTTTCGTTCGATCGCCAATTGCGCCTTGGTGGCAAGGGAGTTGGATCGACTCTATTTGTACGACAATTCCGTGGATGAC
Organism: uncultured Sulfuricella sp.; assembly: GCA_964559825.1. Taxonomy (GTDB): domain Bacteria; phylum Pseudomonadota; class Gammaproteobacteria; order Burkholderiales; family Sulfuricellaceae; genus Sulfuricella. The sequence continues at coordinate 2,541 of CAZLJK010000019.1, read as the reverse complement.
GAACAGGCCGCACTAATATTGCGCGCCAACAAAGGGAAAGTGATCAAGCAGTACTGCCCACTACCGGAATGGGCGGCGCCCATCGTCGAATTGTTGGATTGGACGTGACGCGCATCCATCAGCGAGCGCTATCAATAATGGCGTCGAGCCGGGCGAAAACTTCTTCTGCTGGAATTCAGACCGTTTTGCCAGCTTCCATGTCCGTCACACGGCGGGCGATTTCTTCGTCCCATGCTTTGGCGATGGCTTCGGGTGAGTTGTCTGCTTCGCTTTCCAGACTGACGATTAGGCGGTGGATCAATTCGCCTCGCTCCCTGGGAGTCAGACTTAATGCCTGGTCTTCAATTTCTTTCAATATTGCTGCCATGATGTTCTCCGTCAACCAAGTTGCAAGTATATGATAGCACTACTGAGATGAACGAAGCCGCTGATCCCATCATGCTTTCCGCGCTTCAGCACTGGAGCTATTGCCCGCGCCAGTGCGCGCTGATTCATGTTGAGCAGGCATTCGATGAGAATGTTTTTACCATGCGTGGAAACGCAGCGCATGAGCGGGTGGATGATCCGGGATTTGAAACCTTCGAGGGCGTGCGTGCCGAGCGGGCATTGCCGGTGTGGTCGGATAGGCTGGGGCTGGTTGGCAAGTGCGATGTGGTGGAGTTTCATCCCGACGGGCACATCTTTCCGGTCGAATACAAGCATGGCCCCAAGCGTGAAAAATCCCACGACGACATCCAGCTTGCCGCGCAGGCGATGTGTCTGGAAGAGATGACCGGCAAGACCATCACGCACGGCGCGATTTACCACCATGGTTCACGGCGCAGGCGTGAAGTGGCGATTACGCAGGAATTGCGCGACAAGGTGGAAGAGACCGTGAACGCTATCCGCGCCATGATGGATTCCGGCAAGCTGCCGCCCCCAGCCAACGATGTGCGCTGCAAGGAATGTTCGCTGAAGGAAATTTGCCAGCCGCAGGCTGTCGCTTCGCGCGCGGCTCAGCATGGTTTGCTGGAAACCTTGTTTGATCCGGGAGCAACGTAAAAATGGCGCGCCAGATTCTCAATACCCTTTATGTGATGACGCCGAACGCCTATCTCCATCTGGAGAACGACACGGTGCGGGTGGATGTGGAGCACGTAAAGAAGTTGCAGGTGCCGCTGCATCATCTGGGCAGTGTGGTTTGCCTGGGCAACATCATGCTTTCTCCGGCGTTGATGCATCGCTGTGCGGATGACGGCATCAGTCTGGTGTTGCTGAATGGTCATGGACGATTCAAGGCGCGTCTCGAAGGCCCGGTTTCCGGCAATATCCTGCTTCGTCAGGCGCAGCATCGTTTGGCGCTGGATGCAAAATTTACGTTGGGCATTGCGCAAAGCGCTATTGCCGGAAAGTTGCGTAATGGTCGCCAGGTCTTGCTGCGTGGTGCGCGGGAAGCTGGCGATGAGCAAGACGGCAGCGCACTCGCTGCCGCTGCCGAGGCGCTTTCTAGTTCCTTACGCAACCTGCCGCATGCCCCCGATCTGGATGTAGTGCGCGGCATTGAGGGCGATGCGGCAAAAAATTATTTCTCGGCGTTGCCGTTGTTGGTCAAGCGAGAATCTCGCGGCAAGTTCACGATGGATGGACGCACCCGGCGCCCGCCACGCGACCGTTTTAACGCGCTGCTTTCGTTTCTCTACTCCATGCTGATGAACGACTGCCGTTCCGCGCTGGAGGCCGTCGGTCTCGACCCCCAGCTGGGTTTTCTGCATGCGGTGCGCCCCGGTCGCGCCGCACTCGCGTTGGATATGATGGAAGAATTTCGTGCCATCTTTGCCGACCGGCTGGCACTTACCCTGATTAACCGGGGGCAGATCGGTGCCAACGATTTTGCCGAACGGGAAGGTGGCGCGGTGCTGCTCGAAGGTGACGCCCGCCGTGCCGTGGTTACTGCTTATCAAGAGCGCAAACAGGAAGAGGTAATGCATCCCTTGCTGGAAGCCAAAGTGCCGATTGGCTTGTTGCCGTTGTTGCAGGCGCGTTTCATGGCGCGCACCCTGCGCGGTGAAATGGAAGCTTATCTCCCGTTTCTATACCGTTAATGCCATGTTGATTATTATCACTTACGACGTATCCACCGTAACCGCAGCCGGTCGTAAACGGCTGCGCCGTGTTGCAAAAGTTTGCGAAAGCACCGGGCAGCGGGTACAAAATTCAGTGTTCGAATGTAAGGTCAACCAGATGCAGCTTGAAGAGCTGGAACGGCGACTGCTTGCGGAAATCGATGAGAAAGAAGACAGCCTGCGTCTATACCGTTTGACCGAGCCGGTGGAGTTGCATATCAAGGAATATGGAAATTTCCAAGCTGTGGATTTTGAAGGGGCGCTGGTTATATGATGCGCGAACCCTTAGCGACGACACAAACGCGTCAGGTTCGCGTTGTGGCTAATATATTGACGGAGGGGGATTTTTTGCCTTCGTCGTTTGAATGTGTGGACTCTCGGAGTCAAGAAAACCGAGGGTTCGCGCAAAGTGCGCTTTTCAACGTTGAAAGTCATGGCG
>CAZLJK010000018.1:0-43448 GCA_964559825.1 uncultured Sulfuricella sp. | reverse complement strand
TGTATTCCGCTGAAGCGGAACAACACACGCGAAAGGGCGTTTGTTTTGATCGGCACTTGTTTTGAACGAAGACTATAACCCCGCTACCCGCAAGCCCATGATGGAAGGGCGTTTGCGTCGGCGCGGCATCTATCTGCTGCCAAATATGTTCACCACGGCGGCGCTGTTTGCCGGGTTCTACGCCATCGTCCAGGCCATGAACGGACATTTCGAGCAATCTGCAGTGGCGATTTTTATCGCCATGGTGATGGATGGACTGGACGGACGTGTTGCGCGCCTTACCCATACCGAGAGCGCGTTCGGGGCGGAATACGATTCGCTTTCCGATATGGTGTCGTTCGGCGTGGCGCCCGCCTTGATCGTGTACGTCTGGGCGCTGAAGGACATGGGCAAGTTGGGCTGGATTGCCGCCTTCGTCTATTGCGCCGGCGCGGCATTGCGGTTGGCACGCTTCAACACCCAGCATGAAGTTGCCGACAAGAATTTTTTCCAGGGTTTGCCCAGCCCCGCCGCCGCGGCGTTGCTGGCTGGGCTGGTGTGGGTGATGAACGAGTATCATATCCGCGGCACCGATATCCGCTGGCTGGTATGGGGGGTGACCCTGTTCGCCGGATTGACCATGGTCAGCAACCTGCGCTATTACAGCGGCAAGGGCATCAACCTGCGCAAGAGCATCCCCTTTGTGGGCATCTTGCTGATCGTGCTGACTTTTATTCTTATTTCCTTCGACCCGCCGCGGGTGCTGTTCAGCGTTTTTGCGCTGTATGCGCTGTCTGCTTATGCAGACTGGCTGTGGGGCGTGGTGCGGAGAAAGCGGAAAGGCGTCGTGGGTTAAGCGCTTGCGCTCAGAAATGAAAGCGTTTATATTTCAAATCATGAACTCATCCATCCCAGTCTCCTTCGTTTCATGCCGTGCCAACCTCCTGCTGGTTGGCCTGCTGCTGCGCCGCAGGCGCTAAATTCCTCCCCCCTCACTTGTTTTGAATTGCGGAAATCGGCGGAAAACCGATTTTCGTGTTATGAATTACGACTTCTGCAACGGAGCCCGTCATGAAAAATAAATTAATCATATTCGACACCACCTTGCGCGATGGCGAGCAAAGCCCCGGCGCTTCCATGACCAAAGAGGAGAAGGTGCGTATCGCGCGACAGCTCGAGCGGATGCGGGTGGATGTCATCGAGGCGGGCTTCCCCGCCGCCAGCAACGGCGATTTCGAGTCGGTCAAGGCGGTCGCGAGCTGCATCAAGGACAGCACGGTGTGTGGCCTGGCGCGCGCCCTGGAGCGCGATATCGAGCGTGCCGGCGAGGCGATCAAGCCGGCCGTTTCAGGCCGTATCCATACCTTCATCGCCACCAGCCCGATCCACATGGAGAAGAAGCTGCGCATGAGCCCGGATCAGGTGGTCGAGCAGGCGGTGAAGGCGGTGAAATGGGCGCGCAAGTGGACCGACAACGTCGAGTTCTCGCCCGAGGATGCCGGACGCTCCGAGACCGATTTCCTGTGCCGCATCCTGGAAGCGGTGATCGAGGCTGGCGCTACCACCTTGAACATTCCCGACACAGTCGGCTACAACCTGCCGCAGCAGTTCGGCAACCTCATCGCCACCTTGCGCGAGCGCATTCCCAATTCCGACAAGGCGATCTTTTCGGTGCATTGCCACAACGATCTCGGCCTGGCCGTGGCGAACTCCCTTTCCGCGGTACTGGCCGGGGCGCGTCAGGTGGAGTGCACCATCAATGGCCTGGGCGAGCGGGCGGGCAATGCCTCGCTGGAAGAGGTGGTCATGGCAGTGCGCACGCGCCAGGACATCTTCCCCTGCGACACCGGCATCGACACCACCCAGATCGTGCCGGCCAGCCGTCTGGTGTCGGGCATTACCGGCTTCGCAGTGCAGCCCAACAAGGCCATCGTCGGCGCCAATGCCTTCGCTCACGAGTCCGGCATCCATCAGGACGGCGTCCTCAAGCATCGAGAAACCTATGAAATCATGCGCGCCGAAGATGTCGGCTGGAGCGCGAACAAGATGGTGATGGGCAAGCACTCTGGCCGCAATGCTTTCCGCAGCCGCCTGGTTGAATTGGGCATTGTGCTGGAATCGGAAGAGGCGCTCAATGCCGCCTTCGCCCGCTTCAAGGATCTCGCCGACAAGAAGCATGAAATCTTCGACGAGGATATCCATGCGCTGGTCAGTGACGAGGAACAGGCGATGGTGAAGGAACAGTTCAAACTGGTATCCCTGCGCGTCTGCTCGGAAACCGGCGAAACGCCCCATGCCCACGTCACCGTCAGCGATGGTGGCAAGGAAAAGGGTGCGGATGCTGACGGCGGCGGGCCGGTGGATGCCTCGTTCAAGGCGATCGAGTCTATCGTCAAGAGCGGCACGGAGCTGCTGCTGTATTCGGTCAACAACATCACCAGCGGTACGGATGCGCAGGGCGAAGTCACGGTACGGCTGGCGAAGGGCGGGCGCATCGTCAACGGCCAGGGGGCGGATACCGACATCGTGATCGCTTCGGCCAAGGCTTACCTCAACGCTTTGAACAAGCTGGCGGGAAAGCTGGAGCGGATGAATCCGCAGGTTTAATCATGTAGGGTGGGCACAAAAACGTGCCCACCCTACGTGCTATGCCTGTTTGAACCGCGCATAGAACACGGCGCTGAAAAAGAACACAACTGTCAGCGCGATTTCCACGCCCGCCAAGCTTGCCGACGGGCCCTTGTCGCTCATGGCACGTACCACGCCTTCGGTGAGGTAAAGCAGGATCAGCATCGAGGCCCACTGGTAGGTGTAGCGTTTGCCGCGCAGGATGCCGGGCAACGGCAGCAGCAGCGGCAGCACCTTGAAGACCATGCTGGAGCCGCCGGGGCGAAGCGGCGCGAGCCACAATTCCCAGGCGAGGCACAGGACGATCAGCGCGATCAGGCTGGCGATGCAGGCATAGTGGAGGGCGGTGGTCCGGTTCATGAGCTGCTTTCTCGCATCATGCGCAGGAGCGCCGCTTCGGCCTGTTCGGCATTGAGGACGGTATCCGGGAAATCGAAGCGCAACAGCTGTCCGTCATCCAGAATGTCGAAACCGTCGCAGTCGATTCCCACCAGGGTGGCATCGCTGGCGCTCGCGCCGTAGTAGGCTTTGCAGAAGAATTGCAGGTCGCCGGCCTGGTTGCGATTGAAGCGTGCCAGAAGCGCTTCTTCATCTTGCGCCATGGAGTTTGGCGGCGGCAGGATTTCCGTCGGGGAAATCCACCTCGCCACGCCGAAGCCGCCGATGTAGCGCAGAGTGACAGGGTCAATGCGGTAGAAGCTGAAGTCCAGCGCAAAATATTGCTCCGCACCGGGGAAATAGCGCAGGTAGCGCGCCTTGAGCTGCGCCGTTGTTTCCACCTGCGCCGCTTTGCCGACCAGCGTGAGCCGTTCCCCGGCCTGGACGTCGACGGATTGCTCGTGCACCAGGAGACTGGCGCGCGCGTCCTGCTCGATGTTGCGGGTGTGTTCCGCCAATCGGCTGATCAGGAACAACGGACGGGCTTCATGATCGGTCAAGGTGGATACCGCCGAGCCAAACGGGTAGCCGCCGAGTTTGTGGGAAAGTGTGGAAAGCAAGCCGATATGCTCTGCGCGCAACAGCTTGCGCGCCTTTTTCCAGAGGGTTTCCGGAGTGGTCATGAAACAGTTTTCGATGTCAGTGGCCACCAAGCCAACTGGCAAAGACCCGGTATTTGATTCATAGTGCAAGTCTCCATTTTCATCATGATAACGCAATTCATGTCTCAGAACTTTTCTCGCGTCATCTCGTTTCTGCTCCTGGTGCGGCGCCGCTTCACTGAAGATCGCTGTGTCCAGTTCGCCGCGAGCCTGACCTATACCACTTTGCTGGCACTGGTGCCGATAGTGACCATCACGCTGGCGGTATTGTCCGCTTTTCCGGTCTTTGCCGATCTGATGACCCAGCTCAAGGTATTCATCCTGAGCAACTTCGTGCCGGTCTCGGCGGGCAAGATCATCTCGGTGTACATGCAGCAGTTCTCGCAGAAGGCGGCGCACCTGACCGCGCTGGGCATTGGGTTGCTGGGGGTGACTGCGTTCGTGCTGATGCTGACCATCGATCACGCCTTTGAAGTGATCTGGCGCGTGCGCCGGAAGCGCCCGCTGCTGCGCCGTTTCCTGATCTACTGGGCGGCACTGACGCTTGGGCCGCTGCTGATCGGGGCCAGCTTGTCCCTGACTTCCTATCTGGTCAGTTTTTCCCTTGGGCTGACGAAAGGCATGCCAGTCGTCGGCATGGCGACCCTGAAAATCGTGCCGGTGGTACTGACCATCTTCACTTTCGCGCTGCTCTACCGGATAGTCCCCAGCCGTCCTGTTTTACCCCTTCATGCCTTGATCGGCGGGGTGGCGGCGGGGATCGCCTTCGAGCTGATGAAGAAGGTGTTTGCACTTTACGTCACCCATTTCCCCACCTATACCCTGGTGTATGGCGCGTTCGCCAGTGTTCCGCTTTTCCTGATCTGGATTTATCTGTCCTGGCTGGTGGTGTTGTCCGGGGCGGTGATCACGGCTGCGCTGCCTTATTGGAACACCGCCATGCGTCGGGGCGGGGTAGCTGCCGGACGGGAGTTTTTCGCCGCACTGGCCGTTCTCAAGGCGGTTTACCTGGCGCATCGGGTCGGCAAACCGCTCAGCCTGGATCATCTGCTGCGTGAATCGGATGTGGGGCTGGAGGATGCCGAGGATATTCTCGACCGGCTGAACGAGGCGAACTGGGTGGGGAGCGTGGAGGGCGGCGGCTGGACCCTGATCCGAAGTGCTGAACAGATCCGGCTCGCCGATGTTTACCGCCTTTTCGTGTTCGATCCGGGCCAGGGTTCTTCGGCTCCGGGAATTGCGGGGGTACGTGCGGATGTTCTGCTGACCGGTCTCGCGGACAGGCTGGACGAGGTATTGAGCCTGTCCTTGAAAGAGTATTTCAGCCCCGGTTGAATTCGAACCTTTCGTATCCTGCGGTTTGTTCCACCAGCTTGGCGGCGCGAACGGTTCGGGTCGTGTTGTCGGCGAGCTCGAGCAGCAGTTCGCGTTGCGGACCGAAGGTTCCGCGCGGCGCGATAAGGGTTTCCGTTTGCTTGAGCAGGGGGATTTCCGGCAAAAGCAGGGCGGCTTGGAACGGTTCCGCCGAGCCGGCAATGGACGGTCTGATTCTGGCGGGCTCGGCCTTGGGGGCGACAAGCTGGGCGCCGATTTCAAGATGGTCGGTATTCCCTCTTTTCACCCAACGAACGGTGCCGACATGCCATTTGTCCGCCCCCTCCGCTTTTAACCCGATCACATCGCCTGGGCGTATCTGGGGCAGGGCCTCGAAAGCACCGCTCAGAGCAAGACCGCCAGCACTTTCATTGATGATCAGCCATTTGCCCGAGATGAAGCGCCGATCCTCGGCGGGCTGGACAAACGAAAGATCGGTGCTTTCGCCTGGCTCGCATCCGCCCAGGAAATGATGGAGGGATGGCAAGCCGACGCAGACCTGGGTGCTGGAGATGTTCTTGGTCCGGTTGAATACCCGTTTCGGCGTCGCTGACCAGCGCTTGAGCAAGCGGTTTAGCAGGTCCTGGTAGCTGGCTTCCCCCGAGATATCGGGCAGCCCCAGGTTTTTCGGCGATTCCCCGGACTTCAGTCTTGTTATCTGATGATGTAGCGCGTGCGCCAATTCCAGCGTGTTGAGCTGGATATCGGTGTCGTCCGCTTCATCCGGATCTTGGGGCAAGGGTTTGGGAGGCTTGTCGCTACGGGTCTGCGCCAGAAACAAACCGATCGGATTGCCGGTTTGTGCGATTGCCTGAAGCTGTGCGAGACTGCCGAACACCGTCAGGTAGTTCTGAATGGTGGCCACTTCGCCGGGACTGAGATGGTAAGGGTCCGACAGTGCGAGCAACAGGGTTTGTTTGTAAACCAGAGTGGTGCTGCTTTTGTGATCCTCGTCGGCAATGGTTTCGTTGGCAATGCCCTGCTGGTTGGCGAAACTGAAAATCTGGTGTATCTCGAACCAGATGCCGGATGGGGGAGGGGCATAGGTCTGGTAGCAGATCATCAAGATCCGGCTCAATGCGGACATGGCGCGCTGCGCCGCCGTCAGCGCAATTTTTCCTTTGCCCAGAGTAATGCGTGCGTTTTGGTAATCGAGCAGGATGATCTTGTAGCCGTTGGCGAGTTCCGCCAGGATTTGACGTGCCTGATTGGCCATCTGCCGGTTTTTTTCCGTCTGCGGCAGACGGGCGGCAACATACTGCTGTTCCATGGTGGGTAGTAGCTTAAGGAAGACGCCACGATATAATTCGAGCAACTTCAAGCGCGTTTCCATGGCGACTTTTTGTCGGTTTAGCGCGCCGATTTCGTCACCCAGGGTGTGGCAAACATCGGCAAGGTTGGTGAGAGGCAGGTCGCCTAGCCGCTCTTTCAGATGTTTCGGACGTATTTCCACGGTCAGGTCTTCGACCGGATCGGGTGTGGGTACGGTCAGCGTTAGCGACATCGAGGTATTCCCTAGCAAGAATGTTTTTTATCCGGTAAATTCTAGAAACAATCGGGTATTTTGTAAAATAAATCCATTTTTCTGGGATCATACAGCAAGATGGGTGAAGGAGCGGTTGAAGGCTACGTTTGATAAAGTACCCGACAGGCTGCCAGTTGCCCTTACCCCAACCCTCTCCCACGAGGGGGTGAGGGCAATCGTAAAGGCGGTTTTTTTGATTTGGAGGCGTTCATGTTGAAAAGCTTACTCGTTGTATTGCTACTGTTTTTTTCCGGATCTGGAATGGCCGAAACTCGTGATGTCCAGACCTTTTTTGATCAGAACCTGGGTGATTTCAAGGCCGAGCTTGCGACTGCGCGCAAAGAGGGAAAAATCGGCATCCTGCTGATGTACGAGCTGGAGGATTGCCCCTTCTGCCACCGCATGAAGGAAACCATCCTCAATCAGTCCGAGGTGCAGGATTATTACCGCAAGCACTTCCTCATTTTCAGCGTCGACATTAACGGCGACAATCCCTTGGTTGATTTTTCCGGCAAGGAAACCACCGAGAAGAAATTCGCCGCCGAGCAGCGTGTGCGTGCCACCCCGGTGTTCGGTTTTTATGACCTCGACGGTAAGCCGATGACCCGTTTCACCGGAGCCTCCAAGGACGTGAATGAGTTCATGCTGCTGGGACGCTACGTGGCGGAGGGGTCCTGGAAAACCATGCCGTTTGCCAAGTACAAGCAGCAAGCCGCGAAATGATTTTTTCCCGTATCGGGGTCGCGCTGGTCTTGATGGTCTGGCTGATGCCGCACGGCTGGTCCGCGCCCGTCGCCAAGCGGCTCACGCTCAGCGAGGCGCTGGCGGCAGCGGAGGTGGCTCACCCCGACCTGCGGTTGGCCGAGGCCGACCGGACTACCGCGCTGGCCGAACAGGAGTCAGCCGCCTCGCGCAGCGATCTTTCCGTCAATGTCGAAGCCGGCCTGCGCCAGGCGCGCCCTTCTTCCGGTCCCGAGGCCAGTCTTTCCGACAATTCCCTTCGGCTGATCGCACGCAAGAGCCTGTACGATTTCGGCCGTACCGCGTTGTACGAGCAGGCAGCCAGGTCAACGGTGGATGCGCGTGAAGCCGGTCTGCTGGATGCACTCGAGCGGCGCCGCATCGAAGTGATGGCCCGGTTTTTCAGCGTCCTGGCGGCGGACATGCAGTTTATTGCCGATAATGAAACCATGGCGGTGGCCTATGTCAATGTCGATAATGCCCGGGATCGCCTCAAGGTCGGCCAGATCTCCGCTACGGAACTGGCGGAACTGGAGTCCCGCTACCAGGATGTTCTGGTTCGGCGCAACGCCAGCCAGATTCGCACCCGCTTCGCCCGGGCGCAGCTGGCAAATGCCATGAACCAGCCCGGACAGCTTGCGGCCGGATTGGAAGACCCGAAACTTACCGCCAATGACATCTCCCTGCCGGATTACGAGGCCCTGCTGCCCATCATGCGGGAACACAATCCCCGGCTACGCACCCATTTAGCCCTGCTCGAAGCCTCGCGGCAGCGCATGCAAGCCGTGCGCGCCGAGAATTCCCCGCTGCTGGATGCCGAGGTCGAAGCTGCAGGCTGGAGCCGGGAAGCGGCCACCCGCGACAACCTGCGCGCCGGCGTGGTGCTGACCTGGCCGGTGTATCAGGGGCGGCGCGTGTCGGCGCAATTGGCGCGGGAGCAGGCCCAGTTTCACAAGCTCCAGGCCGAGGCTGACAAGCTCGGGATGGATCTGGCCGAGGCGCTTCTGGAAGTGTGGGCTGAGGTCGATCAGTTGCAGCGCAGCGTGCGTGCGGCAGCCCGGAAGCAGGTTGAATATCGTGATCTGGCCCTGGAAAAAGCGCGCGGGCAATATGAAGTGGAACTGAAAGCCAACCTGGGGGATGCCATGGCGGCGACGATGGAGGCGAAGCTGCGCGAGCGGCGGACAGAGTACCAGCTGGCGCTGGCATTCGCGCGGCTCAAGGCCCTGCTGGGCAAGCCGCTGGAGAGTAAGAGTAAAGGGCACCTCTAAAAATCCGTGTTTCGTCATTCCGGCGAAAGCCGGAATCCAGAATAGGCATCAAACCTGGACACCGGCTTTCGCCGGTGTGACGGATTATTTAGAGGTGCCTTCAAAAATGAGGGGCGAACGAAATGACGAAATGGCTTTTGGCGGGCATGCTGTGGGCGGCGGTTTCCGTTGCTTGGGCGGAAAGTTTTCCTGCGACTTTGCAGTGGTCGCAACGGGTGGAGCTGTCTCCTCGTGTGTCCGGCATCGTGCGCGAGGTTGGGGTGAATGCCGGCGATCGGGTGCAAAAAGGACGCTCGCTCCTGACCCTGGATGCAGCGCCTTATCAGGCGCGGGTGGCCGAGAGCCGAGCCGCGGTAGTTCGCTTTACGGAGGAGACGGCGGAGGCCCGGCGTGATCTGGTACGTACTCAGGAGCTTTACGACCGGACCGTGATTTCCACCTCCGAGCTGGATCAGGCCAAGCTGCGCCAGGCGCGCGCCAAGGCTCAACTGGACGGCGCCCAGGCGCGGCTGGCGCGGGAACGTCAGGACCTGACGGACAGCGCGTTGCGCGCGCCCTTCGACGCCGTGGTAGTGGCGCGCCTGGCCGAGCCGGGGCAGTCCGTGGCGGTCGGGCTCCAGCCCCAGCCCTTGCTGGTGCTGGCGAAGGCGGGGGAGATGACGGCGCGCTTCAGGGCGTCTGCCGACCGCATTGGCGGCCTCAAGGTTGGGCAAGCGGTGACGGTGATTATCGGCAAGCAGAATTATCCGGCCACGCTTAAGAACCTCGGCCTGGAGCCGGTCAAGGACAAGGACGGGGCGGCCTACGAGGTGGATGCGGTGTTTGCGGTGAAGGAGTTGTTGCGGGCCGGAATGGCGGCGACGGTGAAGCTGCCCGAGTAATTTTCACAACGCTTGCTAACTCATTCCCTTGGACGCAAGAAAAGCGCCGATCTCCTTGTCGGACTGCAGGATGTGCAGTTCCGCCCAGTCGGTGAGGAAGGCCGAAACGAGTGCTGCCTTGGCCGGGCTGGGGGTGTGCAGGGCCTTTCTGAGATTGTCCACTTGCTGGAGCAGGACGAGGTGTTCCGCGATGTGGTCTTCCAGGTCGGGAAAGCCGTGTTCCGTCATGAGCCTTTCCTCGAGGGCGAAATGCTCGCAGGTGAAAAGGACCAGGTCGTCCATCATCTCCTGGACGGCATCGTGCCGGTTGCCTTGGCCGACGGCATCGGCGATCCGGTTGACCCGCTCGACGATCTCGCGGTGCTGGTCGTCAATGGCGGCGATGCCGATGCAGTGGCGGCTTTCGTTCCAGATCAGATGGTGTTTGCTCATGGCCGGTTTGTCAGTGCAGACTATTTTTTCGCCCGGATGGCGGATTTGGGGCGGAACGCCTTGATCGCTTCTTCCCGGGTTTCCAGGTAAGGCCCGCCGATCAGGTCGATGCAGTAAGGCACGGCGGCAAACACGCCGTCGAGGGTTTCCTTGATCGCCTTGGGTTGTCCGGGGAGGTTGATGATCAGGCATTGCTTGCGGATGACGCCGACCTGGCGGGAGAGGATGGCGGTGGGCACATACTTCAGGCTGACGGCGCGCATTTGCTCGCCGAAGCCGGGCAGCACCTTGTCCGCCACCGCCAGCGTCGCCTCCGGCGTGACATCGCGCGGCGCCGGGCCGGTGCCGCCGGTGGTGAGCACCAGGCAGCAGCCTTCTTCATCCGCCAGCTGCCGCAGCGTGGCTTCGATTCCTGCCTGCTCGTCCGGGATCATCCGGGTGACGGCACGCCACGGCGTGGTCAGGGCGTTGACTAGCCAGTCGTTGAGCGCCGGGATGCCCTGGTCTTCATAAACGCCCTGTGAGGCGCGGTCGCTGATGCTGACCAAGCCGATCAGCGCTGGCGTTTCATTATTCATCCTGCTGCTCCGGTTCGATTTTGTTTTCTTCGATCATTTCACGCAGCAGCTTGAACAGGGCGCGGCTGCTCTTGGGCGGCTTGCCGGCAGCGGCCTCTTTTTGCGCGTTGCGGATCAGGGTGCGGATCTGCTGGATGTCGGCTCGCGCATATTCCGCCACCAGGTCGCTCAAGGCTTGCTCTTCCGTGAGCAGGCGCTCGCGCCAACGTTCCAGAGCGTGAAATTTGGCGCCCTGGACGCGCGTGACATTGTTCCACTCGTCCAGTTTGGCCCGGATCGGTTCTTCATCTACCGAACGCATGAGCTTGCCGAGGTATTGCATCTGGCGACGGCGCGCTTCGTGGCCTGTCAGGCGTTTGGCTTCAATCACCGCATCCAGCAGGGTCTCGGGCAGATTTATTTGTGCCAATCTATCCTTGTTAAGCCCTACCAGTTGTTCGCCGATATCTTGCAAGGCGTGCATTTCCTGCTTGCGCTTGGTTTTGCTCGGGGGTTCCGGCCTGTCGTCGAACGAGTTGTCTTCGGTATCCGTCATGGTTTCGCAAATGGAATCAAAGTTGCTATGATAACCCTAAAAATAGGACTTCACCGCAGAGGACGCAGAGGACGCGGAGGAAACCCAGAGGTTGGCGCCTTGCGAAGAGTCCCTTTGTCGGGGTGCTACATGGGTATGCTAAGAAGTTTTTGAACTCCTCTGTGTCCTCTGCGGTTCAAATGCTTTTTATTAACTCCTTTTCTCAACGGCCTTACAGCAAACCGTTGGCTGAAATTTTTGAGGTGCATGTGTCAGATTCCCGTTTTTCTCATTCTATTGCAACGTTAAGTCAGATTACTCGTGACATTCTGGACCAGTCGAAATGGGCCGGCGCCACCGCCTGCGAGGCGGAGGTGTCGCAAGGTTTCGGTCAGAACGTCTCGGTGCGCCGCGGCGAAGTCGAAACCATCGAGTACAACCGCGACAAGGGTCTGGGAGTGACGGTTTACTTCGGCCATAAGCGCGGCCATGCCAGTACTTCCGATCTGTCGCCCCAGGCGATCAAGGATACCGTCGCGGCGGCCGTGAGCATTGCCCGATACACCGCCAGCGACGAATTCGCCGGGCTCGCCGACGAGAACCTGCTGGCCAGGGATATCCCCGACCTCAGCCTGTACCATCCGTGGGATTTGTCGGTGGAACAGGCGATCGAGCTGGCAAAGACTTGCGAAGCTTCTGCGTTCGCGGTGGACAAACGGATCGACAATTCCGAGGGCGCCTCGGTGTCCACCCAGGAATCGCTGTTCATGTACGGTAACAGCCTGGGCTTCCTCGGCGGCTATCCTTCCTCGCGCCACGATATCAGCTGCGCGGTGATCGCCGAAGACCAGGGGATGCAGCGCGATTACTGGTACAGCTCGCGGCGCGATGCGGCCGACCTGGAAAGTGCGGCGGAAGTCGGCCGGAAGGCCGGCGAGCGCACCGTGCGCCGCCTGGCGGCGCGCAAGATCAAGACCACCGAGTGTCCGGTGCTGTTCGAAGCACCGATTGCTTCCGGCCTGATCGGGCATCTGGTCGGCGCGGTCAGCGGCGGCAGCCTGTACCGCAAATCCTCATTCCTGCTCGACAGCCTGGGCCAGCAAATTTTTGCCCCGTTCATCCAGATTCGTGAGCTGCCGCATATTCCCAAGGGGCTGGGCAGCAGCCCCTTCGACAATGAAGGCGTCGCCACCCACGCGCGCGACCTGATCAAGGATGGCGTGCTGCAGGGTTATTTTCTCGGCAGCTACTCGGCGCGGAAATTGGGGTTGACCTCCACCGGCAATGCCGGCGGCAACCACAACCTGATTGTCGAGAGCAGCGGCCAGGATTTCGCCGGCCTGCTGAAAATGATGGGCAGGGGCCTGGTGGTGACGGAACTGCTCGGCCACGGCATCAACCCGGTGACCGGCGATTATTCTCGCGGCGCCGCCGGTTACTGGGTGGAAAACGGCGAAATCCAGTTTCCCGTCGAGGAGGTTACCATCGCTGGCAACCTCAAGGACATGTTCCGGCAGGTTGCGGCGGTCGGCAGCGACATCCTGATTCAGGGCTCGAAACAGTGCGGTTCGGTGCTGATCGAGCGGATGACGGTGGCGGGGGACTGAGCAACCGCTGAGTCCGGGGTGGGGTTTTTCTCAGGATGGTCCCGATCGTGGTAAAATCGCTGTTTTGCTTTTTGGAAAGAGCCCGTTATGTTTAGCGCAGAACAGACCATTGCCAAGTTCGACCCCGAGTTGTGGCAGGCGATGCAGGATGAAACCCGTCGTCAGGAAGACCATATCGAGCTGATCGCCTCGGAAAACTACACCAGCCCGGCGGTGATGGAAGCGCAGGGCTCGCAGCTGACCAATAAATACGCCGAAGGCTATCCCGGCAAGCGCTATTACGGCGGCTGCGAATATGTGGACGTGGCCGAGCAGCTGGCGATCGACCGGGTCAAGGCCCTGTTCGGCGCGGAATATGCCAACGTCCAGCCGCATTCCGGTTCCCAGGCCAACCAGGCCGTGTACATGGCGGTATTGAAGCCCGGCGACACCATTCTGGGCATGTCGCTGGCGCACGGCGGCCACCTCACCCACGGCGCTTCGGTCAATCTTTCCGGCAAGCTGTTCAATGCGGTGACCTACGGACTGGACCCGAAAACCGAGGCGATCGACTACGACGAAGTGGAGCGCCTGGCGCTGGAGCACAAACCGAAAATGATCGTGGCCGGCGCTTCCGCCTATTCCCTGGTCATCGATTGGAAACGCTTCCGCAAGATCGCCGACATGGTCGGCGCTTACCTGTTCGTCGATATGGCGCATTATGCCGGCCTGATCGCGGCGGGGCTGTACCCCAACCCGGTCGGCATTGCCGATTTCGTCACCAGCACCACCCACAAGACCTTGCGCGGCCCGCGTGGCGGCATCATCCTGTCCTCCGCCCAGCATGAGAAAGCGCTCAACTCGGCGATTTTCCCCGGCATCCAGGGCGGCCCGCTGATGCACGTGATCGCCGCCAAGGCGGTGGCCTTCAAGGAAGCGGCGACGAAAGAATTCAAGGAGTACCAGGAGCAGGTGATCGAAAACGCCATCGTGATGGCCAAGGTGCTGCAGGAGCGCGGCTTGCGCATCGTTTCCGGGCGCACCGAGTCGCACGTGTTCCTGGTCGATCTGCGCGCCAAGAACCTCACCGGCAAGGAAGCCGAAGCGGCGCTGGGTCTCGCTCACATTACCTGCAACAAGAACTCGATCCCGAACGACCCGCAGAAGCCCTTCGTTACCAGCGGCATCCGCATCGGTACGCCGGCGATGACCACGCGTGGCTTCAAGGAAATCGAGGCCGAGCACCTCGCCAACCTGATCGCCGACGTGCTCGACGCACCTACCGACGAGGCCGTCATCAGCCGCGTGGCGAATGAGGCCAAGGCGATGTGTGTTAAATTTCCCGTATACGGGAAATAACAGGCGATGGGCGAGAGGCGATGGGCTATAGGTCATTGTCGCTACGCGGGTTTCCCATTGCCTATCGCCCCTAGCCGCTGGCCTGCTCTATCATGAAATGTCCTTTTTGTGGTGCCATCGACACCCAGGTGATTGATTCCCGCGTCAACGAGGAAGGCGCCAGCATACGCCGCCGCCGCCGCTGCCCGACCTGCGACAAGCGTTTCACCACCTACGAAACGGCCGAGCTGCGCATGCCGCAGGTGGTCAAGCAGAACGGCATCCGCGAGGAATTCGACCGCGCCAAGGTGCGCACCAGCTTCATGCGCGCCCTGCACAAGCGCCCGGTGCCGACCGAATTCGTGGATCAGGCGATCGAGCGCATCGCGCAAAAGGCGTTGAGCCTGGGCGAACGAGAGCTGCCGTCTCGCCAGATCGGTGAAATGGTGATGCACGAGTTGTACAAGCTCGACAAGGTGGCCTATATCCGCTTCGCCTCGGTTTATCGCAGTTTCCAGGATGTGGATGACTTCCGCGACGTAATCCGGGACCTGGACAAGTAAGCGCCCATGTTTTCCGCTGCTGATCATGATCACATGGCTCAGGCGCTACGCCTGGCAGAAAAGGGCTTGTACACCACCACGCCGAATCCGCGCGTCGGCTGCGTGATCGTGCGCGACGGCAAGGTGGTGGGTTCCGGTTGGCATGAGCGCGCCGGCGAACCCCATGCCGAGATCCATGCGCTTGCACAGGCAGGCGGGTCGGCGCAGGGCGCAACAGTCTATGTCACGCTCGAGCCGTGCAGCCACCATGGCCGCACGCCGCCTTGCGCCGAGGCCCTGATCAAGGCGGGCGTGAGCCGTGTAGTGGTGGCGATGGTCGATCCTAATCCGCAGGTGGCGGGAGAGGGGCTGGCGCAATTGCAGCAGGCCGGAATCCGGACCGATATCGGCTTGCTGGAAAAAGAGGCGCACGATCTCAACTCCGGTTTCGTTTCCCGCATGACTTGCGGGCGGCCATGGCTGCGGCTGAAAATCGCTGCCAGCCTGGATGGCAAGACCGCGCTCAACAACGGCGTCAGCCAGTGGATCACCGGCGCGGATGCCCGGCGCGATGCGCATCGGCTACGCGCCCGTTCCTGTGCGGTGTTGACCGGCATCGGCACGGTTCTGGCGGACGATCCGTCGCTCAATGTGCGCGAGGTGGAAACGTCGCGCCAGCCGCTCAGGGTGGTGGTGGACAGTGGATTGAGGATGCCGTCCACTGCGAAAATGCTGCTGGGGGAGGATGTGCTGGTGGTGACGGCGAGCGGCGACCAGGTCAAGGCCGGGCGTTTGCGTGAGGCCGGGGCGGAAGTGCTGGTGCTGCCGCCGTTGGAGGGCCGGGTCGATCTCGTGCGGATGCTGGACGAACTGGGCAGGCGCGGCGTCAACGAAATTACGGTGGAAGCCGGGCGCGGCCTGAATGGCGCACTGGTGCGGCAGGGTCTGGTGGATGAATTCGTGATTTATTTTGCGCCGCTGCTGCTGGGCGACAGGGCGCGCGGCATGTTCGATCTGCCGGAATTGGTCGAGATGGGCGCGCGGCGCGAACTGCGCATTGCCGACGTGGCAATGGTCGGCAGGGATGTGCGCATCCGCGCGCTGCCTGTGGAATAAAAACGTTAAGGATAGAGTAACCATGTTTACCGGAATTATCGAGGCGGTGGGCCGCATCAACCAGGTCGAGAAGCGCGACAAGGGCGTGCGCCTGACCATCGCATCCGACCGGCTGGATTTCAGCGATGTCGCCGTCGGCGACAGCATCGCCGCCAACGGCGTTTGCCTTACCGTGATCGCCCTGTCCGGCAATGCCTACACCGTGGACGTGTCGCAGGAAAGCCTGAACTGCACCGTGGGATTGGGCGAACCCGGCGAGGTCAACCTGGAAAAGGCGATGCGCCTGTCGGACCGGCTCGGCGGGCATCTCGTCAGCGGCCATGTGGACGGCGTCGGCGAGGTGGTGAAATTCGAGCCGGTGGGCGAGAGCCACCAACTGGTGATCCGCGCGCCCGGGGATATCTCGCGCTTTATCGCGCCGAAGGGCTCGATCACCGTCAACGGCGTCAGCCTGACCGTGAACGAGGTGCGCGACGGCACATTCAGCATCAACCTCATTCCGCATACCGTGGAAGTGACCACACTCAAATATCTCAAACCGGGCGCCAGGGTCAACCTGGAAGTCGACATGCTGGCGCGCTACGTGGATCGCCTGCTGCATCCGGATAACTAAAGGAAAAATTCATGACAATCAGCTCAACCGAGGAAATTATCGCCGACTTCAAGGCCGGCAAAATGGTCGTCCTGGTGGACGAGGAAGACCGCGAGAACGAGGGCGACCTGGTGTTGGCGGCGGAATTCGTTACGCCCGAGGCGATCAACTTCATGGCCAAATATGGCCGTGGCCTGGTCTGCTTGACGCTGACCGAGGAGCGCTGCCGCCTGCTCAATTTGCCGCTGATGGTATCGGCCAATCAGCTGGCTCTGGGCACCAACTTCACCGTTTCGATCGAAGCGGCGGAAGGGGTGACTACCGGCATTTCCGCCGCCGATCGCGCCAAGACCATCCTGGCGGCGGTGAAGAAGGACGCCAAAGCCTCCGACATCGTTCAGCCTGGCCATATTTTTCCGCTCAAGGCGCAGAAGGGCGGTGTGCTGGTGCGCGCCGGCCATACCGAGGCGGGTTGCGATCTGGCAGGTTTGGCGGGGCTGGAGCCAGCGGCGGTGATCTGCGAAATCCTCAAGGAAGACGGCGAAATGGCGCGCTTGCCGGACTTGCTCGAATACGCCAAGCATCACAACCTCAAGATCGGCACCATCGCCGACCTGATCCACTATCGCAGCCAGACCGAGAGCCTGGTGGAGCGGGTCTCCGAGCGTGCGGTTGCAACCTGCTACGGCGAATTCAAGCTTATTGCCTATCTGGACAAGACTGCCAACGAAGCTCATCTTGCCCTGGTGAAGGGGGATATCAAGCCCGGCGAGGAGATTCTGGTGCGGGTGCACGAACCCTTGTCGACGCTGGATTTTCTCGATGTGGCCAGCCTCGAACACACTTTCAGCGTGCACGAGGCGATGAAGGCCATCGCCGAAGCGGGCTGCGGCGTGATCGTTCTGCTGCGCCGCCCGGAAACTTCCGCGGACTTGCTCGAGCGCATCCAGCGCACCCAGCCGAAGGCGCCCGCAAAGGTCGATTTGCGCAATTACGGCATCGGCGCACAGATACTGCGTGACTTGAATGTTACCCGGATGCGGCTGCTGGCCACGCCGCGCAAGATGCCGAGCATGACCGGCTTCGACCTGGAAGTGACGGGTTACGTCGAGCCGAAGAAAAGCGCTAATTAAAAAACTCTAACCGCAAAGGGCGCCAAGGAACGCGAAGGAAAGGCGTCTAGCCCGTATTCTCGGATATTGGTTTCCTTTGCGAACCTTGGCGTCCTTTGCGGTAAAAAATTATTTGAGGAATGAACTGAACATGGAAAAGTGCGACAACTACGTGGAAATCGAGAAAAACTTGTCGGGAGAGGGGTTGCGCATCGGCATCGTGATGAGCCGCTTCAATATCGACGTGTGCGAGGGGCTGCTGTCCGCCTGCGCCTGCACCCTGCGCAAGCATGGCGTGGCGGATGGCGATATTACGCTGGCAAGCGTGCCGGGAGCGCTGGAAATCCCCACGGTGCTGCAGAAAATGGCGAAGAGCGGCAAGTTCGACGCGCTGATTGCGCTCGGCGCGGTCATCCGTGGCGAGACTTACCATTTCGAACTGGTCGCCAACGAGTCCGGCAACGGCGTGACTCGCGTTGCGCTGGATAGCGGCATGCCGATCGCCAACGCCATCCTCACTACCGAGGATGACGACCAGGCGCTGGCCCGGATGTCCGAAAAGGGTAGCGAAGCGGCCTTGGTCGCAATCGAGATGGTCAACCTGCTGAAGCGGCTATGAGCAGCGAAAAAAGAGCCGACAAGGCACCGAAAAAAAGCCGGCGCAAGGCGCGGGAATTCGGGGTGCAGGGCCTGTACCAGTGGAAGCTGACGGGCGGCGACGCCAACACCATCCTGAGCCAGCTGCGCGAGGAAAAGGAATACCCGAAGATCGACGAGGAACACCTTGCGGTGCTGGTGCGCGGGGTCATCGGCCAGGCGCAGGAGCTGGATGTGCTGATCACCCCCTACCTCGACCGGCCTGCCAGCGAGCTGAGCCCGGTGGAGCACGCCATCCTGCTGCTGGCCACCTACGAAATGAAGCATCATCCGGAAATTCCCTACCGCGTCGTCATCAACGAGGCAGTCGAGCTGGCCAAGACCTACGGCGGCACGGATGGCCACAAGTTCGTCAACGGCGTGCTGGACAAGCTTGCGGCTCAGGTGCGGGCGGTGGAGGTCAAGGGCGGGCGGTGAGGTGTGAGGAGAGGCAAGGCTAAATGAATCTAAAAATGGTGATTCACCGCAGAGGACGCGGAGGACGCTGAGGAATTCAAATGCTTGACGTAAAAAATTCTCACCTAACGGGTGACTCCGGAAAACCTGGCAATGCCTTGTTTTTCCTCTGCGTCCTCCGCGTCCTCTGCGGTTCAATAGTTTTTTCTAGGATGAATGCTGTTGGTAACGCAATTGAGCAGTTGCGGCGGTTTTTGCCCATCACCCATCACCCCTTACCCATCACCGTATAGAAATGCCCTCCGAATTCGACCTGATCCGCCGTTTTTTCACCCGCGAAACGCCCACTGCCGTGCTCGGCGTGGGGGATGACGCGGCGCTGTTGGCGCCCACCCCGGGCATGCAACTGGCGGTGTCCACCGACATGCTGGTGGAAGGGCGGCATTTCGCCCCTCAAGATGGGCCCGGGACGGTCGGCCACAAATCCCTGGCGGTGAATCTGTCTGACATGGCGGCGATGGGCGCTACCCCGCGCTGGGTGACGCTGGCTCTGGCCTTGCCGGGGGCGGACGAAGTCTGGCTGCGCGGTTTTGCCGGCGGATTTTTCAGTCTGGCGCAGAAATTCGGCGTGGAGCTGGTGGGCGGCGATACCACGCGCGGACCGCTCAATATCTGTGTGCAGATCATCGGCGAAGTGCCGCCTGGACAGGCGTTGCGCCGGGATGGCGCGTGCAGTGGCGACGAAATCTGGGTGTCCGGGGTGCTGGGGGACGCGGCGCTGGCGCTGGCCCACTTGCAGCGCCGGGTCGAACTGATGCCGCTTGAAGCCGCATCCTGCCTGCCGCGGCTGCGCGTGCCGCAGCCGCGAGTGGCGCTGGGCCTGGCGCTGCGCGGCGTGGCCAGCGCTGCCATCGATATTTCCGATGGCTTGCTTGCCGATCTGGGACATATCCTGGAATGTTCCGGGGTGGGCGCGGAAATCCGTTTCGAGGCCTTGCCTTTGTCCGAAGTGGCGAGCCGCCATATTGAGCAGGAAGCGGTGCAAAACTGCGTGCTGGCCGGGGGCGACGATTACGAGTTGTGCTTTACCGCGCCGCCTGAAAGACATGCCGAGGTTCTGGCCATCGCGCAGCGAATCGGCTTGCCGCTGGCCTGCATCGGGACCATCAAGAATACAACCGGGTTGAGCGTCCTCCGAGACGGCCAGACCATGAACATCAAGGCAACTGGATTTGACCATTTCGCCTAAATTCGTCTTCAGTCACCCGGCCCATTTCCTCGCTTTCGGTTTTGGTGCCGGATTAAGCCCTTATGCTCCAGGTACGGTGGGGACGCTGGTCGCATTTCCCTTGTTCTTTCTGCTGCATGGTCTCGATCCGGTGATTTATTTCGCTTTGGTTGCCTTGCTGTACATAGCGGGAGTATGGTTCTGCGACGTCGCCGGAAAGTCGCTGGGCGTATCGGATCACGGGGGCATAGTCTGGGACGAAATCGTCGCCTTTCTGCTGGTGCTGCATTTTTCTCCGCAGACACTGCCGGGCTACGCATCAGCCTTTCTCCTGTTCCGCCTGTTCGATATCTGGAAGCCCTTCCCGATTCGATATGCCGACCGGCACATCCATGGGGGCTTCGGCGTGATGTTCGATGACCTGCTGGCGGCGATTTATGCGGTTGTCTGTTTGCTGCTTCTGGTCCGATGGAGCGTGATTTGATGGACGATGAGCTATACCGCCTGGCAGAGCGCGTGGGCAATGCGCTGAAGCAGCGCGCCATGATGTTGGCCACGGCGGAGTCCTGCACCGGGGGCTGGGTAGGAGAAGCGGTGACGGCGGTGCCGGGCAGTTCCGACTGGTTCGACCGGGGCTTTATCACCTATTCCAACGCAGCCAAGCAGGAGATGCTCGGCGTTGCCGCGGCGACGCTGGCCACCTACGGCGCGGTCAGCGAGCAGACCGTGCGGGAGATGGCGTCCGGCGTGCTGAAAAACAGCCGCGCCCAGGCGGCACTGGCGATTAGCGGCATCGCGGGACCCGGTGGAGGCACGGCGGAAAAGCCGGTGGGCACGGTGTGGATCTCCTGGGCATTCGCAAAGGGTGCGGTGGTGAGCGAAAAGCGGGTGTTTGCCGGAGACCGCTACGAAGTGCGGCAACAAGCGGTGGTAAGAGCGCTGCAGGGGCTGCTGGA
The DNA here is from genome assembly GCA_964559825.1 of uncultured Sulfuricella sp. Lineage (GTDB taxonomy): Bacteria > Pseudomonadota > Gammaproteobacteria > Burkholderiales > Sulfuricellaceae > Sulfuricella. The sequence continues at coordinate 22,962 of CAZLJK010000018.1, read as the reverse complement.
GTGCCTGAAATGAAAGAATGTATTTGCGGTTGAGGGTCATGCGGGCTCATCGGAACCCGCTTACCTGCGCTGCATACTTGTGACATAATTGAACGGTTGATTTTAAGGGAAAACCCATGGACGAAAACAAAGGCAAGGCGCTGGCTGCCGCACTATCCCAGATCGAAAAGCAGTTCGGCAAGGGCTCCATCATGCGCCTCGGCGACGGCGAAGTGGTCAAGGACATCCAAGTGGTGTCGACCGGCTCGTTGGGGCTGGATATCGCGCTGGGCGTGGGCGGCTTGCCGCGCGGTCGGGTGGTGGAGATCTACGGGCCGGAATCCTCCGGCAAGACCACGCTGACCCTGCAAGTGATCGCGGAAATGCAGAAACTCGGCGGCACCGCCGCCTTCATCGACGCGGAGCACGCGCTCGATCCGCAGTATGCGCAGAAGCTCGGCGTGAACGTTTCCGACCTGCTGATTTCCCAGCCCGACACCGGTGAGCAGGCGCTGGAAATCGCCGACATGTTGGTGCGTTCCGGCTCGGTGGATATCGTGGTGATCGACTCGGTGGCGGCATTGACCCCCAAGGCCGAGATCGAGGGCGAAATGGGCGACTCCCACATGGGCCTGCAGGCCCGGCTGATGTCGCAGGCGTTGCGCAAGCTCACCGGCAACATCAAGCGCACCAATACCCTGGTGATCTTCATCAACCAGATCCGGATGAAGATCGGCGTCATGTTCGGCAACCCCGAAACCACCACCGGCGGCAATGCGCTCAAGTTCTACGCCTCGGTGCGCCTGGACATCCGCCGCACCGGCGCGATCAAGAAGGGCGAGGAAGTGGTCGGCTCGGAAACCCGCGTCAAGGTGGTCAAGAACAAGGTGGCGCCGCCCTTCAAGCAGGCCGAATTCGACATCCTCTACGGCGAGGGCATCTCGCGCGAAGGCGAGATCATCGAGCTGGGCGTGCAGCACAAGATCGTCGAAAAATCCGGCGCCTGGTACAGCTACAAGGGCGAGAAGATCGGCCAGGGCAAAGACAACTCGCGCGAGTACCTGAAGGAGCACAAAGATATCGCCGTCGAGATCGAGGCCAAGGTGCGCGCCGCCGTCGGCGTCAGCGGCCTGCCCGCCACGGTCGATCCCGACACGGTGGATGCCTGATCCCCAATCGAAACAAGCGCCCTTCACCTTCGTTCCCTCTCCCGCTGACGGGAGAGGGTTGGGGTGAGGGCTGCGGAGGGAAGGCGGCGATGCCCTTTACGGATGAGGGGCGAGGGAAATATACATGGCGCGTGACGTCCTGACCGTCAGGCAGCGGGCGTTGAACTACCTGGCGCGGCGCGAATATACCCGCGATGAGCTGTATCGCAAGCTGCGGCCTTACACCGAAGAATCGGACTCTCTCGAAGACCTGCTGGCTGATTTCAAGGCGCGCGGCTGGCTGTCCGAGCAGCGCTTTGTCGAGCAGGTGGTTCACGCGCGCAGCGGCCGCTACGGCAGCCGGTACATTGCCCACGAACTGCGGGAAAAGGGCGTCGCCGAAGAACTGATCGCGCAGGCTCTGCCGGAGTTGAAGGACGCCGACCTGGAAACCGCCCGCACTGTCTGGGAGAAAAAGTTCGGCAAGCTGCCGGAGGATGCCAAAGAACGAGCGAAGCAGATGCGTTTTTTGCAAAGCCGGGGCTTCGGCCTGGATGTGATCGGCAAGCTGCTGAACGGCAGTGACCGATGATGCCCTTTGGGAATCGAAGAGGATAGGCAATGAAGAAAATACTGATGGCTGCGATTTGCGCGGGTCTGCTGGGATTGTCCGGCTGCGACTATTTGCCGTTCGGATTCACCCCGATAAAAGAAATCGTGACCTCTCCCGCGCAGTTCGAAGGCAAGGAAGTCAGAGTCAAAGGCAAGGTCAAAGACATTACTAAAGTTCCGCTGCTCGACCTTAAGATGTATGTGCTGGATGACGGCAGCGGCGAGGTGACGGTTATGACCAGCCAGAGTCTGCCGGCGGTGAACGAAACCGTTACGCTCAAGGGTGTCGTCGAAAGCATGGCCATCATGGGTGGCGAGTCGATTGGTCTGCGCATCAAGGAAACGAAGCGGCTATAGCTTGGTTGGCGCGTAACGCGCGCATTTAAGGATATTGTGTTTTGGGAAAGCAAGAATGAAAAGCAGTGAAATCCGCCAGAAATTCCTCGATTACTTCGCTTCCAAGGGGCACACCGTGGTGGCGTCCAGTTCCCTGGTGCCGCACGAAGATCCCACCTTGCTGTTCACCAACGCCGGGATGAACCAGTTCAAGGACGTGTTCCTCGGCTTCGACAAGCGTCCCTATACCCGCGCGGCCAGTTCCCAGAAGTGCGTGCGCGCCGGCGGCAAGCACAACGATCTGGAAAATGTCGGCTACACCGCCCGCCACCACACCTTCTTCGAGATGCTGGGCAACTTCAGCTTCGGCGACTACTTCAAGCGCGAGGCGATCAACTACGCCTGGGAACTGCTTACAGTGGTATTCAAGCTGCCCAAGGACAGGCTTTATGTGACGGTCTACGCGGAAGACGACGAGGCTTTCGATATCTGGACCAAGGAGATTGGCCTGGAGGCCGAGCGCGTCATCCGCATCGGCGACAACAAGGGCGCGCGTTGCGCGTCCGACAACTTCTGGATGATGGGCGACACCGGCCCCTGCGGCCCCTGCACCGAAATCTTCTACGACCACGGCGAGCATATCCCCGGCGGCCTGCCCGGCACGCCGGAGGAAGACGGCGACCGCTACATCGAAATCTGGAACAACGTCTTCATGCAGTTCAACCGGGACGAACAGGGCGTCATGCACCCCCTGCCCAAACCATCGGTGGATACCGGCATGGGCCTGGAACGTATTTCCGCCGTGCTGCAGGGCGTGCATGCCAACTACGAGATCGACCTGTTCCAGGCCTTGATCCAGGCCGCGGCAAGGGAAACCCGCTGCGCCGACCTGGACAGCCCCTCGCTGAAAGTGCTGGCCGACCATATCCGCGCCTGCTCCTTCCTCATCGCCGACGGCATCATCCCCGGCAACGAAGGCCGCGGCTACGTGCTGCGCCGCATCATCCGCCGCGCCATCCGGCACGGTTACAAGCTCGGCGCTCGCGCCGCCTTTTTCCATAAGCTGCTGCCTGACCTGGTGGCGGAAATGGGCGATGCCTATCCGGAGTTGAAGGAAAACCAGGGCCGCATCGGCGAAGTGCTGAGGCTGGAAGAGGAACGCTTCTTCTCCACCATCGAGCATGGCATGGCGATTCTGGAGGCGGAGCTCGGCGCGATGGCGCAATCCGGTGTCCAGGTGTTCAACGGCGAGACCGCCTTCAAGTTGCACGACACCTACGGCTTTCCGCTCGACCTGACGCAGGACGTGTGCCGGGAGCATGGCGTGACGGTGGACGGCGCTGCCTTCGATGCCGCCATGGCGCACCAGAAAGAGCAGGCGCGCGCCGCCGGCAAGTTCAAGATGGCGGCCAACCTGGAATACACCGGCCCGGCCACGGTCTTCCACGGTTACGAAACCCTGGAAGCCAAGGGCAACGTGCAGGCCCTGTACAAGGACGGCTCCCCGGTGAACGAACTGGCGGAAGGCGAGATCGGCGTGGTGGTGCTGGACAATACCCCGTTCTACGCCGAGTCCGGCGGCCAGGTGGGGGATAGAGGCGCGCTGCAAAGCGTGCACGGCATCTTTGCGGTGGAAGACACCCAGAAAATCCAGGCCAGCGTGTTCGGCCACCACGGCGTGGTGAGTACCGGCAAGATCAGCGTCGGCAACAACGTCACCGCCAGGGTGGACATCCTGGCCCGCTCCCGCATCATGCGCAACCATTCCGCCACCCACCTGATGCACAAGGCCCTGCGCGAAGTGCTAGGCTCCCACGTGCAGCAAAAAGGGTCGCAGGTAGACCCGGACAAGACCCGCTTCGATTTCGCCCACAACGCGCCGATGAGCGCGGCGGAACTCCGCCGGGTGGAACAGATCGTCAACGCCGAGATACTGGCCAACGCGGCCACCCAGACCCGCCTCGTGCCCATCGAGGAAGCCCAGAAAATGGGCGCCATGGCCTTGTTCGGCGAGAAGTACGGCGACGAGGTGCGGGTGCTCGACATCGGCAGCTCGCGCGAACTGTGCGGCGGCACCCACGTGGCCCGCACCGGCGACATCGGCCTGTTCAAGGTGGTGGCGGAAAGCGGTGTGGCTGCCGGGGTGCGGCGTATCGAGGCCGTCAGTGGCGACAACGCGCTGGCACTGGTGCAGCAGCAGCAGATACTGCTGGCGGGCGTGGCCGAGGCGCTCAAGGCCCAGCCGCAGGAAGCGGAAGCCCGTGCCGTCCAGGTTCTCGATCACGTGAAGGCGCTGGAAAAAGAACTCGGCCGGCTAAAATCCAAGCTGGCCTCCAGCCAGGGCGACGATCTCGCCGCTCAGGCGGCGGATATCAAGGGTGCCAGAGTGCTGGCGGCAGCCATCGAAGGCGGCGATGCCAAAACCCTGCGCGAAACCCTGGATAATCTCAAGGACAGGCTCAAGTCGGCGGCCATCGTGCTGGCGGCGGTGGAGGGCGGCAAGGTGACGCTGATCGCCGGCGTAACCGCCGATCTGACGGCAAAAGTGAAGGCGGGCGAACTGGTCAATTTCGTGGCCCAGCAGGTGGGCGGAAAAGGTGGTGGCCGGCCGGACATGGCGCAGGCGGGCGGTACCGAGCCGGACAAACTGCCGGCCGCGTTGGAAAGCGTGGCCGATTGGGTCAGGGCCAAGCTGGGCTGATCTGCCCGGAAAAGAATGCTGCGCCGGGCATTTATCAAAAATCTCGCTGTGCTGGGGATTTTCCTGCCATGGGCAGGAAAATCCTGGTCTGCAGGACAACCCTTCGATCTTGTTAGCCTGCGCCAAGGGTGGCTGATACGCCTCAAGGCAGTTGCCGCAAGCGGAAAAATCCCGTTGATAGATATCGAGTCTTCCTACAATCCGGGCAAGCTGGATGTGGCCGAATTCATCCGGCAGATGGACGAGGCGGGCGTCGCACTCTCGGCCTTGTCGCCGGAGATCGGCGAAGGCGGGTTCAGGGAAGGCAAGTTATGGCATGACGGCAGCCGCAATCTGGTCATGTCGCATCCGGCCTATTTCATTCCCACTACCACAGCAGGAATCTACCCGGCCTGGACAGAGAAACCTGGAGAGTTTCTGACGGAGCATTTTCGCCGTGCCGGCAAAGACGGCTATCCCCTGCTGGGCGAATTTGAATTCAGGCATTACATCTCGCCGCGCCAATGGAAACGGGGGCAGACCTACCGCGACGTCAGCATCCCGCTGAATGGCGAGCACGGCCATCGGCTGTTCACCTATGCGGAAAAGACCGGCATTCCGTTCCAGATACATTACGAAATCGAGGATGGCTTGCTGCCTGCCTTGGAGGAGATGTTGACGGCCTATCCGAAGGCCAAGGTGATATGGTGCCATCTGGCCCAGATTCGCTACAGCGAGCGGAGCAGACGCTACGGCCCCGCCTATTTGCGCGGACTGCTGGAGAAACACCCCAATCTTTACATCGACACCGCGTTCGGCGGGCCGGACTCGATCTATCCAGGCAGCGGTGAGGCCCATGCCAGAGTCTGGCGCCAGGATGGAACGGTTTCCCCGGAGTGGGTTGCGCTGATCTCCGATCATCCCTGGCGGTTTCTTGCGGCTCTGGATATCGGCGGTGACCGGATGAACGAGGTCAGGGAAAAGGGGGTTACCTTGAGAAGGTTTCTGGGCGCATTGCCGGAACAGGTTTACCGAATCGTCGCCTACAAGGCAGCCTGGAAACTGCTGTTTGACGAGGTGGTTGACGTCTAGCCGGCGCGTGGTGGGTCGGAGCAAAGGTGCCGACGAACTGGTCAGGGTTGGTGTTCTGGCGCAGTTGTCAGATAAGATCTGAACTACTACAGGTTTGCTAGTCTTCCGTCATTTCATTGAGCTGGTTTGCCCAGCGCATGGCTTCGATCTGGGCATGCATCAGGTTGCCCTGGCTAAGTTGCATGTTCGCCAGCAGGCCCTCTGCGGCGTCGAAATCGTTCTGTTCGATTTTCTCCACCAGGAGCAGCAGTTGTCCCAGTTTTCCCTCATGCTTCAGCAGTGCGCTTTCGACATCGCTTGCCAGATTGACCTGCTTGACGACTTCTTCCATCGGCATGCTGAGCAGGGTGTCGAGCAGCGACATGATGCCGGTCATGAAGGCGCGGTCGTGGTGATCCCCGTCTCGTTCAGACTGCGCCACTGCCAGCAGCTCCATCAGCTTGCCGCGGGTGGCCGCCAGTTCCAGCAGCGGGTTTCGCATGTCGCCGCCCTGGTTGACAAACAGCAGCAGATGCAGCCAACGCTGTAGCTGTTGCCGCCCCAGCACGACAATGGCCTGCTTGAGCGAGCTGATCTTGTAGCGCGTCCCGACCGCAACCGAATTCACCAGGCGCAGCAGGTTGTAGCTGAGCGAGGGGTCGTGTTTGAAAGCCTGTTCGATTTCATGCGTTTCGGCATCGCCCAGAATCAGCGCCACCAGCTTCAATAGCGTCAGCTTGGAGGGATCGGCGCGTTTGCCGCTCAGTACCATCGGGCGGGCAAAATAGTAGCCCTGGAACAGATCGAAGCCGAGTCCCTTGCATTGAACGGCCTGATCGATATCCTCGACTTTCTCGGCCAGCAGTTTTACCGGCCAGCGCTTGATATGGTTGACGTATTTTTCCAGCACTTCCTGCTTCATCTGCGGCAGGTCGAACTTGACCACTTCCACAAGATCGAGCAGAGGTTCGAATTGCGAGTCGCCGCCGAAATCGTCCAGCGCCAGGCTGAAGCCCCTCTCCTTGAGTTCCTTGCAGCGGCTGATGATTTGATCGTTAACCTGGATGGTTTCGAGCAGCTCGATGACGACCTTGTCTTGCGGCAGCAGCTCGATCATGTCGGACAGCAGCAGGTCGGCACTGATATTGATGAAACCTTTCTTGTCCCCGAGCACGCCGGCGATCCCCAGTTCGCTGAAGGCGCGGGTAATGACGTGCGCCGTGGCCAGCATGTCGTCGGTTACGTTGGCGCTGAGGGCGTGGCTGGAAGAACGAAACAGCAGTTCGTAGGCAACGATATGCTGATCTCGGTCGAGGATAGGCTGGCGACCGATAAAGATGTCTTGGAGGCTATCGAGCATAAGTAACGAATAATCCTGGAAAATGCTTTTAACTACGTATTTTGTGGTCAATCGCTATTTTTAGGATAATGTCCTTATCCGCCCTGTCCGTCAATCAGGGAAGAAGCTCAAGGTGTTCCGGCAGCAGTTATTTACGTTTTATGTAGAGGTCGGTAATCGAGCCTTCCACCATTTCGGCTGCGAAACCCAGGGTTTCCGACAGGGTCGGGTGGGGATGGATGGTCAGCCCGAGATCCTGGGCGTCCGCGCCCATTTCCAGCGCCAGCACGGCTTCGGCGATGAGCTCGCCGGCATTGCTGCCGACGATGGCGGCGCCGAGGATGCGGCGGGAGTCCTTCTCGACGATCAGTTTGGTGATGCCCTCATCGCGTCCGATGGAGAGTGCACGGCCGCTGGCTGCCCAGGGGAAGGATGCCTTCTCGTAGGCGATGCCCTGCGCCTTGGCTTCGGTCTCGGTCAGCCCCATCCATGCCACTTCCGGGTCGGTGTAGGCGACCGAGGGGATGGTGCTGGGGTCGAACGCCGCCTTGTGACCGGCAATCACCTCCGCCGCAACCTTGCCCTCGTGCACCGCTTTGTGCGCCAACATCGGCTGGCCGACGATGTCGCCGATGGCGAAGATGTGCGGGACGTTGGTGCGCTGCTGCTTGTCCACCGGGATGAAGCCTTGCTCGCTGACCCGGATGCCGGCGTTTTCGGCGCCGATCAGCTTGCCGTTGGGGCTGCGGCCCACCGCAACCAGCACCCGGTCGAACAGCTGCGGTGCCGGTGCGTTGTCTCCGCCGAAGGTGGCGAGGATGCCTTCCTTCTTCGCCTCCAGTGCCGCCAGGCTGGTGTTGAGCAGGATCGCTTCGTAGAGTTTCTCGATGCGCTTCAGCAGAGGCTTGACGATGTCCGGGTCGGCGCCGGGCATGAGTTGCGGGCCGCGCTCAACCACGGTGATCTTTGCGCCGAGCGCATGGTAGACGGTGGCCATTTCCAGGCCGATGATACCGCCGCCGATGACCAGCATTCTTTTCGGAACGTCGGCCAGCTGAAGCGCGCCGGTCGAGTCGATCACGCGCGGGTCGACCGGAAAGGTCGGGATCTTCACCGCCTGCGACCCGGCAGCGATGATGGCGTTGTCGAAGGTTACCGTGACTTCGCCATCAACGGTTTCGACGCGGATGTGATGGGGGGCGATAAACTGGCCGACGCCGCGAATGACCTGGACGTTGCGCTGCTTCGCCAATGAATCCAGCCCGCCGGTGAGCTTGGTCACCACGCTTTCCTTCCAGGCACGGATCTGGTCGATATCGATTTTCGGCTTGCCGAAGCTGACGCCGTGGTGGCTGACCTCTTCCGCCTCGGAAATGACCTTGGCCACATGCAGTAGCGCCTTGGAGGGAATGCAGCCGACGTTGAGGCAGACGCCGCCGAGACTCGGATAGCGTTCGATCAGGACCACCTTCTTGCCCAGATCGGCGGCGCGGAAGGCGGCAGTGTAGCCGCCCGGGCCGGCGCCGAGTACCACTACGTCGGCCTGAATCTCCGCTGCGGATATCGGGGTCGCCGCAGCGGCCGCAGGCTGTTCAGGCGCTTGCGGCGGCGGGACTGGCGCACTTTCCTGTGCGGCATCCAGGGTGAGAATAAGCGATCCCTGGGAAACTTTGTCGCCAATCTTCAGCTTGAGCGCCTTGACGACGCCGGCGTGGGAAGAAGGGATCTCCATCGTCGATTTTTCGCTTTCCAACGCGATCAGCGAGTCGTCCTTCTGGATTTTGTCACCCGGCTTCACCAGGATTTCAATGACTTCGACGTTCTTGAAGTCGCCGATGTCCGGCACGGTTACTTCGATGATTTTTGACATTCTGGATTCCTTAAAATCTTTTCACCGCAGAGGACGCGGAGGACGCAGAGGAAAACAAATCTAAGCCTCGAACTCCTCCGCGTCCTCTGCGGTTAATCGCTCTTGTTTGTTACAGCAGCAGCCTACGCACGTCCGCCAGCATCTGGCTCAGGTCGGTGATGAAGCGCGCGCCCTGGGCGCCGTCGATGACGCGGTGGTCGTAGGACAGCGACAGCGGCAGCATCAGGCGCGGCACGAATTCCTTGCCGTTCCACACCGGTTTCATGGTGGCGCGGGAGATGCCGAGCACCGCCACTTCCGGCAGGTTTATGATGGGCGTGAAGAAGCTGCCGCCGATACCGCCCAGGCTGGAGATGCTGATGCTGCCACCTTGCATTTCGCCGGGGGTGAGCTTTTTGTCGCGCGCCTTCTGGCTGATGGTCATCAGCTCGCGCGCCAGCTCCAGCACGCCTTTCTGGTCGGCATTGCGGATCACCGGCACTACCAGCCCGTCCGCCGTGTCCACCGCCATGCCGATATGGATGTATTGCTTGAACACCAGGCTCTCGCCGTCCGCGGAGAGAGAGGTGTTGAAGTTGGGGTGGGCTTTCAGCGCGGCGGCCATGGCCTTGATCAGGAAGGCCGGCAGGGTGAGCCGGACGCCCTGTTTCTGCGCGTCTTCGCTCATCGCCTTGCGGAAAGCTTCCAGTTCGGTGATGTCGGCTTCCTCGTGCTGGGTGACGTGGGGCGCGGTGACCCAGTTGCGGTGCAGGTTGGCGCCGGACACCTTTTTGATCTTGGTGAGCGGCCTGACTTCGATGGCGCCGAACTTGGCAAAATCCACCTGCGGCATTTCCAGCACCGACAGGCCGGCACCGCCGGCAGCGCCGCGCGGGCGCGACAGCTCGGCCTTGACGAAGGCCTGCACGTCTTCCTTGAGGATGCGGCGCTTCGGGCCGGAGCCGTTGACCAGGGCGAGGTTGACCCCCAGTTCGCGGGCGAAGGCACGCACCGACGGGCTGCCGTGGACTTTTGCATTTTCGCCGCTATCGGCCAGCGGCGCCGGGGCAACCGGCACCGCTGGGGCCACGGTTCTGGCCGGCGCGACGGCCGCCGGTGCCGCGGTTACAGGTGCCGCCGGTTGTGGTGCGGTGGTTGCCGGCTTTGCTGCCGGGGCGGCTTTGCCTTCTTCCGCGACTTCCATCAACAGAATCAGGCTGCCCTCGGAAACCTTTTCTCCCACCTTGGTGCGCACGGCGGTGATCTTGCCGCTCCAAGGGGCGGGGATGTCCATCGTGGCTTTTTCGCTTTCCAGCGTAATCAGCGCGTCTTCGGCCTTGACGATGTCACCTTCCTTGACCAGTACTTCGATCACGTCGATGGAGTCGAAATTGCCGATGTCGGGGATACGAACTTCTTTAATATTTGACACTGTAAGTTCTCCTGCTTCTTAGAGGCTAGGGACTAGAGGCTAGTAAAACCAGCGCGTAGCGCCGACATCCACTAGCCTCTAGCCCCTAACCTCTGTTGTTCATCACACCGTCACCGGATTCGGCTTGTTCGGATCGATGCCGTATTTGGCGATCGCTTCGGCGACTGTGGCGGCGGGAACGACGTTCTCGTCGGCCAGCGCCTTGAGCGCGGCTACTACGACATGGTAACGGTCCACTTCGAAGAAGCTGCGCAGGTTCTCGCGGCTGTCGCTGCGACCGAAGCCGTCGGTGCCGAGCGTCACATAGTGGCGCGGAACGAAGGCGCGGATCTGGTCGGCGTAGGCTTTCATGTAGTCGGTCGAGGCGATCACCGGCCCGGAACCGTCCTTCAGGCATTTCTCGACGTGCGAAACGTGCCGCGCATGCTCCGGGTGGAGCATGTTCCAGCGCTGCACATCGAGGCCATCACGGCGCAATTCGTTGAAACTGGTGACGCTCCAGATATCGGCGGACACGCCGAAATCGGCTTCCAGCAGGTCGGCTGCGGCGACCACTTCGCGCAGGATGGTGCCGGAACCCAGCAGTTGCACCTTCATCTTCTTCTTCGGCGCGCCGCGCTTGAGCAAATACATCCCCTTCAGGATGCCTTCCTCGGCACCCTTGGGCATCGGCGGATGAACGTAGTTTTCGTTCATGATGGTGATGTAATAGAAGACGCTTTCCTGGTCCTTGTACATCCGGCGCAGGCCGTCCTGGACGATCACCGCCAGCTCGTAGGCGTAGGTCGGGTCGTAGGTGATGCAGTTGGGGATGGTCGAAGCCAGGATGTGGCTGTGGCCGTCCTCGTGCTGCAAACCTTCGCCGTTCAGGGTGGTGCGTCCTGCCGTGCCGCCCATCAGGAAGCCGCGCGCGCGCGCGTCGCCGGCCGCCCAGGCGAGGTCGCCGATGCGCTGGAAGCCGAACATCGAGTAGAAGGTATAGAACGGGATCATGGCCTGGCCATGGTTGCTGTAGCTGGTGCCCGCAGCCAGCCAGGAGGAGAAGGCGCCGGCCTCGTTGATGCCTTCCTCGAGGATCTGCCCGTTCTTGTCTTCCTTGTAGTACATCACCTGGTCGGCATCCTGCGGCTCGTAGAGCTGGCCCACCGAAGAATAGATGCCGAGCTGGCGGAACATGCCCTCCATGCCGAAGGTGCGCGCCTCGTCCGGGATGATCGGCACGATCAGCTTGCCGATGGCCTTGTCCTTGAGCAGGGTGGAAAGCACCCGCACGAAGGCCATGGTGGTGGAAACCTCGCGGTCGCCGGTGCCGGCGAGCTGGCTTTCGAAGGCGGAAAGGTCGGGAACCGGCAGTGCTTCGGCCGACTTGCGCCGCGCCGGCAGGTAGCCGCCCAGCGCCATGCGGCGCTCGCGCAAATACTGCATTTCCGGGCTGTTTTCGGCCGGCTTGTAGAACGGCACTTCGGCGATCTTGTCGTCGGGGATGGGGATGTTGAAACGGTCGCGGAACTGCTTGAGCGACGCTTCGGACATTTTCTTCGCCTGGTGGGTGATGTTCATGCCCTCGCCCGACTCGCCCATGCCGTAGCCCTTGACCGTCTTCGCCAGGATCACGGTCGGTTGTCCGGTGTGCTGCATCGCCGCGGAGTAGGCAGCGTAGACCTTGAGCGGATCGTGGCCGCCGCGGTTGAGGCGCCAGACATCCTCGTCCGACAGGTGGGCGACCATTTCCAGCAGTTCGGGGTATTTGCCGAAGAAATGCTGGCGCACGTAAGCGCCGTCCTTGGACTTGTAGTTCTGGTAGTCGCCGTCGACGCATTCTTCCATGCGTTTTTTCAGCAGGCCTTTCTTGTCCATCGCCAGGAGCGAGTCCCAGTGGCGGCCCCAGACCACCTTGATGACGTTCCAGCCGGCGCCGCGGAAGTCCGCTTCCAGTTCCTGGATGATCTTGCCGTTGCCGCGCACCGGGCCGTCCAGCCGCTGCAGGTTGCAGTTGATGACGAACACCAGGTTGTCGAGTTTCTCGCGCGAGGCCAGGGAAATCGCGCCCATCGATTCCGGCTCGTCGGTTTCGCCGTCGCCGAGAAATGCCCACACCTTGCGGCCCTCGGTTTTGACCAGGCCGCGGTCCTGCAGGTATTTCATGAAGCGCGCCTGATAGATCGCCGTGAGCGGGCCGAGGCCCATCGACACCGTGGGGAACTGCCAGAAATCCGGCATCAGCCAGGGATGCGGGTAGGAAGGCAAGCCCTTGCCGCCCACTTCCTGGCGGAAGTTGAGGAGTTGTTCCTCCGTGATCCGGCCTTCGAGGAAGGCGCGGGCGTAGATGCCGGGAGCCAGGTGGCCCTGGATGTACAGCAGGTCGCCGCCGTGGTCTTCGGTCGGGGCGCGGAAGAAATGGTTGAAGCCGACTTCATAGAGCGTGGCCGCGGACTGGTAGCTGGCGATATGGCCGCCGACGCCGGGGCTTTGCCTGTTGGCGCGCATCACCGTGGCGATGGCGTTCCAGCGGATAAAGGCGCGGATGCGGCGCTCCATGGCGAGGTCGCCGGGGCAGCGGTCTTCCTGGTGCACCGGGATGGTGTTCAGGTAAGCGGTGTTTGCGGAAAAAGGCAGGTGCGCGCCGGAACGGCGGGCCTTTTCAGTCAATTTTTCCAGCAGAAAGTGGGCGCGTTCCGCGCCTTCCCGTTCCAGTACGGCGTCGAGTGCATCCAGCCACTCCTGCGTCTCCTGCTGGTCGATGTCCGGAATTTCTGACATTTGTAATCTCCTGATTAAACAGCGTAATATTTTTTCTATCCGTAAGTCTTATAGTTTTTCTTGAGATTTTTTAGATTTGGATGATGGCGTATTATCTTTTACCCGGGCGGGAAAGTGAATTAATTTTTTTATTGGTTGATCAACTCCGGCGATAATGTATTCATCCTAGTGAAACGGCAGTTCACCGCGGAGGACGCAGAGGACGCGGAGGAAACGGGGCAAGCAGGGATGGGCGGCTTTATCGCTCAACTCGCAAAACAAGGTCATGGCATGTTATGTAAAGTCACCTGCCAAGTGAATGCGTTTCACGATAGCATTTGAATTCCTTTGCGTCCTCCGCGTCCTCTGCGGTTCAATAGTTTTTTCTGGGCTAATAGATATTTGGAGCGGAAATGATAAAGATAGTACAGAACCCATCCCCGGTGTCGGACAGCGCACTTGCCAAGGCATCCCACGTGCTGTTCGTCATGCCGAAGGCGAAAAGTCTGGCCGCGACCCTGCCCGGAATCGACACCTTGAAGGCTCGCCTGGCGCGCCGCCATATGAAGCCGGAAGAACTGGCCAAGATCCCGCTGAGCGGCGACCTGGCACCGGGCGCGCTGGCCGTGTGGGTGATGCTGGATGCCGGGCAGACCACATTCGAGCGCCACACCCTGGTGCGCAAGGCGCTGCAGCCTTTGCTGGACGAACATCCCAAGGAAATCGCGCTGGTTGTCCTGGGCAGTGCGGAGGAACGCCGCCTGGCGGCCGAAGCGGCCGTTTATGCGGCCCTGGTCAACGGCGCCGCGCTGCCGCAGCGCAAGAAAAAGGACGAGCGCCGCCTGCTGCAAAAAATCGCCCTGCACGGTTACCGGGCCGCAGACGACTTCATCGCGCTGCGCGGGCAGGCCGAAGGCAACGAACTGGCGCGGGAGCTGACCATGCTGCCCGCCAACGAACTGACCCCGGGCCTGTACCGCGAACGCATCCGCAAGCTGGCCAGGGAAAATGGCTGGAAATGCGCCGAATACGACATGAAAAAGCTGCGCAAGATCGGCGCGGGGGCGTTCGTTGCCGTGGCCCAGGGTAGCAGCGAGGACGATGCCGCCATCGTCCATCTGCGCTATCGCCATCCCGAGGCGAAGAAAAACATCGCCCTGGTCGGCAAGGGCATCTGCTTCGACACCGGCGGCCACAACCTCAAGCCTGCCCGCTACATGCACGGCATGCACGAGGACATGAACGGCTCCGCCGTCAGCCTGGGCATCCTGCTCGCCGCCACGCGCGCCAACCTCCCGCTCAATATCGACTGCTGGCTGGCCCTGGCGCAAAACCACATCAGCCCCAAGGCTTACAAGCAGAATGATGTGGTGACCGCGCTCAACGGCACCACCATAGAAATCATCCACACCGACGCCGAAGGGCGCATGGTGCTGGCCGATACCCTGACCTTGGCGGCGCGCGAGAAGCCCGACCTGATCGTCGATTTCGCCACCCTCACCGGCAGCATGGCGACGGCGCTGGGGGCGCGCTACAGCGGCATCTTTTCCAACCGTGAAAAATTTGTCGAGCAGGCGGTGGCGGCGGGAAAAATTTCCGGCGAACGGGTCTGCGCCTTCCCGCTCGACGCGGACTACGAGGAAGGGCTGGATAGCCAGATCGCCGACATCAAGCAGTGCTCCATGGAGGGCGAGGCCGACCATATTCTGGCGGCGCGTTTCCTGATGCGCTTCATCGAAGACACGCCGTGGCTGCACGTCGATCTTTCCGCCAGCAACTGCAAGGGCGGCCTGGGCGCGGTGGCGTCGGAAGTCAACGGCTTCGGCGTGGGCTGGGGGATGGCGTTGCTGCGCGGCTTGAAATAAAAAATCCGGGGAATGGGCAAGCGCTTCTCAAATCGGGCTGAGGTGAAAATGTGGACTTCCGCTTTGTGCCATAAGCCGACCTTGGTCGCCGCCTCTCCAAAGCGGTCAATGACAAGTCATGAATGCCTCTTTGTCACGATTAAATATCAAGCGATACATCTTTGTCATGTATGCTGATGGTTTATTTAATGCATTTATTGGAAAGATTGATGAATAAACTGGCTCGACTGATTGCCGCTATGTGCGTTCTGAACAGTATTTTTTTTACTCCTTCGACAGCATTCTCGCAAACCAACCCCACCATTCAGCCATATTTCAACGCATATTCTTCCGATGGCTCCCCTATTCGAGAAAATTATTGTGGGGTTAATTACGAGAAAAAGGGCTGGTTGGCTCGTGACTTTGAGGGTGGCGTAAGGGGCGAAGTGGGTACCACTTACGAAGCACGAAAGCCTCTAACTGTTACCTTGTTATTTCGTTTTTCGGATGAGAAATACGGAAAATTTGAAATCTTGCCAGAAGAAATAAAGCTCTATGTTTATCCAAGTGACAAGGTTGTTAAGTCCAGTTTGATAGAACGAAAACCATTTAATCCGAGTGAGAGTCACTGCGACATTCTGCAACAAGGGGAATGGATTACATTGAAATTCCCCGTTCAGCCAGAGCAGGCTGAACAAGTAGCACTGATTTTCCCGAGAGGAACAGTCTCAAAAGGAGACCCAATAAATGTTCGCCCTTTCCGCTTCGAGCGAATAGATTATTCGCCTGACGGTACCCCTAGTCCCTCAAGGCCTCCAGTCAGCACTCCTGAGTTGCCTCCTGTTAGTCCGCGTTTCGGCTCCTTCGAATCCGCTACTGCTATGCCCAGTAATGTTAAAGGAGCCTGGATAGTCGATGCCAAAGCAACAGAGGAGTTGGTATCAAAAGTACCTCGCTCGCCACATGCCGACAAGCTCGCTCAGTGGTTTGGTTTGGCATCAGGCTATATGGCCCTTTTCACGTACGAGTTCGAGGGCAACATAGCGAAAGCAAGCGCATACCGAGGGAATAAGGTACTGGAGTTTGAGAGACTTACTAATCAAGATAACGAGACAACGTACGCACTAATAGACGCAACTAATGCAAAAGCCCAAACTTTGTCGGTTTCAATGTTGAAAAACGGCAATATAAGAATTGTTCCATCGGGTAGTCCTGAAATGAGTTACCTAAGATGGAAGCCGGGTCAGTTAAAAACGGAAACCGCAACACCTGAGGACGTCATGGCAGCATCACGTATATGGCTGACATCAGTTCAAGCTATTGTGGGGACTCTTAATACACCGCATACACCGCCAAATCCATCTATAAAAACGATAACAGGTCCTCAACTTGCTCTTGACGAAGCTGTCCGAAAAGGCGTTATTCGCAAAGCAACGCCAGAAGATGTCAAAGCTTTTCGGGATGCGTATATCGAAAAAAAATACACTCGCAAAAATCTCCCAGTACCGAGTACAGAAAACGCTCTTTCTGTCTCTAAAATAGATCTATCCCGCG
This sequence comes from uncultured Sulfuricella sp., assembly GCA_964559825.1. Lineage (GTDB taxonomy): Bacteria > Pseudomonadota > Gammaproteobacteria > Burkholderiales > Sulfuricellaceae > Sulfuricella. The sequence goes on along the minus strand of CAZLJK010000018.1, from coordinate 6,379 downwards.
CATATGTTGTGCTCAAGAAATTCACTTACCCTTCAGGCATGATCAACGAGAATAGAGTGGTTTTTATTATTCCCAAAGGAGTTTCGGAACCAAGTGGTGAATTTGGTCATTCAGCGATTTATGATTTTGAAACGCTCACTGTTGGGTGCACTCTTGCGAGAACTGGTCGTATTGACTGTTGATGAGAAGGTGTGCTGATCGATTGTTTTGCGCGACCCAATCCATTATTCCTCCGCACACACGCGAAAGTTGTACAGAAGGGGAAATTCGAATGGTGAAAGTCCGCTTTTGAAAAGTCTGAAGGTCGCCTTCGGGTCGGGAAGCGAAGCTGGTCGTAGTGGCGAAGAGGACGTTCAGCAACGTCCGAATTGAAGCGCGCCGTAAGGTGTCGCCTCGAGTGAAGTTGGCACGGCTGCAATTAATCCAGTCCGATCATTCCGATTGCTTACGTCACCGGTCACGGCGCACAAGAGCAAATCGGCTCCCATGCAGCCAGGATTATGGGCCGGGTCCGCGCGTTCCCCCGAGCGCGGGGAACTCGCCCTGTTCCGGGCTGGGCTTGGCGCGCAGGATCGCAAGGCGCCGCTTCATTCCCTCGATTTCGACAACCTGGCTCGCGATGATCTCCTCGGCGAGCTTGCGCGTGAGCGGATCACGGCCATGGATCAGCACCAGCCGTGCCATTTCTACAGCGCCCTCGTGGTGCGGAATCATCATCGCGAGGAAGTCGATGTCCGCGTTGCCGGTGTAGCCCGGCGCGTGCATGTCGCGCATCATGGCGCCCATGCCGGCATCCATTTCGGAAGCGAAGCGCGCGAATGTTGCGCCATGGCGCTCGGGCGTATCGCTCCCGTGCGTGCCGTGGTGCTGGTCCTGCGCCAGCGCCGCACCGGCAAGCAGCCACAGGGAGAGCAAAAGCCATCGCATCATGGCGCCTCCTATGCCGTCTGCCCCTTGTACCCGGGACGCACGTAGACCAGGTTGATGCTCTTCTTGTTGCGTAACTCGCCGGAGGGCAGTTTCAAAGCGCCGAGGGGAATCTGTGCGATGAATTTCGGGTTGAACGGATCGGACACGTCGAACGCGGTGCAGCAGGTCTGCCCGGCGTTGGGCGTGCCGGGCAGTTCGTCCTGCTCGTGCGCGATATAGAGCAGGCCGTTCGCCGGGTTCGTCCAGATGCCATGCGCCTCGCGCGCACGGGAAAAGAAGGTCCCCACCACCTTGCGCGTGCCGGGCGCGGCGCTGCGGTCGATGATGGCGATCTGGCTTGCGGCGATGCCGCCGGGACCGTTGTCGTCCACGCGCGCAAGGCTTGCGTACACCACCTTCCCCTTGCGGTTTTCGACGAACTCGACGTGGTTGGGTCGCGCCAGATTGCCGAGCGGCACGGCGTCGAGAAGGCCGAAAGGCTCGGTTGTCGAGCGCGCCGACACCGCATCTGCGAGCTTGTGCGAGAACCAGACTTCCTTGCCGTCCGGCGTGGTCTTGAGAAAGGGCGTGAATGCCGGCTTGTCTTGCGCAGTAATGTCGATCGTCGTCAGGCGTTGCGGCTGCGAATAGCCGTTCGCATCCGGATTGACGCGGAACACATCGACTTTCGAGACCTTCTGGCTCGCGACGAACGCGAGCGCGCCTCTGGCGTCGAACCAGACTTGCGCAGGTCCATTGATGGTGTTGATGTAGCGGAGAATCGCGCCGGACTCGACGCCCCCGGCCTGGCGCATGGCGCGCTCCACATCGAGGATGGCGATCCGGTCTTCGCCCCGCAGCGTCACCCACAGCTCCTTGCCGTTGCGCGTGAAAGTCGGCTCGTGCGGTTCGCGACCGACCAGAATGCCGCTCGAAATCCGATCGTTATGGGTGCTGGGGCCGGCAAGCGGATTGGCCATGTTGCCCACCACCTTCTTGTTGGCCGCGTCGATGAGGTAAACGTTGCTCGATCCTCGACCGCTGGTGGCGAGAAGCCTGCCGTCGGGTGAAGGCACCGCCCCGTGCGCGTCGATGCAGCCGTGATAGAGCGGCTTGTGGATCATCGCCGCGTGCGTCGGCGTTACTCCTGCAGTCACCAGGCGGAATGGCGGACGCGCGTCTTCGTCGAAGCTGGTCAGGTTGATGGTGGTCTCGACCGTGTTGCTGCGCGGGTCGATTACCGTGATGGTGTTCGAGTCCTCGTTGGTGATATACACCCGGTCGCCGGGTTCGATGCTCGCGCTGCTTTGCGCAAACGCCTGCCGTTGACCGAGCAAGCTGACCACTGTCGCAGCGGCGGCGAGCTTCAGGAAATCGCGTCTCGTTTCATTCATGGTTATCCTCCTGAGTAAGAACGTGCTGCCTAACCTTTATTTAGGCGGCCCCCGGAGACCGCCAGAACGGGCATTCGCTCCCGGCACCGGGTTTAACTTTTCACCTTCTCGATCATGTGGTCGATGACATGGCTGTGCTCGCGCTGGGGGCTGAACATGATGATCTCCGCATCTGCGTCGACCTTTATGTTGTGGCCGGGTGGCCAGTAAAACAGATCATTCGCGTTGACTGTCTCTTGTGCGCCGTTCGCGTCGGTCATGGTGAGTTGGCCGCGCAAGACGAAGCCCCAGTGGGGGCACTGGCACAAATCGCCTTCCAGTCCTTTGAACAGCGGGGTGGTATCGACGCCCGCCGAAAGGCTGAAGTACTCGCCGCTGATCTTGCCTAATCCCGTTGCGTCGCCGAAATCTGTGCGCTGACGGATCACGGCACCTGGGATCTGCATCTTGACGTCTACGTCCTCCTTGGCTATCCGCATGCTCGTTTCTCCCATGTATCAATAAAGGTTTTATCTTTGGCGGCCTGTCTAGCGCCGCATCCGTTTCAGGCACGCGCCTAAGGTAACCACATGAAAAATCAGGCATCCTGTGCGCAGATGCTCATTTTTCACTATGTTTAATATAGACCATCAGGAGCGAAATTAGACAGTTGGAATTGGATAGCCTTTGGGCTGCTGAAAGGACGGTCTGAAGTTGGCCGGCTAGCCCTGTCGTTTGTCCCAGCCAAAGCGGTTAAAGCGCTGCCAGCGGTTCTGCTTGTCCGTCAGCTTGTTGGCGGGGTTCTGGGCCTGCTTGCGGCGCAGCGCTTCCTGCTTGGCCGCCAGCAGTTCGCGTAATAAATCGTTGGCTTTCATGATCTAAAGTATAGTTTTTCTCGCTACCCATTTCCGCACTTCCTCCAGCGCCAGCATGGCGAAGGCGAAGGGGATGACGAACAGCCAGACATTCAGGCCGATGGGTGCGGTGCCGAATGCCAGGTTGCCCCAGGGCGTGTTGTCGATGGCCAGGATCAGGGCGATTTCGGCCGCGACACCCCACAGGATCAGTCGGTTGCCGAGCGGCCCCTGGCTGAAAATCGATTCCGTGCCGCTGCGGCACAGGAACACGTTCATCACCTGCATCACGATGATGGCGGTGAGGGTGGCGGTGGTGGCCTGCAAATAGAGGGGGTCGAGCGGGGAAAGCATTTCGCCGTAGCGCCATCCGCCCGCGTTGAGCACGAAGAAGAACGCTGCCATGGCCGCTGCGGCTTCCATTGTCCCGAGAAACAGGTAGGCGCGCACCGCCAGCGGTCCGTTGAGCAGGCGTTCGCTGCGGGCGCGTGGCGGTCGCTGCATCACGCCGGGGTGCGGCTTTTCCATCCCCAGCCCCAGCGCCGGCAGCATGTCGGTGCCGAGGTCCACCACCAGGATCTGGATGATGGTCAGCGGCAGGGGAATCCTGAACAGGACGAAGGCGAGGTAGGGCACCAGTTCCGGGATGTTGGAGGTGAGGATGTAGGTGAGGAACTTGCGGATGTTCTCGAACACGGCGCGGCCCTCCTCGATGGCGGCGACGATGCTGGCGAAGTTGTCGTCGAGCAACACCATGTCGGCGGCTTCGCGCGCCACGTCGGTCCCTGACAATCCCATGGCGATGCCGATGTCGGCTTTTTTCAGCGCCGGCGCGTCGTTGACGCCATCGCCGGTGACCGCGACGATTTCCCCTTTTTTTTGCAGTGCGCCGACGATGCGCAGCTTCTGGTCGGCGCCGACCCGGGCGAAGATGATTTCCGGCGCATCCAGCGCCAGCTGCAACTGGATATCGGACAGCCGCCGCAGTTCATCGCCGCAGATGACAATCGGGGCTTCGCCACGGATCAGGCCGATTTCGCGGGCGATGGCGCGGGCGGTATGGGGATGGTCGCCGGTGACCATGATGACGCGGATGCCGGCTTGATGGCATTTGCTGATCGCGTCCGGCACTTCCGGGCGCGGCGGGTCTTCCAGCCCCACCAGGCCGAGCAGGGTCAGGTCGTGCTCCGGATTTTCCTTGGGCTCTTCTTCCGCCGCCGTGCGGCTGGCGAAGGCGAGTACGCGCAGCCCTTTTTCCGCCAGGGCTTCCTGCGCGGCGGCAAATTTTTCGCGCAGTGCCGGGGTGAGGGGCAGGGTTTTCGTGCCGATCTGCACTCGCGTGCACAAGGGGAGCACCATTTCTTGCGCGCCCTTGGTGTAGAGGGCCAACCCTGTCGGCGTGCGGCACAGGATGGAAAGCCGTTTGCGGTCGGTGTCGAAGGGCACTTCGCCCTCTTTGGTGCAAGTCGGGGGCTTGGTCAGCACGCCTTGCGCCATGCGCACCAGCGCGATTTCCATCGGGTCGCCGAGCAGTTCGGGGACGCCGTTTATTTCGGCAGTCTGGAGGTTGTGGCAGTTCAGCGCAGTCTCGAAAAAGCGGCGGTAGTCTTCCGCCAGCGCGGGGTCGAGGGTCAGGTCGGCGGCGGCGCGGAACTCGCCGGCGAGGAAGACCTCCTTCACCGCCATGCGGTTCTGGGTGAGGGTGCCGGTCTTGTCGGTGCAGATTACGGTGGCGGAGCCCAGCGTTTCCACCGCAGGCAGGTGGCGCACCAGGGCGTTGCGCTTTGCCATGCGCTGCGTGGCCATGGCTAGCGCCAGGGTGACGGTGGGCAGCAGGCCTTCGGGCACGTTGGCGACGATGATGCCGATGGCGAAAATCAGGCTTTCCCAGAAAGGGAGTCCGATCCCCTGGCCAATCCCGAAAAAAATTGCGCCGAGCAGGCTGGCCAGGCCGGCTACCAGGCGGCTGACGCGCGCAATCTCGCGCTGCAAGGGGGAGGGTGCTTCCCGCGCGGCTTGGGTGAGGTGGGCAATTTTGCCGAATTCGGTATGCATGCCGGTGGCGAACACCACCGCCCGCGCCTCGCCGGATACCAGCGAGGTGCCGGCGAGCAGGACGTTGCGGGCAAGGGGGAGGTATTCCTCTTTGCAAGGTTCGGTGTTTCTGGCTTTGGGCAGGGATTCACCGGTGACCGTGGCGTTGTTGACGCGCACGCCGAAAGCCTCGACCAGTCGGCAATCGGCGGGGATGTCGTCGCCTGCCCGCAGGATAAGAATGTCGCCGGGAACCAGTTCGGCGGCCGGGATTTGCTCGGTGATTCCGTCACGCAGCGCCATGACCTGGTGGGGCAGCAGGTTTTCCAGCGCGGCCAGGGCCTTTTCGGCGCGGTATTCCTGCCAGAAGGAGAAAATGCCGTTGATCAGGATCACGCCGAGGATGGCCCAGCCCAGCATCGCCATGCCCTTGCCGGGATCGCTGAATTCCGCGCCAAAGGCCAGCGCCGCGGCCAGCCACAGGATCAGGGCGAAAAAGTGGGTAAATTCCTTGAGGAAGCGCAGCGCGAGCAGCTCTTTTTTGACCCGCTCCACCCGGTTCGGCCCGAATTCTTTTTGCCGACGCACCGCTTCGCTAGCGGCCAGCCCATCGGGGTGGCTGTTGAGGCTGCGGACCGCTGCTTCTACGGTGAGGTGGTGGATTTTCATGGCTAAGAGCCAGTTGTGGCCTCATACCCTAATTTTAAAAAAATTACCGCAGAGGACGCGGAGGACGCAGAGGAAAAGCACGGGGTTATAGGCTTACACCAATTTCCCGTCTTGTGGGCGTGCAATGGCACGTAGGTCTTTGAATTGCTCCGCGTCCTCTGCGTCCTCCGCGGTTCAATAGCTTTTTCTAGGCTTATGTTAAACTTTAGCAGGTTGATTTTTCGAGATGAAATAAAATGTCCGGCAATACTCTAGGCAAACTTTTCTGCGTCACTTCCTTCGGCGAATCCCACGGCCCGGCCATCGGCTGCGTGGTGGACGGCTGCCCGCCCGGTATGGCCTTGAGCGCGGAGGATATCCAATGCGAACTCGACCGGCGCAAGCCCGGCACTTCGCGCCACGTGACCCAGCGGCGCGAGTCGGACACGGTGGAAATCCTCTCCGGCGTGTTCGAGGGCAAGACCACTGGTTCGCCCATCGCGCTGCTGATCCGCAACGAGGATCAGCGCAGCAAGGATTACGGCAACATCGCCGAAACCT
>CAZLJK010000017.1:4037-44855 GCA_964559825.1 uncultured Sulfuricella sp. | reverse complement strand
GGTCGGCGGCGAGCATCACCGCGGCCTGTGGATGGATATCGGCACGCCGCAGCGGCTGGAGCAGTTGGATATGGAATTGCGGAAAAAGTTTAACCACGAATGACACGAATGAAAATCAAATGCTTATTCAGCTACAGGTGCGCATGGAGAAACCTTCCCATATAGTTCGTGCAATATTGCTTTTATTCGTGTTAATTCGTGAACATTCGTGGCATTCGTGGTCGAAGATTTTAAATGATTGAACTCAAAACCTATCAGCAGCGCCGCCATAGGCTGGCCGAACAGATCCAGGCCGGCGTGGCGGTGATTCCCACCGCGCCGGAGCGCACTCGTAACCGCGACAGCGTTTACCCCTACCGCTTCGACAGCTACTTTCACTACCTGACCGGCTTTGGCGAACCCGAGGCGGTGCTGGTTCTGGTCGCCGGTGAGGCACCCAAAAGCATCCTGTTCTGCCGCGAAAAAAACCCCGAGCGCGAGGTCTGGGATGGCTTTCGCCATGGTCCGGAAGCAGCGCGCGAGGCTTTCGGCTTCGATGAGGCTCATCCTATCGCCATGCTGGACGAGATGATGACCAAGCTGCTTGCCGACCAGCCCAGCCTGCATTTCCATCTCGGCGCCGATAGCGCCTGGGACGCCCGTGCGGTGGGCTGGCTCAACGCAGTGCGGGCCGAAGTGCGCAATGGCGTTGTGGCGCCGTCCGCAATTCGGGATGTGCGTGTGCTGCTGGATGAAATGCGGCTGATCAAAAGCGTTGAGGAAATCGCTACCATGCGTCGTGCTGCTGAAATTTCCTCGGCAGCGCACCGCCGTGCTATGCAACTTGCCCGGCCTGGGCGACAGGAATACGAAATCGAGGCGGAATTGCTGCACGAATTCCGCCGCATGGGCGCACAAGCCCCGGCGTATTCATCCATAGTCGCGGGCGGCGCCAATGCCTGCGTGCTGCATTATGTCGATAACGCCGACATGCTCAGGGATGGCGACCTGCTGCTGATCGATGCCGGTTGCGAGCTGGATGGCTATGCCGCCGACATCACTCGCACCTTTCCGGTTAACGGGCGCTACAGCGCCGTGCAGAAGGACGTGTACGAAATGGTGCTGGCGGCACAGGCGGCGGCAATCGGCGCCGTCAAAATCGGCGCCAGCTGGGACGATCCGCACCAGGCCGCTCTCAAAGTGCTGGCGCAGGGCATGATCGATCTTGGCCTGTGCACGGGAAGCATGGAGGGGTTGCTGGAATCCGGCGACTACAAGCGCTTCTATATGCATAAAACCGGCCACTGGCTGGGGATGGACGTGCACGACGTGGGCGACTACAAGCGTGGCGGAGAGTGGCGCAAGCTGGAAGCGGACATGGTGCTGACCGTTGAACCCGGCTGCTACATCCGGCCCGGCGAGGGCGTGCCGGAGCATCTATGGAACATCGGCATCCGCATCGAGGACGACGTGCTGGTGACGGCCCAAGGTTGCGAGGTGTTGACCCAGGCGGCACCGAAAACGGTGGACGAGATCGAAGCCGTGATGGGGGCGGCATGAGCGACCAATTCGACATTATTATCGTCGGAGCCGGGCTGGTCGGCGCATCGTTCGCGCTGGCGATGCAGGACAGCGGGCTGAAACTGGCGCTGGTGGAAGGCGTGGAGCCGGTTGCGCCAGCGCCGGAGTGGACCAGCCGGGTTTTCGCCATCAGTCCGGGCAGTATCGAATTCCTCAGCGAGAGCGGGGTCTGGCAGCGATTCGATGCCGCCCGCATTGCCCCGGTGCTGAGCATGCATATCTACGGCGACGACGGGAAGACCGCACTGGATTTCGATGCCCATCAATCCGGGCTGGCCGAATTGGCGGTGATTGCCGAGGTGCGCCATATGCAGCACGGCTTGTGGCGGGCTCTGCAGCGCCAGGAAAACCTCGAGTTGTTCTGCCCGGCGCGTTGCGCCAGTCTGAGGCTGCAGGAAGAAGTCGCCGTGCTGCGCCTGGAGGATGGCCGCGAATTGCGTGCTGCGCTGATTGTCGGCGCGGACGGGCGGGAATCCTGGGTGCGCTCGCAGGCCGGAATGGATGCCGAACCTGCGCCCTACCGCCAGATGGGAGTGATCGCCAATTTCGAAACCGAACTGCCCCACGGCGATGCCGCTTGGGAATGGTTTCGCGGCGACGGTGTGCTGGCCTTCCTGCCCCTGCCGGGCAATCGCATTTCGATCGTCTGGACGGCGTTCGAAGAGCATGCAGCCGCGCTGATGGCGCTGTTGCCGGACGAGTTCTGCCGTCAGGTGCAGGAGGCGAGCCACAGCGCCCTGGGCGAATTGACGCTGCTCAGCAAGCCGTCCGCCTTTCCGCTGCGCCTGCTGCACCTGGAGCACCTGGTCAAATCACGGGTGGCGCTGATCGGCGACGCTGCCCACAACGTCCACCCGCTTGCCGGACAGGGCGTCAACCTGGGTTTCCAGGATGCAAGGGCGCTGGCAAAAGTGCTGAAGGATCGTGGCCCTCAGCCGGACTGCGGCGATTATTTCCTGCTGCGCCGCTATGAGCGGGCGCGCAAGGCGGACATTCTGGCGATGCAACTGATTACCGACGGGCTGCAGAAATTGTTCAACAATCGCAACCCGGCGTTGAAGCTGGCGCGCAACTTGGGGCTTTCACTGACCGGCAGCTTGCCTTGGCTGAAAAATGGCCTGGTGCAGCATGCGGTAGGGCGGTATCTTAATTGAGTCTAAAAACCAAGTTGAACCGCAGAGGACGCGGAGGACGCAGAGAAATTCAAATGCCTGACGTAATAAATGCACTCACCTAATGGGTGACCCAGCATAACTTTTGTAATACCTTGTCGCCTAGAGGCGCCTACTTTTGGTTTTCCTCAGCGTCCTCCGCGTCCTCTGCGGTGAATTGCTGTTTTTAAGTTGATTCTTTACCCTTGAAGGAAATCGTAATGCGTTCAAAAATTCTGGTCTGCCTGTTGTCCGGGCTTTTCTTTACCGGCGCGGCGCTGGCCGATGCCAAGATGGGTGCGGACGAAGTGGCGGTGAAGACGGCCGTCGAGAAAAGGTTTTCCGATATCAAGATCGACAGCTTGAAAAAAACCCAGTACGGTGGCCTGTATGAGGCCGTGATGGAGGGCAGCCAGGTTTTCTATACCGACAAGAATGCCACTTTCATCCTGATCGGCAACCTGATCGACGCCAAGACCCAGCGCAATGTGACCGAAGAACGGATTCGCGACCTGATGCGGGTGAAATTCGAAACGCTGCCGCTCGAATCGGCAATCAAGCAGGTGAAAGGTAACGGCAGCCGCAAGATGGCGGTGTTCTCCGACCCAGATTGCCCCTATTGCAGGAAGCTCGATGCCGAGTTGGCAAAGATCACCGACGTGACGATCTACACTTTTCTCTACCCGATTGCCAGCCTCCATCCCCAGGCCGGGGACAAATCCAGGGCGGTATGGTGTGCGCCTGATCGCGTCAAGGCGTGGGAGGACCTGATCCAGAAGGGAACCGTGCCGCAGGCGGTCGGCAAGTGCGAAAACCCATTGGCGAAAATCGCCGAACTGGGCCGCAAGCTCAAGGTCAACGGTACGCCCACGATCATCTTCGCCGACGGGATGCGTATTCCCGGCATGGTGCCAGCCGCCAATCTGGAGAAGCTGCTTAACGGCGAAAGACCGCAGAATTGAAAGAATTCTGGAACCAGCGTTATCGCGGCGACGAATTTTTCTACGGCACCGCTCCCAACGCTTTCCTGGCCTCGCAACTGCACCGCTTCCAGCCCGGGCAAAGCGTGCTGGCCGTGGCCGATGGCGAGGGTCGGAACAGCGCCTGGCTCGCCCGGCAGGGACTGGCCGTGACGGCGGTGGATTTCTCCCCGCTGGCCGTGGAGAAGGCGCAACGGCTTGCGAAGCAATCCGGGGTGGTCGTGCATCACGAAACCAGCGACCTGTTTGCCTGGACCTGGGGTGAAAACCGCTTCGATGCCATTGCGGCGATTTTCATCCAGTTTGTTGGATCGGCGCAGCGCCGTATCCTGAATGGCCTGATGCTGCGCGCGCTTAAGCCGGGCGGCATTCTGATCCTGCAGGGCTACCGGCCCAAGCAGCTGGAATACCAGACCGGCGGTCCTTCCAGCGCGGAGAACCTGTACACGGCGGAAACCCTGTGCAAGGAATTTTCCGCCATGGAAATTCTGCATCTCGCCGAACATGATGACAAGATTTGCGAAGGGGTGGGGCACTGCGGCATGTCGGCGCTGGTGGACTTGGTGGCGCGCAAGTGCTTTTAGGGCTATATTGGGTTTAGATTAATTCTAAAGGAGGGCTGGGCATGAAAATCACAAAAAAGAAACTGCTCGAAGAACTCAACAAAGACCTGGAATGGGAATACGCCGCAGCGGTACAGTACGTCCAGCACGCTTCCGCGATCACCGGTGCGCAGTACGAATCGATCCAGAAGGAATTGATCATTCACTCCCAGGAGGAGATGATACATGCCGTCATGCTCTCAGACCAGATCGATTTTCTCGGCGGCGTGCCTACGGTGGACGTGGAAAAGCGCGAAACCGACAGCGACAGCCTGGCAATGCTGAAGCAGGATCTGAAGGGCGAGGACAACGCCATCGATCGCTACAAGGAACGGATCGCCCAGGCCGAGGCGCTCAAGGAATACGGTTTGCGCCGGGTGCTCGAGGACATCCTGATCCAGGAAGAAGAGCACAAGCGCGACCTGCTGACGGTGATCAAGTCGAAGTAATGCAGATCGAAATAAGCGCTCTTCACCATTGCTTCCTCTCCCTCCGGGAGCGGATTGAGGTGAGGGTTGATTCAATACAAAAAAGGCTCCATTTGGAGCCTTTTTTGTCGGTGAGTCAGAACGGTTTATGCTTCGCCCAGGAGGCCGGATTCTTCGGCGCCAAAGTATTTTTTCATCCGGTAAAGCAGGGTGTAGCGGCTGATGCCCAGCAGCTTCGCCGCCCGGGTGCGGTTGCCTCTGGTCTGCTCCAGGGCTTGCAGGATCAGATCGCGCTCGGTCTGTCCCAGGTTGAGCGGGGTGGCGGCTGGAGCAACGGGAGTTGCAGCGCTCTGACCGCCGCGGATGTTGAGCGGCAGGTTGTCCACCCCCAGTGAGCCGCGCTGGAAATTGCACAAGATCGTCAGGCGCTCGCACAGGTTTTTCAATTCGCGCACGTTGCCGGGCCACGAGTAAGCCTTGAGCACTTTCATCGCTTCCGGGCTAAACGAAACCGCCTGCAGGCTGTGCTGCTGCGCTGCTATTTCCACAAAGTGTTCGATTAGCAGGCCAATGTCGGTTGAGCGTTCGCGTAGCGGCGGTACTTCCATCGGCACTACCTGCAAGCGATAGAACAAGTCGGCGCGGAAGCGGCCGATCTTCACCATTTTTTCCAGGTCGCAGTTGGTTGCTGCGATCACGCGTACGTTGGCCTTGATCGGCTGGTCGTAACCCAACGGCAGGATCTCGCCGTTCTCCAGGAAGCGCAGCAGTTTGGCTTGAGCTGCCAGCGGCAGTTCGCCGATTTCGTCGAGGAACAATGTCCCGTTGTGGGCCGCCCGCACCAAGCCGTCGCGGTCGACAATGGCGTTGCTGAAAGCGCCGCGGCGGTGACCGAATAGCTCGGACTCCACCAGGTTCTCCGGCAGGTTGGCGCAGTTGACCGCGATAAACGGGCGACTCGCCAGTGGACTGTGAGTGTGCAGGAAGCGCGCCAGGTTTTCCTTGCCGCTGCCCGATTCGCCGCAGATCAGCACGGTGGCGCGCGTTGCGGCAACCAGCTGTGCCGTATTCAGCAGTTGACGGAAGACGGGGGAGTGCCCGATGAGCGAGAAATTATCCATAAAGCGCAGTATAAGAATACTCATTTCATACGTCAACATCCGTTTAGCGTGGGTGTGCGAAGAGGCGCAGGTGTGTTAAATGGCACGGCGTGGGCACGAGCCAACAAGTTGTTTATAAATGTGTCTATTGCTGGCACGTGTATTGCATACTGACATGTTCGGTTCGGGTTTCTGGCATTAAGATAAAAAATAATTATTAGGGGATGGTTGTGCTGAGAAAAAGAATATTGAGTCAATTAATGATTGGGGTCTGCGCCAGCATGGCGAGTTTGGGTTGGTGTGCGGATGTAGGAGGGGAGGCTGACACGCAGTTGCAGGGGATGGTCATCAAGGGCGATAAATCGGCGGTGCCGGACAACGTGCCCAATACGGTTGAAAGCGTCACAGCAAAACAGATCGCTGAAAGCGTCAATTCGGTGTCATCGGCGGGGGCGTTACTGTATTTGCCAAGCGTGCATGTTCGCGAACGTTTTATCGGCGATGTTAACGGTGGTTTGGCGATGCGGATGTACGGCGTCAATTCCAGCGCACAAACAATCGTCTACGCTGACGGGCTTCTGCTATCGAATTTTCTGACCAATAGCTGCTGCCCCGGCCCGCGCTGGGGCATGGTGTCGCAGGAATCAATCGACCGGGTCGATGTCATGTATGGCCCGTTTTCTGCGCTTTATCCGGGTAATTCGGTCGGTGGCGTGGTGCTGATGACCACGCACATGCCGACCCAGTTTGAAGCCCACGCGAAGCTGGATGCCTTCGGTCAAAATTACAAGTTGTACGGCACGGACAAGAACTTTACCGGGGTGCATGGCGCAGCGAGCGTGGGTAACAAGGTTGGCGACTGGTCGTTCCGGCTGAGCGCTGACCACCTGGATAACCATAGCCATCCGACGGACTACACTTCTGCCACCGCCAAGACAGGCGCTGCAGCAGATGCAGGAACGTTCACCGTCGTCACTGGCGCGCAATTTGACAACGATACCGCCAACAGAGCCAGAGTCATAACTGCCGCAACCAGTATGGATCATACGGTGAAGGACGACGGCACCATCAAGGTGGCTTATGACTTCTCCCCGACAGTTCGCGCCACCTACACCTTGAATATTTGGCAAAACACCTCCGATAAATTGATAGACAGCTATCTGAGGGATGCCGCCGGTAACACGATTTACGGTACCAAGAGCACGGTGAATCCCTACAAATATGTCCGTATCAATGGCCAGGATTACACGGTGACTGCGCCGAGTGTCAGCTATGCTGAAGCCGAGTATCACATGCATGGGCTATCGGTGAAATCGGATAGCGGCGGAACATGGGATTGGGAGGTCAATGCAAGCTACTTCAATCAGAACAAGGATGTTACCCGAGCATCATCGGGTAATTACGGAACTACGCCCAGCACCGATGCGACTGCCGGCACGATCACTTTCGCAGATGGGACGGGCTGGCAGAATATGGACCTGCGCGGCATCTGGCGACCCGATGGCAATTTAAAAAGCCAGCATCAAATCAGCTTTGGTTTTCATACCGATACCTATACGACGAAGTCAGATAAATACAACCTTGGCGCGGGCAACTGGCAAACGAGCAGTGCAGCTGCATTGAATAGCAATTCCAGAGGGGAAACTTCAACCGACGCGATTTATGTGCAGGATGCCTGGCAACTCGCTCCCGCCTGGAAGCTGGTTGCGGGTGGTCGCATGGAAAACTGGAAAGCGTCCAATGGGAGTAATTACGCATCCGGTGTAAACGTGACCTATCAAGACCGGTCAGTCAGCGCTTTTTCTCCCAAGGCTTCGCTTTCCTATCAGGCCTCGGACGATTGGGCGCTGCGGGGTTCTTTTGGCAGGGGTACACGCTTCCCGACCGTCGGCGAACTGTTCAAGAATGTCAGCATTAAGACCACCGGTGGTGCTGATGCTACCGCTGGGGAGATTGCAGGGTTCCCGGCGCCGTATAACACCGCCCTGACCAACAACCCGAACCTCAAGCCGGAGGCTGCCGACTCCTGGGAATTCACCATGGAGCGTTTCCTGGCGAACAGCGTATGGCGCACTTCGCTATTCGGGGAGGAAAGGAAGGATGCGCTCGTCTCGCAAACTGATCTCACAACCCTGCCGGGTTTCAGTATCAGCAGCGTTCAGAATATCGACAAGGTACGCACCTACGGTATCGAAACATCCTTGCAGACCAACGATTTATGGGTGCGTGGTTTTGATCTTTCCGGCAGCGTTGCCTACGTCCATTCCCGGATTGCGAAAGATGTTGCGAACCCGGGGCTGGAGGGGACGGAACTGCCCCTCATCCCGGCTTGGCGAGCATCGATGCTGGGTGTCTACCATGCATCGGATGCGCTCTCATATAGTTTGGGCTGGCGCTACAGTGCCCGGCAGCATAGCGCCCTCTTCAATACGGTAACCCAGCAATATCCCGACCCCAATTCTCAAGTCTACATGGGGCGCAGTAGTTTCAGCGTCTTTGATGCCAAAGTGCTTTATAAATTCGACAAGCAGTGGTCGGCCTCCGTGGGCATCGACAATATCGGCGATGCCAAGTATTTCACCATGTATCCTTACCAACAGCGGACTTACTTTGCCAGCATGAAATTCGATTATTGATGAGGATGTGTATGAACAAAATCCTGCTCGGCGGATTTCTTGCCGCAATGAGTCTGATGGTTCCGGCTCAGGCTGTAGAGCAGCCCACTCCCCAGAATAGGGAGAATGCCTGGAAAGCGAGGCTGGCCAAGCCGTCGTTGGCCATTACCACGGCTTTTGACGAGAAAGGCCGGCTGTGGCTGGCGGCCATCCGTGGCCGGCATCTTTACGTCAGCCATTCCGATGATCGGGGCAGCACCCTGAGCGAGCCGGTCAAAGTCAATCCCGAACCGGAGGACATCCTGGGCGACGGCGAGAACCGCCCCAAGATCGTCGTGCGCAAGGGAACGGTTTACGTGTCGTATACACGTGGGCTGGAAAACCCCATGACCGGCGACATCCGTTTCAGCCGCTCGCTGGATGGCGGCAAGTCGTTCTCCGCGCCGCTCACCGTCAATGACAACCGGGAGATCATCAGCCACCGATTCGAGACGCTGGAGGTGAATGACCGGGGGCAGGTTTTTCTCGCCTGGCTGGACAAGCGCGATTTAAGCGCTGCCATCAGGAAAGGCGAGAAATACCGCGGTGCAGCGGTGTATTACGCGGTTTCCGACGATGGTGGCGCCAGCTTCCAGCCCAACCTCAAGGCCGCCGACCATTCCTGCGAATGCTGCCGCGTAGCTATGGCGCTGGATAATGATGAAACGCCGGTGATTTTCTGGCGCCACATCTATGGCAAGAACGAGCGCGACCATGCCATGCTGCGGCTGGACGGCAAGTCCTCGCCGGTCCGCGTCAGCCACGACCGCTGGGAAGTGGATGCCTGCCCGCACCATGGCGGCGCCGTGTCGGTTGCGCCCGAGGGGGTTTACCATTTCGTCTGGTTCAACAATGCGCCCGAGCGGCATGGACTGTTTTACGCGCATTCCGCTGACCGGGGTAATCACTTTTCCGCATCGCTGAATTTCGGCAATTTCGAGGCCCAGGCCGGCCATCCGCATGTGCTGAGCCTCGGCAAGGCAGTGCATGTGGTCTGGAAGGAGTTCGACGGCCAGAACTCGGTCATCAGGGGGATGTCCTCCAGCGACGGCGGCAAGTCTTGGTCGCCGCCGAGGCAGATTGCCGCGACCGCCGGCGCCTCGGATCATCCCCTGCTGATCGCCGACGGCGTTCAGCCCTATCTGACGTGGAACACTGCCAAGGAAGGCTTGCGCCTGATCGGAGTGGCACCATGATGCTGCGCCACATTTTTCTGACGCTGGCGCTGCTGTTGGCGCTGGTTCCACCCGTGGCTGCCCAGGAGATCAGACCATTCGTTTCCGGCAGCATCAAGGAAATAACCGCCGCCCGGCAGGGCAAGCCGTTCATCCTGGGCATGTGGTCGCTGACCTGCACCCATTGCCGGGAAGAACTTTCCTTGCTGTCCAGCCTGGTAAAAAAGCACCCGAATCTTGACCTGGTGCTGGTCGCCACCGATACGCCGGAAGAGGGCGAAGCGATCAGCGCCACGCTGCGGCAATCCGGTCTCGGAAGTGCGGAAGCCTGGGTTTTCGCCGATCCCTTTGCGGAGCGCCTGCGTTTCGAGATCGACCCCAAGTGGCATGGCGAACTGCCGCGCACTTATCTTTACGATCCTTCCCATAAAGCCCAGGCTTTCAGCGGTAAGCTCGATGCTCTGCAGCTGGAACAATGGCTGAAGAAAAACCTCGCTCGCCGTTAGGGAAGCGAATTTTCCCCCACCTGACCAATGGCGAACTGCGCCATTCGGGTGGCGCAGTTTATTAAACTGCGCCATAATCTCGCCATCACCAAAACAAACTGCGCCAAACGATGCCATGGCCTCCGCCAGCGACCTACTGAAAAGCATCCAGGAATCCGCCCCCGGTCTGACGCTCGCCGAATTGCTGGCGCGGCATTCTGACGTTGCGCGCCGAACGGCCCAGCGGTGGATTGGTCAACTGATCGCTGATGGCCGGATAACCGGCATCGGCGAGGGGCGAGCTCGACGTTATCTCGCAGCCAAGACGGCTGTGACAAAGGTTTCCGCCACTGAACACGACCTCTTTCCAGAGTACATTCCGCTGTCCGCCGACAGCCGCGACATCCTTGCCTACGTCGATCAACCCCCGGAAGCACGCAAGCCCGTGGGTTACCAGCGCGACTTCCTTGAAGCCTACCAGCCTAACCAGACCGGGTATCTGTCGGAGTCGCTATGCCGTCAGTTGCGCAAGATGGGGAAAACCGCCCAGACTGACGCACCCGCTGGCACCTATAGCCGTGCGATTTTGAATCGATTGCTCATCGACCTGTCCTGGGCTTCAAGTCAACTGGAAGGTAACACCTACTCGCGACTCGACACGCGGGAACTGATCGAACACGGCAAGGTAGCGCAAGGCAAGGCGGCCATCGAAACCCAAATGATCCTGAATCACAAAACCGCCATCGAGTTGCTGGTTGAGAATGTCGGGGCGGTCGGGTTCGACCGTTACACGCTCATGAACCTGCATAGCGCCTTGTCGGAAAATCTCTTGCCCAACCCGTCCGACGAAGGGCGGATTCGCCAGCACGCAGTCGATATCGGAAAGAGCGTATATCGACCGTTGTCAGCGCCACAGCAGATCGACCAGGCGCTCGATGTTCTGCTCGATAAGGCAAATCAGATCACCGACCCTTTTGAGCAGTCCTTTTTCGTTATGGTGCACTTGCCTTATTTGCAGCCGTTCGCTGATATCAACAAGCGAACGTCGCGGTTGGCGGCCAATCTGCCGTTGTTTCGCGCCAACCTTTGTCCGCTCACTTTTCTGGGTGTGCCTGAGCACGCCTACAGTCGTGCCATTCTCGGCCTGTATGAGCTGACTCGCGTGGAGTTGCTGCGCGACCTCTACGTCTGGGCCTATGAGCGGTCAACGCAAGAATACCTGGCCATCAAGCAAGACCTGGCTGAGCCAGATCCCACCCGCCTAACCTACCGGGACGTGATCAAACAGACGATCCGAGATGTGGTGACACAACCCAAGGAGGATGCGCTCAAAATCATCCAACAGGCTGTAGTGGAGCATGTGCCGGATGCAAGTCGTAACAACGTGCAGGCGCTGATCGTGGAGGAATTACGACGACTGCACGAAGGCGTGCTGGCGCGTTACGGCTTGCGCCCCTCCGAATTCACGGCTTGGAAAGCCAGGCAAACAGCGGGATCATCCCATTAATTCAATAAGGTAAACCCCCGGCGTTGCCGGGGGTAAGTTATTTTCACCCCGCTTAACCGTCGGACATCCGGCGTTCTTTTTGCCCTTCAACTTCATCCGGCTATTGGGTCGGGTGTGCCAGCTCGCACAACTGCGCCAAATGGCAATAGATTGATCTGTATCAACCTGTTGTTTTAACTAAAACTGGGCCATGGCACGAGGCTTGCATATCAGGAGTCCCGGTCCATGTTTCAGGGACGACCAATTACAAGACATGATTCCAAACATGCTTCATCCGGCCAGCGTCCTGGGCCGTCTGGTGGTCCTGCGCTGGTTTTCGATACTGGCTCAGGGACTCACCATTTTTTTTGCTGCCGGGTGGTTAAACATCTCTCTGCCATTATTGCCCATGTTGGCAGCAGTGATTTTTCTGACACTGGTTAACATCGTCACTTGGTGGCAGGTCGGGAAAGCCCGACCCGTGGACGATGGCGAGCTGTTTGCCCAACTGTGCCTGGATGTGCTGGTGCTGACCTGGCTTCTCTTCTTTGCCGGTGGCGCGGAAAACCCTTTTATTTCGCTGTTGCTCCTGCCGCTCACCATCGGTGCGGTCGTCCTGCCAGTTCGTTACATCTGGGTCATGGCCGTGATGGCTTTTGCGGCTTACACGCTGCTGGTTTTTTTCAACCAACCCTTGCCGCTCCTCCAAGGCCGATTGAGTGCCTTGGATGCGGCGCTTGCAAAGACCTGCGGCGTGAATCGCACAACAATTCATCGGGAAGGGGGGTTCGCCCTGCACGTGGTGGGCATGTGGTTTAATTTCGCCATTAGCGCCCTGATCGTTTCGGTGTTTTTGGCCCGCAATGCGAGGGCATTACGCCAGCGGGAACGTGAGATTCATACCTTCCGTGAGCGTGCCCTGCGACAGGAGCGGATCCTTGCCCTTGGCCTCCTGGCAGCGGGGGCTGCCCACAAGCTGGGAACACCCCTTTCCACCATGGCCGTGGTGTTGCGCGAGATGGAGTTGGGCGAAGGCAACCGGGAAGAACGAGCTGACGACCTGCGCCTGCTACGCTCCCAAGTGGAGCGTTGCAAGGGCATCCTGGCCGAGATTGCAGGCGCTGCCGGTACGGCACCGGCGGCGGCGCTCCCCGCCGATGCCTGGCTGGCGCATCTGGTGGACGAGTGGCACGTTCTACGGCCCATGGTACGCTTGCCCACCATTCATCTGGACACTTCCGCCACAGCGCCGGCTATGCGCTCCGACCGCAGCCTGGACCAGGCACTGCAAAGCCTGCTCGACAATGCCGCCGATGCCAGCCCGGAGGGCGTCGAACTGCACCTGGCCTGGGACGCCAAAGACCTGACGGTAGACATCCTCGACCGGGGGCAGGGTATCGACGAACGGGTTGCCGGGTTGTTGGGCCAGACCCCTGTCAGCAGCAAATCGCCGGCAGACGATACTGCCGGCGGCTTGGGCATCGGCTTTTTTCTCACCAACGCCACGATCGAGCGCTTCGGTGGCGAGGTGGAAGTTTTCGACCGGGAAAGTGGCGGTACCCGCACACGGGTGATCCTGCCGCTGGCCCAACTCGAACCGGAGCCATCCCCATGAGCCAGATCGATTTGGATGAACGGCCAGTGCTGCTGCTGGCGGATGACGACGAGGTTTTCCTGGACGTGCTGGCCAAGGCCATGCGCCGCCGCGGCTATGCGGTAAAAACCGCCGGCAGCGCGGAGGATGCCATGGCCTTGTCCCGGGACGTCCCCCCGGAATTTGCCGTTGTCGACCTCAAGATGCCCGGCGACTCAGGCCTCAAGCTCATCGCAGACCTGATCGCCCTCGACCCCAATACCCGCATCGTCATGCTGACCGGTTATGCCAGCATCGCCACCGCCGTCGAGGCCATCAAGCTGGGCGCCACCCATTACCTGGCCAAGCCGGCCAACGCGGACGACATCATCGCCGCCCTGTCGCGCACCGGCGGCGATGCCCGGACGCCGGCAGCCGAAGCGCCCCTTTCCGTAAACCGCCTGGAGTGGGAACACATCCAGACCGTGCTGGCGCAGCACGACGGCAACATTTCCGCTACCGCCCGCGCCCTCAAGATGCACCGCCGCACCTTGCAACGGAAGCTGACTAAACGCCCGGTGCGGGGGTGAGGGAAGATCGTCGGCTGAAATGCGGGCAAGTATTGCCTTTGACGGCTACCGCATATACATAAGTCGCACTCCCATTCATATTCAAACGGATACGTAACAACATCCAAATCAGTGCCGTCATTCCGGCGAAAGCCGGAATCCAGTATTGGCGCACGTTCCTAGATTCCGGCTTTCGCCGGAATGACGATTGTGCGAGATGTGTGCATAGACCATCCCGAAGGAGGTGGGGTGCGACAATTTGCCGCGCGACAATTTGCCCAATTCCCAACCCCGAACAAGTGCCATAACATCCCGTCTGCTCTTTGGTGACTAGGCAATTTCGGCTCGGCCTTATCTTTTTAACCCGAGCGTTTCGTGAAAATTGAGCACCCCAGGAGCGGCCTTAACCGCGATCACCACTAATCGCGGCCAAGGCCGCCCCTTGGAAATTTATGGAAAGGTCGATGTCAGCGGTGTTCGGCAAACAGTCATTATCTGCAATCAGCCCGCGAGCCAAGCTCGCCGCTACCGGCTACGGCGCTCCCGCACGAAGGGGTTGCCGAGCGTTCCCCCCGGCTTCGGCGTAAATGGGAATTTTCTTTCCCAGCTGCGGGATTCCAGCAGGCCGATCCGGCGGCCAAGGACTGTCTTTTGCCGGGGTGGCGGCGGGGCACATCGCCATTCTCGGTTTGCTGGCAGTCGCCGTGCCCTCCGAGCGGCTGGCGGAACTGGCCCGCCCCATTGCCGTGCGCCTGATCGAATCGGCGCCGGAGGCGCCGCCTCCGCCCCGGCCAAAACCGCCGCCGCCCCAGCCAAAGTCGGTCAAGCCCGTTCAGGTTCCACCCCCGATACTGGCGGTGGCCAGCCCGGTTGAGTCTCCGGTTGCCGCTTCCTTCACCGTTGCGCCGCAGCCCCCCGCTCCCGTTTCGGCACCAGCCATCGTTGCCGCGCCCGCCCCGGCGCCCGTCTTCATCGCAGCCCGTTTCGACGCCGACTATCTGGACAACCCCAAGCCGCTGTACCCCCATGCCTCCCGCCGTCTCGGTGAGGAGGGGAAAGTGGTGTTGCGGGTCTTCGTCAGTGCGGATGGCGACGCGAAACGGGTAGAAGTGAAGCACTCCAGCGGTTTTCAACGCCTTGACCTGGCTGCCGAAGAGGCCGTTTCACGCTGGCGCTTCGTGCCGGCAAAGCGCGGCGAACAGGCTGTGACCGCCTGGGTTGTAGTACCCATCGTTTTTAGTTTGAACAGTGAAAGTTGAGGATATCTTCATGCCGTCCAATCTCGGATTAGCCCATTTCTGGCAACAGGGCGACATCGTCACCCACAGCGTCGCCATTCTGCTGCTGGCGCTTTCCATCGCCAGTTGGTCCTTGACCATCACCCGCTTTTTCCAGCAACTGCGCTTCAACCGCGTCATGGACGGGGTTTTCGCCTCCTTCTGGGGAGCGGAAAGCATCGAGGC
This sequence comes from uncultured Sulfuricella sp., assembly GCA_964559825.1. Lineage (GTDB taxonomy): Bacteria > Pseudomonadota > Gammaproteobacteria > Burkholderiales > Sulfuricellaceae > Sulfuricella. The sequence goes on along the minus strand of CAZLJK010000017.1, from coordinate 29,629 downwards.
CGCCCTCGATGAGATCGAGCGGGAAGACCGTACCGGCGTGTTCGCCGGCCTGGCGCGGGCGGGCGTTCAGGCGGCGCAAGCGCACCAGCGCCACGCGGACCGCGGCATCGGCGCCGGCGTCGACCTCAGTGAAACGGTCACCCGCGCTCTGCGCAGCCAGATCGTCCGCTCCCAGGCCGGCATCGAATCGGGATTGACCTTTCTCGCCTCCGTCGGCGCCACCGCGCCCTTCATCGGACTCTTCGGCACCGTCTGGGGGATATACCATGCCCTGGTCGCCTTGTCCGGTTCCAGCCAGGTGGTGCTCGACAAGGTGGCCGGCCCGGTCGGCGAGGCGCTGATCATGACCGCCGCCGGCCTGTTTGTCGCCATTCCCGCCGTGCTGGCCTTCAACGCGCTGACCCGCGCCAACCGGCTGATTCTTGCCCAGTTGGACGGTTTCGCCCACGACCTCCATGCCTACCTGACCACCGGCGTGCACCTGCCTGCCGTCACCGGGCAAGCCGCCTCGTCGCGCCTGGTTCCGGTTCCGGCCGCGGCCTGAGGAGCGGACATGGCCTTCGGTTCCTTTGAAAGCGGCGGCACGACCCAACCCATGGCCGAAATCAACACCACGCCCCTGGTGGACGTGATGCTGGTGCTGCTGGTTATTTTCATCATCACCGCGCCGCTGTTTCACCAGGCGGTGCCGATCGACCTGCCGCGCGTGGACTCGACCAAGCTCGACGACAAGCCCATTGTCGTCAGGCTGGCGCTGGACGGCCAGGGCGGCCTGTTTCTCGACGGCGTCCCGGCGAGCCGCGCGGGCGTCCATGCCCGCCTCGCCGAACTGGCCCCGTCGCAGCCAGAACTCCACCTGCGCGCCGACCGGGTCACTCCCTACGAAAAGGTGGCCGATATCCTCGCCCTGGCGCAGAGCGCCGGGGTGATGAAGATCGCCTTTGTGACCGAGGCAGCCAAATAAACATTTATTACAGGAGCCCCCGAACATGAAAAACCGAAAACTCTGGAATATGCTGCATGCCCTGCACCTCTACAGCGGTTTGGTCATTGGGGCCTTTCTTGTGCTGATCGCCCTGACCGGCAGCATCATCGCCTTCAATCACGAGATCGACCGTGCGCTCAATCCCGAACTGCTGACCGTAAAGCCGGGCGGCGAACGGCGTCCTCTATCTGAAGTCGTTACCACCGCCAAGGCGGTCTACCCGGACAAACCGCTTGCCTTCATACGTCCGCCGGTCGAGGCGGATGACGTCTACGTCGCCGGGTTCAAGAGCTCCAAGGAAGGCGCAAGCGGCAAAAGCTGTTGCTCCGGTTCAAACTGGTTCCACGTCATGCTCGACCCTTATACCGGCAAGATGACCGGCCAGCGTGACCTCAGTCACTACGAGCTGACCCGGCCCGGATTCGTGCGCCTGATGACTGGGTTGCACGGCAAGCTGTTACTGGAGGATACCGGCAGAACCGTGGTCGGGCTGGTCTCCCTCGTTTGGCTGATCCTGACCCTGATCGGTGCCTACCTGTGGTGGCCGGGCGCCAAAAAAATCAGGATGGCACTCTCCATCAAGCGCAAGGCCGGCAGCGCCCGCTTCATCTTCGACCTGCACCGCGCCTTTGGCATGTACAGCTTCGTGGTCATGGCCGTGCTCGCCTTCTCCGGCGTCTATTTCATCTTCCCGGATTACGTCAAACCCATGGTGGCGGCTTTCTCTCCCGTGAGCCAGAAAGAGGCAAAGCACGAGTCCCAACCCGTTGGCGATCAAAGTCCGCTGAGTGCCGATGCCGCCGTGGCCATTGCCCAGGCCAGGTTCCCCGGCGCGGCGCTCAAGCTGGTCAGCCTGCCACAAGATGACCGGGGCAGCTATGCCGTTACTTTCCGCCAGGAGGATGAAGTCAAGCGCCCGCGCGGCGGCAAGAGCAAGGTCTGGATCGACCAATACTCCGGCGATGTGCTGGCCGAGCGCAATGCCCAGGAAATGAATGGCGGCGACACCTTCCTCAATTGGCAAATGCCCCTGCACAGCGGCTCTGCCTTTGGCCTGACCGGACGCATCATCATTTGTCTTTCCGGCTTGGTCTGCACCCTGCTGGTGACCACAGGCACCTTGGTCTGGCTGAGAAAACACAGGAATAAGGCAGTCAAGGCCAGCAACAAGGAACCTGACGAGGTTGCCTTGGCCAGCCCCCAAGCACAATCCGCCTGATGCACCTGACAGATCGTTTTTTACATTACATTCAATTTTTACGGGGTCAAGCATGAAGAATCAGAAACACATCCTAGCCGTGGCGGTTGCTGCGGCATTCCCTTGCGCCCAGCCTGCATGGGCGGATGACAAGGAAATGATTCTTGCGCCGGTTGTTACCACCGCGCACCGCGTTGAAACGAAACTGGAAGATGTCCCCCAACGAATCGAAGTTATCGATAGCAAGGACATCGACAAGACTATTCAGAACGACCTGACCGATCTGTTGAAAAAGAATGCAAGCGTAGATGTTATTCAATATCCCAGTGGCCTCTCTGGTATCGGTATTCGAGGATTCAAGCCGGAATATGGCGGCATCAACAGACACACTGTTTTGCTCGTCGACGGCAGGCCGGTTGCGGCAGACAACATGGCGATGATTACCGCAGGCTCGATTGAACAGGTCGAGGTAATGAAGGGACCTGGTTCGGCTCTTTATGGTTCCGGCGCCATGGGCGGGGTCGTCAATATGATTTCCCGCCAGAGCAAGGGCGACATTCGTGGGCAGGCAAACCTGACTTTAGGCCAGTTCGGCACCCAAGACATCCAGTTCCGGGCGGGTGGAAGCATCAATCAATCCACAGACTTCGATTACGCCGGTTCCTGGAACAAAACAGATGATTTCAAAATGGGTAACGGCAACGTTAGACCGCTTACCGGACATGAATATGAAAGCCACTCGATTCGGGGTGGCCTTGACATCAATAAGGAATGGCGACTCGTCGGAAAATGGAATGATTGGAAAGGAGAATTTGATTCTGCGGGCGATCTTCTGTATGGCACCAGCGACCAGGGAAGGAAGAAGATGGCCAACTCCGATCGCGATCTACGTCTGACTGGGCGCATGGGTGATCATGCGCTAAATGCCGCAGTATTCTCAGGCACACAGACATCCGAAATGACGAAGATTACCTCAAGAAACTCGGCTGATCGTCCTCAGTTGCCCGCAATCAATTCTGTCACAAATCTAACGTTTTCCGGCTGGCAAGCTCAGGATGCATGGGGATGGTCGCAAAACAATGTATTGGTTGTCGGGATCGATACGCAGAATGCAAAATCAGTCTCCCGCAGTTATAACCTTGCAGTCGTGGGTGTGCCACGCAAAGCCCCCGGCACTGCGGATAATCAGCGGCTTTCCATGGGTTACTTTGCCGAAAACAGTTGGGCGTTCAATGGCGGAAATAGCACGGCTTATGCGGGAATAAGGCGAGACAACATTACCGTTGAATCCCTCGACACGCCCTACAGGACCGGTTTTACGCCCTCGAAAACTGACTACGTTGCAACCAGCCCCAGTGCGGGTTTAAAACATTTGATTGTTCCGGGCTGGAACCTCCATGCCACGATTGGCAAGGCGTTTGTCGCGCCGGATGCGTTGTATGTAACGGGTAATCACATAACCCCATTATCGGGCGGGAGAATTGACTACGCCATAGGCAACCCGAGCATCAAACCCGAGAGCTCCTTGACCAAGGACATTGGCGTGGAATGGAGTATCCGTGACTTCAACATTGATTTGACGATTTTCGATACAAAAATCACCAACAAAATCACCACTACCAAAGCCGTAAACAGCACTGGGGGGACTACCACAACGTATGCGAATGCGGACGGGGAAAGTAGTATTCAGGGTCTTGAATTGCAGGGCCGCTGGGCGTTTGCCAAGAATTACAAGTTAACCTTTGGTGGCACCCGGTATTTTCATGACTGGGACGTGATAGGAACTCAGCACGTAGACGCCAACAACGTTCCCCATGTGGCTCTGAAGGTCGCGCTCGATGCCGATTACGGGCCATGGACTGGCCGATTGGGCCTCCGTTACCGAGGCCCCATAAAAGACTTTGACTATGCCACGGCAGGAAATCCGCAGACCACACAGGGCGGGTTTACTGTTGCCGACCTGAATCTCCGTTACCGCATCGACAAAGCCCAGTCCGTGGCGCTTTCGGTCGAAAACCTCACGGATCGTTTCTACACCGAGAAGTTTGGCTACAACATGTCAGGGAGAAACCTGCGTGCCAACTATCGGTATGACTTCTGATCCGTTCCACGCGCTTCCTCGGGTAACCTTCTGGAGTAATTTTATGAAACACAGCAAAACTGTTCTTGCCCTCGCCCTGGCTGCGGTATTCCCATGCCAGCAGTATGCTCAGGCCGAAGAGGCGGATGCCACCCTGAAGGAAATGGTGGTGACGGCAACGAAGACAGCAAAAATTGCTTCCGAGGCGCCTGCGACAGTCACCGTGGTGACGGCCAGGGAAATCGCGAACAAGAATGTCCACCGCATCGAAGAGGCCCTGGCCGGTGCGCCCGGCGTGTTTATCCGCGGCCTGGGCGGCGAACAGCCCAGCAATTATTTGAATCAGATCACCCTGCGTGGCATTCCCGGCTATTACCGGACGGGCATCCTGGTCGATGGGGTATCCATCAACAATGCCTTCAGCGGCGGCGTCAACATGTCGGTGGTGCCGATCGACGACATCCAGCAGATCGAAGTCGTCCCCGGCCCCTTTTCCTCGCTTTACGGCGGCGCGGGCATGGCGGGTGTGGTCAACATTATCACCAAGATCCCCGAGAAGCGCGAAACCTCGATCAAGGGAGACGCCGGGAGCCACAATTTCAAGAGCCTGGATCTGGGCTTTCGCGACAAGCTTTCGGATATCCTCGGCATCAGCCTGTCCTACGGCCACAAGGAAAGCGATGGCTATGTGAACGAATATGTAACCAAGACGCCAAGCGGTGGCGGTGGAACCGTCGTAACCGGATGGGAAAAAACCACCACCAGCACCGGCACCACGACTTACATCATTGGAGACAAAGGGAAGACCGCATGGGAACAGGATAATTACGGGGCAAAGCTTTTCCTGAAGCTGTCCCCCGTGTCCAAGCTCATCTTGGAGACCTCCTACCTCACTCACCGGACCAAGGATGGTCAGGGCAACACCTATTTGACCGCCGGCGGCATCCCTTTTACAAGCGGAGATGCCTCGATCGATGGCAAGAAATCCGCCATTAAAGCCACCGACTTCCTGAATGCCACAAACGGCGAAGACCTGACCCGCTATGCCGCCACTTACGAAACCCGGCTTGCCAACGACGTCAAGCTCAAGGCCAATCTGAGCTCCCAGGATAACCAGTACTGGTACACCTCGATTGATTCCCATGCAACCAACACCAGTGGAACTGGAAAATTAAGTGACATACCTGCCAAAAAGATCGACGGGGAGGTGCAAGTCAGTTTTCCGGTGGCGAGTAACCAATACCTGGTCGTTGGCGCGTCGGTCAATGATTCAACCCTGAACAAAAAGGTCTATAGCCTGGCTAACTGGCGCGAGGAGGGCAACAAGGGCGCGGTTGGCGACTGGGCCGACGGCAACTCCCAGTCCATGGCTGTCTATGCCCAGGATGAAATTGCGATCTCGGACAAGCTGACGGTCTATGGTGGAGCGCGATATGACCGCTGGTCGACCGATGGCACTATCAACATCAACAGTACACTCAATAAATACGACACCCGCACCAGTTCCGCAGTCAATCCGAAAGTATCCGCGGTATATAGGCTTGACCAGGGTACGGTAATCAAGGGGGCAATCGGCAAGGCGTTCCGCGCGCCCAACCTTTCGGACATGTATTCCACTTGGGGAACAACCACGATCTACTGGTCCAACCCGGACCTGAAACCGGAGAAAGTCACTACGGCGGAAATCGGCGCGGAACACGAATTCAAGACGGGCACGCTCCTGCGCGCCACCTATTACCGGAGCGACATTACCGATCTTATCTATTCGACCACTTCCGGTGCCAACAGGTACAAATTCAACGCCGGCACGGCTGAAACAGAGGGGATCGACCTGGAGGCTCGGCAAAAGCTTCTGGGCGGACTGACCGCATTCATCAACGCGACTTTTGTCAGTACGACGATCACGGAAAACTCCGTCAATGCAGCTTCCGTCGGGAAACAGGTCCCGTTGCAGGCGGAGAAGATGGCCAATATCGGTCTGGAAGGCAGCCGCGGTCCGTGGTCAGGCTCCGTCATCGGCTCCTACGTTGGCAAGATGTATAGCAACGATAGCAACTCGGACACTTTTAACAACGTGCCCGGCTCCTACGATCCGTACTTCGTGGCCAACGCCAAGATATCCTACAAAGTTGACAAGACGCTCACGGCTTCTCTTTCGGTCAAGAACCTGTTCGACCGCGAGTACTTCGTGGGCAGTTCCAAGGCGGATGGCCGTAGCGTCTTCCTTGGCCTCGGTTTCAAGTATTGAGCGTCTGATGCAAGTCGCGACGTCCACTTTTCGGCCATTTGATAAATCAAGCCATGGAGGTAATTCATGAACAAGCGATCGACATATCTTCTCCTGGCGCTGTTGTGCTTGGCACCTGTCGCCGAAGCGGCGAACCCGTCGGATATCCTCTGGCTCTCCGACGTAGCACCCAAGCGCGCCAAGGCGCCGGCCAAAGCTGACCATGCCAGCCACGACAAGGCCGGCAAGCACCAGGACAACATGGATGCGGTCATCGGCGGCGACGAGGGCGACAATCTGCACAGCGGCACCAAGCGCCTCTGGCTGCGGCAGGGCGACGACCCCGCCAAGGCGGAATATATTAATGCCGCAGTCCTGTCCTCGGAGTTCAACCTGATCGACGCCAAAGGCAACCGTTCCCAGGTTGGCCTGATGCCGATGGCTGGCCTGGCTCATGCCAACTTCGAGTTCGAGGAAAAGGGCTTCTACAATGCCTATCTGGCGCGCGAGTCGGTCCAAGACGGCGTCTTGCGGGTGCAACTGGCCAAGGCCGAACTGCTCAATGGAAGTTGCTGTACGAAGGTAAAGGACGTCGATCCTGCACAACTGAAAGCTATCAGCGATTCGACGCTGCCCCTGGAGATTGTGCGGGAGCACAAGCCCGACGAGAAACTCTTCACCCGCATGGTTTCCGGCGACAAGATCAGTTTCACCGTCAATCGCCTGGGCAAGCCCCTGCCCGGTGTGCCGGTCACCATGCTGACCCAGCAGGGCTGGCAGAAGAAGGCGGTCAGCGACGAAAACGGACGCGTCGAATTCACCCTGATCCGCGATTACTTCCCGGCCTGGAACGACTTCAAGCGGCGCACCAAGGAAACCTTCGTGGTCGTGGCCGAGACCGAGGTGGCCGAATCCGGCGCCCGTCAGGGCCAGAACTACGCCAAGGTGGCTTACCAAGCAACGCTTTCCGGCAAGTACGCCCCCACGCCTTACGACTACAAGTCTTATGCCTGGGGCTTGGGCGTCGCCGTCTTCGTTCTCGCTTTCGGGGGGCTGGGCGTGTATCTCTATCGCCGTCGCCGGGTGAAGCCCTTCCAAGAGGTGCGCTTCGATGAATCGGTTTAAGGAGCGCTTCGACCTCATCGACTGGAACCGCTTTCGCTTCTGGTTCCAGATGTCCTGTTTCCTGCTGCTGGTCTACGGCGGCTACTTGGGGCTGGAACTGGGCAAGCACCTGCCGACTTTCTCCTGCATCTACAACACCGGGGCAAGGGGCGGCGCGTGTTATCTCAGCATCCTGCAACACCAGATGGCGTGGCCTTGGCAGAAGTTGTTTTCCGCGGCGGCGCTGGTGATTCTGACCGGGTTTCTCACTTTTGTGGCGTGGTTCATCGCTATCAACAAGCTTTGGTGCGGGCTCATTTGCCCGCTCGGCACCATTCAGGACTGGATGACCGCCTTGCGCCGCCGGCTTGGGGTGCGTTACGGACGCTATACCATCGGCCAGTTTCGCGCCCTCGCCCAGATCAAATACGTCCTGCTGGCCCTGATGTTCCTGATCCCGCTTGGCATTGGCGCAGGTTGGTTTTCCAAGGACATGGGCCTGCCTTTCTGCATGATCTGCCCAGCCCGCATGATCATTCCGACGTTTGACCTCAACTTCACGCATTGGACGATCGACTTTTCCACCACCTCCAAGATGGTGCTGACCTCGCTGGGTATGGTCGTTGTTGCTCTGTTTTTCGTCGGCGGCTTCATCAAGAAGCGTTTTTTCTGCTTCTTCTGCCCGATGGGCGCCTTCATGTATCTGATTTCCAAGCCAGCGCTGCTGACACTGAAGAAAGACGGCGACAAGTGCACCCGCTGCGGCGATTGTTACAACGTCTGCGACATGGATATCCGCGAGATCGCCGACGATGTGACAAACCCGCGCATCATGATGGACGACTGCACCCTGTGCCTGAAGTGCGTCGCCGCTTGCCCGGAGCCGGGGGCATTGAAGGCTAATTATGCCGGCGTTACTTTCTTTGAATCCACCGAAGCCGGCTTCATCAAGCGCTGCCAGAAGGGAGTCGGCCTTGAACAGTCCAAATAATAAAATCGCTCTTCCTTACAATCGCAGCCGCCAGGCGCGGGAGGCGGAGACTGTGCTCGACCACATCACCGATGATTTTGACGACAACCCGGCGGCGATGGCCTATTTTTACGATCTGTTCCGGCGCGCCTATTGCCAGGGAGAACCCCTGGAAAAGGAGGGTGTGCGGGTCGGCACTACCTGCATTCATGCTCCGGAGGAATTGATTTACGCCATGGGGGCAACGCCGGTACGCCTGTGCAATGGCTCCTACCATTACGACCAGATCGGCGCCGATTTTATGCCGGCCAAGTCCTGCCCGCTAGTCAAGGCCACCCTTGGCATGTTGAGTTCCGAGAATGTGATTCCCAAGGTGGGCAAGCTGGATTTGATCGTCAACCCCACCACCTGCGACCAGAAGAAGAAGTCCAGCGCCATGATGGCGAGCATGGGGCATACGGTCTACGACCTGGAATTGTCGCCGGCCAAGGAAAGCGAACAGTCACGGGAATATTGGAAGCGCTCGGTGCGGGAGTTTGTCCTACGCCTGCGGAGCCTCACCGGGAAGAAGCTCACCCGCAAGAATCTGATGGCGGCCATGGCCAAGACCGGTCGTGCCCAAGTCGCTTTCCGCACCCTGCACAACTTTCGCCGCAAGTCGCCCTCGGTAGTCTTGGGCAAGGACGTGTTCCTGGTCACCAATGCCTATTTCTTCGATGACATCGAGCGCTGGACCGAGGCGGTGGAAGCGCTCAACGCCGAACTGGCCCAGCGCGACAAGGATGGTTTTTGCGCCGCCCAAAAGAAGGCGCCGCGCATCCTCTTTACCGGTTCGCCGCCAATCTTCCCCAACCTCAAGTTGCCGCTGCTGATCGAGGAATCCGGCGGCGTGGTGGTGGCGGACGAGACCTGCTCCGCCAACCGCATGCTCTATGACATGACATCCGTGGACGAGTGGCTGGTCAACGACATGGTGGACAGCCTGGCGGACAAATATCTCAAGCCCTGCACCTGCCCGATCTTTACCAACAACAGCGACCGCCTCCGCCGCCTGGTGGAGCTGGCCAAAAGCTTCGCCGTGGATGGCGTGGTGTATCAGGCTTTCGCGGGCTGCCAGGTCTACGAGATGGAGCAGAGAAGCGTGGCCGAGACCCTCAACAAGGAGGGCATCGCCATGCTCTACATCGAAACCGACTACAGCCCGGATGACATGGGCCAGCTTACGACCCGGATCGAGGCATTCCTGGAATCCCTGAAAACCCGCAAGAGAAACCGCGCATGATAACTACTCAGGCAAATGTGAAAAAACAGCAGAAATGCCCCTCTCCCGCAAGCGGGAGAGGGGTTGGGGTGAGGGACGTTGCACATCGGCAACGGTTCGCGAAATGCAAACACCCTCATCCCCGGCCCTTCTCCCGCCTGCGGGAGAAGGGGGAGAACCTGCTGAGGAGTTGCCGCACATGAATTATTTCGCAGGCCTGGATATTGGCTCCACCGCTATCAAAGTGGCCATGGTGGATGAGGAAGGCAAGATTGTTGGTGTTCACGTCTCCTCTTCCGGCAGCCTGTTCCACAAAAATGCCAAGGAGGCTTTGCAGAATCTTCTGGCCCAGCTGGGCATCGCCAAGGACGATGTGCGTTACCTGATCGCTACCGGCTACGGTCGCAAGCTGTTCAAGGAGGCCGACGATTCCATCAGCGAAATCACCGCCAACGCCATCGGCGCCCATGAAACAGGCAAGGCCTTCGGCGGCGTGCGCACCATCATCAACATCGGCGGCCAGGACTCCAAGGCGATCCAGATCGACGACACGGGCAATGTGTCCAACTTCGCCATGAACGACAAATGCGCCGCCGGCACCGGGCGATTTCTCGACGTGGCGGCGCGCAACCTGGACATCGACCTGGAAGAGCTGGGCGACTACCACTTCAATGGCAAGGGCGCGCCGCTGACCATCAACAGCACCTGTACCGTGTTCGCAGAGTCCGAGATCATCGGCCTGCTGGCGAACGGCCATGGCAAGGAAGAGATTATTGCAGGCATCCACTATTCGATCGCCAAGCGCACGGTAAGGCTGGCAAAGCGCGTCGGTATCGAGGACCGGGTCTATTTCGACGGCGGCCCGGCGCTGAACAAGGGGCTGGTGGCCGCCATCCAGGACGAACTGGGGCGCGAACTGGTGGTGCCGGAGTATCCCCAAACCACCACCGCGTTTGGTGCGGCCATCCTGGCGCGCAACGAGTTTCTCGCCGAGAGCGCCTGATGCCCGTCGAAACCATCGTCGGCCTGCCCATGGCCCTGACCTTGGGGCTGGTCTATGGCCTCGGCCCCTGCCTCATTAGCTGTCTGCCTTACCTGGGGCCGGTATTTCTCGCCCGCGATTTCAGTTGGCGCCGCTCCTGGCGCGTCGTGCTGCCCCTGTCCCTCGGCCGCCTTGCGGGCTATTCGTTGTTCGGCGCGGTGGCGGGCTGGGCCGGACATTATGTCAAGGACAGCACGGTGGCCTCGCCGCTACTGCACTTGCTTGTCGGATCCGCCGCCCTGATGGTTGGTCTTGCGCTCTTTTGGCAGCGACGGCCGGCCTGTGCCGTCGCAACGGCACCCTCTGCTGGCGGCCAGCCCTTGCGCCGCTTCGATTTCGGCGCCGAACCGCGCCCCCTGTTGCCGGGCGGACTGTTCCTGATGGGCGCCGGCATGGCGCTGACGCCCTGTGGGCCGCTGGGCGTGGTGCTGTTCTCGGCCGCCGCCTCCGGCCAGGCCGCCAGCGGATTTCTGCTCGGCCTCGGTTTCGGTCTCGGCGCTATCGTCGTGCCTTCACTGGTGTACGGCCTCGGCGTCGCCTATTTCGGTGCTCGCCTGCGCGAGCAGTTGGGCCCCTGGCGTCCGCGCATCGAAGCGCTTAGCGCCGGGCTGCTGATTCTGGTCGGGATGAACCAGATCATCCGGGCTTTCTGATTTCTTATCTTGCTTCCACTTAGGTCACCATCATGAAACGATTTGCCCTGCTGCCACTTTGCCTGACCCTCACGTCCGCCTGGTCCGCCGAAGAAATCACGCTGAAGGAAGTGACAGTCATTTCCTCCAGCGGGAACGACATCGCCGAACGCCAGCAAGCCGCCACGCAGAAAATCATTATCAACCGCCAGGACATCGAGGCGATGGGGGCGCTTACCATCAACGATGTTATGGGCAAGCTTCCGGGCGTCGATGTGGGTACGCCGAGCGCCAACGGTGCCTTGGCGAAGCGATCGCGCGGAATGACGCGCGATTCGGTGCAGATATTCATCGACGGAGAGCTCATCCCCCCCGGGCATACGGGCATGGTTCAGACCACCATCGGTCGCTTGCCGTCTACAGAGCTGCGGCAAGTCGAGATTATCCGTGGCTCGTCGGCGGAATTCGGTGGTAGTGCACCGATGAGCGTGCATCTGGTGTTGAACAAGCCGATGGCGCGCGATTCCACTGACTTCAAGGTGACGGCCGGCGTTCGCGGCGATAAGCCGATTGTCCAAACCTCCTACACCAAGGGCGGTGGCGACAAGACATTCTCCTGGTCGTTGCCGGTCACGATAAATCACAACGAAATGCCGTCAAGTCGTCAGGTGAGCCGTCTCGATAATACCGGGGTCCGGCAAGAAGACAGCGCACAAGGCAACAGTAAAACGGATTCATTTTCTCTCTCGCCCCGACTAACCTGGAAGTCAGGTAGTGACAATCTGACAGTCAACCCTATGGTGTTCCGTTCCTCCGGGAGTGGCGAAAGCGATTTCGTGCGCAGCGATCTAACTATTCCAGCGAACAGTTATACACGCCGAGACGATGATAGCCGCAGCAATGCCTTCAATCGCTTGCGTGCGAATGCAGAAATACGCCGTCAGGGCGTCAAGTATTCCGGCCGATTGTCGGTTTCCAACGGCGAACAAAGCACCGATACGTTGCGTATCAACCAAACCGATGGCACCCAATCCCAAGAGCAGATGCGCCGCCAGGATGTCGATCTGAATGGCGCTTTCCGTCTCGACTGGAGCGCCGGGCAACATATCTTGGCGGCGAACATCGAGCAAGCCAATCAGCGGCGCGACGAAAGCCTGTCAAACAGCGGCCTGGCGACAGAAACGCACGAGGCTTGGGCAAAGCATTGGAGTGCTTGGCTACAGGACGAGTGGATCCCCCGTGCGGACGTGACCGTTACGACGGGCCTGCGTGGCGAATTCATTCGTTACGCAGTCGATGGCAGCGGCCAGAGTCACCAGCGTTTGTTACCCTCGCTAGCCCTGCGTCTGGAGCCTGCTCAGCACTGGGTGCTGCGCTCTTCCCTGGGGGCCGGAATCAAGACGCCACGGCTGGACGAACTCACCAATCAGCCGGTGTTCAGCATCAATGCCAACACGCCGCTTGAGCCCGACCGGCGGGGCAACCCTGATCTGCGTCCGGAACGCAGCGTGAATTTCGAGGCCGCGCTCGAACGTTATCTGCCGGGCGAAGCCGGCGTCATCGGCGCTAACGCCTATCTGCGGCACACTGAAGATTTCACCGAGCGGCGGGTACAAATGGAAGGCGTGCGTTGGGTCGATCGCCCTTACAACGAAGGCTCGGCCCGCCACTGGGGCGTGGAGCTGGACGGCAAGCTGCGCGCCGATAGCCTCGGCTGGCGCGGGGCGACATTCCGTGCCCATCTTACCGTGCCGCGCAGCGAGGTGCAGGACGAGCGCCTCGGCATCAACCGCGCCGCTCGCGAATCTCCGCGTTACATCCTGAGCGCCGGCTATGACCAGACTATGGCCGACAAAAGCTTCGGCGTGTCGATGCAGCATAACGGCCGTGTCCTTACTCAGGTGCCGGGCGAACAGGCTTATGAAACGCGGCGGCGCACCGTATTCGATGCTTATGTTTTGCAGAAGCTGAACAGCGCGCTGAATCTTCGTTTGTCGTTGCAGAATCTGTTGCGCGCGGACACCCTTAGCCAGCTTGATGCCTTCGCGCCCGGCAGTTCATGGTCGCTCGCAACCACCGACAAGGGCGCGCGCACCGTGCTCTTGTCACTGGAGGGCAAGTGGTGAGTTGTCTCCTGTTCCCCACAAGTCCGGCAAATCCTTTGCATTCCGGTTCCTGATCAAGACTTGTCCTCTTGATGGGCCGCCTCCGCAGCGCCGTATTCAGCTATGTGGTGGGCATACGGCATTTTCGTCTGCCCACGCGGTTTGGTATCCGCGTGGGCACAGAAGCGTGCCAACCCTGCAAAACTGATTATGCTATTCTAGACACCATTTGGAATCGTTTTGGATTACGCAATGAGGTATGTCGAATCCGACTGGGAGTGGCCGCGCTGGCTGCCCTCATTCGGCCTGGTGGTTGCCCTGCACTTGATTGTCTGGTGGGGTTTCACCCATTTCAAGGGCGAGATCGCGCCGCCCCAGCCCTTGCCGGTGGTGCAGGTTTCGCTGTTGGCCCCGCCCGTGCCGCCAGAGCCGCGTGTGGTTCCGTTGCAGCAGCCGCCCAAAGTGGAACGACAGCCGAAACCGGTTGTGGAGAAAGCGGTTGCCGCGCCCACGCCGGTTGCGGTGATGCAACCGGTTGCGGAGCATGCAGTGCAGCAGGCGCCGATGCCGGCCGCGCCGCCATCCCCGCCCGCACTGGCCCCGTCCCCGCCTGCAGCGGAGCCGGCAATGGAGCCGCCACGCTATCATGCCGCTTATCTCAGCAATCCGCCGCCTGCCTACCCGATGGCGGCTCGGCGGCGCGGCATCGAGGGCACGGTGCTGGTGCGCGCCGAGATTTCAGCGGGGGGCGAGTGTCAGCGCGTCGAGCTGAAAAAAACCAGTGGACATGAAATGCTCGATAATGCCGCGCTGGAAGCGGTAAAAACGTGGCGCTTCGTGCCCGCCAAACGGGGAGGCCAGGCGGTCGTCGCCTGGGTTGAAGTGCCGATTACCTTTAAACTTGAAAATAACTAAGGAGGCGCGAATTAGTTCCTGTTCCGTCATTCCGGCGAAAGCCGGAATCCAGAAAAATCAAAACCCTGGACACCGGCTTTCGCCGGTGTGACGAATTAATCAGCGCTTCCATAACCAAATAGGATCGTTTCATGCCGCATTTTTCTTCGTCGGATATCGTCGTCATCACGCTGTGGGTTCTGGTTCTTTTCTCGGTCGCGACCTGGACGCTGATCGTCGTCAAGGGCTGGATGCAATGGAAGCTGTCGAAGGAAAATCGGCAGTTCAGCGAGGCATTCTGGAACGCAAAAGGGCTGCGCGAGGCGGAGCAGGCGTCGGCCGGCGCTGCCGGGCCGCTGGCGCGACTCGCCCTTGCCGGCTTCACCGCGCTGCGCGACATGCAGAAGGGCGGAGAGCAGAACCTGCAGCACAGCGGCGACCAGCAGGACATCCTGGAGCGCTGCCTGCGCAGCCAGGTGCAGAAGGAGCAGAATCGCCTCGACAGCGGCCTGATGGTGCTGGCCAGCATCGGCTCCACCGCGCCCTTCGTCGGCCTGTTCGGCACGGTATGGGGCATCATGCACGCCTTGCAGGACATCAGCAAAAGCGGTTCCGCCGGGCTGGACGTAGTGGCCGGACCGATCGGCGAGGCACTGATCGCCACCGCCCTCGGCATCGCCACCGCCATCCCCGCCGTGCTCGCCTACAACTACGGCTTGCGTCGCACCCGGCTGTACGTGGCGGAGATGGAAGATTTCGCCACCGACTTCCTGCACCTGGCGATGAAGTCCGGGTTTAAGGTCGGTGATGAGCAATGAGCAATGAGCAATGAGCAATGAGGAATGGGTAATGGGAGGGGATTTTTTCATCGCCCATCGCTCATCACCCATCACGTTTTTTAGGAATCTCTGAAATGGCCTTGAATACCCGTTCCGAACAGACCGCGATGAGCGAGATCAACGTCACGCCCCTGGTGGACGTGATGCTGGTGCTGCTGATCGTGTTCATCGTCACCGCGCCGCTGTTGATGCAGGCGGTCAAGGTCAACCTGCCCAAGACCGCGGCGGTGTCGCCGGTGAAGCAAACCAAAACCCTCCAGATGGCGATTGACGCCCAAGGCGGCGTATTCATCGATCAGCGCCTGATCCACTTCGAAACCCTGGAGGCCGAACTGAAAAAGATCGCCGCCCAGGATGTCGACCCCAACGTCCAGATTCACGCCGACGAAAGCGTGCGCTACGGCCGCGTTGCCCAGGTGCTGGCGATGCTGCAGCGGGTCGGAATCACCAAGTTGGCTTTCGTCACCACCCCCAGCGGCAAGCTGCCGGCTCCGGAAGAAAAACACAAGTAGCAACCCGGCTGGGTATTCTTCCCAGCCCATTCCCGATTTGCGTCTTTTGCCGCGCCCCGTGCGAAATGGCACGGGTGCGGCTGCCTGCACCCGCTGATTCGTAAGGGTTTTTCCCTGGCACGTGGATTGCATTAGCAAATAGCTATTTGCTTGTTCAATTCAACGAAGGGAATCTTTAAGAATGACGTTCAAACCTCGTATCCTGGCCGCCTCGCTGGCGGCCATCATGCCGTGTCACTTTGCGCTGGCCGCCGATGAAGCGAAACCGACGAAGTTGGAGGAAGTTGTTGTCAGTGCCCCGAAAGTCGCCCCTCAGCCAGCTTTCGGCGTTTCCCTGGATGAGGCCAGTTTCGCCCCCTTGCGCTCTTCCACCAGCGATACCGCCAGCCTCCTCAGGGATGTGCCCGGCGTCAGCCTCTACGGCGCCGGTGGCGTTTCCAGCCTGCCGGTGATTCAGGGTTTGGCGGATGACCGCCTGCGCATCAAGGTCGATGGCATGGACCTGATTTCCGCCTGCGGCAACCACATGAATCCGCCGCTTTCCTACATTGATCCGTCTCAGGTGGGCAGCATCCAGGTGTTCGGCGGCATTGCCCCGGTGAGCGTGGGCGGCGACAGCATCGGCGGTGCCATTCAGGTGAACTCGTCGGAACCGGAGTTTGCCAAGGTGGGGCAGGGAAATCTGCTCAAGGGTCAGGCCGGAGCCTTCTATCGCAGCAACGGCAACGCCACGGGCGGCAATGTTTCGGCGACGATTGCGGGCGAAAAGTTGAGCATGACGTATAGCGGGTCCACCGTGGAATCTGGCAACTACAAGGCGGGCGGGGACTTCAAGGCGGCAGGTCCGGCCTTCATAGCCGACAGCAAGTCAACTCGAACCTCGACCAAATGGTTGTCCGGAGACGAGGTCGGGACGACTATGTATAAATCGACGAATCAGTCCCTCGGATTTGCGCTGCGCCATGAAAACCATCTGGTCGAACTCAAGCTGGGCGTGCAGGACATTCCCTACCAGGGCTTCCCGAATCAGCGCATGGACATGACCGCAAACGACAGCACGCAGATCAATCTTCGCTACAAGGGTCAGTACCAGTGGGGCGCTCTGGAAGCGCGCGCCTATAACGAGCATACGCGGCACAAGATGAATTTCCTCGAGGACAAGGCATTTTGGTACCTAAACAATGCACCCGGCATGCCAATGGACACGGAAGGGAAAAATGCCGGCGCGGTGGTCAAGGCAGATATCCTGCTTTCAGCGCGTGATACGCTCAGGGTGGGCGGCGAATATCAGCGCTATCGTTTCAGTGACTGGTGGGATCCGTCTGGCACTGGCGGCATGTCCCCGAATACGTTCTGGGATATTAACAACGGCGAGCGCGACCGTTACGCCGCCTTCGCCGAATGGGAGGCGCGCTGGAGTCCGCAATGGCTGAGTCAGCTTGGCTTGCGCAGCGAAACGGTGAAGATGGATACCGGCACGGTGCAAGGCTATAACACTGGCGCCACGTATTTGGCCGATGCAACAAAGTTCAATGCCCGCGACCGCAGCCGTACCGATAACAACTGGGACATGACCGCGCTGGCGCGCTATATGGCGGATAGCAGCAAGACTTACGAGTTCGGCTATGCCCGGAAAACCCGCTCGCCCAACCTCTATGAGCGCTATACCTGGTCAACGGGCGGCATGGCCATGAACATGATCAATATGGTTGGCGATGGCAACGGCTATGTCGGCAATCTCGACCTGAAGCCGGAAGTTGCGAATACCCTTAGCGCCACTGCTGACTGGCATGACGCAGAGCAGCAGAACTGGGGGCTGAAAATCACTCCCTACTACACCTATGTTCAGGACTACATCAATGCGCGGCGCTGCACGACCGCCGATGGAACGGGCGGCGGGTGTGCTTTGAATGCCGCCAGAACGACAAGCGACTTCGTGTTTCTCAAGTACGTCAACCAAGACGCCAAGCTCTACGGCCTGGATGTTTCCGGCTATATGCCACTGGCAAAAACCAGCGGTTATGGCCGTTTTACCGCGACCGGCATGTTGAATTATGTCAGAGGGAAGACCGCGAGCGGTACGGACGACAATCTCTACAATATGATGCCGCTGAATGCGAAGCTGGCGGTAGCGCAACGCCTGGGTAGCTGGATCAATACTGCGGAAGTCCAGATGGTTGCCGCCAAGGATGACGTGTCGCAAGAGCGCAACGAGATTAAAACCGCAGGTTACGGTTTGCTCAATCTGCGCAGCAGCTATGCGTGGAAGCAGGCTCGGTTTGATGTGGGCATAGAGAACGTCTTCGACAGATTCTACGATTATCCCCTGGGCGGAGCGTATGTCGGCCAGGGGACAACCATGCCTCCGGACAATACCGTTGCGGGAGCGCCGCGTTGGGGAGTTGCCGTTCCAGGCATGGGCCGTTCGATTTACGCCGGCGTAACCGTGAAGTTCTGATGTCGCCAAAAGGGGAAGCAGCGCACCGTTGATCGCGAATATTTTCTTCGATCAACGGGCGCTTTAGCCCACATTTAAAGGGAAGCCGATGGCTTCCCTTTTTTATTCCCGCCGCCGCCGTTTATACTGACGGCGGCATGAGCGAATTCAACCCTAATCCAGAGCAAGACGAAGTTCCTGACGCCGCCGCCCGGTTCGCGCTGGCGCTGGCGGCTTCGCTGGCGCTGCATCTGGCGGTGGTGTTCGGCGTTCAGATCAAGGCGGCGCAGCCGGTAGAGCGGGCGCGGGCCATTATCGAGGTGCGGGTCGAGGGCGCTGCGCCGCAGCCAAAAATCAAGCCGCTGTCTCGGATCGAAGCCACGGCGGACATGGCCGAAAAAAAGCCGGAGGAGCCGAAGCCGAGCGAGGAAACCCCCGTATTGCCGTCGCCCGTTCCGGCGGAACCCGCACCAACCATTCTGCCGACGTTGGAGATCCCCCTGCTCGAAGATCCCACCTGGTATCCGGCCAAGCAGGTGGATGTGCATCCCGTAGCGCTCGATCCGGTCAAGCCGGAATATCCGGCCGAAGGGGTGACGCGGGGCGCGGAGGGCAAGGTGCTGCTGCTGTTGCTGATCGACGAGGCTGGCGTGGTGAAAGAAGTTACGGTGGCGGAGGCAAATCCCGAGGGGATTTTTGAGGAATCCGCGCTCGCTGCCTTCCGTGAGGCGCGCTTCGCTCCGGCGCAAAAGAATGGCCGGGCGGTAAAGAGCCGGGTGCTGATCCGGGTGAACTACGAATTGAACGACCGGAAAAAACCGGTGGTGGTTCAGCCGCCGTTGCCCCCCTGACCGTTGCCGGCCGCGCCGTTTTGCGGCAGGGCAAAGCCCTTCGGCAGCAGCACCCACATTTTCCCGCGCTGCTTCATGCTGCCCGCCTGTTTGCCGGCGTCCTTGCCGAAACCCCAGAAGAAGTCCGCCCGCACCACGCCCCGGATCGCGCCGCCGGTGTCCTGCGCCAGCATCAGGCGGTTGAGCGGTTTGGCGCTGTTCGGCCAAGTGGTGGCGAGAAACACCGGTGCGCCGAGCGGGATGTGGCGCGGGTCGACGGCGATGCTGCGCCCGGCGGTGAGGGGCACGCCCAGAGCGCCGAGCGGGCCGGAGAGGTGGTTCGGCAAATCGCGGAAAAACACATAGCTGGCGTTGAGGCTGAGTAGTTCGGGTAGCTTTTCCGGGTTCTGTCTGCCCCAGGTCTTGATGCCCTGCATCGAGGCTTTTTCCAGCGGCAGATCCCCGCGCTCCACTAGGGCCTTGCCGATCGATCTGTAGGGATGGCCGTTCTGGTCGGCATAGCCGATGCGTAGGGTTTCGCCGCCGGGCAGCGCGATTTTTCCCGAGCCCTGAATCTGCAGGAAGAACAGTTCGACGGCATCATCCACCCAATAGAGTTCCTTGCCCTTGAGCGGCGCCACACCGTTGTCGATTTCGGCGCGGCTGTAATAGGGCACCACCCGGCGGCCGTCGATCCGGCCGCGTAGGCGCATATTTTTCAGCTCCGGATAGACGCCGCTCAAATCCACGATCAGCAAGTCGTCGGGCAAGCCGTAAAGCGGGTAGGGGTAGTGTTTCGAGGGGGTGCGGCTGCCATTCAGCAGCGGCTCGTAATAGCCGGTGATCAATCCTTCTGCACCGCCGTCGGGCTGCGTGGCCTGATAGGGGGTGAAATATTGCTCGAAAAATTCCCGTAGCGCCGTGTTGTTCGGGGAGGTTATTTCCGTGGTCGCGGCGCAGGGTGCTTGCCACACCGGTTGCTTCTGCAGCGCGACGCAGCTTTGTTTGAAAGCGTCCCAGGCGGCGGCCAGGTCTTCGTCCTGCCAGCCGGCAAGCGCTTCCCAGCCGACGGATTGAAGTGGCGGGGCGACTGGGGTCGGCGGAATGACCGGGACGGGCGGGATGGCGGGAATGGCTTGCGGCGGTGCGACGGGCGGCGGAACAACCGCCGGTTTTTCCAGCGTGGCACAGGCGGAAACCGCCAGAGTGAAAAGCAGGGCAAGCAGGTTTTTCATGGAAATGTGATTTTGACTCGAGTTCAATGCACTGAATAATATGACAAAAGGCAGCGAATGTAGGTTGGGTTAGGCGCGGCTTTTTGCGCCGTAACCCAACAAACCTGAACTTCCTTCTAAATGTTGGTTTCGCCTGGAGGCGCCTACTTCTGGTGATGTTTGAGTTTGTTGGGTTACGCGATAAGGCCGCTAACCCAACCTACATGACTTTGCAACCGTCCAGGCAGTTAATGCAACACCCGCGGCATGTTCAGGGTAAATTCAGCAACGGGTGCGTCGAACTTGGTGCCGTCCTCCGCTGCCATCTGGTAACTGCCGTGCATGGTGCCGACTGGGGTGGCGATCACGCAGCCGCTGGTGTATTCGAAGCTCTCGCCCGGCTTCAGCAGCGGTTGTTCGCCGATCACGCCGAGGCCGCGCACTTCCTGTACCTGGTCGGTGGCATCGGTGATGACCCAATGGCGGCTGATCAGCTGGGCGGCGACGCTGCCGGTATTGGTGATGGTGATGGTGTAGGCGAAGACGTACCGTTCCTGCTCGACGTCGGATTGGTCGGGAACGTACTCGACGTGGGTTTTAACCGTAATTTCATATTTCTTGCTGTCAGCCATTTGGCTATTGCACACGAATTTGGCTTTCCTGGCAAGCACGATAGACCCGTTGCCATCAATTGGGATAAAATCCAAACTTTTGGTTTATTAAGGAAGTGCCATGCCCCAATACAAAATTGCGCCGAGCATTCTGTCCGCCAACTTCGCCACGCTGGGCCTGGAGGTGGACAATGTTCTCGCCGCCGGCGCCGATATCGTCCACTTCGACGTCATGGATAACCATTACGTGCCTAACCTGACCATCGGCCCGCTGGTGTGCGAGGCGCTGCGCAAGCATGGCGTGACTGCACCTATCGACGTGCACCTGATGGTCAAACCGGTGGATCGCATCATCCCTGACTTTGCCAAGGCCGGCGCTACCTATATCACGTTCCACCCCGAATCTTCCGAGCACGTCGACCGTACCATCGGCCTGATCAAGGAAAGCGGCTGCAAGGCCGGCCTGGTGTTCAATCCGGCCACTCCGCTGGACATCCTGGAGTACACCCTGGACAAGCTCGACATGGTGCTGCTGATGTCGGTGAACCCGGGCTTCGGCGGTCAGAAATTCATCCCCTACGTTCTGGACAAGGCCCGCAAGGTGCGCCAGATGATCGATGCGCGCGGCCTGAACGTGAGCCTGGAAATCGACGGCGGCGTCGGCCCCGGCAACATCCTGGAAGTCGCCAGGGCGGGTGTGGATACCTTCGTGGCCGGTTCCGCCGTGTTCGGCGCGGCCAAGGACAGCGACCCGCACCGCTACGATTCGATCATCGGGGCGTTGCGCGCGGAATTGGCGAAGGTTTAAAAGCGTTAACCGCAGAGGACGCGGAGGACGCAGAGGAAAGCAGAGAAAATAGGTTTGGCATGGTTTTACCTCTGCGTCCTCCGCGTCCTCCGCGGTGAGAAAAAGTGAAAAAATTTCCTATACCCGTCAAAGCGGTCGTCATCGATCTCGACGGCACGCTGCTGGACACCGCCCCGGACATCGCCGAGGCAGCCCAGCGCATGTTGCGCGACCTGGAAATGCCGCCGGTCGATCTGGAGAGAATCCGGTCGTATATCGGCAATGGCATCGCCAATCTGGTGAAGCGGGCGCTGACCGGTGAAATGCACGGCAAGCCGGACGATGCTCTGTTTGCCAGGGCGCTGCCGCTGTTCGAGAAGCATTACGACGAAGTGCTGCACCGCGAAACCCAGCCTTACCCGGGCGTCATGGAAGGTCTGAATGCCTTGCGCGATGCCGGTTACACCTTGGTCTGCATCACCAACAAGGCGCAGCGCTTCACCTTGCCGCTACTGGCGGCGATGGGCATGAAGGATTATTTCGACCTGATCCTGTCCGGCGATAGCCTGCCGCGCAAGAAGCCGGATCCGCTACCGTTGCGTTATGCCGCAATTTACTACGAAGCCGAGCCCAAGGATCTGCTGCTGGTAGGCGATTCTCTCAACGATAGCCTGGCTGCGCGCGCCGCCGGTTGCCCGGTGGTGCTGCTGCCTTATGGCTACAATGGCGGTAAGGACGTGCGCGAGCAGGATTGCGACGCGGTGATCGAAAGCCTGCCGGAATTATTGAAGCTGATCAGGAAAGCGTGAAATGAACCATAGGGAAATGAACAGATTGTCGGCGCAGTCCTGGCGATGGTGCAATTGAGCCATTCCCGGATTCGTGACTGCTTTCTTAAATTTCTTTCTGGTAAATCGACATGACTGAACAGGACTTTAATCGCCTTGCAAGCCAGGGTTACAACCGCATTCCGCTGGTCAGGGAAACTCTGGCCGACCTCGATACTCCCTTAAGCGTTTACCTCAAGCTGGCCAACCGGCCCTATTCCTATCTGCTGGAATCGGTGGTGGGAGGAGAGCGTTTCGGTCGTTATTCCTTTATTGGCCTGCCGGCCAAAACCCGGATCAGGGTGCAGGGCCATGGCGTGAGCGTCGAACATGAGGGCGCAGTGCTGGAGCGGGTTGAAACCGACGATCCGCTACAGTTCGTCCAGGATTACGCCGCACGCATGAAAGTGGCCGAGCACCCCGGTCAGCCCCGCTTTACCGGCGGGCTGGCGGGCTATTTCGGCTACGACACCATCCGCTACATCGAAAAAAAGCTGGCCCGCACCGTCAAGCCGGACGTGCTGGGCACGCCGGATATCCTGCTGCTGCTGTCGGAAGAAGTCGCAGTGGTGGACAACCTGTCTGGCAAGATTTACCTGATTGTCTACGCCGATCCCGCACAGCCTGAGGCATATGCCCGCAGTCAGGCGCGGCTGGATCAAATGCGCAGCCAGTTGAACCAGCCAGCGGCAATTCCCGTCACGGCCTCTTATCCGCCTGCGCAGGCGGCATCGGAATTCGGCGAAGCCGCTTTCAAGCAGGCGGTGGAAAAAGCCAAGCGCTATATCTTCGACGGCGACATCATGCAGGTGGTGCTGTCGCAGCGCATGTCGCAACCGTTCGCCGCCTCGCCGCTGTCGCTTTACCGCGCGTTGCGCTCGCTCAATCCCTCGCCCTACATGTTCTATTACGACATGGGCGACTTCCAGGTGGTCGGCTCGTCGCCGGAAATCCTGGTGCGGCTGGAGGAGGAAACCGTTACCGTGCGCCCGATTGCCGGCACCCGTCCGCGCGGCAAGACCCGCGAGGAAGACGAAGCCCTGGCCGCCGACCTGCTGGCCGATCCCAAGGAATTGGCCGAACACCTGATGCTGATGGACCTGGGCCGCAACGACGCGGGGCGCGTCGCCCAGACCGGCTCGGTCAAGGTCACCGAGAACATGGCCATAGAGCGTTACTCCCACGTCATGCACATCGTCTCCAACGTCGAGGGCAAGCTGAAGGACGGTCTGAATGCGATGGACGTGCTGCGCGCCACCTTCCCGGCGGGCACCGTGTCCGGCGCGCCCAAGGTGCGCGCGATGGAAATCATCGATGAACTGGAACCGACCAAGCGCGGCATCTACGCCGGTGCGGTGGGCTATCTCGGATTCAACGGCGACATGGACCTGGCGATCGCCATCCGCACCGCGGTGGTCAAGGACGGCACGCTCTACGTCCAGGCGGGGGCTGGCATCGTCGCCGACTCGGTGGCGGACAGCGAATGGACGGAAACCCAAAACAAGGCCCGTGCCGTGTTGCGGGCGGCGGAACTGGCACTGGGTGGGTTGGGGAACGAAGAAGGAAAAACCATTTGAACCGTAGAGGCGCTGAGAAATTGACGATAAACTCCTGCGGTGAAGGATATAAATTATGCTGCTGATGATCGACAACTACGACTCATTCACCTGGAACCTGGTGCAGTATTTCGGTGAGCTGGGGGAAGATGTGCTGGTGTTCCGCAACGACGAAATCACCGTGGAGCAGGTCGCGGCGCTCAAGCCCGACTATATCGTGATTTCCCCCGGGCCGTGCACTCCCAATGAGGCGGGCATCTCGGTGCCGCTGATCAGGGAATTAGCCGGCAAGGTGCCGGTTCTTGGCGTGTGTCTCGGCCACCAGAGCATCGGCCAGGCTTTCGGGGGAAAGATTGTCCACGCTGCGCAGCTGATGCATGGCAAGACCTCGATGATCCACCACCATGACAAGGGCGTGTTCAAGGGCTTGCCCAACCCGTTCCGCGCCACCCGCTACCATTCCCTGGTGATCGAGCGCGAGAGCATCCCGGACTGCCTGGAAATCACCGCCTGGACCGAAGACGGCGAGATCATGGGAGTGCGCCACAAGACCCTGCAGGTGGAGGGAGTGCAGTTTCATCCCGAATCCATACTTACTGAGTATGGTCATGAGATGCTGGCTAATTTTCTGAAGGAATAAAAGCGACGCAGAACGTTCCGTCATTCCGGCGAAAGCCGGAGTCTAGTAGCCAGTCATGTTGAAACAGTTGGATAATTCCGTCATTCCGGCGTAGGCCGGAATCCAGAGATGTGCTGCTGGATTCCGGGTCAAGCCCGGAATGACGAAGTTTGATATCCATTAGGTTCAAGTTAACTGGCTACCAGGAACTCGGAGAGACCTCATGCAACCCTGCGTCTACATGCTCGCGAGCCGAAGAAATGGCACTTTGTATGTGGGTGTGACTTCTGACCTGATCAAACGGATTTGGGAACACAAGTCGGATGCAGTTGATGGATTTACCAAGCGCTATGGCGTCCATACACTGGTATGGTACGAAGTACACGAGGAAATTCTCCCCGCCATAACGCGCGAAAAAGCGATCAAGGAATGGAAACGCAAGTGGAAGCTGGAATTGATCGAAAAAGCGAATCCCAGTTGGCGGGATTTATACCAGGATTTGATATGACTAGATTTAGTCGGTCATGTTGAAACACACGAATAACCACGTCATTCCGGCGCAAGCCGGAATCCAGAGGTGTGCTGCTGGATTCCGGGTCAAGCCCGGAATGACGATAGTAGATTGGGAGTGTTAGGGTGGAAGTGCGAACTGTTTTAACTGCCCTGCTGGAAAAGCGTGACCTGACACGTGACGAGATGCTCTCGCTCATGCGCCAGATCATGGGTGGGGAGCTGACGCCGGTACAGATCGCCGGCATCCTGGTCGCGTTGCGTGCCAAGGGCGAAACCGTGACGGAAATCGCGGCCGCCGCCGAGGTGATGCGCGAGCTGTCGACCAAAGTGCCGGTCGGCGCCGAAGCGC
>CAZLJK010000017.1:0-3937 GCA_964559825.1 uncultured Sulfuricella sp. | reverse complement strand
GCCGCCGAGGTGATGCGCGAGCTGTCGACCAAAGTGCCGGTCGGCGCCGAAGCGCATCTGGTGGATACCTGCGGCACCGGTGGAGACGGCGCGCATACTTTCAATATCTCGACAACCGCAGCGTTCGTCGCCGCCGCCGCCGGGGTGAAGATCGCCAAGCATGGCGGCCGCTCGGTGTCCTCCACCTGCGGTTCCGCCGACGTGCTGGAGGCGCTGGGCGTGAACATGAGTCTCACCCCTGATCAGGTGGCGCAGTCCATCCATGAGATCGGCCTGGGCTTCATGTTCGCCCCCAACCACCACAGCGCCATGAAATATGCCGCACCGGTGCGGCGCGAACTGGGCGTGCGCACCCTGTTCAACCTGCTCGGCCCGCTCACCAATCCGGCCGGGGCGAAAAACCAGGTGATGGGCGTGTTTCGCAAGGATTTGTGTCGCCCGCTCGCGGAGGCGCTGAATTCGCTCGGCGCGCGGCATGTCATGGTGGTGCATGGCACGGACGGCATGGACGAGATAACGCGGTGCGGCGCGACCCATGTCGCCGAACTGAAGGACGGCATGATCGAGGAATATGCCGTCGACCCCGAAGCCTTCGGCATGAAACTCGGTTCCGCCGATGCGCTCATCGCGCACAATGTGGACGAGGCCAAGGCCAAGCTGCTCGCCGTGCTCGACAATGAACACGGCGCCGCACGCGACATCGTCGCCCTCAACGCCGGCGCCGCGATTTACGTCGGCGGCATGGCGCCGACGCTGGAAGCCGGGGTGAAAAAGGCGATCCATGTCATCGCCAGCGGCGAGGCCAAGGTCAAGCTGGAACAGTTGATTGCGTTTTCGAATCGGTTTAAAACGGCTTAACCGCAGAGGACGCGGAGGGCGCAGAGGAAAACCTTTATGATCGAAAATGAAGTGGGGGACGCCCTTCTCGGTGCCGCGATGAAAGTGCATTCGGTGCTAGGGCCAGGGCTTCTTGAAAGTGCTTATGAAACTTGCTTGGTTCATGAATTGGGCAAACGGGGTCTGGACATCCAACGACAAGTGGCGCTGCCGTTAATTTATGACGGAATTAAGTTGGACGCGGGCTACAGGCTGGATTTGCTAATAAATGACCGAATTATTGTGGAGTTGAAATCGGTCGATAAATTTCTGCCCATTCATACTGCCCAGCTATTGAGCTACTTGAAATTGAGCGACCTCAAGCTGGGTTACTTGCTTAACTTTAATATTGTCCATATGAGGGACGGGATCAAACGCATTGCGAATGGCTTGTAAACGCTTTTCCTCCGCGTCCTCCGCGTCCTCCGCGGTGAAAATAAAAATGTCCGACATTCTGCAAAAAATCCTCGAAGTCAAACAAGCCGAAGTCGCCCGCGCCGTAGCGAAGAAACCCTATGCCGCCGTGCGCGCCGAAGCCGAGGCGATGACTAAGCCGCGTGATTTCGTTGGCGCTATCCGCGCTAAAATCGCTGCGAACAAGCCGGCGGTGATCGCCGAGATCAAGAAGGCCAGTCCCTCCCGAGGCGTAATCCGGGAAGACTTCGATCCCGCCGCCATCGCCAGGAGCTATGAAGCCCATGGCGCCGCCTGCCTATCGGTGCTCACCGACGTGCAATTCTTTCAGGGTAGCAAGAACCACCTGATCGAAGCGCGCGCCGCCTGCAATATCCCGGTATTGCGCAAGGACTTCATGATCGACCCCTACCAGATCTGCCGTGCCCGCACCATCGGCGCGGATGCCATCCTGCTGATCGTGGCGGCGCTGGAGTTGTCGCAGATGAAAGAGCTGGAAGCTCTTGCCCACGAGTTGGGCATGGCGGTGCTGGTGGAATCACACGACGCCGCCGAACTGGAGGCCGCCCTGCAGCTCAAGACCCCGCTGATCGGCATCAACAACCGCAACCTGCGCAGCTTCGAAACCCGCCTGGCAACCACCCTCGACCTGCTGCCGCGCATTTCTGCCGAGCGCATCGCCATCACCGAAAGCGGCATCCTCAAGCCGGCGGACGTGCAACTGATGCGCGGCCATGGCGTCAACGCCTTCCTCGTCGGCGAGGCCTTTATGCGCGCCGACGACCCGGGTGTCGAACTGGCGCGGCTGTTCGGCTAATCTAACGTCCTTTAGCGCAAGTACATTGCGGGGTGTATCTTTATGCTATACACTTTAGTCAATGATCAAACATTTCGAGCATAAGGGGCTGGAAGCATTTTTTAACTCCGGCAGCAAGGCGGGCATTCAGCCGGTACGCGCCGCGCGGTTGCAAATGCAATTGTTCCGTCTCAATGCTGCGAAATCGCCGGATGATATGAACGCACCCGGCTGGAAATTGCACCCGCTTAAGGGGAAATTGCAAGGCTGCTGGGCGGTGTGGGTGGACAAGAACTGGCGATTGGTTTTTGCCTTTGAAGGCGAAGATGCGGTGTTGGTCAATTATCAGGATTATCATTAAGGAAGAAAAATGGCGCGCATGTTCAATCCCCCGCACCCGGGCGCGGTGCTGAAAGACGGCTGGTTGACAGAAGGAGAAACGGTTTCCGCCCTGGCAGGAAAGCTGGGGGTTTCTCGCGTCGCCCTGTCCCGCGTTCTGAATGGCAGGGCAGCAATCAGCGCGGAACTCGCGTTGAAGCTTGGCAAGGTGTTGGGGCAATCGCCCGAGTCCTGGCTGCACATGCAGGCGGACTATGATCTGTGGCAGGCTGAGCAGCGCATGAAGCATGCTGCATAAACTCGATGACCGGCAAGATATAGTGACGCTTGAGTCGAAAAATGGGGTGGTCGGGTTGTGTTGCGAGCAGCCGATGGATGTCGAGTTCGTTGAAGCATTGGCCGGAACCCTGAGTGAGTGGTCTTCGACATATGACGAGAATGCTTGCCGTGGCCTACAGGTTGGTGCGCCCTCTCTGTGACCTTTGCGTCGCCTGGGGGGCACCTGTTTTTGGTCTCAGTGGTTTGAGCTTTTTCCAGGGAAGTGCTGGTTTATTCGTCGCACCGGCGAAAGTCGGTGTCCAGTGCTTTGAATTTTCTAGATTCCGGCTTTCGCCGGAATGACGGTTTGTCATTTAATCAGTGCTTCCCTAGGATAAATTTGTAACCCCATTTAAGGAAATCCGATGCGCCCTTCTCAAGCACTTCAGTTTAACCGTGCCGCCATTCGTGAAATCGCTGCGCGACATCATGTCAGGAATGTTCGCGTATTTGGTTCCGTTCTACATGGCGGAGATGCCGACGGTAGCGATCTGGATCTATTGGTTGAGCCAACGGCGGAAACGACCCTGATGGATATTGCCCGCATCCAGAATAGGTTGCAGGCGCTGCTCGGGGTGCCGGTTGACGTGCTGACCCCTAAGGCTTTGCCAGATAGCTTCCGTGACCAAATTCTTGCCGAGGCGGTGCCGGTATGAGCAAATCCGCATCCCGGAATATCTGCGACACATCCTGGAAGCAATCCAGCGGATAGAGCGCTACACCGAAGACATGGCGGAGACGGGATTCCTTGCCAGCGAAATGGTTCAGGATGCCGTGATCCGCAATATCGAGATTATGGGTGAAGCGGCGAACAACATCCGCCATCATCACTCGGAATTTGCCGCGCAGCACCCGGAGATTCCCTGGGAGGATATCTACTGGATGCGGAATCGAGTGGCTCACGGATATTTCAAAGTGGACATGGAGCTGGTCTGGAAAACTATTCGAGCAGATTTGCCAGAATTGGCTGAGCAAATGCGCGTTTTGGTTGGTAAAAATAACTGACTGAACATCAAGAAATCCGCATAGGTTAGGCCGTTGCTCTTCCTCTGCGCCCTTCGCGTCCTCTGCGGTGAATGTTTATATCCTTAAAACAACTCTCGTTGCAAAAAAACAACACATTTTCCCCCGGCACCGAGAAACAAGACATTTTTATCGACTAGCGCTTGGCATCGGTATGGCGGTGTGGTGATA
>CAZLJK010000016.1:225-46708 GCA_964559825.1 uncultured Sulfuricella sp. | reverse complement strand
CATTACCCATCACCCATCACGCATTTCTAGGCATCGATTTCGGCACCAGCGGCGCCCGCGCCATTGTAATCGACCATAGCGGCGCCATACTCGCCGAGGCGCGAGGGGTTTTCAGCGATCAAACCGTTGAAGCCTGGCGCACTGCCCTGTTCGATCTGATCGGTCGAATTCCGCCGGACATCCGACACAGGCTAGCTGCCATCGCCATCAACGGCACTTCAACCACCGCGCTGTTGTGCGACGCCGACAACCAGCCGCTTTGCCCGCCCCTGCTTTACCACGATGCGCGAGCCCAGGCCGAGGCAAAGCAACTTGAGCAGATCGCCCCGCCAGGCCATCCGGTGCTGAGCGCAAGTTCCAGCCTGGCGAAGCTGCTCTGGTTGCAGCAACAGCCCGAATTTCCCCGCGCCCGTTTTTTCCTGCACCAAGCCGACTGGCTGGCCTCGCTGCTGCACGGCAGGCCGGGAATCAGCGATTACCACAACAGCCTCAAGCTCGGCTTCGAGCCGGAAACCCTGGGCTACCCGGAATGGCTGCTACGCTTGGCGGTGACGCCTCTATTGCCGCGAGTCCTGGCGCCCGGAGCCGCAATCGGCCCGGTCACTGCCGATACCGCCGCGCGCTTCTCCCTACATCGCGACTGTATCGTCCGTGCCGGCACCACCGATAGTATCGCCGCCTTTATCGCCAGCGGGACCAGCCGTCCCGGCCAGGCTGTGACTTCGCTCGGATCGACTCTGGTGCTGAAGCTGCTGAGCGTGAGACGGGTGGATGCGGCGCAATATGGCATCTACAGCCATCGTATCGGCAATTTGTGGCTGGCGGGTGGCGCCTCCAACAGCGGCGGCGCGGTGCTGCAATCGTTTTTCAGCAACACCCGGCTGGGAGAATTGAGTGCCCGCATTCATCCAGAAACTGACAGCGGCCTGGATTACTATCCCCTGCTCAAGCCGGGAGAGCGTTTCCCGATCAACGATCCCGAACTGGAACCACGCCTGACGCCCAGACCGCAAGACGACACCCTATTCCTGCATGGCCTGCTGGAGGGCATGGCAAGGATCGAGGCGCAGGGTTACAAGCTGTTGCAGGAACTCGGCGCGCCCCCGCTCGAATCGGTGCTGACCGCCGGAGGCGGGGCCGGCAACCCGACCTGGACCGCGATGCGCGCCAGATTCCTTGGCGTACCAGTGCGGCCTTCCTCCCGGGTTGAAGCCGCCTATGGCACCGCGCTACTGGCAGCCAGAGGAGAAAGTTTGCTATGCTGTGAACAAGAACAAGCGGAGAACAGCAACTAAAATGGATAAACTGGATCGGGTTTTCTTTCAGGAAGGCGTTTCCTACTTCACCCTTATCCCCCTGAGCTGGCGCCTGGAGGCTGAACCTTCGGCTGACGACATCTCCATCTGGATGTATGGCAACGTCACGCTGCTGCGGGCATTGGCCACAATCGAGGCAGTGCAATCGGAGCGGGATAGCGATATGGGATCCGGCGTGGGCAAGGAACTGGAGCGCCTCGAATTCAAAATCGACCTGACGCTCAGCCTGCTTGCCAAGCTGCTGTCGCAGAATGCCGTCCAGCCCTCGACCTGCCCCGCTTTTATCAGTGCCGAGGGCATGGAATGGATCAGCCAGGAAGCGGCCACGGAGGGCGACAATATCGTGATTTCCGCCTACATCAGCCCGAAACTGCCCCAGCCGCTGGTTCTACCCGCGAAAATCAAAGCCGTACGGCAAGAGTCGCGTGGAACAAGAATCTACGCCAGTTTCACCCATCTTGGCGAAGATGCCCAAGACTGGCTCTCCCGCACCATTTTCCGCTACCACCGCCGCGCAATCAAGTCGCTCCCCCATGACTAACCCCCTCCAGCTTGCCTGAGAACAGGCTGGCGGCGACGATCATCGCGCCGCCTAGCCATTCCTGGAGCGTCATCACTTCACCGGCAAGAAGGTAGCTCGCTACCGCCGCCACCACCAGCTCGAACAGGAAGATCACGATCGCCTGGTTGGCCGGCGCCCTCGCCAAGCCGTATTGCACGGTCAAGGTCACCGCAAAGATCAGAATGCTGACCAGCAGCAGCCATGCCCATCCAGAAACAGGCAAAACCGGCAAGGCGGCCAGCGTAGCAGGCTGGTAGATCAGCGCCACTAACGACAGCACGCTAACACCGATCCATACGCTTAGCGATTTCAGCCAGATATCGGATGCCTCGGCGCGACGCGACAGCACGTTGGTTGCGGCGAACGTCAATCCGGCGGAGAGCGCCATCCATTCCGCCGTATTCTGCGGCAGCGGCAGCCCCAAGCTTGGCCGCCACAGCATCACCACGGCGCCCGCAAAAGAAAGCGCCATCACCATGTAGCCATGAAATCGAAGGCGTTCGTGCAGGAGCAGGCGCGCCAGCAGCACCGTCCACAGCGGCGAGAGATAAAACAACAGCAACACCCGCATCACTTCGCCGTCGATCACCGCCAGCACGTAGGCGAGATTGGTCCAGCCCGCCGTCAAACCGATCAGCAGCAGAATCGGAGGGAAATGCCGAAACCGCAAGCGTTCGGAATACAGGGTAAAGCCCAGCAGCAGCGGGATCAAATAGGTGGCAAAGCTGGAAAGCGCGCCGGAAACACCCATCTGTTCGAGCAACCGGTAGGGATACCAGATCAATCCCCAGATAATCGCGCCAGAGAGCAGGCCGGAAACGGCCAGAAGTTTTTCTTTGGATGCCACGCAGCGAGCCTTTATAATGTTTTTATCCAGAAACGTTACCGTCCCGAAAATTGTGAACCCCAACCTCGACCTGCTCCACCCCTACCCGTTCCAGAAGCTGCGCGACCTGTTCCGCGGCGTGACGCCGAACCCGGATTACAGCCCCATCAACCTTTCTATCGGCGAACCGAAGCACGCCACGCCCGACTTTATCCGCCGCGCGCTGGCTGAAAACCTGGACGGGCTGGCCAATTATCCCACAACCCAGGGCAGCGATGCGCTGCGTCAGGCAATCGGGGCCTGGATCGAGCGCCGCTACGGCATTCCGCCGCTTAACCCGAACACCCAGATCCTGCCGTTGAACGGCAGCCGCGAGGGCCTGTTCGCCTTCGCACAGGCGGTGATCGACACCAGCAAACCTAATCCGGTCATCATCTGCCCCAACCCCTTCTACCAGATTTATGAGGGCGCGGCGTTGCTGGCCGGGGCAACGCCTTATTTCCTCAACACCACGCCGGAAAACGGCTATGCCATGGATTTTTCCAGCGTACCCGAGGAAATCTGGCGGCGCACCCAGTTGGTCTTTGCCTGTTCGCCCGGCAACCCCACCGGCAAGGTGATGGATATCGAGGAATGGTCGCGCCTATTCGACCTGTCGGACAAATACGGATTCATCATCGCCTCCGACGAATGCTATTCGGAACTGTACCCCGACGAGCATGTGCCCCCGCTCGGCGCGCTGCAGGTCGCGCACCAGCTGGGCGGCGAGGATTACGGCCGGCTGGTGGTATTCAACAGCCTTTCCAAGCGTTCCAACGTGCCCGGCATGCGCTCCGGCTTCGTCGCCGGCTGCGAATCGATCCTGGAAAAATTCCTGCTCTACCGTACCTACCACGGCTGCGCCATGAACCCGGCGGTGCAGGCGGCAAGCGCCGCGGCCTGGAACGACGAAGCCCATGTCGAGGAAAACCGCCGCCTTTACCGGGAAAAATTCGCCACCGTCACCCCGCTGCTGCAACAGGCCCTCAAGGTGGAGGAACCCGACGCCTCGTTCTACCTGTGGGCACAGACGCCGATCTCCGATACGGAATTCGCGAAAGCGCTGTACCGGGATTATAATGTCACGCTTTTGCCCGGCAGTTTTCTCGCGCGCGAAGCACACAGCCTCAACCCCGGCACGAATTTCGTCCGCATCGCCCTGGTTGCTCCATTGGCGCAGTGCGTGGAAGCCGCGGAAAGAATCCAGAATTTAGTCAAAACCTTGTAATCAGGAAAAACAACATGAACGAACTCCAGAGCATTATCGATGAAGCCTTCGAACGCCGCGCCGACATCACCCCGCGCAATGTCGATTCCAAACTCAAGGACAGCATCGAGCAAGTGATCGACATGCTGGACAAAGGCCAGCTGCGCGTGGCAGAAAAGATCGACGGCGACTGGGTCACCCACCAGTGGCTGAAAAAGGCGGTGCTGCTGTCGTTCCGCATGGAAGACAACTTCTTCATCAAGGGCGGCTTCACCAACTATTTCGACAAAGTGCCGTCCAAGTTCGCCGATTACAACTCCAAGGATTTCCGCGACGGCGGCTTCCGCGTGGTGCCACCCGCCGCCGCACGCCGGGGCTCGTTCATCGGCAAGAATGTCGTACTGATGCCGTCCTACGTCAACATCGGCGCCTATGTCGGTGAAGGCACCATGGTCGACACCTGGGCCACCGTCGGCTCCTGCGCCCAGATCGGCAAGAACGTCCACCTCTCCGGCGGCGTCGGCATCGGCGGCGTGCTCGAACCGGTTCAGGCCAACCCCACCATCATCGGCGACAACTGCTTCATCGGCGCCCGCTCCGAAGTGGTGGAAGGCGTCATTGTGGAAGACAACGCGGTCATCTCGATGGGCGTCTACATCGGCCAGTCCACCAAGATCTACGACCGTGAAACCGGCGAAGTCACCTATGGCCGCATCCCCGCCGGCTCGGTAGTGGTTTCCGGCAACCTGCCCTCCAAGGACGGCAGCTACAGCCTGTACTGCGCCGTGATCGTGAAGAAGGTCGATGAAAAAACCCGCTCCAAGGTCGGTATCAACGAACTGCTGCGCGGGATCTAAAACTGAACCGCAAAGACGCCAAGGCGCAAAGCTTTTGACTTCCTCTTCGCGTTCTTTGCGCCTTTGCGGTTAAGCCTTAATTATGTGCGGAATCTGCGGTGAACTGCGCTTTGACAATACCTCCCCTGACACCGCCGTCATCCAGCGGATGTCGGAGAAACTCGCCCGCCGCGGCCCAGACCACGAAGGCCTGATCAGCGACGGCCCGCTGGCATTCGGCCACCGGCGCCTTTCCATCATCGATCTTTCCCCCAGCAGCGACCAGCCGATGGTGGACAAGGAACTCCGCCTTTCCCTGGTGTTCAACGGCACCATCTACAACTACAAGGAACTGCGCCAGGAACTCTCGGAGATGGGTTACACCTTCTTCTCCGAAGGCGACAGCGAAGTCATCCTCAAGGCCTACCATGCCTGGGGCGAGAAGTGCGTGGAGCGCTTCTACGGCATGTTCGCCTTCGCCGTATGGGACCAGCGCCACACCAGCCTGTTCCTCGCGCGCGACCGCTTCGGCATCAAGCCACTGTATTACTCGCTGGACGGCGCCAGCCTGCGCTTCGCC
This sequence comes from uncultured Sulfuricella sp., assembly GCA_964559825.1. Lineage (GTDB taxonomy): Bacteria > Pseudomonadota > Gammaproteobacteria > Burkholderiales > Sulfuricellaceae > Sulfuricella. The sequence goes on along the minus strand of CAZLJK010000016.1, from coordinate 41,342 downwards.
TCCAGCGTCCAGGCGCTGCTTGCTGCAGGCGGCGTGGATACCAGCATCGATCCGGTCGCCCTGCACCACTACTTCACTCTGCACGCCGTGGTACCTGCTCCGCGCACCATCCTCAACGGCGTGAAAAAGCTGCCCCAGGCCACCTCCATGACGGTGAGTGCCACGGGACAGGTTAGCCAGCGCACCTACTGGAGCCTGGATGCCACCCGCCCGACGCACAACCTGTCCGAACAAGACTGGCTGAGCGCCACCCGTGCCGTGCTGACCCGCGCCGTGGAGCGCCACCGCCTCGCCTCCGACGTGCCGGTCGGGGTGCTGCTCTCCGGCGGGCTGGACTCCAGCCTGCTGGTGGGCTTGCTGGCCGAGCATGTGGATGATTTGCTGACCTTCTCGGTGGGTTTCGAGGATGTCGGCGAGGGCGCGGAAAAAGCCGACGAGTTCGAGTATTCCGACCAGGTGGTGGAACGCTTCAAGACCCGCCACCACAAATACCTGATTCCCAACGCCGAAGTCCTTAAGCGCCTGCCCGAGGCCGTGTCCTGCATGGCCGAGCCGATGGTCGGCCAGGATGCGGTGGCGTTCTACCTGCTCGGCGAGCGCGTTGCGGATGAAATAAAGGTCGTGCTTTCCGGCCAAGGCGCGGACGAAGTGTTCGGCGGCTATTTCTGGTATCCGCGCATGGACGAGGCTTCAGGCTCCGCCCTCGACCGCTTCCGCGAAAACTATTTCGACCGCGACCACGCCGAATACCTGGAAACCGTCGCCCCGGCCTGGCATGTCCCTGACGTCACCGCCGAACTGGTGGAGCGAGAACTCACCAAACCCAAGGCCGACACCTTTCTCGATCAGGTGCTGCGCTTCGACGCCACCACCCTGATCGTCGACGACCCGGTCAAGCGCGTAGACAACATGACCATGGCGTGGGGCCTGGAAGCGCGCGTCCCCTTCCTCGACCACGAACTGGTGGAGCTGGCAGCCAGGATGCCGCCTTCGCTGAAGCTCAAGGAAGGCGGAAAATTCCCGCTCAAGGCCATCGCCCGCGGGTTGATCCCGGATGCGGTGATCGACCGCCCCAAAGGCTACTTCCCGGTGCCGGCGCTGAAATACGTGCGCGGCGATTTCCTAGAATTCATGCGTAATATCCTGATGTCGGACACCTGCATCAAGCGCGGCCTCTACCAGCGCCCCTACGTGGAAAAACTGCTGGCCGAACCGGAAGCCCATTTCACCCGCATCCAGGGCAGCAAGCTGTGGCATTTGGCGCTGCTGGAACTGTGGCTGCAACTGAATGTGGACAACGGCTAGGGGATAGCCGCCTCTTACCGGCTTTACGAGACCTTCAACCCGCGTAAGACGTAGGGCGCCAATAAGCGCACCGCATTGCGCCGTATGATGCTCGACTAGGATGCAATGTGCTGCGCTTATTGTTCATGTGCCAAGCTGCTGGTTATGGAAGTTTTGCGAGTTGAGCAAAAAGCCGCCCATCCCTGCGAACCCCATTTCATTCGGCGCAATAACGATTGCGCCCTACGCAGGCTGTCCGGTTTAGCTAAGGTAGGTCTCCACTTTCGCGCCATCAATTCCGTTCAGCCAGAGAACCCGAGCAAACGCCTCAGAGTACGCTTTAGCGCGCTCCATAGACTGGCTATTGACGCTTGCACTTACGGTTATACCCGGACCGTAAGATCGCGACGCGTGCCCCAACGTGCGTAGCCATCGACCGAAAGCCGTACGCCCGTCTAGCCGCACGTACGAACCACCGCAGTCGCCTTCCATGATTATCGGGAATCCTTCAACCTGCATCGGCGTAGGGACACAGAGACGCGCGGCTTCCGCGCCAGCCTTTGAGGCTAGGTCATAAATCGCATTCCATCGGTCACTCCCCGTTACCACAAGAGGAACCCAAGGGGGTGGAGCTACAGTCGCATTTCGTTGTTCGTCCTTGCTGGCAACAAACGCGGTCGAGAGTTGCGCTGGTTCATTGGCTCGGATAATCCACCTTGTCTCGATGGTCATCACCCGACCGTTTATGCCGGCGATCTCCATCTGTGCCCGGTATTGAACCCCGTACTGCGTAGCTTCAATTTTCTCGAGCCGCGCCTGTTCCAGACCATTTCTAATTTGGTAGGCCAAGAAGCGCCATTCGCTCCTGCTGATGGCCATAAGGTCAGAGAAGAGCTTGGCTTTATGCCGTCCATTGGGGTGCTCGTCACTAAGGGCATAGTCGATGAGTTTCTCCACCGGGATGGTCATTTGTTCTTCTGCCGGTAGCACTATCTTTAAGTCAACCGGAAACTTGGGGGGTCTAATTGCCTCCAAACTGAGCCGCTCCGCCACTTGCTCCAAGTGCGTAGGCGCGGTAGCTGCTTGTAGACGGTCAACGGATGTGGCGCCTCGGCTGGACAGCACGGCAACTTTGGGTCGTGGTGGCGCGCTCTGCTGAAACTTCAAGTAAGGAAGCTCGACTACCCTGAAGCTGGCGCCCGGGTTGATACCAAACTCATAAACCCCTTCATCCGTGTCCCATCGAGACACGTAAATAACGCCTTCCGCAAGCCATACGCAATCCAATAGGAGTTCAGAGAAGAGGCTCACATGCAATGGATTGCCGGCATCAAGCGCAACGGCACCGAGGTATGGGCGAAAGCCATGTAGCTGAGCGTCAATGAACTTGATTCCTGATGCATTCATCGGGCTGAGCGTTAGACAGAATATATTCGTACGACCGAAGAGTCCGGGAAGCTCTACCAGATTCACCGTCGCGAGACCGTCTTGAAACGAGTCAGAGAGGTCGCCAACAACTGTGGCAAATGCACGCATATCGACGTGGTTTGTTCGCGAGTGAGAATATGACCTCTTTGTGGTGTCCTTCACTGGAATTTGGATCTGCTTTATACGGCTCGCGAGTACATGTGGCAGGATGTCGCCCCGAAGAACTCGGATCGGGTAGGATACGGACTTGCCACCTAGTGCCAATGCGTCCAACAGAGCTTGTTCGCACGGATAAGCGTAATTTCCATCGGCAAGATCAGGATGATCTGCCGCAAACAAGAAACCGGCAAATCGTCTGCTGGCAGTCACGTCTTCACCTTTATGACAGGCATTGCCGCCCGATTGGTCGGTGTACTCTTGTTTCATTATTTGTCCCTCGCGATAGCACGCGTAGGGCGCAATAACCAACGGGCATTGCGCCGGATGTCAATCTGCATAGCCTAGCGCATCTTCATCACCGCCCGCCCAGTCCATCGGGTAGGTGCCCGCTTTCACCAACCGGTGAAATGTTGAATAAGGCCACTCGGCAACACATTTGACCAACCCATGCTTGACCGGGTTGATATGCACATAATCCATATGCGCTCTGAAATCCGCCTCATCCCGAATCAGGTGCTCCCAATACCGCCTTTGCCAGATACCCCGTTCGCCCCGCTTGGCTCTTACCGTGGACAAGCGCTCGATTTTTGGCATTGCCTTGGAAAATCCCATTTTCATCAAACGCCAGCGAGTGGCGAAATCCGCGTCATTCTGCGGTAGTTCGATCACACAATGCAGATGATCGGGCAACACCACCCAGCCATGAATCCGGAAAGGGTGGCGGGATTGAACCGAACGAATCGATTGGCGCAGGGCATCGATATGACGGATCAGCAAATCGTTGCCATGCCGTTGCAGTAAATTCACGGTAAAGAAGTAAGTGCCGCCTGGATGCCAGGTGCGACGATAATCAGGCATGACAATAATATAGAGCGGGGAAGCATCCGGCGCAATGCCCGTTGGTTATTGCGCCCTACGCAGGATAGCCTGCTTCGGACAGTGAACCGGTCATTCGAAAACACCTGACGTGGGCCTGAGCGATTGCCAGGTGAATCAATACCTGCGCCCCGCTTCGCGGCGAGCCAGACCGACCTTGGCTGAGCGCTCGATTTTTTCCAGGAAGTTGGGAAAGTCCAGTCCGTATTTGGACCGCAATTCCTTGGCCAAGTCGCGCAGCCGGCGCCAGTTGGGCTCGAACATCGAATCCCTGAAGGCCAGCAGTACATGGTTGTGATCCTCCCGCACCGGGAACACGATGACCTGATCGTCGAAGACCTGCATGGCCACCCCGATCAGGCCCGCATAGCTCTGCGCGTCTCCCGCCAGATTCACCACCAGCATGCCGCTTCCCGTCAGCTTGGCGCGGGCCTGTTCGAAGAATTCCCGGTTGGCGAGGCTGGGGGCGAAACCGGTGCTGTCGAAGGCATCCACCAGCAACACGTCGATTCCCTTTTCCGTTTGCTCCAGATACGCTGCACCGTCGGCCTCCTGCACCTTGAGATTGGGGCCATCGGGCGGCACCAGAAAAGCGTCCCGCAATGCGATCACGTCGGGATTGTTTTCCAGCACGGTCATGTGCGTAGCCGGCAGCCGGTAGTGGCAGAACTTGACCAGGGAGCCGCCCCCGAGACCTATCAACAAAAGACGCCGCGGCCTGGAGCGGAACAGCAGGAAGGACATCATCTTTTGCGTGTAGCGCAGATCCAGGTCGTTGGGCTCGGCAAGGCGCATGGCGCTTTGAGTCAACCGCCCATCGAAATGCAGGAAACGCCGCTCGCCGTCGTCCAGGACGTAGGGCTTGGGATAAGTCTCGTCAAGCAACTGCGACCGCAACTCCTCCGCACAGGCCCAGGACGGCTCCAGCATCAGCACCCGACCACCGTGGGGATCGAAGGGGCTGGGCATTTCAAACCAGGAGGGAGCGGTTGCCCGCATTTGTTTCAACTGCCGAAAGCCGCCACCAGGGCCGCAATCATGTAAGCGTGGTCGTGAACGCCGGCGCTCTCGCGCGCGCTATGCATCGCCCACATGGGCGAGCCGACGTCCACACTGGCGACGCCCAGCTGTGCCGCCACCATGGGGCCGATGGTACTGCCGCAACCCAGGTCGCTGCGATGCGCGTACTGCTGGTACGGCACCCCGGCCTTTTCGCAAAACCCCATAAAGCGGGCCGACGTCTCCGCGTTGGTGGTGTAGCGCTGGTTCACGTTGGTCTTTATGACCGGTCCGCCGTTCACCATCACTTTGTGACCGGGTTCATAGGCAGCCGGGAAATTCGGATTATAGGCATGGGCCATGTCGGCGCTGATGAAAAAGCTGCGCGCCATGGCACGGCGCCTGTCCTCTTCGTCCAGTTCCGCCTGGAAACCGATGCGGGTCAGTACGTCGGTGATGAAACTGCCGCCGGCGCCGGTGGCGCTCTCGCTGCCGACCTCCTCGTGATCGAAAAAGGCCGCCACACAGGTGGCCGTCGGCTGCTCCGTCGCGATCAGGGCGGTGAGGGCAGCATAGGAGGATGCCAGATTATCCAACTGGCGACTGGCGATGAACTCCTCGTTCGCGCCCCACAGGCAGCCCTTCTGCACGTCATAGACCGTCAGTTCCCAACTCAGCAGGTCTGCCGCCTCCGCCTGCAATTTATCGGCCAACAGCTTGCGCAAGTGGGCTTCCGCGTCCTCGTCTTCGCCCAGCAGGCCCAGGATCAGCGGCAGTTCGGTCTGCTTGTTGAGCTTCAGGCCTTGTTCGTTCACTTCCCGGTTCATGTGTATCGCCAAGTTGGGCAGGCGCACCAGCGGGCGCTCGAAGCGCAGCAGCCGCGTTTCCTGGCCCGCCACCGTGCGCAACACGACGCGCCCGGCCAAGCTCAAGTCCCGGTCGGCGAAGGTAGCCAGTATCGGCCCGCCATAAACTTCGACCCCCAACCGCGCCAAGCCATCGCCGGCCAGGGCTGCCTTCGGCTTGAGCCGCAGTCCCGGCGAATCGGTATGGGCACCGACGATGCGAAAGCCGGCTTCCGCCAGCGGTTGGCTGCCCAGCACGAACGCGATCATCGACGCACCGCGCACCGCGTAATAGCGCCCGCCCGCCGCAAGTTGCCAGCGCTCGCCCTCCTCAAGCCGGGTGTAGCCCTGCGCCAGCAGGCGCGCCTCGGCACTCGCCACTGCATGCCAAGGGCTGGGGCTGGCGTCGATGAAGTCGATTAGCTCATGGGCGGCGGTTCGGGCTTGGGCGATCATAGACATGGTGGGTAACAGTGAGTGTCAATATTAGGAGAAGTATACAAGATCGCGCCTGCCGCACGATCTCTTCGACCTGTCTGCGAGACAGATACTGAATCGCCCCAAAGCTGATGAAGAGAAAATCCACGGACAGCACTCCCACTGTTAAAATAGGCGCATGAAACTCTACGGCATCCCCAACTGCAATACCGTCAAGAAGGCCCGCACCTGGCTGACGGAAAACGGCATTGAAATTCCTTTCCACGACTTCAAGAAACAGGGCGTCAGCGAGGAACTGCTCAAGGCCTGGCTGAAACAGATCGGCTGGGAAAAGCTGGTTAACCGCCAGGGCACCACCTGGCGCCAACTGCCGGACGAAGCCAAGGCCGCGGTCTGCGATGGCGCCGGCGCGATCCGCCTGATGCTGGAGAAATCCAGCGTGATCAAGCGACCGGTACTGGAGACGGACGGCAAGATCACCCTGGGCTTCGACGCAGCCACTTATCAATCGCTATTCGGAACCAAATAAATGGACAACAGCACGCTGGAACTGGCCAAGGCCCTCATCGCCCGTCGCTCGCTCACGCCGGATGACGCCGGCTGCCAGGAAATCCTGATCGAACGCCTGGAAAAACTCGGCTTCAAGATCGAGCGCATGCGCTTCGGCGATGTCGACAACTTCTGGGCGCGGCGCGGCACTGCCTCCCCGGTGATCTGCTTTGCCGGCCATACCGACGTAGTTCCTACCGGCCCGGTGGAAAAATGGGGCAGCGAGCCCTTCACTCCGACCATCCGCGACGGCATGCTCTACGGGCGCGGCGCGGCAGACATGAAGACCTCCATCGCCGCCTTTATCACCGCTATCGAGGAATTCACCGGCGCAAGCCCCGACGCCTCGGGTTCCATCGCCCTGCTGATCACCTCGGACGAAGAAGGTGTGGCGGTGGATGGCACCGTGCGCGTGGTCGAAGCGCTGCAAAAACGCGGTGAAATGATAGATTACTGCATCGTCGGCGAACCCACCTGCGTCGCCAGACTCGGTGACACCCTCAAGAACGGCCGGCGCGGTTCGCTTTCCGGCGACCTGACGGTGAAAGGCATCCAGTGCCACATCGCCTACCCGCATCTGGGCAAGAACCCGATCCACCTCGCCGCCCCGGCCATCGCCGAACTGGCGAAAACCACCTGGGACGAAGGCAACGAATATTTCCCGCCCACTACCTGGCAGATTTCCAATATTCGCGGCGGCACCGGCGCCAACAACGTGGTACCAGGGATAGTCGATATCGAGTTCAACTTCCGTTTCTCCACCGCGAGCACGATCGATGAACTAAAAGCCAAGGTTCATGCCATTCTCGACAAGCATGGCCTGGACTACGATCTGGAATGGGCACTCTCCGGCAAGCCTTACCTCACTCCCAAGGGCAGCCTGGTGGATGCAGTCGCCCTGGCAATCAAGGAGACGACCGGGGTGGAAGCCGAGCTTTCCACCAGCGGCGGCACCTCGGATGGGCGCTTCATCGCCGACATCTGCCCGCAGGTGCTGGAAATCGGCCCGCTCAACGCCACCATCCACAAGATCGACGAATGCGTGGCCGTGGCGGATATCGAACCGCTCAAGGAAATTTACCGGCGTACGCTGGTAAATCTGCTGGCTCCGAAATAATCCCGGATCAGGCAGAATAGGTTCATGGGGAAATTTGCGGTCGTTCTGCTTTTTCTGGCTTTGGCCACTCCGCTCTGGCTCTACGTCAGGCATAGTCGCACCAGGAACCGTCGTCGCTTCATTCAGGACTATGCATTCCCCAAGAGCCTGGATGCTCGCCTCCTCAAGCGTCGCCCCGAGCTCTCGCCGGCTCAGGTTGCGCTGGTTTTCAACGGGCTGCGCCAGTATTTCGAAATCAGCCTGGATGCCAAAAAACGATTGGCCTCCATGCCTTCTCAGATAGTCGACGACCTGTGGCACGAGTTCATTCTCTATACCCGCAATTACCAGGCCTTCTGTAACCGTGCCTTCGGTCGCTACCTGCACCACACGCCGGCGGATGCCATGAGTTCACCGGGCGCACAGAGCGAGGGATTGCGCCGTACCTGGTGGCTGGCCTGCAAGCTGGAGGAAATCGACCCGAAACAGCCGAAACGATTGCCGCTGCTATTCTCGATTGACGGCCAGCTGAATATCTCCGATGGCTTCCACTATGTGCCGGACTGCAGCAACCAGGCAGGCACTCAATTCGGGAATGCTTCCAGCCATTGCGGCTCCGACCTGGGTTCAGGTTGTGGTGGCGATGGTGGCGGAGGTGGAAGCGGCGACAGCTCTGGAGATGCTGGCAGCGGCTGCGGGGGAGGTTGTGGCGGTGGTGGCGATTAACGAATCTAAAATCTGAGGAACAACATGTTTAACCAGGCAAAAACCCATCTTTCCACGGTAAGCGACCTGCTGCGTTTCGCAGTGAGCCGCTTCAACCAGGCCAACTTGTTTTTCGGCCACGGCACCACCAATGCCTACGACGAGGCGGCCTACCTGATCCTGCATACGCTGCACCTGCCGCTGGACCGTCTGGAACCGTTTCTCGATGCGCGCCTGCTGCCGGAGGAAGTCGATGCCGTGGTGGAGATACTGCGTCGCCGCGTCGAGGACCGCCTGCCCGCGGCTTATCTCACCCATGAAGCCTGGCTGGGTGACCTGCGTTTTTATGTCGACGAGCGCGTGATCGTGCCGCGCTCTTTCATCGCCGAACTGCTGCGCGAACAGCTGCAACCCTGGGTGGAGTATCCCGAAACCATCACCAGCGGCCTGGACATGTGCACCGGCTCGGGCTGCCTCGCCATCCTGATGGCGCTTATCTTCCCCAATGCCCAGATCGACGCGGTCGATGTTTCCATCGATGCGCTCGATGTGGCACGGCGCAATGTCGCCGACTATGGCCTGGAAGGCCAGCTGAGCCTGATCCAGTCCGACCTGTTCACGGCACTGAAGGGACGGCGCTATGACCTGATCGTGAGCAACCCGCCCTATGTCAACGCACCCTCGATGCAGACCCTGCCAGAGGAATACCGGCGCGAGCCGGTTGGCGCGCTGGCCAGCGGCGAGGATGGCCTGGAGCATGTACGCACGATCCTGCGCGAAGCGCCAAAGCATCTCAACAAGGGCGGCCTGCTGGTAGTTGAAATCGGCCACAACCGCGACGCACTGGAAGAAGCCTTCCCCGAACTGCCATTTACCTGGCTGGAAACCAGCGCCGGCGACGAGCATGTCTTCCTGCTGACCCGCGAGCAAATGGCTTAATCCGACGCGATTCCATCCCGTCGTTCGTGCTGGACTTCACTGAATAAAAAAAGGGCGGGGTTTCAAACCCGCCCTTTTTCTATTCTTTTTCCATTACTCGAATGGATGGCGTAGCACGATGGTCTCATCCCGATCCGGGCCGGTCGAAATAATATCGATCGGCACTTCGCAGATTGCTTCCATGCGTTTGAGGTAGTTCTTCGCTGCAACCGGCAGGCCGTCGTAACTCTTCACGCCTACGGTGCTGTCCTTCCAGCCTGGCATCTCCTCGTAGATCGGCTCGCACTTGGCCAGCATTTCCGCACCGGACGGCAGGATATCGATCATTCCTCCATCCACCTTGTAGCCGACGCAGATGCGCACGACATCCATGCCATCCATCACATCCAGCTTGGTGACGCACAGCCCGGTCACGCCGTTAATCTGGATCGAACGCTTCAGCGCTGCCGCGTCGAACCAGCCGCAGCGTCGCGCACGACCGGTGGTAGAACCGAACTCGTGCCCGCGGTCTGCCAGACCCTTGCCAACCGGATCGAGTTTGTCCACCGCGTCGTACAGCTCGGTGGGGAAAGGACCCGCGCCAACACGGGTGGTATAGGCTTTGGTGATGCCCAGCACATAATGCAGCATCTGCGGCCCCACCCCGCTGCCGGTAGCGGCATTGGAGGCGATGCAGTTGGAGGAGGTCACGAACGGGTAAGTACCGTGGTCGATATCCAGGAGCGCGCCCTGCGCACCTTCGAACAGCAGACTGCCGCCACCCTTGAAAGCTTCAAACAGCAAGCGCGGCACATCGGCCACCATCGGCTTGATGCGCTCCGCCACCTTCAGGGTTTCGTCCAGGGTTTTCTGAAAATCGACGATATCGGCGTGGAAGTAATTCTTCAGTACGAAGTTGTGGTAGTCGAGAACCTCTCCCAGCTTGGCCGCCAAGCGCTCGCGGTGAAACAGGTCCTGGATGCGGATACCACGGCGCGACACCTTGTCCTCGTAGGCCGGTCCGATACCGCGACCCGTGGTGCCGATCTTGCTGGCGCCCTTGGCGATCTCGCGTGCCTGATCCAGCGCAACGTGATGGGGCATGATCACCGGGCAGGCTTCGGAAATTTTCAGCCGATTGCGCACCGCAACGCCGGCAGCCTCCAGCATGTCCACCTCTTCCAGCAGCGCCTGGGGTGACACCACCACGCCGTTGCCGATGTAGCATTGCACGTCGCCGCGCAGAATGCCGGACGGAATCAGATGCAGCACAGTTTTCTTGCCGTCGATGACCAGGGTGTGGCCCGCATTGTGACCGCCTTGGAAACGCACCACGCCTTGGGCGTGGTCAGTCAGCCAGTCGACGATCTTTCCCTTGCCTTCATCTCCCCACTGCGTGCCGATTACTACCACATTCTTTGCCATGCCGATTCCATCCCTCAACGAATTTTTATTTAAACTTTGACTACGGTCCAGCCGACTTCACTTTGCACTAGAACACGGTCGTAATTCAGCTCTTCTCTGCTTATTTCGTGCCCAGGCAGATCCACCACCACCACTTCCCCCTGAACACGCAAAAGGGTGATTTTATCCTGTAATACGGGGTCCTGAACATAGGGCGCAAGAATCGCCTTGGGTAATGGCGGCGTCGGCTGCGCACCGAGCACGGCACGCAAATCCATGCTAAAACCGGTAGCGGGCCGGGAGCGTCCGAAGGTCTTGCCCACTTTGTCGTAGCGCCCGCCCAGAGCGACCGCATTGGCCCAGCCTGATGCATAGGCAGCGAACACTACCCCGCTGTGATAATGATAGCCACGCAGATCTGCCAGGTCGAAACAAAGATTGGGGACGCTACCCCGTACCTGGATACCGATGGCGCGAAGATCGTCCAGCGCCTTGCCGATTTCCGGGTAGTCGGGCAGTTGCCGCTGCGCGGCTTCCAATGTCTCAACGCCGCCATACAGCCGGGGCAACAATCGCAGCGCCTCCCTGGAAACCTCATCGAGGGAGGCGGTCAGCTCGACGAGTCCGGGAATGTCCTTGCCCTGCATGGCCTGAAACAATGACATCTCCAACTCCGGGGAAACTGCTGCGTGTTCGACCAGACTGTGAAAAATCGCCACATGGCCGAGGTCGAGCTGTACCGATCCGACCCCGGCAAGCTGCAGCGCCTTGATCATCAGCAACTGGATTTCCACGTCGCTTTCGATGCCACCGTGACCGAACAATTCAGCACCGATCTGCAACGGTTCTCGGGTCTGCATCTGTCCATCGGGCAATGCGTGCAGCACGCTGCCGGCATAGCACAGCCTGACCACACCCTGACGATTCAGCAGGTGGGCATCGATCCGCGCAGCCTGCGGCGTGATATCGGCGCGCAATCCCATCAAATGGCCGGATAGTTGATCCACCACCTTGAAGGTCTTGAGATCCATGTCGCGGCCCGTGCCGGAAAGCAGGGAAGGCAGGTATTCCAGCAGCGGCGGAACCACCAGTTGGTAGCCGCAGCCATGGAACCAGTCGAGCAACTGCCGCCGCACCCGTTCAAAACGCAGCGCTTGGGCCGGCAGCATGTCCTCAATATATTCGGGAAGTAACCAGTTATGCATGATCAATTTATCAGAGATAGCAGCAGCAAGCCGCCCAACATCGAAACCAGCCCAACGAAACGCAACTGCCCGTCAGACATTTCAATCATTTTTCGAAAAGTTTCACGCCAGAGACCCGGCGTCAGAAAAGGCAAAACCCCTTCCAGCACAAGCATCAGCGCCAATGCGGCCAACAGGCTGGTTTTCACTAATTTGCCGAACCGGGTGCCTTATTTGCCTGAAGACTTCAAGTATTTAAAGAATTCCGAACTGGGGTCCAGCACCATCACGTCGCTCTTGTTCTTGAAGCTCTGCCGATAGGCCTCCATGCTCCGATAGAAGGCATAGAACTCGGGATTTCGTCCGAACGCCTCGGCATAAATCTCCGAAGCCTTGGCATCGCCCTCGCCCTTGGTGCGCTGCGCATCGCGGTAGGCCTCGGCGAGCACAACCTCGCGCTGGCGGTCGGCATCGGCCTTGATCTTCTCTGCCTCACCGGCACCGGTTGAACGCAGTTCGTTGGCTACCCGCTTACGTTCAGCTTCCATACGCTGGTAGACCGACTCGCTCACTTCCTGCGGCAGATCCACCCGCTTTACCCGCACATCCAGCACCTGCACGCCTATCGTACGGGCATCGGCATCGGCCTTCTGGCGCAGGATTTCCATGATCTTGTCACGCTGCCCGGAAACCACGTCATGCACCGTGCGCTTGCCAAACTCGGCGCGCAGACCGTCGTTGATGGTCTGCGACAGGCGCAGATGGGCACGCGTCTCGTCGCCGCCGACGCTGACGTAATACTGCTTCACGTCAACCACGCGCCACTTGACGAAAGAATCCACCAGCACGTTCTTCTTTTCCGAAGTAATGAAGCGTTCCGGCTCGGACGAGGTCAAAGTGAGCACGCGAGTATCGAAATAGCGCACGTTTTGCAGTAGCGGCACCTTGAAGTACAGGCCAGGCTGCTTTTTAACGTCGATGATCTCGCCCAACTGGAAAACAATCGCATTCTGACGCGGGTCGACAGTAAATACGGTCAGGCTGAGCAGGATAAAGACTGCGATCAGTCCGGTCATGATGGCATTGAGATGTTTCATGGACGCACCTCCCGCTCACGGCTACGGAATGCTTCACGCGAGCGCGCCGTGCTATCCGATGAAGGTACTACCGCCTCCTGCGCCTTGACCGGCGGCGCATCCGCCAATCCGGGTCCAGCCCCCGTGCTCTGGATCAGCTTGTCCAGCGGCAGATAGAGCAAGTTATTGCCACCCTTCTGGTCCACCAGCACCTTGCTGGAATTGGTCATCATTTGCTGGATCGTGTCCAGATACATGCGGTCTCGTGTCACTTTCGGTGCCTTGCTGTATTCCACCAGGATCTGCTTGAAGCGGCTGGCATCACCCTGCGCGTTGGCGATCACTCGCTGCTTGTAACCATCGGCCTCCTGCAACAGGCGCGAGGCGGCTCCACGCGCTCGCGGAATCACATCGTTGGCGTAGGCTTGGCCCTCATTCTTGGCGCGCTCCCGGTCCTGACCCGCCTTCACCGCATCGTCGAATGACGCCTGCACTTGCTCCGGCGGCTGGGCATTCTGCATCGTCACCTTGCTGATGCTGATGCCGGTCTTGTAGCGATCCAGGATATCCTGCATCAGTTTGGCAGCGCGAGCGGCGATTTCGGCGCGCCCTTCATACAACACAAAGTCCATTTTGCTCTTGCCCACTATTTCGCGAATTGACGTTTCCGCAGCCTGGTGCACCGCTTCGTCGGGATGGCGATTGTTGAACAGGTAATCTTCCGGGCTTTTCAGGATGTACTGCACGGCGAACTGGATATCGATGATATTTTCGTCGTCGGTCAGCATCAGGGACTCTTTCAGCATCTTGCTCTTGACGTTGGCGCGGTAGCCCACCTCGACGGTACGCACCTGCTGCAGGTTCACCACTTCGGCATTTTCTATCGGATAGGGCAAATGCCAACGCGGCCCAGGTTGCGTGGTCTCAACGAACTTGCCGAAGCGCAGCACCACACCGCGCTCCCCCTCATTGACGATGTAAAATCCGCTGCCTAGCCAGATCAGTATCACTACCATCGGAATAAGCCCAAGGCCCGCCGCCATCTTGCCGCCAGACATGGGGCTACCGCCGGTTGGGCCGCCGCTGCCGCCCTTGCCGCCGAACAGCGAATTCAGCTTCTGATTGAAGCGGCGCCACAACTCGTCGAGGTCAGGCGGTCCGCCGCTGTTTTTCTTGCCCCAATCGGGATCATTCCATGCCATATTTTTTCCAATATCCTGATTCGTAAGGTTATATACCAAAGTCTGCCGAGGCCCGAGCCACTGCCTGTACCGCTTCAGCCTGGTGCTGCCGACTGTGCTCCGCCAATGCTTCTCGTAGCAGATCAAATCCCTCGCCAGTGCGCGCACTAACCCAAATGCGGCCAATTCTACCATACTCATCCCGCTCAAGACCGGGCACCAACCCGTTGACATCGATTTTATTCAACACCATCAGCTGTGGGATATGATCGGCACCGATCTCCGCCAGAACCTTGTTCACCTCGTCGATTTGCTGATCGCGGCTGGGGCTGGAAGCATCCACCACGTGCAGCAGCAGATCGGCCGCCACCGCCTCTTCCAGGGTGGCGCGAAAAGCCGCCACCAGGGTATGCGGCAAATGCTTGATGAAGCCGACTGTATCGGACAGCACCACGGAGCCGCCGTCGGCGACGAAAAACTTGCGGCTGGTGGTGTCGAGGGTGGCGAACAACTGATCCGCCACGTAGGCCTTGGCATGAGTGAGCCGGTTAAATAAAGTCGATTTCCCTGCGTTGGTATAGCCGACGATGGACACCGACAGCACGTTGGCGCGAACCCTGGCGCGGCGCTGCACGTTGCGCTGGCGGCCCAGCTTGACGAGTCTTTCTTTGAGCAGCTTGACCCGCTTGCCGAGCAGACGGCGGTCGGTTTCAAGCTGAGTCTCACCCGGCCCGCGCAGGCCGATACCCCCTTTTTGGCGTTCCAGGTGGGTCCAGCCGCGCACCAATCGGGTAGCCAGATGCTCCAGCTGTGCCAGCTCCACTTGCAGCTTGCCCTCGTGGCTCTGGGCGCGCTGGGCGAAAATATCGAGGATCAGGCTGGTGCGGTCGATCACGCGACAGTTTAGCCGCTGCTCCAAATTGCGCTGCTGCGCAGGGGAAAGTTCATGGTTGAAAATCACCAGATTGGCTTCTTTGCCCACCACCGCCTCGGCGATCTCATCCGCCTTGCCGGAACCGGCGAACAGCGCCGCATCGGGTCTGGAGCGCTTCCCCCGGACGAGGCCCAATATTCCGACACCCGCACTTTCGGTGAGGCGCTGCAGTTCTTCCAGGCTTTCCTCGTAGTCCTTGTCGCCGAAATCCAGGCTGACCAATACGGCAGCGTCACCGCTCCCCGGGCGTTCAATCATTAAGAATTCTAATCCTCGGCAGGATGCTCAAAGGACATGTTCACGGGACGCACCGGCACTACCGTGGAAATCGCGTGCTTGTAAACCATCTGGGTAATCGTGTTTTTCAGTAGCACGACGTACTGGTCGAATGACTCGATCTGGCCCTGAAGCTTGATGCCGTTCACCAGATAGATGGAAACGGGCACATGCTCTTTACGCAAGGCATTTAAAAACGGGTCTTGTAATAGCTGCCCTTTCGCACTCATGATTTCTCCAATACGTTGTTATGGTTGGTTTTGGATGGCTACTTTACTTGAATTTTCAAAAGGCTGCCAGCGACATCCAGTAATTAATACTATATGGGAAAATCAGCGCATTTCAAGATGATGGCCCGCTTATATCTCGGGGCGGCCAAAATAATCACCCAGCCCGCTCCGATGCCGTGCAAGCAAATCCGCCCGATTTTCTCGAACCTTTGCTACCGCCTCTATTCTTCAGGCCAGTAATCGGTCGCAATGCCATCACCCAGATCGGCTTCGATCAGGCGCCGCCTCACTTCGAGCAATCTTTCGATTAGCTTGGGCTCCTGTTTTTCATAAGCGCCTGCATCGGCAACACGGTTAACCACTACACCGAGCAGTTCGGTGATCGCATTGCCAATCGAATTCTGGCTGATTGTCACGATCAGCTTGCCTTCGTCATTACGATAGATGAGCTGCTTGAACGCAGGCTGCCAGCGGATGGCATTGGCGTATTTTGCATCGACGATGCAGTGGTCGCGCACTTTCTTCGCCGTCTTCAAAAAGTCGTTGTTGAACAACAGCACACTCTCTACTTCATCCGGGTAATAGGCATCGGTCGGGAGCGGCGCATTACGAGTGGATACCTGCGAGAAGAAGGTGCGGTAGAAATCGATGAACCCCTTCAGCACCTCATCGTATTCTTTCCAGAAACGCACATCTTTCAGCGCCGCCGCGCCACCCTGAATCTCCCAACTGGGCAGGCCCTGCGGGTAACCCGTCAGGGCGACGCATGCGTCAGCTTCACTGGCAGGCTTGAGAATTTCCAGATCCAGCGCCTTATCGAAAAACTCGCGATAAACATCATGCATATAAGCCTGAAACAGGCTGTGCTGACCGCCATCGGTCAAATTGGGGTTTTTCAGATCGGCCAGTTTGGCGTTGCGCAGTTCATCCTTGGGAAAAACAATGAAGTGGTTGTGCAGCATGCGAATACTGGGCACTCCCGGCGAGGTCAGCGGCCAGGTAGCATCCAGACTCGCCTCGCCCGCCAGGATCAGCGCCTCGTCCGGATCGGGATACTGCTCCAGCATGTAGTCGATGATGATCTGATTCATCCGATTCCACACATGCTTCACGTTATCCGGCACCTGGGTGCGGCGCACCGGCCGCCCCAGCGGGTTCAGGATGCATTGCGAGGTATTGTAGATGATCGAGGTATCGAACTCGTTGCTATGCCCCAATGCCTTGCGATACAGCAACAGATTTTCCTCGTTCATCAACAACCCATTGTTGTGCATCAGATCGTTGAGATTTTCGGTGCTGTTGAAAAATTCGTTGTGCTTCATCCCCTCCGGCACTTCCAGGGGGATAGGACGGAAAGGAGTGGTGATCTCGCGGGGGCCGGATTGTGTCATACGGGTTCCTAATTATTAGAGGCGAGAAGCGAGAGGCTAGGGGCTAGAGGGGTTTTGTCCGGCTTTGCCGGAAATTTTATCGCCGCGCTTGCGCGGCACAACTCCCCTAGCCTCTCGCCTCTAGCCCCTAGCCTCACGTTCCTATCCATAAAGTTTCCGACCGCGCCGACGCTGGCGGTGGGCGCGCTTTTCATCGGCTTCGGTCTTGGGCGCGGGCACCCTGTCGGCGAAGGGATTATGCCCCTGCTTGAACTGCACCCTGAGCGGCGTGCCGGTCAGTTCGAACGCCTTGCGGAAGGTGCTTTCCAGATAGCGCTTGTAGCTGGCTGACAGGCTCGACAGCGAGGTACCGTGAATAATCACCAGCGGCGGATTCGATCCGCCCTGGTGAGCGTAGCGAAGCTTGGGACGGAACGGACCGGACTTGGGCGGCTGGTGCTGGGTGGTGGCATCCATCAGGATGCGGGTCAACCTGGGCGTGGGCATCTTGATCATCGCCGACTCATAGGCACCGTCAATGGACTTGAACAAGCCGCCCACGCCGCTGCCTTGCAGGGCGGAAATATAATGGAACTTGGCAAAATCAAGAAACTGCAGCTTGCGTGCGATGTCGCTCTTGACCACTTCGCGCCGGTCGGTGGAAAGATCGTCCCACTTGTTGACTGCGACTACCAAGGCACGGCCGCTTTCCAGAATGAAACCGGCGATGTGGGCGTCCTGCTCGGATACGTCCTGACGGGCATCCAGCACCAGCACCACCACATTGGCGTTTTCCACCGCCTGCAGGGTTTTCACCACGGAAAACTTCTCGATCGCCTCGAACACCTTGCCGCGCTTGCGGATGCCGGCGGTATCGATCAGGGTGTAATGCTTGCTGTCGCGCTCGAAATCGATATAGATGCTGTCGCGCGTCGTCCCCGGCTGGTCGAAGGCGATGACCCGTTCCTCGCCGAGCAGGCTGTTGACCAGCGTAGACTTGCCCACGTTGGGGCGGCCGACGATGGCGATCTTGGGATGATCGTTCTCCTCCTCGTCGACTTCATCCAGCGGGAAGCTCTCCAGCGCCAGATCCACCAACTCGTGCACGCCTTCGCCATGTGCCCCCGAGATCACCAGTGGATCGCCCAGACCCAGCTCGTAGAATTCTGCAGCGACCACATCGCGCCGCATGCCCTCGGCCTTGTTTACTGCCAGGAATAACGGCCGGCCCAGTTTCCGCAGTTGGTCGGCGATGATCTTGTCCTGGGCGGTCAAGCCTTGGCGCGCATCAACCATAAACACGATCGCATCGGCCTCGTCCACTGCCTGCAGGGTCTGCCGCGCCATTTCGTGAAGAATGCCGTCCTTCGCCACCGGCTCGAAGCCGCCGGTATCCACCACCAGATAGGGTCTGTCTCCTACCCGGCCATGGCCGTAATGACGGTCGCGCGTCAGTCCCGGCAGGTCCGCAACGAGAGCGTCGCGGCTTCGGGTTAGCCGGTTGAACAAAGTGGATTTGCCGACGTTGGGACGTCCGACCAAAACTAAAGTAGGTTTCATCTTAATAAATCTTTCACCGCAAAGGACGCAAAGGGTCGCAAAGGAAAAGCCATAAGGTTTTGAATTCCCTTGCGACCCTTTGCGTCCTTTGCGGTTAACGCTTTAAATAACTCTATTGCACAGCTAGCGCGTGCAGTCCGCCATTGCGGGTCTGTACCAGGAAGCCGCGGCTCAGTGCCACGGGTGGGGCGCCGATCTGGCTGCCATCGGTGGCAATGCGTGCTGCGAAGCTGCCATCCTCCCGCGCCAACAGATGGACATAACCCTGCATATCGGCCACTGCAACATAGCGTCCAAGAGCCAGTGGCGCGGTGAGTTGGCGGGCAAGCAGCTTGTCCTGCTTCCACAGGCTC
This sequence comes from uncultured Sulfuricella sp., assembly GCA_964559825.1. GTDB lineage: Bacteria > Pseudomonadota > Gammaproteobacteria > Burkholderiales > Sulfuricellaceae > Sulfuricella. Next base: position 22,477 of record CAZLJK010000016.1, on the reverse strand, counting down.
GCGCCGCTGAGCTTGTCGAGGGCATGGATCGCACCGCGGGTATCGCTGACGTAAACAGTGCGGTCATCCATCGCCAGGCCGGCGGAGCTGGATACATCGCGCGCCCAGAGCAGGTTGCCGCTGGCAATGGCGAAGCAGGCCGTACGGCCCTGATAGGCGGTAGCACAGATCATGCGGTCATCCACCACAGGCAGGCTGCTAACATCGGTAACACGCTCCAGTTCCGTGGCTCCACGCGGCAGGGCCACGGTCGCTTCCCAACCCAGATTGCCGTTCGCCAGGTTGAGTGCCACCAGCTTGCCACCGGCAAAACCGGCGAACACCGCACCGTGCGCCACCACCACGCCGGCATTGCTGCGCAGGGCGAGCGCCGGCATGGCGCGCTGGTATACCCACTTGCGCTTGCCATCCCTGGCGTCCAACCCGAAAATGCGGCCATCGCCGGTCCGCACCACAACGATGTCATTGGCCACCTGCGGCGCACTCAGTATCTCGCTCGAAAGGCGTGCCTGCCATAGCTGCTGGCCCTTGGCGTCGAAAGCCAGCACCTCGCCCTTGGCGGTTCCCACCGCCACCAGACTGCTGTCCGCACCGACACCGCCGGAAATCTTGCGGCCGGAATCGATATTCCACTGCGGCTTGCCAGTCTCCGCGCTAAGGTGAACGATCTTCCCATCCATGCCCGCCGCGTAAACGCTGCCGCTCACCACAGCGGGATACAGCACCGTATCCCCGGCCCCGCCGATGCGCTCCTGCCAATTCAGCTTGAGTTCCGCAGCCGGCTTGAATTCGACTAGCGCCGCCGGCTTCTCACCGGCATCCTTGCCGCCCCAAAGGCCAAATCCGGTAGAAACCTTCTCTCCCATGCCGCTGCAACCCGCCAGCTGAAAAATGGCTAGCAGCACTAGCAGCCATCCTATTGGCTCATTGCGTTTCATCCGCGATCTCCCAGACCATCCAGCTTCATTTGTACAATCTGGCGATAAGCGCTTTTTTCATCCGTTTTTTCCAATGCGGCCTGGTAGGCAACACGGGCATCCGCCGCCTTGCCCTGAGCCACCAGGACATCCCCTTTAAGGTCGAAAAACAAGCCGTCAAACGCCTTCTCATGCGACGCTTCCAGCGTTTTCATGGCTTCTTCGTAACTTTTCTCATCCAGCTGGATACCGGCCAGGCGCAACCGGGCGATGTCGCGCGCCCCTTCTTCCTTGGCATGATCGATCACCCATTGCAGCTGCGCCTTGGCACTCTTGGCGTCGCCCAATTCGTAGTTAGCTCCGGCCGCAAGCAACGCGGCTCTCGATGCATACGGCGTGCCTGGATATTTCTCGATAAGCTGGCCAGCCGCATCGCGGATGCGCTTGGTATCCCGGCTCTGCACTCCGCCTTGCACTGCTTCGTAAGCCAGCGCGGCCTGGCGCTGCTGGTTATTCTGGTAGACCCGCCAACCCTGCATGCCAGCCGCCACTGCGGCGAACACCGCGACTGCCAGCATCACGGTGGTCCCGTTCTTTTTCCACCAGTCTTTCAGCTCGTCTACTTTTTCCTGTTCTTCAAGATCAAAAGCCATGTTTTTTCCCCGTTTAAATAAAGTTAGCGCCGTCCAATACCGATCAGACCCGCCGCTGAATCCACCGTCATCCGCATCTGCTCTCCCAGCTCGCGTAGCGGCTTGAGACTGACTTCGCCTGCCCCAGCCTCGTCGTCACCGACGATCAGCGCATAGCGCGCGCCGCTGGCATCCGCCTTCTTCATCTGCGACTTGAAGCTGCCGCCGCCGCAATGCAGGAGCACGTGCAAACCCTGGTCGCGCAGCTGTTCAGCCGCTGCCATGGCAAATTTACTTGCTTCCTCGCCCTGGTGCACCAGATAGACATCGGGAGCGACCCGAGGCGCCTGAAATGCGCATTCCTCAAGCAGGGCAAGCAGCCTCTCTACGCCCATGGCGAAACCGCAGGCCGGCGCCGGCTTGCCGCCAATCTGCTCAATCAGGCCGTCATAGCGCCCGCCCGCGCACACCGTGCCCTGCGCACCGAGCCGGGTGGTTACCCATTCGAATACGGTAAAATTGTAATAATCCAGCCCGCGCACCAGACGCGGGTTGATTTGATATTCGATGCCGGCATCGCGCAGCATCACCTGTAAATCCTCGAAATGCTTGAGCGACGCCTCGTCAAGATCATCCAGCAGCTTCGGCGCCGCCTCGATCAATTCCTGCAGGGCCGGATTCTTGCTGTCAAGCACCCGTAGCGGGTTGGTGTGCAGGCGCCGGCGCGAATCCTCGTCGAGCATATCGACATGCTGCTCCAGATAATGCACCAGGCGAGCACGGTGGCGAGCGCGGTCAGCACTGCTGCCCAACGTGTTGATCTGCAGGACAATATCGGACAAGCCGAGCCGCTTCCACAGACGCGCCGTCATGATGATATGTTCGGCATCCATGTCCGGCCCGGCGTAGCCAAGAGATTCCACTCCGACCTGGTGAAACTGGCGGTAACGGCCTTTCTGCGGGCGCTCATGGCGGAACATCGGCCCGGTGTAATAAAGGCGCTGCGGCGCATTGTACAACAGGTTGTGCTGGATCGCCGCCCGCACGCAGGATGCAGTGCCTTCCGGCCGTAGCGTCAGGCTGTCACCGTTGAGCGCATCGGTGAAGGTATACATTTCCTTCTCGACGATATCCGTGACCTCGCCGATGGCGCGCTTGAACAGCGCGGTCTGCTCCACGATCGGCATGCGGATGCAGCGGTAGCCGTAGCTGCGCAGCCAATCCTCCACGGTTTCCTCAAAAAAGGTCCAGAGGTCGGCATGTTCCGGCAGGATGTCATTCATCCCGCGTATGGCTTGAATTTGGCTCATAATTTTTTTTCTGCTAACCGCCGATTAACGCTGATCAACGCCGATAAAACTTTTGCATTTATCCGCGTCCATCGGCGTTGATCGGCGGCTAATCGTTCTTTTTCATCGCAGCGATGCGGGCGCGCACCTGCCGTTCCAGTTGGTCCACGATCTCGTTTTCCGACACTTTGTAGGCCGGCTTGCCCTCAATATAGAGCAGGTTGGGGGAACCGCCGGCGATGCCGAAATCGGCTTCGCGCGCTTCGCCCGGGCCGTTCACCACGCAGCCCATCACCGCTACATCCATGTGTTCGAGCACATCCTCGAGGCGCGCTTCCAGCGCGTTGACCGTCTTGATCACGTCGAACTCCTGACGCGAACAGCTCGGGCAGGCAATGATATTCACCCCTTTGCTGCGTATGTGCAGGCTCTTCAGGATGTCGAAGCCGACCTTGACCTCTTCCACCGGATCGGCTGCCAATGATACCCGGATGGTGTCGCCGATGCCCGCGGCCAGCAGCATGCCGAGACCGATCGCCGACTTGACGCTGCCGGAACGCAACCCACCCGCCTCGGTAATGCCGAGATGCAGCGGTTGCTCGATCTGGGCGGCGAGTATCTTGTATGCCTCGACCGTGGTGAACACGTCGGAGGCCTTGAGACTGACCTTGAAGTCCGGGAAATTCAGACGATCGAGGATCTCGATGTGGCGCATCGCCGATTCCACCAGCGCATCGGGAGTGGGCTCGCCATATTTCTTTTGCAGATCCTTCTCCAAAGAGCCGGCGTTAACGCCGATGCGGATCGAAATGCCGTGGTCTTTCGCCGACTGCACCACCGCCTGCACGCGATCCTCGCGCCCGATGTTGCCGGGGTTGATGCGCAAGCAGTCCGCGCCCAGCTCGGCGACGCGCAGGGCGATTTTGTAATCGAAGTGGATATCCGTAATCAAGGGTACCGGCGAACGCTTCTTGATCTCGCCGAAGGCTTCCGCCGCCTCCATGCTGGGAACGGAAACCCGCACGATATCCACGCCCGCCCTCGCTGCGCGGCCGATCTGGGCGAGCGTCGCCTCGACGTCGCAGGTTTCGGTGTTGGTCATGGTCTGCACGCTGATCGGCGCATCGCCGCCGACGGCGACCGAACCGACCATAATCTGCCGGCTCTTGCGACGGAGTATTTCAGGTTTGAACATAGCTTACTCGATGGTCAACCGCGCCACATCCACCTTGATGTGGGGCGCAAGGTCAACCGGCTTGCCGTTGTAGGTCAGTCTGACGTGGGAGGCGTTACCAATCACCAGGGAAAACGGCGGGGTGCCACGCACCGACTGCTGGCTGCCCTTCGCGTTCAATTGATAAAAAATGACCTTACCGCTTTTATCCTTCACCTCGACCCAGGCATCGCCATCGAACACAAACTGCAGGCGCTGGCCACCCACCTCTGCGGCTGGAGGAGCGGGGGGAGCAGGGGTAACCGGAGTAGCGGGGGTAACCGGAGCAGCGGGAGCAACGACGGGTTCAGATGCAGGTCCGGTGACCGGCTCAGCTTGATTCATGGCCGGCGCAGTCTCAACCGGGGCGTCAGCCTGGGGCAACGACAGTTGCATCGTGTTTTCTTCAGGGGGCTTCGCCGGCACATCCTGGTGCGTTGGTTGCCCCTGGAACAATTCGACCATTCCCCAGGAAATCAACAACACCACGCCGATAATTACGGCATATTTCAACTTCGGCTTGCCGGATTGATCGCCAAACGGCATCAGCCTGCGCTTACCGCCAAACTTTATCCTGCTCGTCGGGACGGCAATCGACTGGGCTTGAGGCGGCTCAGGCTGGCAAAGTGCCAGCAACGGTTCGGGATCGAGCTGCAGCAGCTTGGCATAATTACGCAGAAAGCCTCGCAAAAACGTCTTGCCCGGCAGGCTGGCATGGTCATCCGCCTCCAGCGCCTCGATCTGGCGCGTGGAAAGCCTGAGTTGGCGCGCGACTTCAGCCACGCTCAAGCCGAGCCGCTCGCGCGCTTCGGCCAGGGCCTTGCCCGCACTCGGCCTTACCTCAGCCGGTGTTTCAGCCGCATTACCTTCAAAGTCTTCAGTCTCTTCAATCACTCAATACCTCTACTGTCACTCGTATTTCCCGCTGCGAAACGCCTGGGCTTCCGGCGAATCGGGGAAGGTTTTTCTCAGTTGCAGGCCGTAACTGGCTTCGCCGCTACGGTTGCCCAGCCTGCGTTCGATGCGTATCCCCAGCCACAGACTTTCCGGAGTCGGCGCGGCAATCTGGGAAAACTGATTAATATACTTCCTGGACTCGCCGTAGTTTCCCCGTTTGAAATTAATGTCGGCCAGGTGGAATAGTGCCTGAGGCTGGCGGGGTTGCAACCTGATCGCTTTCAGCAGGAATTCCTCGGCTTCGGCGTCGTCATTCTTCTTCCGCGCGCAAATCCCGGCGTTGAGATAAGACTTCTCCGGCGTGGTGTACAGAGGATTCTTCAGCGCCGCCATGAAATACCGGATGGAATCGTCGACCTTTCCGCGCTGGCACAGAAACCAGCCATAATTATTGTTGGCATCCGAATCGTCACTGCTCAGGCTGAGCGAACGACGGAAATTTTCTTCCGCCTTGTCATCGTCCCGCAACGTCATGTAAACCAGACCCAACATATTATAGGCAGGCGCGAAACCGGAATCCGCCCGGATCGCCACATTCAGCTCCTCCAGCGCCACGCCTAACTGACCGGCGCTGAAATAGGCCGCGCCCAGATCGGTATGAACCTGCGCACGCTGGCGCGCGTCGGTCTGCTCTTCCGCGGAGGCGTAGCCCCCCGCCAGAACACTGGCTCCAAGCATCGCCAGAAATAATAGTCGCTTCATTGCCTCAACTCTCATGCAGCAGCCTCAATTTTTATGGTGCGCCTGGTTTTATCCTGAACCTTGCCGGCCAACTGTCCGCAGGCGGCGTCGATATCGTCGCCGCGAGTCTTGCGCGTTGTCACCACGCGCCCGGCTTCGATCAAAATCGCGCCGAAACGGCGAATGACCTCGGCGGGTGAACGCTTGTATTCGGAATCCGGGAACGGATTGAATGGAATCAGGTTGAATTTGCACGGCACGTCACGCGTCAGGGCGGCCAGCTCACGCGCATGCGCGGGGCTATCGTTGACACCGTCCAGCATGACGTATTCGAAAGTAATGAAATCCCGCGGCGCATCGACGACATAACGACGGCAGGCCGCCATCAACTCGCTCAGCGGGTATTTTTTGTTGATCGGCACCAGAATGTCGCGCAGCGCGTCGTTCGGCGCATGCAGCGATACCGCCAGCGCCACCGGGCAAGCTTCGCGCAACCGATCCATGGCAGGGACAATGCCGGAAGTGCTGACCGTCACCCGGCGGCGCGACAAGCCATAGGCGTTATCGTCCAGCATCAGGTGCAACGCGGTCACGGTATTGTCGAAATTGAGCAGGGGCTCGCCCATGCCCATCAGCACCACGTTGCCGATCACTCGCTCATTGCGCGGCGTACAGCCCAGCGCCTTGTTCGCCCACCACAACTGGCCGATGATCTCGGCCACGCCGAGATTACGGTTGAAACCCTGCCGTCCGGTAGAACAAAAACTGCACTCCAGGGCGCAACCCACCTGCGAAGAAACGCACAACGTGCCACGATCTCCCTCGGGAATGAATACGGTTTCAACGCCTTGTCCTGCGCCCACGTCGAGCAGCCACTTGCGTGTGCCGTCGTCGGAAATCTGCTCCTGCATCAAGCGTGGCGGTTCGACTACCGCCAGCCCGCCCAACTTCTCCCGCAGCGCCTTGGACAGATCGCTCATCCGGGAAAAATCGCTTTCCCCGAACTGATGCATCCAGCGCAGCAGCTGCTTGGCGCGGAACGGCTTTTCGCCGCTTTCCGCGAAAAAAACGGCAAGTTTCTCTTGGTCGAAATCGAGCAGGTTGATGGTCAAGACGCCCTCTCCCCAACCCTCTCCCGCGGGCGGGAGAGGGGGCAAACGTAAGGGGCGCTTGTTTCGATCTGCATTAACTTGAATAGACTTCCATCGACGGGAAGAAATAGGCAATTTCAATCTTGGCATTATCCAGGCTGTCGGAACCGTGCACTGCGTTAGCATCGATGCTCTCGGCGAAATCGGCGCGAATGGTGCCTTTGTCGGCCTTCTTCGGGTCGGTGGCGCCCATCAGTTCGCGGTTCTTGGCGACAGCGTTCTCGCCTTCCAGCGCCTGAACCATCACCGGACCGGACATCATGAAATCGACCAGGTCCTTGAAGAAAGGACGCTCGCGATGAACCGCGTAGAAGCCTTCGGCTTCAGAACGGCTCAGATGAATCATGCGCGAGGCGACAATTTTCAGGCCATTGCTTTCGAAACGGGAATAAATTTTGCCGATCACGTTTTTTGCCACTGCGTCGGGTTTGATGATTGAGAGGGTGCGTTCGACAGCCATTCGTTTTCTCCAGGATTGCTTTAATTTAAAACGTGTAAAAATACCACAATTATCACTTAAAATAAACGCCTTATACGGCCTTGATCCCGCGCGCTGTTGTGGCCGGGGATATCGTGCTACCATGCAGCGCAGCCGGATTTTCCATTAAAACAAGGACAACACCATGCCGGAGCAACCGTCCCTCGACGAACAAACCGAGATCAAGAAACGCGCCATCCGACGCGTTATTGTCGCCTCTGTCCTGGTGGCGGGCGCCATCGCAGCACTCACTGTCCTGACCCGCTATAACTCGGAAACACCCATCACCCGGACCGCCACGCCGGACACCGCGCTTCCCTCTGTGGCGCAGCCTGAATCCACCTTGCAGGAGCCGGAAGAGCCAGAAGAAATGGCAGCCCCGCCGGAGCAAGAAGAAGTGACCGCCCCGCCACCCGCCACCCAGGCAGAAGCGCAACCCGCAACGCCACCGCCGCCGCCTGAAGTGGTGAATGCGCCCGCCACGGCCAGACCGGCGCCAACAGCCGCCAAACCCATGCCCATCAGACCCGGCGCGGAAGCCGAAGTTTCCGCCCGCCCCAGCCCAGCCAAACCTGCTGACATCCAGCCTCAAACAGCGACGCGCGCCCAGGAAATGAAGCCCGCGCAACCGGCAAAACCCGTCGCCGAATCGGCCCCGCCACCCGCCAAGGCTGCCGAACCCGCACCCAAGGGGTATACCGTGCAGCTCGGCGTCTTCTCCAACCCGACCAACGCCCTTCAGCTGCAGGAAAAACTGACGCGAAATGGCATCAAGTCCTACACCGAAACCAAACTCCACGTCGGGCCTTTCCAGAACAAGGCCGAAGCCGACTTGGCGCTGGCAAAGATCCGTTCGCTGGGCGTCAGCGCAGTGGTAGTGCCGGTTCGGTAAATCCAGCCATGTGGCAGTATGCGCTAAAAACCGCGCTGACTACGGCCATCATCGTGGCCGTCTCCGAAATCGCAAAGCGCAGCTCGTTCTGGGCCGCAGCACTGGCGTCATTGCCGCTCACGTCACTACTTGCACTCATCTGGCTCCACGTCGAAACCGGCGACACGCAAAAGGTCGCCGCACTTTCGCAAGGCATTTTTTGGTTGGTTATCCCCTCGCTGCTGCTGCTCGTCCTGCTCCCTCTACTATTGCGTGCCGGTTGGAATTTTTGGGCCAGCCTCGGCACCTCCGCAGCCGCTACTGCCGCAGCATATTTCGGCATGGTATGGCTGTTGGGGCGATTTCACATCAATATATAGCCTGCGCAAGGCGTAGGGCGTAGAACGTAGTGCGTCAATAAACGAAGTGCATTGCGCCGCATGAAAATCACTACGATAATGTCATTGCTGTGCGATATTTCATGTGGCATCACCTAAAATAGTCGCTTCAAATTTAACAACAATCCCCGGTTCAGTTTGATTCGCCTGGTACTCGCAATCCACCCCAATACCCGGTACGAATGCCAGCTGCTCCCCGCTGAACAGCAGTGGTAGCCTCTGCCGTTGCCAAGGAGGCACTCCCGCTTCCTGCAACAGATTCTTCAAGCTCCGGCTGGGCCGACGACAATCCGGACGCAGCCGCTCGCCGCCCTGACGCAACCGAATCGTAACTGGCGAGGCAGTCAGTCTGGCCAGGCTCAATCCCTGGCCCGTCGTCCGCTCGAACACCAAGCGGCCTCCCGACCCAGGCAAATCCAGCCCATCCTGAAGCGACCAGATCAACGGCGATTCCATCAGTGGCACAGGGGGTTTTTCCTCAATATGTACCTCACCGCGATAACGCCGGATCACAGCACTTCCCATTGGAATGCGGACTTGGGCGTCGTCTCGGGCGCTGCACAGTTGCTGGAGCAGGTTTTCCAGCCGTCCGGCGGAAGACATGGGCATCCCGGATTCTGCCAGCCAATAACGCAACAGGTTCCTGGCGCGCGCTCCGGACAAGCTGCGCAGGACATCCACCTGCAAATTACCCTTCACCACCGCAATCGCGCAGTCCATACGGGCCAGATCGTCCGACAGCTGCGCGCTTTCTGCCAGATGTCGGCTGGCGCGAGAAAAGGTTTCACGGTATCCGGGAAAGCGTTGCTCCAGCAAAGGCATGACCCGATGACGCAAGTAGTTGCGATCATAAGCAATGTCGGCGTTACTCTCGTCCTCAATCCACTGCAGGCCGCGCAGGGCGGCATATTCGAGAATGCGACCGCGCGGCACGTCGAGCAAGGGGCGAACATAGTGAGGCGCATCCTCCCTCAAGCCATTGCGCCTCTCACCCATTGCGCTCAGACCTTTCGCTCCGGCGCCGCGCAACAACTGGAGCAGCAGCGTTTCCGCCTGATCGTCAAGATGTTGTGCCAGCACGATAAAATCAGCCGGCTGCTCGGCAAACACCCGATAGCGGGCGTCCCGCGCCAGCGCCTCCAGGCTATCGCCAGATCGGCGCTTGAGATCGACCTTAACGACCTGAAAAGGAATGTTGTACCCGGCGCACATCTGGGCGCAAAACGCCGCCCAATCGACCGCATTCGGGCTGATCTGATGGTTGACGTGAATTGCGGAAAGCGAGAAAGGCAGATTGGAGCGAAGTTGTGCAAGGATGTCGAGCAGGGCCACGGAATCCGCACCGCCGCTCAGGGCCAGCGTGAGATGCCGGCCCGGTTGAACCCAACTTTTTAGTTTGGCTTCGACTAACGCGGGCAGTTCACTTGGCAGCAGTTTCTTTGAACTTGCCATAGCCCATCAGGCGCTCGAAACGCGATTTGAGCAGATCGTCCAGCGACTGGTCCTGAAGCTGGCGCAGGCTTTCCTGCAGCGCTTTTTTCAGGTTTTGCATGACCACGTCCGGGTCGCGGTGAGCGCCGCCGAGAGGCTCGTTCACGATCTTATCCACCAAGCCGAGAGTTTTCAGACGGGAAGCCGTGATCCCCAGCGTTTCTGCAGCTTCAGGCGCCTTGCTCGCGCTCTTCCACAGAATCGAGGCGCAACCCTCCGGCGAAATCACGGAATAGCTCGAATATTGCAGCATCAGCATGACATCGCCGACGCCGATAGCCAGCGCGCCGCCCGAACCGCCTTCGCCGATAATGGTGCAGACGATCGGAGTTCTGAGTTCGGCCATGACATACAGGTTGCGCGCAATCGCCTCGGACTGGCCGCGCTCTTCCGCGCCGATGCCGGGATAAGCACCCGGCGTATCGATGAAAGTCATGATCGGCAAGCCGAATTTCTCGGCCTGACGCATCAGGCGCATGGCTTTGCGATAACCTTCGGGACGCGGCATGCCGAAATTACGGTAGATTTTTTCCTTGGTGTCGCGGCCCTTCTGCTGGCCGATTACCATCACCGGCTGGCCGTTGAAGCGCGCCAATCCGCCGATGATGGCCGGATCGTCGGAGAAGGCACGGTCGCCGTGCAGTTCCTCGAAATCGGTGAACATGTTTTGAATGTAGTCGAGCGTATACGGCCGCTGCGGGTGCCGGGAAACCTGGGAAATCTGCCAGGAGGAAAGCTTTGCGTAAAGATCCTTGGTCAACGCCTGATTCTTCTTTTGCAACCGCCCGATTTCCTCGGAGATGTCCACGGCGGAGTCATCCTGCACAAAGCGGAGCTCCTCGATTCGGGCCTCAAGTTCGGCGATCGGCTGTTCAAAATCAAGAAAAGTGGTTTTCATAGGCATGCAGTTTCAAATTCATGAAGCCATAATGATACAGGATTTCACGCCATCCCAAACAGGTCTAAATGCATGCACCTCAGGGTATAATCGCCGCCATGCTCAACATCGCCTCCCGCCCTTACTCCGAGCCTGACGCCAGCCACCTGGCAGCAAGCGGCCTTCATCCGGTACTCGCCCGCATCTACGCAGCTCGCGGCATTCGTGAAATGCGACAGATCGAGCATGAGTTGAGCGGCCTGCTCCCTTTACCCGCAATGAAGAATGTCGAGGAAATGGCGCGCCTGATTGCGGATGCAATTGAGGCCGGCAAGCGCCTGCTGATCATCGCCGATTATGATTCCGATGGCGCCACGGCTTGTGCCGTGGCAATGCGCGCGCTACGTGGATTCGGCGCGACAGTGGACTACCTCGTTCCCAACCGCTTCGAATACGGCTACGGGCTGACGCCCGAAATCGTTCGTCTGGCGGCGGAGCGCCAGCCCGACATCCTTATCACCGTGGACAACGGGATCAGCAGCGTTGCCGGGGTTGAGGAAGCCCGCAAGCTCGGCATCGAGGTGCTGGTCACCGACCATCACCTGCCGGGAGACGAACTGCCGGATGCCGCCTGCATCGTCAACCCGAACCAGCCGGAATGCCGCTTTCCCAGCAAGAATCTGGCCGGTGTCGGCGTGATCTTCTACGTGATGCTGGCGCTGCGCGCCGAGCTACGCCAACGGGGCGCCTTTGATGCAAAACGAGAACCGATCCTTGCCGCTCTGCTCGATCTGGTGGCGCTCGGCACGGTAGCCGACGTGGTCAAACTCGACGACAACAACCGCATCCTGGTCCACCAAGGGCTGAAGCGCATCCGGGCCGGACGCGCTTCAGCCGGGATCGCCGCACTGCTGCAGGTGGCCGGGCGCAAACCGGAGAGAGCCTCAACCTACGACCTCGGCTTTGCTGCCGGTCCGCGCCTGAATGCCGCCGGCCGCCTCGACGACATGGCCCTGGGCATCGAGTGCCTGCTCACCGACAACCCGGAGCAGGCATTGAAACTGGCGCAGCAGCTCGACACGCTCAACCGCGAACGACGCGCCATCGAGGCCGACATGCTGGAAAGCGCCGAATCCATCACCCAGGGTCTGGACCTCGGCACCCAGGACTGCTTTTCCCTCTGCCTGCACGACCGTGACTGGCACCAAGGCGTGATCGGCATCCTGGCTTCGCGCCTCAAGGAAAAATTCCATCGTCCCGTGATCGCTTTCGCCGAAGGCCACGAGGGCGAGCTGAAAGGCTCCGGACGTTCCATACCCGGCTTGCACCTGCGGGACGCCATCGATCTGGTATCCAAGCGCGAACCCGAGCTGATCAAGAAATTCGGCGGCCACGCCATGGCCGCGGGCCTGACCATAAGCAGCGAACATTTAACCCGTTTCAGGGAATGTTTCGAAGCGGTTTGCAGCGAACTCCTGACCCCCGCCCTGCTGACGCGAATCATCGAAACAGACGGCGTGCTGAAAGCTTCTGAAACCTCGCTCGAACTGGCTCAACTGATGCGCACCGAAGTCTGGGGGCAGGCTTTCCCCGATCCCAGCTTTCAGGGCGAATTCAAGGTCGCTCAGCAACGCGTGGTGGGGGAGAAGCATCTGAAATTGCGCCTCGCACGAGACGGCCTGAACTTCGAAGCCATGCTGTTCTTCCATGCCGACCCGCTGCCGGACCGTGTGCTGGCGGTTTACCGGCTGGACGTAAACGAATATAACGGCAACACCAGCCTGCAACTCCTGCTCTCGCACTGGGAACCCGCCTGACAGCAAAAGTGCGCGAGTAAAATCATTCTCTCTCCTTGCCCAGCCCCCTGGATAGCGAGGTGAGGAGGTCAATCGGGAGCGGAAACACAATGGTCGAAGACTTATCGCCGGCAATAGCGGACAGCGTCTGCATATAGCGCAGCTGCATGGCCTCGGGCTGGCGGGAGAGTATCTGCGCGGCCTGCAACAGCTTCTCCGACGCCTGCAGCTCGCCCTCGGCATGGATCACCTTGGCGCGCCGCTCACGCTCGGCCTCGGCTTGGCGGGCAATCGCCCGCACCATCGTCTCGTCGATATCCACATGCTTGATTTCCACCATCGAAACCTTGATCCCCCAGACATCGGTCTGCGCATCGAGCACTTGCTGGATGTCGACATTGAGCCTCTCGCGCTCGGCCAGCATCTCGTCCAGCTCGTGCTTGCCGAGCACCGAACGCAAAGTGGTCTGGGCCAGCTGACTGGTGGCGTTGATGAAGTCCTCCACCTGGATGATGGCGCGCTGCGGGTCCACCACGCGGAAATACACCACGGCGTTGACCTTGACCGAAACATTGTCGCGCGAAATCACGTCCTGGGTTGGCACGTCGAACACTACCGTACGCAGATCCACCCGGACCATCTGCTGGACGCCGGGAATGACGATAATCAGGCCGGGACCCTTGACCTTCCAGAAACGGCCTAGCTGAAACACCACGCCGCGCTCGTATTCACGCAGGATGCGGAATGATGAAAACAGCAGCAGGACAATCAGGATAAAAAAGCCGGAAAAACCAAAATTGAAGTTCATGATCATCCTCCTTTTGCTGCAATGAGTGTAACCACAAGAACCAGCCCGTCTCGACTGGCAACACGGACGCGCATCCCGGGCGCCAGCGGAACCGCGCTCCGCACCTGCCAGAGTTCGCTATGAATCTGGGCCCAGCAGTCGCCGCCGGTGCAGGCAAGCACTTCGCCCTCGCTGCCGACCATTTCCTCGCTGCCGCTCACCACCGGGCGCCGGCGCGACTTGAGCGCAAGCCCGCCGATGGCGGCAATCAGCACTGCGCTGAAAACCCCAAGAGCAATGATCAGTGGGAGCGGCAAGCCGTAACCCGGTACATCGGTATCGATCAGGATGACCGCGCCGATGACAAAGGCAGCGACGCCGCCCAAACCTAGTACGCCAAAACTGGGCGCAAAGGCCTCGGCCACCATGAAGGCAATGCCGAGCAGAATCAGCCCGAGTCCGGCATAATTCACCGGCAGCAGGTGCAGGGCATACATCCCCAGCAGCAGGCAGATGGCCCCGATCACCCCCGATACACCCAGGCCGGGATTGGAAAATTCGAAAAACAGGCCGTAAACGCCAATCATCATCAGGATCAACGCCACCCCTGGATCGGTGATCACGGCCAGAAGCCGGGAACGCCAATCCGGCTCGTAGTCGATGTGCGGGGCGGCGGCGGTGGCAAGGGTGACCTCGCCGACCTGCAGCTTGATCTTTTTGCCATCCAGCTGTTTCAGCAGGTGGCCCAGATCGTCTGCGACATAGTCCACCACCTTCAGTTTCAGCGCCTCGCCGGCGGACAGGCTGACGGCCCCGCGCACCGCCTGCTCTGCCCATTCGGCATTGCGTCCGCGCAACTGGGCCAGGCTGCGGATGTAGGCGGAGGCATCGTTAACCGCCTTCTCGCTCATCGCATCCTTGGGTGCGGCGGGCGTGCCGGCTTTGTCATCAGCGGGCTTTTGCGGCGTGGGCAGAATGCCGCCACCGCCGATGGAAACCGGCGTGGCGGCGCCGAGATTGGTACCGGGCGCCATGGCGGCGATATGGCTGGCGTAGAGGATATAGGTGCCGGCACTGGCGGCACGCGCACCGCTGGGCGCGACATAGCTTGCCACCGGCACCGGGGATGCCAGGATCGCCTTGATGATGTCGCGCATCGAAACATCCAGCCCGCCCGGCGTATCCATGCGCACCACCACCAATTGCGCGCCCTCGCGGGACGCGAGCTGGATGCCCCGCACCACATAGTCGGCGCTGGCCGGTCCGACCGCGCCGTCCAGCGTGAGCAGCAGAACCGGCGCGCCGAAGCCCCTCGCCGGAACAAGCGCCAGCGCCAGCAGCAATCCGAACCGGCAAGCGGCTTTGCCATATCTCACGGATGACCTCCCATGAATGCCTGAATCTGACCGCGGAAAACCCCGTGGCCCGACTCTAAGTAAAGCACAACAAAGTCCGGCCTGCTTCCGGTCATCCCGGAAACCACAGAATCAGGTTCATCTCCGCCGGAATATGGGCTTCCGCATGCCAGGGAATGACGCGCGGAGTAAAATCTGACGCGGGGCGAGCCGTTGCAATCGGGCAACTGTAGACATAACCATGAGTAGCGCCCGGAATGCCTGAACGGCACTCCATCACCTGCATTGCGGCCATATCGCCTTCAGCCGGTTCGGCATACAACTGCACCTGCACCGACTCCAGTGGAATCTCCCCCAGATAGACATGCAGGGAAAACGCCCACCCATCCGGCAGCTCAAGAATTTCCAGATTCGACATGTGCACCTTGTGCCAATGCCGCCGGACAAAAGCGGCCCAATCGACAAGCTCTTTCGCCAGGCGCCCGCCTTCCGCAGTGCGCCGCCGGAATGCTGCGGAAGCCGGCAGGTAGGCATCCTGCACATATTCCTGCAGCATGCGGTTGCTGCTGAACTGCGGCGCGAGACGGGACATGCTGGTACGCATGCGGGCCACCCATTCGCGCGGTATGCCTTGCGCGTCGCGGCGGTAAAACATCGGCACGATTTCCTGCTCCAGCAGGCGGTAAAGCTGCTCGGCTTCAATTTCATCCCAGCCGGGCTCGGCATGTTCCTGACCGTCGCCCAGCGACCAGCCCACCTCTGGAGCACAATTACAGGCCTCAGCCCACCAGCCGTCCCGTTCGGAAAGGTTGAGGCCGCCGTTGACCAGCACCTTCATGCCGGAAGTGCCGCTGGCCTCCCACGGACGGCGCGGAGTATTGATCCACACATCGACGCCCTGCACCAGTTCCTGTGCGAGCACCATGTCGTAATCCTCCAGGAACACGGCATGAGCATGCACATCCGGACGGCTCGCAAACTCCGCCCACGCCTGAATGAAGCGTTTGCCGTTTTCATCCTGGGGGTGGGCCTTGCCTGCCACAATCAGCTGCACCGGACGCGCCCGGTCGTTGAGCAGGCGCGCCAGCCGGTCTGGATCGGCAAGCAGCAGGTTGGGCCGCTTGTATTCGGCAAAGCGCCGGGCAAAACCCAGGGTCAGGGTGTTCGGATCAAGGATGTTTTCTGCCTGGGCAAGCGTCTCCCGGCTGGCACCGCGCTGCCCCATCTGGAGGGCAAACCGCCGGCGCGCATAGCGCACCAGGTCATGGCGCTCCTCGCCGCTAAATGTCCACAAGGCCTCGTCGCTCAAGTCCTGGATCGCTCCCGTCAACGATTCCAGCGACCCCCGCCAGCGCTCCTTGCCGCTGGCCGCAGTCCATATCTCGTCTGCCCAGGGAGAATCCCACGAGGGCACATGCACCCCGTTGGTGACATGGCCAACCGGCACCTCCCGCTCCGGCCAGCGCGGATACAGCCTCTGGAAAATCCGGCGGCTGACCTCGCCGTGCAAGCGGCTGACGCCGTTGATCATGCCGCAGGTGCGCGCCGCCAGAAAAGCCATGTTGAAGGATTCGTTGCCGTCATCCGGGTGCTCGCGCCCCAACGTCAGCAGCTCGCGCGGCGTAACGCCCAGCTCGGCGGCATAATGGCTGCCATACTCCATCAGCAGGGCCTGCGGGAAAGTGTCGAAGGCGGCGGCCACCGGCGTATGGGTGGTAAACACATTGCCGGCACGCGTCGCCCAGATTGCCTGCCACAGATCGGTCTTGTTTTTCTGCATGTAGCTGCGCGCCCGCTCCAGCGTCACCAGTGCGGCATGACCCTCGTTGAGGTGACACACGTCCGGGTGCAAGCCGAGCGTCTCCAGCGCCCGCCAGCCGCCAATCCCGAGCACGATTTCCTGCATCAGGCGCATCTCGACCCCGCCGCCGTAGAGCTTGCCGGTGATGCCCCGGTCGGCCGGGCTGTTCATCGGATCGTTGCTGTCCAGCAGGAACAGCGCCACCCTTCCCACCTGAACCTGCCACACGCGCAGCACCACCACCCGGCCTGAAAGCTGGATCGGCACGCCCAGCCAGCCGCCGTTTTCATCGCACACCGGCGCGATGGGCATGCTGGTTGGGGTATTGTAGGGATAAATTTCGAGTTGCCTGCCGCGAGCATCCAGCATCTGGCGGAAATAGCCCTCCTGATACAGCAGGCCCACGGCGACAAGGGGAACGCCCAGGTCGCTCGCGGTCTTCAGATGGTCGCCCGCAAGCACGCCAAGGCCGCCGGAATAAAGCGGCAGCGCCTCCGTCAGGCCGTATTCCATGCTGAAATAAGCGATCAGGGTGTCATTGTCGGGATAGGTTGTGCCGAACCACTCCGCTCCCGTGAGATAGTCGCGCCGCGCCTGAGTCAGGCGCTCCAGTTCGGCGCAAAAGTCCGGGTCCTGCGCCAGTTGCTCCAGGCGCCGTTGCGAAACGCTCTGCAAGATCAGCCAGGGGTTCCCGGTGCGAGCCCATACCACCGGGTCGATCTCATGCCACAGGTGATCCGCGACGTGGCTCCATGCCCAGCGCAGGTCGAGTCCGAGATCGGCCAGCGCCTCCACGCCTTTAGGCAGCGAACTCAAAAACGGATGATTTGCAGGCATCTATTTTTTACCCGAAGACTGAACCCGCGAACACCGCTAATGCATGATGAATATTCGCGAACCCGGTTTCATCTCGCACCGGCAAAAAAACCGGGTTCCAGGCTGGATCGGCGTCAGCGTTGCAGGTCCTTGAGTTTCTCCTCGTATTCCTCTTTGCCGATTTCACTGCGCGCATAGCGCTGCCGCAGCAACTCCACGGCCTTGTCCGTGCGCGGCTCCCTGTCACGACCTTTTGAAGCCAACAGAAACAGCCAGCGCAGCAGAAAGAACGCCCCGGTAATAATCAGACCCCACCACAGAATCATGAGAGCCCAGCCAACACCGTGGTATCCCCACCAGCCGAAGTGGTCCATCATGCCGGAGCCATATCCGTAACCATATCCGCCCATTTCTCCGCTCCTGAATTTGCGAATGCCTGGCTTTTGTCGAGCCGGCCAGCCTGCAGCCGGCCCATTTCCTCATTCATCCATCATCCAGCCCGGGGCGTGACTCCGCAGCCTTTCCTTTTGTTCCTTGGTGAGCACCGCCTCCATACGGTTGCCGGCGTCAACCGACAATTCCACCATCTGGCGGCGCAGATCGCTGATTTTCCTGTACTGGTTGCCGATAGCCACCGGATCGCGTGGATCCGCGGCATAGAGTCCGCGTAGCGTGGCATACTCGCCCTGCATCTTGGTCATCAGGTCCCAACGCTTTTTGTGCAACTCTTCATAAATTGCGGAGATTTTCTTCTGCTGATCCTCTTTCAGGTCGGGCAGCCACATTGGCCCATAACCCCGCATCATTCCCGGGCCTCTCATTCCATAACCGTGGCCCATCATGCCTTGGCCCATCATACCTTGGCCCATCATACCTTGGCCCATCATGCCTTGGCCCATCATGCCTGGCCCCATCATGCCGGAACCCCAGTCCGGGCAGCCCTGCCATTTTCCTTTGTCGTCCGCGACAGCGGCAAACGACAGAAGCGAGATCAAGCCCGCCATCAACCCTGCAGTCAGCTTGTTCATCTTCATTTCGTGTCTCCTCATGATTTATTGCCCTTCAAAAAGCCCGGTACGATGCGCGAAAACCCTGCGCCTACTGCGTACCCGGCCACTTCCTGATCGCAGGAACGAATTTTTAGTATAGTCAAGATAAGCCTGTCGACAAGAAAGCCACCCAGCGTACAACAGGCTCTTCGAGCCCATACTGTAGAATGAAAGAATTTCAGGGCAACCCATGCCACCCATTTCATGGCTTTTCAGACTCCCGGCCAGCTTTCAGGCCATTCTTCTGGCACTGGCGTCGTTCCCGGCGCTGGCCGGGAACGACGAGCCCAGCCTGTGCGAGGAGAATCCACCCGACATCACGGCGCTCGCCCGGCACCCTGAGCTCTATAATTTCCACTTCGAAAACGACCTATTCAATGACACCGACAACGGTTACACCAATGGCGTGAAGTTTTCATGGGTCTCAGCCAACCTCAGGGACTACACCCGCGACCCCTGCCTGCCGCACTGGATCAGGCAGCTGAACAAACTCCTCGAAAACCTGCATCCAGGCAAATACACTTCGCGCAACATGGTGGTCACGGTCGGGCAGTCGATGTTCACCCCGCTCGACCAAAACCGCACCGATCTGATCCCCAACGACCGGCCCTATGCCGGTTGGCTCTACCTGGGACTGGGCTACAACGCCCGCGATGCGCGGCATATGGACACGGTCGAGGTCAACCTCGGCGTGGTCGGCCCGGCCGCGCTGGCCCGGCAAACCCAGGATTTCTTCCACGACCTGAACGGCGCCCCGCGCTTCAACGGCTGGAGCAATCAGCTCGACAACGAGCTCGGCGTCCAGCTCGTCGCCGAACGCAAGGACAAGGTCTGGGATGTAAGCAAATCGAGCCTGCAGTTCGACGCCATCACCCATTACGGCGCCAGCCTCGGCAACATCCGCACTTATCTCAACGCCGGCCTGGAGCTGCGGGCAGGCAGCCGCATCCCGAACGATTTCGGCACCTCGCCGATACGTCCCGCCGGCGACAGCAACGCCCCGCTTGAAGGCCCGGTCACCCACCGTTTTTCGGATGGCGGATTGCACGCCTTCATTTCAGCCGACGCACGGGCCGTTGCCCATGATATTTTCCTCGACGGCAACACCTTCTCCGACAGCCACGGCGTCGATAAAAAACGGCTGGTGAGCGACCTTGCCACCGGCATCGCCTGGCAATGGCCGGGTGGCAAAATCACCTATGCGCACTACGTCCGCAGCAAGGAATTCGCAGCCCAAAAAGACACGCAGGTCTTCGGCTCAATCACACTCAGCCTTGAGTATTGAGGCTTAATGTTCCATAAATGAAATAGGCGGTTACATTCGTTTCTATTTTTAAGAACCCTTGTTAGGAGTGCCAGGTCTCGACATTCAATGGATCGCGACCTGGAGGCCGCTCCTGCAAATTCACCTTTGCTGTTGCGCAAAAGGGTTGCGATGAGCATAGACATCTTTCGCATCATCCGATGGAAACCCGGCCCCTGGGGCCGGGCAGCGCTGTATGCCAGCACCCTGGCCGCCGTCCTCTGCGCGATCTGGGTGCATTACAATCTCGGCCATAACTACCAGCTCTACATGTTCTTCCTGCTGCCGGTCATCATTGTGAGCTGGTACGGCAGCGGAAAGGCCGGCATCCTGATCAGCGTGGTCAGCGTGATCGGCTGGCTGGCGGCGGACCTGAGCATGCGGCGCGGCATCCCCTTTTGGGCGGAACTCGTTAACGACCTTGTCCGCCTCAGCGTGCTCCTGATCGTGGTATTGATGGCCAACCGCCTGCGCAACGCGCTCGACCGCGAGCACGACATGGCGCGGCAGGACACCCTCACCGGTCTTGCCAACCGGCGCGCCTTTTACGAATTGGGCGAAGTCGAGACGGAGCGTTCCCGACGCTACAAGCGCCCCTTCACCGCCCTGTTTATCGACCTCGACAACTTCAAGACCGTCAACGATACCAAGGGGCATGAGGTAGGCGACCGCCTGCTGAAAACCGTCGCCGAGATTCTCCACTCCCGCCTGCGCACCACCGACATCTGCGGGCGGCTGGGCGGCGACGAGTTCGCCGTGCTACTGCCGGAAACCGGCAAAAAATCCGCCGCGATTTTTGCCGCCGAGCTGCATACCCGCCTGATGGAAGCCATGAAAAAACACGACTGGCCAGTCACCTTCAGCATCGGCGTCGCCACCTTCAACACCACGCCCGGAAGCCTGGATGAGCTGATCGAAAAGGCCGACGCGTTGATGTACCTCGTCAAGCAAGGCGGCAAGAACGCCATCCGGCAAGAAGTGTATTGACCGCCCATCGACCTGCCCCGGATTACTTCGGCATATCCGGATTAGGCTTCCACATCGCAATGGTCGCGCCGGCAGGGTCGATAATCACGCTGAGCCAGCCATACACGCCCACCTCCGTGACCTCCCGCACCACCGTGGCACCCAACTCGCGCGCCTTGTTGGTGGAAGCCGCGATGTCGTCCACGCCCACATAGGCCAGCCAGGCAGGCGGCACCGCCGGATCGGGGTTCGCAAACATCCCCCCGCCGGTGCCCTCGCCCACGTTGATCATGGTATAGGTGCCGCCATCCGGCATCGGCTCGTCAGTCAGCTTCCAGTCAAAGAGCCTGGAATAAAATTCCTTGGACCGGGCAAGGTCCTTGGTTTGCAGTTCAATATGTACAAATGGGTTAGCCATGGCTGCACCTCCGGCAATCGAAACAGGTTGTCCAAATCGGCGTGGCGAAAACAGCCGCCCGCCCCTCGATGCCTGAGTATAGTTCAGAATAAAAATCGAGTTACCGGAGCGGGAGTGCCTGTAACCATAGTGAAACTGGGGCGCCCCATCCCTAACACCCCTCACCTCTAACCCTCGCACGCCCTACCATGTATAATTCCCCGCTTTGATCCACACGAGCAACGAATCATGGAAGCCGAACATCTCAACGCCATCGCCAACCGCCTCGAAAACCTTTCCGCACGGGGCACCGACCTGCGGAGGTATCTTTGACTACGATAGCAAACAGGAACGCCTGACCGAAGTCGTCCAGCTGCTGGAAAACCCGGCGGTCTGGGATGACGCCAAGCGCGCCCAGGAACTGGGCAAGGAGCGCCGCGTCCTGGAAGGGATCGTCGAGACGCTGACGAACCTCGACCAGAGCCTGCGCGACAGCGCCGACCTGTTCGAAATGGCGAAGGAGGAAGGCGACGACGCCACGCTGGAGAGCGTCGCGGCAGACGCGGAAGCGCTGGAGAAGACCGTGGCGGAAATGGAATTCCGCCGCATGTTCTCCCACCCGATGGACCCCAACAACTGCTTCATCGATATCCAGTCCGGCTCCGGCGGCACCGAGGCGCAGGACTGGGCCTCGATGCTGTTGCGGATGTACTTGCGCTACTGCGAACGCAAGGGCTTCACAGTGGAAATCCTGGAGGAATCCGCCGGCGAGGTGGCCGGGCTCAAGAGCGCCACGCTCAAGATCAGCGGCGACTACGCGTTCGGCTACCTGCGCACCGAAACCGGCGTCCACCGCCTGGTGCGCAAGTCCCCGTTCGACTCCGGCAACCGCCGCCATACCTCGTTTTCCAGCGTGTTCGTCTATCCCGAGGTGGACGACTCCATCGAAGTGGAGATCAATCCCGCCGACCTGCGCATCGACACTTTCCGCGCTTCGGGCGCGGGCGGCCAGCACATCAACAAGACC
>CAZLJK010000016.1:0-215 GCA_964559825.1 uncultured Sulfuricella sp. | reverse complement strand
GACCAACGTCGTGGTGCTGTGCCAGAACGACCGCTCGCAACACAAGAACCGCGCCGAGGCCATGAGCATGCTGAAGGCCAGGTTGTACGAGCTGGAACTCAGGAAGCGCAACGAGGAAAAGCAGGCGATGGAGGACACCAAGACCGACATCGGCTGGGGCCACCAGATCCGCTCCTACGTGCTCGACCAGTCGCGCATCAAGGATTTGCGCACCA
>CAZLJK010000015.1:0-48058 GCA_964559825.1 uncultured Sulfuricella sp. | reverse complement strand
TGAAGAAGATGTGGCCGCTCATTTCGCCGGCCAGCAGGGCGCCGGTTTCCTTCATCTTGGCCTTGATGAAGGAGTGGCCGGTTTTCCACAGCAGCGGCTTGCCGCCGCGTTCGCGGATCCAGGAAAACAGGTTGCGGGTGGACTTGACGTCGAAGATGATTTCCGCACCGGGGTTGCGCGAGAGCACGTCCTGCGCGAACAGCATCAGCTGGCGGTCGGGGAAGATGATCCGTCCGTCCTTGGTGACCACGCCTAACCGATCCCCGTCGCCGTCGAAGGCGAAGCCGATTTCGGCGTCGCTGGTCTTGAGGCGTTCGATCAGGTCGCGCAGGTTCTCGGGCACAGAAGGATCGGGGTGGTGGTTGGGGAAGTTGCCGTCCACTTCGCAGAACATTTCCTCCACCTCGCAGCCCATGTCGCGGTAGAGCTGGGGCGCGAAGGCGCCGGGTACGCCGTTGCCGCAGTCGACGATGATCTTCATCTTGCGCGCCAGCTTGACGTCGGCGGTGATGCGGTCGAGATATTCGTCGGCGATGTCGTGGCGGCTGTAGCTGCCGCTGCCGTTAACCAGGTCGCCCTGTTCCAGCCGAATCCGCAGTGCCTGGATCGCGTCGCCGGACAGGGTATCGCCGCCCAGCACCATTTTCAGGCCGTTGTAGTCGGGCGGGTTGTGGCTGCCGGTGAGCATGACTGCGGAGTGGGTGTTGAGCTGGTAGGCGGCGAAATAGGTCATCGGGGTGGCGACCAGGCCCAGGTCGATCACGTCGATGCCGGATTTCTGGATGCCGCGCGCCAGGGCAGCGGCCAGATCCGGCCCGGAAAGGCGCCCGTCGCGGCCGATGGCAATGGCGGTCTGCTTGCGCGCTACGGCTTCCGAACCGATGGCGTGGCCGATGGCCTCGACGATATCCGGGGTCAGGGTTTTGCCCACGATGCCGCGGATGTCGTAGGCTTTGAAGATTTCCCTTGGTAGGCTGGTCATGTAGCGCACTTTCTGTTGGTGTGGTTTTGACTTGATTATCGCGGTTTTCGGCCGTTTTTTCCACCCGCTTTCAAGCCGGAGTATAATCGTCGCCTCACTATTCTGAAAAGTACGTCACCATGCAACTCGCCGCATCGCTACTGGAAAAATACAGCAAGGCCGGACCGCGCTACACTTCTTATCCGACCGCACCCTATTTCACCGATGCCTTCGGCGAGAAGGAATGGCTGGAAGAAATCAAACAGACTCAGGACAAGGGGCGCGATCTTTCGCTGTATGTGCATATCCCGTTCTGCGACACGCTGTGCTACTACTGCGGTTGCAACATGGTGGCGACGAAAAAATATGGCCGCGCTACCGAATATCTGGACTACCTGTTCCAGGAAATCGACAAGGTCGCGGCGCTGACCAATCCCGGCCGGGTGGCGCGCCAACTGCACTGGGGCGGCGGCACGCCGACCTACCTGCATCCTGACGACATCCGCCGCCTGTTCGCGCATATCGCCAGCCGCTTTACCATCGCCGCCGATGCCGAGACCGGTTGCGAGGTGGATCCGCGCGAGCTTAGCCGCGAACATGTGAAGGCCCTGAAGGAGGCCGGCTTCAACCGCATCAGCCTGGGCGTGCAGGACCTCGACGACACCGTGCAGCGGGCGGTCAACCGGGTGCAGCCGGAAAGCCTGATCCGCCAGGTGTACGGCTGGATGCGCGAGGAAGGTTTCGACAGCGTCAACATGGACCTGATGGTGGGCCTGCCGCACCAGACGGTGGAGACCTATCGCGATACGCTGGACAAGATCATAGCCATGGGGCCGGACCGGCTGGCGGTGTTCAATTACGCCCATGTGCCGTGGATGAAGAAGCACCAGAAGCTGATCGTCGAATCCGACCTGCCCAGCCTGCAGGTCCGCCTCGCGCTGCAGCAGCTGATCCTGGACAAGCTCGGCGCGGCAGGCTACGTCTACATCGGCATGGACCATTTCGCCAAGCCCGACGACGAGATCGTCCTGGCGCAGCAAAGCAAGACCCTGTACCGCAATTTCCAGGGCTACACCACGCATAAGAACTGCGATATCTACGCCTTCGGCGCCTCTTCCATCAGCCAGACTGAGGACGTGTTCGTGCAGAACGAGAAGAAGCTGTCCGACTACTACCGACTGGTCGGCGAGGACCGTCTGCCGACCGAGCGCGGCCTGCGCGTCACGAATGAGGACAAGCTGCGGCGCGACGCCATCACCCGCATCATGTGCGATCTTGAACTCGACAAGGCATCGTTCGGGCGTGCCTGGGGGATCGATTTCGACAGCTATTTCGCCGATGCACTGGCGGAGCTGAAGGAGATGGAAGCGGACGGACTGGTTGCACTGTCGCCGGAAAAGGTCACGGTGACCAAACCCGGTCGCTTCTTCCTGCGCAACATCGCGATGCCTTTCGACGCCTACCTCAAGCAGCAATCGGCAGAAAAACCGCGTTTCTCCAAGACCCTGTAGTTAGGGAAGATCAGTCCAAGGCCAGGGCGATCTGTTCCATTTCTTCTTCGGATTCCTCCATCGCAACGGCGCAGGTTTCCGAGTCCAGCTTCAGCCTGCCGAAGGCTGATGGGGCGGACTGCCAGTCGATGTCGTCGGGTTTTCGGGTGTTCAGGATATTTGCCACCATCAACACGTCGGCCAAATCCGCAGGGCCGGCGTGGGTGCGGCCGAATGTTTCGTGATTCTGGATCGCGGTGACGATTTCCTCCGGTATTTTCCAGCTTTCCAGTATCGCCTTGCCCACCTCGGCATGCCATTCCCGGCTGATTTCCTCGATCGCCGCTGCATCGGAAAAGAGGTTCGGGAAGTCTTTTGCGCGGGTCAGGATGTAAAATCCTCCGATGTCGTGCAGCAGCCCTGCCAGCATCGCTTCGTCCGGGTTGATTCGGGTCCGCTTTTTTGCCAGTATGTAGGAGATGGAGGCCACCAGGATGCAGTGTTTCCAAAGCTCCTCGGTGCGCGGATCCTTGCTGCGCTGGAGAGTGGACTGGCTAAGCTGGCGCATTCCCACCGAGATGGCGACGTTGCGTACCATGGCATAGCCGAGCCGTGCGATTGCCGTGTGCAGATCGACTACAGGTTTGCCGCTGGTGTTCATCGCGGCGGAGTTGGCAATTCGCAGCAGCTGCGCGGAAAGCACCGGTTCCGCCCCGACGATGTGGGCCACCTTGTCAATCGAGGAGTTGGGTTCATTCAGCGCGGCGCGGATGCGCATCGTGATATTCACGGAAGTCGGGAAAACCAGGCTATTGGTGGAAAGCTCTTTCGCCAGACTTTCGATGAATTCAAACTCTTTGGGTATTTCCGCCGCCATGATTATTCCAGACTGTTTAGCTTTATTATAGGTTCAAGCGGATGTTGCGGTGAGAGTTGATGCGCTCGTCAATTTGCATGTCCCACGGCTTTTTCTCGTGGACCGGCATGCTGGAGCATCGCGGCGGCTTCCTCGAAGACCCGTTGCGGAGTGAGCTTCATCATGCAGTCGAAGTGACCGAGCGGGCAAACCCGCTTGAAGCAGGGGCTGCAGGGCAGATTCAGGCTGACGATCCGGGCCTGATCCGAGAGTGGCGGAGTGAAGCCGGGGCTGGACGAGCCGAATAGCGCGACCATCGGCTTGTCGAGCGCGGCGGCAATGTGCATCAGTCCGGAATCGTTGACCACGGCGAGATTCGCGGCGGCAAGCAGGTCGATGGCTTGAGCGAGGTCGGTTTGGCCACACAGGTTGCGGAGCGCCGAAATTTTCCCCTCACCCCAACCCTCTCCCGCAAGCGGGAGAGGGGGCGAACGTGAAGGGCGCTCAAAATAGATTTGTTCGATTTCCGCACCGATTTCCGCATCCTTGTGCGAGCCCAGCAGCCAGATTTGATGGCCCGCATCCCCCAGCATCCGCGCCAGCTCGGCGAAATGAGACGCCGGCCAGCGCTTGGCCGGACCGTATTCGGCGCCGACGCAGAATGCCACCACCGTTTTTTTCGGA
This sequence comes from uncultured Sulfuricella sp., assembly GCA_964559825.1. Lineage (GTDB taxonomy): Bacteria > Pseudomonadota > Gammaproteobacteria > Burkholderiales > Sulfuricellaceae > Sulfuricella. The sequence continues at coordinate 44,067 of CAZLJK010000015.1, read as the reverse complement.
GTTAAACCCAGCTTGGCAAGAGTGGCTTGTACCTGGCCTTCTTCCGTCGTCAGGCGCGGATTTTCTACAGGGCGGCGCAGCGGCATCCCGGGATGGTCGGCCAGGGCGGCGAAGCGCTCCACCATCAGGGGCAGCGCCTGTTTGTCCAGGCGGCGCAGGTCGTTGACCAGGCCGAAGCGCATCTCGCCTGTGAAGCCGGTGCGTAGCGGGATGCTCGCAAAGAAAGGGATCAGCGCCGATTTGAGCGAATTGGGCAGGATGATGACGTGGTCGTAGTGATCCTGCCGCAACGCACGCCCCAGTTTCCACCGCAGCTTGAGACTGAGCTCGCCGTGGGCGAGAGGGTTGATGATGACGCGCCGGATTTCCATCATGCGTTCCAGCACCGGTGCCACCCAGGCCGGGGCGAAGGCGTCGATCGTGGCATCGGGGTTGTGCTCCCGCAGGCGTCGCAGCATGGGCTGTGCCATTACGACGTCGCCGACCCAGGAGGGGGCGATGATGAGGATTTTCGGCATCATCCTTAACGAATGAACCGCAGAGGCGCAGAGGCGCAGAGGGAAAAAAGCTTCAAGATTTTATCAGCGCCTCTGCGCCTCTGCGGTGAAGAAGGTGTTAATGATGCCCCTTGGGCAGTTCGCCCTTGAGCTTGTACAGCGTTCCGCAATAGGGGCACAGCGCTTCGCCGGTCTTTTCTATCGGCAGGAACACCCGTGGATGGCTGTTCCACAGCGACATCGCCGGGGTCGGGCAGTGCAGCGGCAAATCCTTTGCCGTGACTTCGTAATAACGCGCCTTGAGTTCGGATTGCATGGATCGCTCCTTAAACCAGTGTCAGCCAATCTTGATGGTTGGCTGCCTTGCCGGTGACGCAGTCGAAAAACAGGGTCTGCAATTTGGTCGTGACCGGGCCGCGCCGGCCTGCGCCGATGGTGCGATTGTCCAGCTCGCAGATCGGCGTGACTTCAGCCGCGGTGCCGGTGAAGAAGGCTTCCTCGGCGCAATAGACTTCGTCGCGGGTGATGCGTTTTTCGATCACCGGGATGCCCAGTTCGCCGGCGAGCTCGATGATCGAGGCGCGGGTGATGCCTTCCAGGCAGGAGGTCAGGTCAGGTGTGTATAGCTTGCCGTTCTTGACGATGAAGAGATTTTCGCCGGCGCCTTCCGCCACATAGCCGTCAACATCCAGCAGCAGGGCTTCGTCGTAGCCGTCGTGAGCCACTTCCTGGTGGGCGAGGATGGAGTTGGTGTAGGTGGATACCGACTTGGCGCGGCACATATTGACGTTGACATGGTGGCGGGTGAACGACGAGGTTTTTACGCGGATGCCTTTCTCCAGCGCTTCCGCACCCAGATAGGTGCCCCACGACCAGGCGGCCACGGCGACATGGGTGGACAGTGTGCTTGCCGCGATGCCCATGGCTTCCGAACCGTAAAACACAATCGGACGGATATAGCCGGATTCGAGCTTGTTGCCGCGCACCACATCCAGCTGGGCCTGCATCAGCGTGGCTTTATCCCAAGGCATTTTCATGCCGAAGATGTGCGCCGAGGCGAATAGCCGGTCGGTATGCTCCTTGAGTCGGAAGATGGCTGTGCCCTTGTCGGTCTTGTAGGCGCGCACGCCTTCGAACACGCCCATGCCGTAATGCAGGGTGTGGGTGAGGACGTGGGTGGTGGCGTCGCGCCAATCCACCATCTTGCCGTCGTACCAGATCAGGCCGTCGCGGTCGGACATAGACATGCTTGCTTACTCCAAATCTTTAAGGAATTGTCAGGAAATGGCTAATTGTAGCGCATTTTGCCGAATTTAAGGAGCGAACGCCGCCTGCCACAGCCGCTTGACGGCTGTCGCGTGCTCTTCCGACTGCGCCAGGTCGATGCGGGCATGGGCGCCGCCCTGCAGCCGCAGCTGATGCTGGAGCAGGCGGTATTCGCGGTAGGTGTCGCGCACCTGCTCCGCCAGTTCCGGGGGGATCAGCCCGAGCTCGCCGGCGAGCCGGAGCAGGGCGAGGTTGCCGGCGTCTCGTGTCAATTCGGGATGGAGGCGGGAAAAGTTAAGCACCAGATACTGCACGATGAACTCGACGTCGATGATGCCGCCGCGATCATGCTTGATGTCGAACAGGCCGCTGGGGTTGGGGTGTGCATCCAGCATCTTCTGCCGCATCTTGAGCACTTCCTCGCGCAGGGTGGCGGGGTCGCGTTCCTGTCGCAGCACTTCGATGCGGATGCGCTCGAAGGCTGTGCCGACGTCGGCGTCGCCGGCGCAGAAGCGGGCGCGGGTCAGCGCCTGGTGCTCCCATACCCAGGCCTGCTTCTTCTGGTAGCCCTCGAACGCCTCGATCGAGCTGACCAGCAGGCCGCTGGCGCCGTTGGGGCGTAGCCTCAGGTCGGTTTCGTAAAGAATGCCGGCCGGCGTCATGCTGGAAATCCAGGTGTTGATGCGCTGCGCCAGCCTGGCGTAGACCTCTGGCGCTTCAGGCGCGGTGTCGTCGTAGAGGAAGATGATGTCGAGGTCGGAGGCGTAACCCAGTTCCTTGCCGCCCAGCTTGCCGTAAGCGACGATGGCGAAGCTTGGCGTGTCGCGATGTTTGACGCGCAGCCCGGCCCAGGCAAGGCGCAGGGTCTCTTCCAGGATCATGTCGGCCAGGTCGGAAAGCTGGTCGGACAGGGTTTCCAGCGGTAGCGCCCCGGCCAGATCCTGCGCCACCAGGCGGAAGGTTTGCGCCTGCTTGAAGTGGCGCATGATGTCCATCTGTCGTTCAGTGTCGCTCTCAGCCGCGTGCAGCAGCCCTTTCAGCTCGTTGCGGAGCTCTTCGCGGTCGTACCGGGCGTAAAGCTCGCGGGTGTCGAGCAGTTCATCCAGCAAAACCGGGTGCTGGGTGAGGTAGTCCGATACCCAGGGGCTGGCGCTGCACAGCTTGGCCACCTGGTTGAGGGTCTGCGGGTATTCCAGCAGCAGGGCGAGGTAGGTGCCGCGCCGGCTGATGTTTTCCACCAGATGGAGAATGCGCTCCAGGGTCTCGTCCGGGTTGGAGAAATTGCAGGCCACCTGGATCAGCGGCGGCAGAAGCGCGTCGAAGCGGGCGCGGCTCTCGGTCGGCAGCTGGTTGTAGCGGCTGCCCTCGCGGATTCGCCTGAGCCGCTGACTGGCCTCTACGGGATGACGGTAGCCCTGTTCGGCGAGAAGCGACACGGCGTCCTTTTCGTCGGGCGTTCCCTGCCACAGCGCCGCCAGGGGGTGGCTGCCCTGGGCGCTTTGCGGCGCGGCGAAAACTTGCTCGAAATGACGCTCCACCTTGCTGCGGTGGCTGTCGAGCGCGTGCAGGAATTCGGGCCAACCGGCGTAGCCCATTGCAGTGGCGATGATCTGCCGGTCGGCGTCGTTGACCGGCAGGGTCTGGGTCTGGGCGTCTTCCATATATTGCAGGCGGTGCTCCAGGTTGCGCAGGAAGAAGTAGGCGTCGCGTAATTCGGCCGCAGCCTGTGCCGGCAGCAGCTTGCGGTGTTCGATCAGGTCGAGCGCCACCAGGGTGGACCGGGTCTGCAGGTCGGTTTCCTTGCCGCCGCGGATGAGCTGGAATACCTGGGTGATGAACTCGATTTCGCGGATGCCGCCCGGCCCCAGTTTGATGTTGTCCTGCATGTCGCGCCGGTTTACTTCCTGGCGGATCTGGGTGTGCAGGCCGCGCATCGAGGCAAAGGCGCCGAAGTCGAGGTATTTGCGGAACACGAATGGCCGCAGGATGTCGGCCAGTTCCTGGTACAGGCTGCCGGTGAGAGGCCGCCCCTTGATCCAGGCATAGCGCTCCCACTCCCGACCCTGGGTGAGGTAGTAGTTTTCCAGCATGGAAAAACTGCCGACCAGCGGCCCCGAGTCGCCGTAGGGCCGCAGCCGCATGTCGACGCGGAAGACGAAGCCGTCCGGCGTGGCTTCGTTGAGTGCGCCGATCAGCTTCTTGCCGAGCAGGGCGAAGTATTCATGGTTGCTGGTTTTGCGCGGCCCGGCGGTTTCGCCTTCCTCGGGGTAGGCGAAGATCAGGTCGATGTCCGATGAGACGTTGAGCTCGCCGCCGCCGAGCTTGCCCATGCCGACCACCACCAGATCCTGTTCGGTGCCGCTTTCTTCCCCGATGGGGGCGCCATATTGGCTGCGCAGTCCGCTGTCGATCCGGGAGAGCGCGAAACGGGTGGTAACTTCGGCCAGCAGGGTGGCGGTGCGCATGACTTCGCGCAGGTCGGCCAGCCCGGCGAGGTCGCGCACGATCAGGCGCAGCATCACCTGCTTGCGCAAAACGCGCAGGGTTTTCTTCAGGGCGGTTTCATCATCGGTCGCGCAGCCGTCCAGGATGGCCTGCATCGCCGCCGCATCCCAGGGCATGAACAAGGTCGCTTGCAGCCGGTCGAGCGCAGTGGCGTCGGTCTCGGTCAGGCGTCGGGCGTAGCGGCTGAGTCGGAGTGCCTTTTCGATGAGTTGCTCGGGAGTGTTTTGCGTGGAAATACCCATTTTGATATTATGCTGTCAGTTAACTTATCTATAAGTTTGGAAACGTTGCTCGTTCGGCTTGCAACTATTATTAAAAGCGATATCATCAATTAACTGCATCGTAACAAAAACTCCAAGGAGAAAACATGTCGTCGATCGAATCAGTCATGACCGAAACCCGGGTATTCGAGCCGGCCGAGGCATTCAAGGCCCAAGCCAACGTCAAGGGGATGGAGGGCTATCGGGCACTGTGCGAGCAGGCTGATAAAGATTACGAAGGCTTCTGGGCGGGCCTGGCGAAAGAGCTGCTGGTGTGGAAGAAGCCCTTTACCAAGGTGCTGGACGAGAGCGCCGCGCCGTTCTATAAATGGTTCGACGACGGCGAAATGAACGTGTCCTACAACTGCCTGGACAAGCACCTCGCCACCCAGCCCGGCAAGACCGCGATCATTTTCGAGGCGGACGACGGCAAGGTCACCAAGATATCCTACCAGGACCTTTACCACCGCGTCTGCCAGTTCGCCAACGGCCTCAAGGCGCTCGGCGCGAAGAAGGGCGACCGCGTCATCATCTACCTGCCGATGAGCATCGAGGCAGTGGTGGCGATGCAGGCCTGCGCCCGCATCGGCGCGATTCACTCGGTGGTGTTCGGCGGCTTTTCCGCCAAGAGCCTGCACGAGCGCATCACCGATGCGTCCGCCAGTCTGGTCATCACTGCCGACGGCCAGTCCCGCGGCGGCAAGGCGATGGCGCTCAAGCCCGCAGTGGACGACGCGCTCGCCATGGGTGGCTGCGACTGCGTGAAAAAGGTGGTGGTGTACCAACGTACCGCTGCCGAAACCGCGTGGGATGCCCAGCGCGACGTGTGGTGGCACGACGCGGTCCAGGGCCAGGCCGACACTTGCGAGCCGGAATGGGTCAATGCCGAGCATCCGCTGTTCATCCTCTATACCTCCGGTTCCACCGGCAAGCCCAAGGGTGTGCAGCACTCCTCCGCCGGCTTCCTGCTCCACGCCATCAACACCATGCGCTGGACTTTCGATTACAAGGACAGCGACGTGTTCTGGTGCACCGCCGACGTCGGCTGGATTACCGGCCACACCTACGTCACTTACGGCCCGCTGGCGATCGGCGCCACCCAGATGGTGTTCGAGGGCGTGCCGACCTACCCCGATGCCGGGCGCTTCTGGAAGATGATCCAGGATCACAAGGTCACCACCTTCTATACCGCACCGACCGCGATCCGCTCCCTGATCAAGCTCGGCGCCGACCTGCCCAAGCAGTACGATCTTTCCTCCCTGCGCCTTCTCGGCACGGTCGGCGAGCCGATCAACCCGGAAGCCTGGATGTGGTATTACAACACCGTCGGCCAGGCCCGCTGCCCGGTCGTCGATACCTGGTGGCAGACCGAGACCGGCGGTCACATGATTACCCCGCTGCCCGGCGTGCATGGACTCAAGCCCGGTTCCTGCACCATGGCGTTGCCCGGCATCATGGCCGCAATCGTCGATGAGGCGGGCCATGACGTGGAAAAAGGCAAGGGCGGTTTCCTGGTGATCAAGCGCCCTTGGCCCTCGATGATCCGCACCATCTACGGTGACCCGGAGCGCTACAAGACAAGCTACTATCCGGAAGACCTGGGAGGCAAGTATTACCTCGCCGGCGACGGCGCCAACTGTGATCTGGACGGCTATTTCTGGATCATGGGCCGGATCGACGACGTGCTCAACGTGTCCGGCCACCGCCTCGGCACGATGGAAATCGAATCCGCCCTGGTGGCCAACCCGCTGGTGGCGGAAGCCGCCGTAGTCGGCAAGCCGCACGACATCAAGGGCGAGGCGGTGGTGGCCTATGTGGTGCTGAAAGGCGCTCGTCCCGAAGGCGAGGCCGCGAAGAAGATCGTCGCCGATCTGCGCGACTGGGTGGCCAAGGAGATCGGCCCCATTGCCAAGCCCGATGAAATCCGCTTCGGCGACAACCTGCCCAAGACCCGCTCTGGCAAGATCATGCGCCGGCTGCTGCGCGCCCTGGCCAAGGGCGACGAGATCACCCAGGACGTTTCCACGCTGGAGAATCCGGCGATCCTGGAGCAGCTGAAAGAGGTTGTGAAGTAACTTTCCTGCTGCGCGGCATGAAAATGACCGCAGGGGTGCCGAAGGGTGCTCCTGCGGTCATTTTTTTGGTGGGGCTTGGCGCTACGGTCCCGATTTTGCCAGATCAAGTGGATGCTGCTTGCCTGTTTTATCTGGCGATCCCTGGACGTCAGCCAGAAATGGACCATGCCGTTGGTTTTTGACTCCGCCAATCATTAAAAAGCCGAGAACTTATACTTCTCTTTCTTCAGACCTTTTGCAGAGAAACCTTTTTCTGAAAACCAGACCGCCGACTCATCCACCATATCCGGATTACCGCACAGATAGACCACGTCCGGAACCGGGTCAGGTTTCAGTTGTTCGAACAGCAATTTTACCCGTCCGAAATGCTCGTGGGCTTGTGGCAAATCCGGCATATGTCGGCTGTAGCAGGCATGAAAACTGAAGCTCTGGCAACACTGTGCCAAGGCTTCAAATTCGGTGCCATAGATCAGCTCTTGAGGTGACTGAACGCCCATCACCAGCACCACCTTCAGTTTAGGATTAACCTGCATGCGCCTCTCCAGCTCCGGTAACATGGCACGATATGGCGCCACACCGGTTCCTGTACCTATCAGCAGATAACGAAGCGGATCTGTCCGGGGTAATGTCAGCGCACCAAATGGACCGCTCATCTTCGCATGATCACCCGGTTTGCTATTGAAAAAGTAGTGCGAAGCTGCTCCCTCCGGCACCGCAGCAATAGCAAAACTAACCTCTTTGTTGCTCCTTAGGTCATCGACTCGTCCCGCTGCGCTATAGCTTCGACTCTTCTCCTCACCTAAATGCAAAAAGTCGATCGAAAAGAACTGTCCCGGCAGATAAGCAATCACCCCCTTATCCTCACGCACATAGGTCAACTCCATCGTGCTGGGTGATAGTTGCCTTTTCTCCTTCAAAACAATCGAATGCCTTGGATTGGCCATAACGGAACACCTATTAACCGGCTCATCGACAGCCGCAATGTGTTAACTATAGAATATATATCGGGTCTGCATTGTGTGATCGCGAAAGGTGTCAGGCACGAATTAATTTGGCTAAGATGGTTCATGCCCTGCCGCGCCTGCTGCGCGCCTTGGCCGAGGGTGAGGAGATCACCCAGGACGTTTCCACACTGGAGAATCCGGCAATTCTGGAGCAGTTGAAAGAGGTCGTGAAGTAACTTTCCTGCTGTGCGGCATGACAATGATCGCTGGGGTGCCGAAGGGGGCTCCTGGGTCATTTTTTCGGTTCGCCCGGAACCATAGGGACAATGTTGCTGTGCCGAGGGAAGGCCCATTCAGCCGGATTTCTCAGCCTGTCGGCGGCAGCATACTTGGCGGGTTCCATGTACTCCCAGTGCGTCCATCCATTCGTTTTTTTGCCGGAGGCGCTCGACTTCCAGGTTGTTGAGCAAAATGGTATTTCGCCGAAAACCGTTTTCTCCCGCAGACTCCGCAGCGTTTCGTTCAGACCAGGTGGCATCCTCTTCCAGGAAACAGTGACCCTCTGCACAATGGCAAAAAACTTTGGTTTGTTCTTTCACGTGTCGCCTTTAGCCAACAAAATTAAGCCCCATCATATCGAAACCGCGTCACCATATCAACCATATGGTTGATATTGAAAATAACTTAACTGTTTATGGTTGATTGACATCCTGTTGATGTGGTTGAAAATGGTTAAATGCATGGAAAAGAAAAGAAACAGGCGTTCGCCGCCCGCCTGCGCAGTGCGCTTGCACAGGCAGGCGTACGGGGCCCGACGCAACTGGCGCTGAAATTTAACTTGCGCTACGACGGTCAACCGATTTCCACACAGGCGGCGCACAAGTGGTTGAGCGGCGATGCCGTGCCCGCCACCGACAAAATTCTGACCCTGGCGAAGTGGCTGGGGGTCGATCCCCACTGGCTGCACTACGGCGCACCCGAAGATATGAAGCAAATCGCCGTAGCGCACCTCGAACCACGTTTCGATTTCAGCGCGGAAGACATGGCGCTGCTCGAAACTTTCCACCGCTTGGACGCGGGCAAGAGGCGGCTAGTGAAGGCGCTGCTGCGCGCGCTATCGCCGGGGTAGTCCGCGTAGATACTGTTATCCTATTTAGGGTCAGACCCGGCATATCCTATCGTGGTGCGGTTGGGAAGTGAATTCACCACCATTCGTCGAATATTCGCGGCTAAAGGGGTCAGCTTCCGGCATCACTGTCACCCATGTCCTTGTACTAATGCGTTACCTATGTCCTTGACTCGTACAGGCTCCGTTCCTCCGCCCTTCGCTGCGCTGCGGGTACCCTGTGTTGCTTGCCAAGCCGGGCGGCTGCGGAACTCGCGCTACGCGCTCAGACAGATCTCGCCGAAATCCCCCGACTCGGCTGCGCTACTCGGCGGCAGAAAAGGGGATGCTGAAACCAAACAGCCCATCCCCACCCCGGCCTTCAAGCAAAATAAAGTAATCTGCTGCCGGGCAGCCCCGGCATCTAAACATTTGCACGTGGCGCCCCCCCTACAACTGCTGCTGACCAAACAGTAACGTGAAGCAACCCCCTTCGCCGGGGTATAATCTGATTGCAGGGGCGCTGTTGTGCGCCCCTGCCGTTATTTTTTCTGAACTGGAAATGCTCAAAACCTCTTGGCGCTGGAGTTATCGAATTGCAATCGCGGCCCTGTTCCTGGCCGGGCTGGCGTTCGCCTCGACGGTGGTGGCGTTGCGCTACTGGATCTTGCCCAACATCGGCCAATACCGCGAGGATATCGCCGCTTCCATCACTCGTGCGGCCGACCAGCGCGTGACGATCGGCGCTATCGATGCCAGCTGGGAGCGCCTGCGACCGCACCTGTTGCTGCGCGACGTTCAGGTTTACGACCGGCAGGGACGCCCCGCGCTGGCGCTCCAGCACGTCGATGGCACCCTGTCGTGGTGGACGCTGCTGGTGGGCGAGTTGCGCTTGCATTCCCTCGAAATCAAAGATCCCGTATTGAGTCTCCGGCGCGATGTCGCCGGGCACATTTTCATCGCGGGAATCGAGCTCAACCAGCCGGACAGCGATAGCGGTTTTGCCGATTGGCTGTTGCAGCAATCGCGTATCGTCATCCGCAACGCGGTGGTCGAATGGCGCGACGACAAGCGCCAGGCACCGGCATTGACCTTGAGCCACGTCAACCTGCGCCTGGAGAGCAGCGGCCGGCGGCATCGGTTGGGCCTGCAGGCCGTTCCGCCTGCCGAACTGGCAGCTCCGCTGGATATTCGTGCCGATTTGAAGGGTGAAAAAGTGGCCGATCTGGCGGCCTGGGCAGGCAAAGTTTATGCGAAGCTCGACCATGCCGATATCGCTGCCTGGCAGGTCTGGCTACCTTTCCCGTTCGAACTGCGGCACGGCTATGGCGGCGTGCAGGTCTGGCTTGGGTTCAAGGCCGGCGGGGTCAGCGAAGTCACGGCGGACGTTCGTTTGAACGATGTCGCCGCCCGCTTCTCCAGCGACCTGCCCCAGTTCGATCTGCATAGCCTGAGCGGCCGTTTGGGATGGCAGCCATTGTCGGGCGGGTTCGAATTCAATGCGCAGCGGCTGAGTCTGGCGGCGAAGAGCGGTGTCAGTTTGCCGGCGACCGATTTGCTGGTGCGCTATGCCCCGGCTCAAGGCAAAAAATCCGCTACAGGGGAAATCCGCGCCAATGGCCTGTACCTGGCACCGCTGGTGAAGCTGGCCGACGCGCTGCCGCTGCCGCCGGAAGTGCGTGGCAATCTGGCTGAAATCGGTCCTCAGGGCAGCTTTCGCGACTTCAGCGTTAAATGGAGCGGTGACTGGAAAGCACCGCAGCGCTACACGGCCAAGGGCGGCTTTACCGGCTTGGGCATGAAGTCTTTCGGAAAGCTGCCAGGTTTTTCCGGCCTGAGCGGTAACCTCGACGCCAACGAAAAAACCGGCACGCTGGCGCTGGATTCGCACGGAGTGCGGGTCAATTTTCCGGATCTGTTCCGTGAACCGCTGGAGATGGATGCGCTGACAGCGCAACTGAACTGGAAGAAACAGGCAAATGGCAATGGAATGGATTTTGATCTGACCAGTCTTTCCCTCGCCAACCGCCACCTGGCGGGCACGCTGTTCGGCAGCTACAAGATGGTTAGCGGTACGCCGGGCACGGTCGATCTCACCGGCCAGTTTACCCGTGGCGATGCGCGCCAAGTCGGCCGATACATTCCTCTTACGATCGGACAATCCACGCGCGACTGGCTCAACACCGCGCTGTTGGCCGGGCAGTCCAACGATGTGCGGCTGCGGCTGAAGGGTAATCTGGCGGATTTTCCCTTCGCCGGCGGCAAGCGCGGTCTGTTCGAGGTGGCCGGGAAGGTGACCGGCGGCACGCTGGAATATGCACCGGGCTGGCCGAAAATCGAGAATATCTCGGTGGATCTCCTGTTTCGCGGCGCCCGCATGGAGATCACCGCACATCAAGGCAATACCGATGGGATGCAAATCAGCCGGACTCGCGTGGTGATTCCAGATCTGCTGAGCTGGGATGAAATGCTTGAAGTGGAAGGCGATGCTAGCGGGCCGACCGGGGACATGATCAGGTTCATCGACCGCAGTCCGGTCAGCGCCATGATCGACGATTTCACCGCAGGCATGGGGGCCTCGGGCAACGGCAATTTCAAGTTGAGGCTGGTCATCCCCTTGCGACGCAACCAGGACAGCCGGGTGGCGGGCAGTTACCAGTTCGTCAACAACCGCATTGTTCTCGGCGCGGACTTCCCCGCGCTGGAACAGGTGAACGGGCGCCTGGATTTCACCGAAGCCTCGGTGGCGATCCCCCAAATTACGGCGCTGGCCTTGGGTGGTCCGGCTTCAGTCAGCGGGGCCACCCAGAAGGATGGCGGCGTGCGCATCAATGCACGGGGGCGCGCTACCGTTGTCGGAATGCGCGGTTTGGCCGACCAGCAGATAATCCGCAACCTGAGTGGAACTGCCGACTGGCGTGGGGTGGTTTCAATCCGCAAAAAGCAGGCCGATATGCTGCTTGAATCCTCGTTGGTTGGGCTGGCGGTTAATCTGCCTGCGCCTTTCGGCAAGAAGGCGGCTGACGCGGTGCCGCTGCGTATTCAGAAGAAAATGACCGACGCGAACCGGGATCTGCTTCTGCTTAATTATGGCAAAGCCCTTGCGGCAGTGCTGTCGCGCAATCATGAAAACGGTAAAACGACGATCGAGCGCGGCGCGGTCAATCTGGGCGCTGCGGCGGCGCTGCCTCCGCAGCCCGGCATCTGGTTGAGCGGTGAGCTGGCCCTGCTCGATCTCGACCATTGGCGCGGCATCCTTGGGCAGGCGTCGGCCAAGACCCAGCTGCCTGGATTTGCCGGGCTCAATCTGAAATTCGGTGCAGTCGATGCATTCGGCAAGCGCTTTAACGACTTGCGCATTAGTGCAAAAATGCATGAAGGCACCTGGCAGGGGAAGATAGAGAGCAGGGAACTTGCCGGCAATGTGAACTGGAACTCCGAGGGGCGTGGCCGGTTACAGGCGCGGCTGGGTCATTTGGCCATTCCCGATCCTGCCCCGGCGAAGCTGGGGGTTCCGATGGACGCGCCGCAGGAGAAGGAGCTGCCGGCATTGGATGTGATCGCGGATAGTTTCTCAGCCAAGCAAAAAAAACTGGGCAAGCTCGAGCTGTTGGCTGTGCAGGAGGGGGAGGATTGGCGCATCGAGAAGCTGAACATCAGCAATCCCGACGGCAGCCTGCGGATGGGTGGATTGTGGCAGGGTTGGCGAAGCAGGCCGAGGACTAACGCCAATCTGCATCTTGAGGCACAGGACCTGGGCAAGCTGCTGGCGCGGCTGGGTTATCCGAATGCGGTGAAGCGCGGAACGGCGAAGCTCGACGGCCAGCTTTCCTGGGCTGGCAGCCCCCATGAGATCGATTTTCCGAGTTTGGCCGGCAATCTGCAGATGGAAGCGAATGATGGCCAGTTTCTTGAAATCGAGCCGGGTGCAGGCAAGCTGCTCGGCCTGCTCAGTCTTCAGTCGCTACCACGGCGCCTGACACTGGATTTTCGCGATATTTTCAGCGAAGGTTTCGCTTTCAATTCGATTTCCGGCAGTGCGCGCATCAGACGCGGTGTGGCGCGTACCGATGATTTAAGGCTGGAAGGACCTGCGGCGAGAGTCCAGATGCAGGGCGAAACCGACTTGGCTCGGGAAACCCAGAATCTGAAGGTGAGAGTGATTCCCCAACTGGGAGAAGGCATGTCCGTCGCCGGGGCTTTTCTGGGCGGGCCCGTGGTCGGGATAGCGGCGCTGCTGGCGCAAAAATTATTGCGAGATCCGATTGATCAAATCGCTGCCTACGAATACAGTATTACCGGAACGTGGGATAATCCCGATGTCGTAAAAATCGGCAGGAATGCGCAGTGAGGTGATGGGTAATGGGTGAGGGGTAATGGTGAGGGGTGAGGGGTGAGGGGTGGTGAAATCGACGACGGCGCCGCTTTTGACTTTTTCCATCACCCCTTACCCATTACTCATCACTGAATTAAGCAATGGACGAGAGGAAAGAAAATGATAACAAAAGCCAAATCGAGCTTCGCCAGAACCAAGACTCGCACTGCAGTCGCAAACGCCAAACCGCAGCCCGGCGTTTGCCGCGTCGCGGCCATCCAGATGGCCTCCGGCCCAAGCGTGGCGGCGAACCTTTCCGAGGCCGAACGCCTGATCGGCATGGCTGCAGCGCAGGGCGCCAAGCTGGTGGTGTTGCCGGAATATTTTTGCATCATGGGCAAGAAGGATAGCGACAAGGTGGCAGTGCGCGAGGTGGAGGGCAAGGGCCCGATACAGAAGTTCCTCAGCACCATGGCAAGGACGCACAAGATCTGGCTGATCGGCGGCTCCGTGCCGCTGGAGGCGAGCGTGCCGACCAAGGTGCGCACTAGCTGTCTGGTTTACGACGACAAGGGCAAGCTGGCGGCGCGCTACGACAAGATCCACCTGTTCGGCCTGGATCTCGGTACCGAGAAATATCGCGAAGAAAAAACCATCGAGCCGGGCGATCAAGTGGTCGTGGTTGAAACTCCTTTCGGCCGGATCGGTCTATCGGTATGTTATGACTTGCGCTTTCCCGAACTTTACCGCGCCATGGGCGATGTCGATATCATCGTCGTTCCCTCTGCCTTCACCGAAACTACCGGCAAGGCGCATTGGGAAACCCTGGTGCGCGCCCGTGCCATCGAGAACCTGGCCTATGTGGTGGCCTCGGCTCAGGGCGGCTATCATTTGTCCGGCCGCGAAACGCACGGCAACAGCATGATCGTCGATCCTTGGGGTGTGATCCTCGATCGCCTGCCGCGCGGTTCCGGCGTCGTGATCGCCAACGTCAATCCGGCCTATCAGGCGAGCTTGCGCAAGAGCCTGCCGGCCCTGACACACCGAACCTTGAAAACTTGCTGAATGCTTAAAATATGAAAATCGAAACCGCTTTGTTCCAGCCAGATCCTCTGTTCAGCACCGCCCAATCCGTTCTGCTGACTCCCTACGGGCTGGATGTGGGCGAATTGCAGCAGGTGTTTAACCGCATCATGACCCATCAGGTAGATTACGCCGATCTCTATTTTCAGTACACCCGTGCCGAGGGGTGGAGCCTGGAGGAGGGTCAAGTCAAGTCGGGCAGCTTCAGCATCGATCAGGGAGTGGGCGTGCGCGCCGTATCCGGCGAAAAGACCGCCTTTGCCTATTCCGACGACATCAGCCTGCCGGCCTTGGCGGCTGCGGCCGACACCACCCGTGCGATTGCCCGGCAGGGAGCGGAAAAATCGGTGCCGGCGGTCTATGGTGCGGCCAAACCCCAGCTTTACCTGCCTCATGATCCGATTGCCAGCCTAAAGGACGCCGAAAAAGTGGCCCTGCTGGAAAGGCTGGAGCGCCACGCTCGCGCGCTCGACAAGCGCGTCACCCAGGTCATGGCATCGCTGGCCGGCGAATACGAGGTGGTGCTGATCGCCCGCAACGACGGCCTGCTGGCCGCGGATGTGCGCCCTCTGGTCAGGGTTTCCCTGCAGGTGATCGTGGAGGATGGCGGTCGACGCGAGCAGGGCAGCGCCGGCGGCGGCGGTCGTTTCGACTACACGTATTTCAGCGATGAGGTGCTGCAGGATTACGCGCAAAAGGCGGTGCATCAGGCGCTCATCAATCTCGATGCCAAGCCGGCTCCGGCCGGAACCATGACGGTGGTGCTGGGTTCAGGCTGGCCGGGCATCCTGCTGCACGAGGCGATCGGCCACGGTCTGGAGGGGGACTTCAACCGCAAGGGCAGCTCCGCTTTCAGCGGCCAGATCGGCCAGCGCGTCGCGGCAGCCGGCGTGACCGTGGTGGACGACGGCACGATCGCCCGCCGCCGCGGCTCGCTCAACGTCGACGACGAGGGCAATCCGACCCAGTGTACGGTGCTGATCGAAAACGGCATCCTCAAGGGCTACATGCAGGACACGCTGAATGCCCGCCTGATGGGCATGGCCGTTACCGGCAACGCCCGGCGCGAATCCTTCGCCCACATCCCGATGCCGCGCATGACCAATACCTACATGCTGAACGGGGACAAGGACCCGGCGGAAATCATCAAGTCGGTCAAGCATGGCCTGTATGCGGCCAATTTCGGCGGCGGCCAGGTCGATATCACCAGCGGCAAGTTCGTGTTCTCGGCGGCGGAGGCCTACATGATCGAGGATGGCAAGATCACCTACCCGGTAAAGGGCGCGACCCTGATCGGCAACGGACCGGACGTGCTGAAGCGGGTGTCGATGATCGGCAACGACATGGCGCTCGATCCGGGCGTGGGCACCTGCGGCAAGGACGGCCAGAGCGTGCCGGTGGGCGTTGGCCAGCCGACCCTGCGCATCGACGGCCTGACGGTGGGAGGAACGGCTTAAGTGCTGGTCAGGAGCGTGAGGCTGGGAGTACGCGTTACAGCGGCGGTGATTGTCGTTCTGTTTTGGGTGGAGGCCAGCGCGGCGTCGCTGGTGGAAAAATTCCAGCCCGGCGTGCCCTATTATTTCGAGAACTTCGACCCGGCGATGAAACCCTGGAACCCCGGCCAGGACTTGAACATCGAAGAGGTGTTCAAAAATTATATCTATTACGAGATCATCTTCGACCCATCCGGCCAGGAGATTACGGTCAACCGCTACCTCCAGAACCGCAAGGAGCGCAGCGACCGGTTTCTGGTTCGACCCGACCGATCGCTAGAGGCAAAGTAGGTGCGCGGGTTTCATCATAATGTCATGAATCTGCGTTACTCTTGAGAAATTGGACTATACTGAATTCGAAAATTTGATGTGAAATTGTTCGAGATTTAACCTGGAGAAAAATCATGGCAACGGCCTCAAGCACAGCGAAAAAGACGACATCATCAAGCGCGGCAAAAACCACTGCCAGTGCAAAAACCACCGCGAAAAAACCTGTTGCGGCAAAGACTGCTGCACCGGCAAAGGCTGCTGCAGTGGCGACTAAGAAAGCGGCGGCGCCGAAAAAGCCTGCCGCGAAGCGCGCCACGGCTGCCAAACCCACCGTCACGGCCGAGCAGCGCTTTTGCATGATTGCCGAGGCGGCTTATTTCCACGCCGAGCGGCGCGGGTTCCGCGGCGACCCAGTGCAGGACTGGATTGCGGCGGAAGCCGAAATCGCCACACTCCTCAGCAAGAAGTAGCCTTCGCCAGGCGCTGCACCAGCGCCTGAACATTCTTTGTCCGTTCCGTATCCACCCCGATCGTTACGGCCAATTCGCTGTCGTCCAGCGGCTCGCTATTGCGGAACTGGTTTTCCAGCACCGCAATGTCCGCTTCCGAGGCATCTCGCCCGTGCTGCATGCGCTGCTTTACCCGTTCCCGTAGCAGGGCTTCGGGCGCGGCGACATCCAGAATGACGAATGGAACGCCTAATTCCTGCGCCAGTTCACGGAAGGCGGCGCGCTCCCGTCGCTTGAGGAAGGCCGCATCGACGATGGCGGGATAGCCGGATTGGACGATCCCCCGCGCCACTTCCGCCAGTCGCCTGTAGGTGCGTTCGTTGGCCTCCACGGAGTAAATGCCTCCACCTGCCCCGGTGCCGCTGCGCGTCTCCGGCTTGAGTCCATACAGGCGTTTTCTCTCCACGTCGGAACGGACCCGAAACAAGCTCACCGCCTCCAGCAACGATTGCGTGACCGTGGTCTTTCCGGAGCCGGACAGACCGTGAGTGATGGCGAGAAAAGGTTGAAACGGGCGCGTGAAGCCTGCCGCCAGTTCGATGTGGTTTCGGTATTGCGTCCAGTGTCCGGCAAGCTGTTCCGCCTGCCCGGCCCGGATGCAGGCCACCTTGGCGCGCACCATGGCGCGGTACGCCAGGTAGTAGCGCAGCACCTCAAGGCCTTCGTAATCCCCGGTTTGCTCCAGGTAGGCATTGATGAACCGGCGCGCCAGGTCGGGCCGTCCCCGGTCTTGCAGATCCATGTCCAGGAAGGCCGCCTCGCTGATGACGTCGATCCAGCGCAGGTTGTCGCTGAACTCGATGCAATCGAAGGGGACCGCCTCCCCACCCAGTAACGCCATGTTGCCGAGATGCAGATCGCCGTGGCATTCGCGGATCATGCCTCGCCCCTTGCGCGCCGCAAGGGCCTTGAAACGGGCCTGATATTCCCGTTCGCTCCATCGCTCCAATTCGTTCAGGCGGATAAGGTCTGCGTCATCCCGCAGACGCGGGCGGATCTGCGCGAAATTTTCCGCCACCGGCAGGCGAGTCCGCTCCGGCGTGCCGAAAGGGCTTTCGTCGCCGGCGACCGCAGTGCGCTCATGGAAATCGGCGATTCTGCGGGCGATGGCGTCTACCGTTGCGGGGGTCAGTTCGCCGCACAGCAATACCTGGTCGAGCAGACAGGCCTGGGGAAAGCGCCGCATTTTAACGGCATATTCGATGGCCGGGCCGGTGCCGTTCAAGGCAGGATGATCGGCGCTACCGGCGACGGGAACGACTTCCAGGTAAAGATCGGGCGCCAGCCGCCGGTTGAGGCGCAGTTCTTCCATGCAATAGAAGCGGCGTTTCTCCAGGGTGCTGAAATCGAGAAAGCCGAGGTTGACCGCCTTCTTGATCTTGTACGCATAGTCGCCAGCCAGCAGAACCCAGGAGATGTGGGTTTCCAGGACCTCGACCGCCTCTCCAAGAACGATGCGGAGCGCGGCAACCAGAATTTCCTGGCGGGCGAGGGCGGAGTCCATCTGCTTTACTCTAAAAACGGCGATTCACCGCAGAGGACGCGGAGGAAGCAGAGGAAAAGCAAGGCATTGCCAAGTTTTGCCGAATCACCCATTAGTTGAGTGCATTTTTGACGTCAAGCATTTGAATTCCTCCGCGTCCTCCGCGTCCTCCGCGGTTCAATAGCTTTTTCCAGGTTTACAGGCTACGGGTCACCCGCTTGATGGCAGCATCTTCCACGCTGGTGGCGACGGCGAAACCGAGCGTTGCAACCAACTTGAGCATGTTGTGGTTGCTCGCCAGCACCTCGCCTTCCATGGTTTTCAGGCCTCTGTTGCGGGCCGCGTCCATCAGGCTGCCCATCAGCTTGTGACCGATGGCCTTGTGCTGCCACTGGTCGCTCACCACCAGGGCGAATTCGCAGGAATCGCCGTCGGGGTTGATGGCGTAACGGCAGACCCCGATTTCCACTTCCTTGCCGTTTTCCTCGGTCACGGCGATCAGCGCCATTTCACGGTCGTAGTCGATCTGCGTGAAGCGCGCCAGCATGGTTTGGGAAAGCTCCTGCAGGGTGTTCATGAAGCGGAAATATTTGGCCTCGGCCGACAGGTTGCGCACGAACTCCTGCACCATTTCGGCATCCTCCGGGCGGATCGGGCGGATGGTGATTTCCGTGCCGTCCGGCAACTGCCAGTCGGTGACAAGATGGGAAGGATAGGGGTAGATCGCCATATGGGCATAGCGGTCGCCGGAGGCCGGGGCGAAGTCCACCATCACGCGCGCATCCGCCGCCAGTGCGCCGTTCTCGTCGACGATCAGCGGGTTGATGTCCATTTCCTTGAGCCAGGGTAGTTCGCAGACCATCTCTGAAACCCGCAGCAACAGGCTTTCCAGCGCCTCCATCTGGATCGGCGGCATGTGGCGGAAGGCGCCGAGCAGTTTCGAGATACGTGTGCCGGCAATCAGTTCGCGCACCAGAAAGCTGTTAAGCGGCGGCAATGCAACGGCGCGGTCGCCCAGCACTTCCACCGTGGTGCCGCCGGCACCGAAGGTGATCACCGGGCCGAACACCGGGTCCGAAGTCACGCCCAGCATCAGCTCGCGGCCATTGGGCTTGACCACCATCGGCTGGATGGCGATGCCGTCGATATGCGCCGTTGGGCGGTTTTTCTTCACTTCAGTGATGATGTCCTGGTAGGCGGCGCGCACTGCAGCCGCATTCATCAGGTTGAGTTTGACGCCGCCGGCATCGGACTTGTGCGTGATGTCGGGCGAGTTGACCTTCATCGCCACCGGGAAGCCGAGCTGTTGGGCCAGGAGCAGCGCCTCGCCGGGAGAGCGGGCGATGACGGTGCTCGCCACCGGGATGCGGAAGGCGGCCAGCAGGGCCTTGGATTCCATCTCGGAGAGCACCTTGCGCCGTTCGGAGAGGACGGTTTCGATCAGCATGCGCGCGCCCTCCACGTCCGGTTCATCGCGGTGCGAGAGCGGGCCGGGAGTTTGCGCCAGCAGGCGCTGGTTGCGGTAGAAAGCGGTGATGTAGGAGAAGGCCTCGACCGCGGATTCAGGCGTGCTGAAGGTGGGGATTCGGGCTTGGGCAAAGGCGGCCCGTCCGGCCTTGATCTGGATGTCGCCCATCCAGCAGGTCAGCAGCGGCTTGTTGAAGCGGTTGGCGATCTCGATCAGCGTGTTGGCCACTTCCAGCGGGTTGGTCATCGCCTGGGGGGTGAGAATCACCAGCGCACCGTCCACGCCGGGGTCTTCCATGCACAGGGTGACGGCGTCGCGGTAGCGTTCCGGCGTGGCGTCGCCGATGATGTCCACCGGGTTGTTGTGCGACCAAGTGGCGGGAAGCACCTTGTTCAATTGCTCGATGGTTTGGTCGGCCAGGCTGGCGACGGTGACGCCCAGATCGACCGCATGGTCGATCGCCATCACGCCCGGCCCGCCGCCGTTGGTGATAATCGCCAGCCGGTTACCGCTGGAGCGGTGGGGGGAAGCCAGGGCCTTGGCGGCGGAGAATAGTTCGCCGACCGACATCACGCGCACCACGCCGGCGCGGCGCACCGCGGCGTCAAATACGTCGTCGGAGCCGACCAGCGCGCCGGTGTGCGACATCACCGCTTTCGAGCCGGCGGCATGACGCCCGACCTTGACCACGAACACCGGCTTGGAGCGGGCGGCGGCACGCAGGGCGCTCATGAAGCCGCGTGCCTTGTGGATGCCCTCGATGTAGATCAGGATGCTCTCGGTTTGCGGGTCGGAGGCCAGGTAGTCGAGAATTTCACCGAAATCCACGTCGGCCGAAGTGCCCATCGAAACCACGCTGGAGAAACCGATGTCGTTGGCTGGCGCCCAGTCCAGGATGGCAGTGCAGAGCGCTCCCGATTGCGATACCAGTGCGAGCTTGCCGGACTTGACGTTGCCCTTGAAAAAAGTGGCGTTGAGGCCGATGCCGGTGCGCATGATGCCCAGGCAGTTAGGGCCGATGATGCGCACGCCGTAAGTTTTGGCATTGGCCAGCATGGTGCGCTCGATCTCGGCGCCACGGGCGCCTACTTCGCTAAACCCCGCTGACAGCACTACCGCGGCGCGAACGCCGTGCTTGCCGCAGGCTTCGATGACGTCGGGCACGGTTGCCGCATTGGTGCAGATTACCGCCAGCTCGACCGGTTTGCCGATCTCCTCTAGCGTGGCATAGGTCTTTTTTCCCTGCACTTTCTTGTGATTCGGATTGACCGGGTACAGCGACCCTTTGAAGCCGCTTTCCAGCATGTTTTTGAACACGATTGCACCCACCGAGTCGGCACGGTCGCTGGCACCGATGATCGCGACCGATTTTGGGGAGAATAGGGTACTGAGGTAATGTTGTCCCATGGGCTTGCACTCGTTGTAGTTTAGGTTAAAGATAGCGGTAAGAGGGCGGTGGATGGCTGGATACGGCGCGGCTCTCTCGATTTTTCTTCTATTTTATTATAAGCTGATCAACCAATTTTAGGGGTGACATTTGCATACTGCCTACATCACCCATCCTGACTGTCTCAGACACGACATGGGAGCGCAGCATCCGGAAGGTCCGGCGCGGCTTCGCGCAATCGAGGACCAGCTGATTGCTTCCGGGTTGCTGCCCTTCCTTCAGCACCATGATGCGCCGCTGGCCACGTTCGAGCAACTGGCGCGGGTACATGCGCCGCACTATATTGAGACCGTCCGCTCCGCTTCGCCCACCGAAGGGCTGGTCTATCTCGACCCGGATACGGCGATGAACCCGTTTACGCTGAATGCGGCGCTACGTGCCGCCGGCGCGGTGGTGCTGGCGACCGAGCTGGTGCTGGATCGCAAGGTGGAAAACGCCTTCTGCGCCATCCGTCCGCCAGGCCACCATGCCGAATCGGCCCGCGCCATGGGATTCTGCCTGTTCAACAATGTCGCGGTCGGCGTCGCCCACGCCATCGAAAAGTATGGCCTGAACCGGGTCGCCATCGCGGATTTCGACGTGCATCACGGCAATGGCACCGAGGAAATCTTCCGCAATGACCCGCGCGTGATGCTGTGCTCGACCTTCCAGCACCCGTTCTATCCGTACTGCGGCGCCGATAGCGGCAGCGACCACATCATCAACGTGCCGCTGCCGGCGGGGACGGATGGCGCTGCATTCCGCCAGGCGGTGACCGAGCGCTGGTTGCCCGCGCTGGAGCGCTTTCAGCCCGAGATGCTGTTCGTCTCCGCCGGCTTCGATGCCCACAGGGAAGACGACATGGGGATGTTCAAATTGAGTGAATCCGATTATGCCTGGGTGACGCAGCAGATCAAGGACGTCGCGGAGAGGCACGCCCAAGGCCGGATCGTATCGGCGTTGGAGGGCGGATACGAGCTGCACGCCCTGGGTCGCAGCGTGGCGGCGCACATCAAGGTGCTGAGCGGATTATGAATCGCTGCATACTCGACAAGAAATACTGGGTGCTGCCAGTTCTGTTCTGGACTGCGGTGGTGGCATTCTCGTTTGCCTGGAACCAAAGTGCGCTGGATGGCCACGTCAGTGAGCTGGCGGCGAACCAGGGGCGTTTCGTGTACAAGATGGTGGGGGCGGTGCGCCTGTGGAACGCGAGCCATGGCGGGGTTTATGCGGTGGTGGATGCGGTCACCCGGCCCAATCCCTACCTCAAAGTACCCGGCCGCGATGTAACGACGACGTCGGGCAAGGCGCTGACGCTGATCAACCCGGCCTACATGACCCGCCAGTTGGCCGATTACGTGCTCGAGCAGAGCAACATGCTACTGCACCTGACCAGCCTCAAACCGCTGAATCCGGGCAATGCCGCCGATGAATGGGAGACGAATGCGCTGAAAGGCTTTGAGCTGGGCGAAAAGGAGCGGCTGTCGTTTGTCAAAAAAGGGGATGAAACCGTTGTGCGTTACATGGCACCGCTACGGGTTCTGACGGCCTGCATGAAGTGCCATGAGCAGCAGGGTTACAAGGTCGGTGATATTCGCGGTGGTCTGAGCGTGTCGTTTTCCGCGGTTCCCTTGTTGGAAACGGTTAGCGAGCAGAAGCGCAACCTGATGTTGATTCATTTGGCAGTGTGGCTGCTGTTATCCGGCTTGACTTTGCTGGCCTTGTCCAGCATTTGCCGTCAAGTGGTGTCGCTGAAACTGGCGAAGGAGCAGCAGGATGTTCTCGTGGAACAGCGTACCCGCCAATTGAGCGACGAGGTGAGGGAGCGGGAGCAGGCCGAGGCGCGGTTGCGGCTGTTGATCAATTCATCGGGCGAGGGGGTGTATGGCGTGGATTTCGACGGCAACTGCACTTTTTGCAACCCGGTCGCCCTGCGCTTGCTCGGTTACCGGGATGTTTCCGAAGTGCTCGGCAAGAACATGCATGACCTGGTCCATCACGTTTCGCCTGAAGCCAGCCATGTGTCGCGCATGTGCAACCTGAAATCCTACCAGAACGGCATGCCCTCGCATGACGAAAATGATTTCTTCTGCCGTGCCGATGGCCACTGCATCCCGGTCGAATACCGCTGCCATCCCCTCTATTCCGAAGGCAAGGTGATGGGTGCGGTGGTGACGTTCTCCGACATTACCGAGCGCAAGCGCACGCAGGAGCAAATCTGGCATCAAGCCAACTACGACGCGCTGACCGGCGTGCCCAATCGCAACCTGTTCCATGACCGGCTCGATCAGGCCGTTTCCCAGGCGAACCGCAGCATGGGGCAGGTCGCCCTGCTGTTCATGGATCTTGACGGATTCAAGGAGGTGAATGACAAACTCGGTCATGATGCCGGCGACATCCTGCTCAAGGAGGCGGCGCAACGGCTGATGACCTGCGTTCGCGCGAGCGACACGGTGGCGCGCATCGGCGGGGACGAGTTCACGGTGATTCTGCCTCATGTCAAGGAAGCCGGCGAGGCCGATGCGGTTGCCGCCAAGATACTGGATCGCCTGCGCGAACCATTCCATCTGCAGGGACAGGATGTCTTTGTCTCGGCCTCGATCGGCATTGCACTTTATCCGGCCGATGCCGACGGCAGTGCGGTCCTGGTCAAGCATGCGGACACAGCCATGTACCGGGCCAAGGATTCAGGAAAGAATAGGGTGCTCAGCTATTCCGGCTAACAGCCTGTCGGTGCGTGCCGTGGTGATGGCAGGGGCATATGCGCTCAATTTTCCAGATAGTCCACCAGCTGTCCACTTGTCTGGCGCAGGCGCTGGCTCAACAGGCGCGCTACCTTCAGCAAGATTTTCGCGGCCAGGGCGGGCCTTTCGCTGACGATGCGGAGAAAGTTGGTCTCGGTGAGTATGGTCAGGGCGGCGGGCTCGGCGACGATAGCCGTTGCCGAGCGCGGCTCGCCGTCGATGATCGCCATTTCGCCCAGAGTTTTACCGGAACCTATAACGGCTACGACTTTCTTGTTGTTGTTGTGATCTTCCTTGTAGACGTCGACCTTGCCCTTGATGATCAGGCACATGTAGGTGCCCTTGTCGCCTTCGCGGAACAGGGTGGTGCCGCCGCTCGCCTCGTAGGCTTGCATGTAGCCGGAAAGCGCTTCGATGTCGCGCCATTCGAAATCGCGGAACATCTGGGTGGTTTCGATCATGCCTATCAGCTCATCCTGAAAGGCTTTGCCGGACCCCATCAGTTTGAGCGAGTCGGATAGGGCATTATTCGGTGGCGAGGTCATGCTGTGAACCTCCAGTCCAATGAGCCGCCGTGACCGGCGTGGATGCGTTCACCGGTCATCGATGAGCCTCGCAGGGCGGCTTTCAGCTTTTGGGGAGGGAGGTCGTAAAATGCGGTCGCGTTTTCAGGGGTGATCTTCAATGCGCGCACCAGGATGTCTCCGGTGATGTTGGCGACGGGCCGACGACGAAAAAATATTCGGCCTCGCCATTGCCGATTTTTACCGCCATATAGAGACCGCGTCGCGCCGTGGAAAACGCCACGATATCGCTGGCGAAACGAATTATCGATGCATCTTCATCGCCATTCCCTGATTTGTTGGCCTCTGACGGGTCGGCGCTAAACAGCAGTCTGGAAAAGCATTCATAGTCGAGATCCAGGAAATAGGCGTCGGAGGAGAAAATCCGTTCTATCTCCGCTTTCAAATTCTCAGTGGACTCCAGCCGGGTTATATCAACGAAAAGTCCGTTGTCGCGCTTGATGAAAAAGCGCGGCAACGCGATCTGGTCTTCGCGCAGATCGGCCAGGTTGCCAATGACGGATTGCGGTTGATCCGATGTCATTTCAATGCCCATATTTAACAAAATAACGTAACGTCAACTACATAGGGAAATAACTTTAGCAGATCAAGGGAGGGTTTTGTGATGTTTCGAGATTCTGATCTTTCTATTTGTCGCGGCCATGCTGTCTCAGCTTTCCTGGATATCTCCGTCCAGGTAATACCACTGCCCCTCTTCGCGCACGAATCGGCTGTTCTCATGTAGTCGCCAGGCACGCCCACCGATCTTGTGGCGGGCAACGAATTCCACCTCGGCATGGGTTGCGCCGGACTCGCGGTGGCATTTGACTTGCAGGCCGAGCCATTTGCGCCGGGGTTCGGCGTCGAGTTCCAGTGCGGCGGGGCGCGTGCTGGGATGCCAGGTGGCGAGCAGGTAGGGTTCCAGCCCCAAGGTATAGGCAGTGTAGCGCGAGCGCATCAGCGCTACGGCGTTGGGGGCGGGAGTGTTGCCATCGGTGTAGCGGCCGCAGCAATCCGCGTAACTTTGCGGCAGGCCGCAGGGACAGGGTGATGGCGCACTCATCTCACCAGCTTGTGGAAAGTGCCCAGCCTTCGGCTGTCAATTTTTCCCTCTATGACGGCTTCCAGCACGGCGCAGCCCGGTTCCACCAGATGACGGCAATTGCTGAAGCGGCAATGGCCGAGGTAGGGGCGGAATTCGACGAAGGCGTAGGCGATGTCCATCTCGTTGACGTGGGCCAGGCCGAATTCCTGCAAGCCGGGCGAGTCGATGATGTGGCTGTCGTCGTCGAGATGATAGAGGCGTGCATGGGTCGTGGTGTGCTTGCCGGAATTCAGCGCCTGGGAAATCTCGCGCGTGTGAGCCTGAGCCGCCGGCAATAACGCGTTGATGATGCTCGACTTGCCCATGCCGGACTGCCCCACCAGCACGCTGGTTTCGCCCTGCAAATAGGGCCGCAGCGGACTGATGTCCTGCTTGGCTGAAAGGGTGATCAGGGGGTAGCCCAAGTCGCGGTACAGCTGCAGTTGCGCCAGTGCCGCGCGGGTTGCCTGTTCCAGGTCGCACTTGTTGAGCACAACAACGATCTTGAGCGAGGCCGCTTCGGCTGCAATCAGGCAGCGGCTGACCAGATCTTCGTAGAAAGCCGGTTCCGCCGCCACCACCACGATGATCTGGGTGACGTTGGCGGCGATGATCTTTTCCTTGAATTCGTCGGAGCGGAACAGCAACGAGGATCTCGGGTCGATCGATTTGATCACGCCTTGGGCGGAGCCGGTCATCTCGATCTGGAGCCGGTCGCCGCAGGCGATGCCGCCTTTTTTGCCGCGGGTCACGCAGGAAACGATGCCGTCAGGCGTTTCAACATCGAAGTGCCTGCCGAAGGCGGCAACAACCTGGCCGTGCTGCAACTGCCTCATTTAGATGCTTAGCAGGGCGTCTATCTTCGCCGCGCAGATAAAGTCGTTCTCGGACAGGCCGTTGATGGCGTGGGTGTGATAACGCATCCGGCACTGGTTGTAGCCCACTTCCATGTCGGGGTGGTGATCCTCGCGATGGGAGACCCAGGCGGTGGCGTTGACGAAGGCCATGGTCCGGTAATAGTCATCAAAGCGGTAAATCTTGCTGATTTCGCCCGCTTCATAGATCCAGCCGCTCAGCTGGGCGAGGTATTGGCTGATTTCTTCGCTGGTGAGGGGCGGGACGCCGCCTTCGCAGGGTTTGCAGCTTTTTTTGGTAAGGTCGCAGGACGGTTCGTCGGCCATGGTCATCTCTCCTCGGCTTGCCTGTTATTTGAAACGATAGTACTGCTGGTTCAAATATGCCGCGACATGGTTTTCCTCATCGGGAAACCAGTTCGCGCCGGCATTGGTGTTGCAGGTGCGAATGCGGGCCTGGAGTTGTTGCGGTGTTTTTACCTTGCGCTCCAGGCGAGAATAAATAGCCGAACCGTCGCCGCCCACCATGGAAACATGGCAACTGAGGCAGGATTTGTCGTGCAGGGTTTTGCCGATCCGGGCGTCGCCCTTGGGGAACGGGCTGGCCAAAGCAGGCAGGGCAGCAACCAGCAGAGTCAGGGACAGGGCTAACATTCGCATTTGATTCTCCTTGGCTTAGCGCAATCGCTTATACATATTAGCATTGCCTTGCTGCCTGCGGTGATGAAATGCGGTTTTAACCGGATCGGATCGAGGCCGGACAGGCTGCCTTAAATGGCGCGCTTATTCCGGGGAAGCGTTTGTTGCAGCATCCGGGTCATGGCGTCGGCCGGAATGGGGTGGCTGAACAAGTATCCCCGGGCGTCGCAGCACTGGTGTTCGCGCAGGAAAGAGAGCTGTTCCGGGTTTTCGACGCCCTCTGCGGTGACTTTCAGGTTCAGGCTGTTGGCCAGAGCGATGATGGCCTGGGAAATGGCGGCGTCATCCAGGTTGCTGCACACGCCCTGGACAAAGGATTGGTCGATTTTTACCTTGTCGATGGGGAAGCGCTTGAGGTAGCTCAGGCTGGAGTAGCCGGTGCCGAAATCGTCGATGGCGAGCGTGATGCCCAGGGATTTGATGTCATTCAACTGCTGAATCGAATCTTCGGCATTTTGCATGATCATGCTCTCGGTTAACTCCAGTTCCAGCCATTGCGGGTCGAGGCCCGTTTCCTCCAGGATTTCCTCTATCCTGACGACCAGGTTCTTTTGCCTGAGTTGGCGCACTGAGAGGTTGACCGCGATGATCATCGGCGGCAGCCCGGCATCCTGCCATTCCTTGTTTTGGGCGCAGGCGCTGCGCAAGACCCACTCGCCGATGGGAATGATCAATCCGGTTTCCTCGGCCAGCGGGATGAAATCGCTGGGCGGGATTATTCCGCGTTCCGGGTGCTGCCAGCGCAGCAGCGCTTCCATGCCGGTAATGCCGCCGGTTTCGATGTCAATCTGCGGCTGGTAGTGAAGAAACAGTTCGTTGCGTTCCAGCGCCCGGCGCAGACTGTGTTCCAGGGCGAACAGGGCGCTGGTTTCATCGCTCGCGCTGTTGCGGTAGAACTGGTAGTTGTTCCTGCCCTGTTCCTTGGCGTGATACATGGCAATGTCCGCGGTCTTGACCAAGGTTTCGGCATTGTCGCCGCTGGACGGGTAGAAACTGATGCCGATGCTGGCGGTGATGAAGACTTCCTGATTTTCCAGGGTAAAGGGCTGCGCCAGAACATCGATGATTTTCTGGGCCACCAGCGAGGCATGGTTGATGTTGTCCATGTCCGGCAGCACCACGATGAACTCGTCGCCGCCCAGCCGTGCCACGGTGTCGCTTTCGCGCATGCAGTCGCCGACCCGCCGTGCGACGTCGATCAGCAGCGTGTCGCCCGCCATGTGGCCGAGAGTGTCGTTGATGATCTTGAAGCGGTCGAGGTCGAGAAGCATCACCGCAACCATTTGATTGCCGCGGCTTGCCCGCGCCATTGCCTGGTTCAGGCGGTCGTTGAACAGGATGCGGTTGGGAAGCTCGGTCAGCGCATCGTAGTAAGCCAGGTGATGTAGACGTTCCTCGTTGGCCTTGATGGTGGTGATGTCGGAAAAGATCGCGACATAATGGGTGGCGTGGCCGAGGCTATCCATAATGGCCGTGATGGACAGCCATTCGAGGTAAACCTCGCCATTCTTGCGGCGGTTCCAGATTTCTCCCTGCCAATGCCCGGTTTCAGTAAGGGATTGCCACATGACCCGGTAAAATCCGGCATCCTGGCGGCCTGAATTGAGCAGGCTGGGCGATTTTCCGGTCACTTCCTCGCGGCTGTAGCCGGTGACCTGGGTGAACGCCTTGTTGACGTTGATGATATTGGATGCCGGGTCGGTGATCATGACCCCTTCGGAGGAGTGCTCGAAGATCTTGTCCGCCAGTTTCGAGATCAGGCCGAGATCGCGCGTGAAACCGACTCCCAGGCTGTAAATCAGCTTGCGCAACACGCTCACCTGGTCGTGCAGGTCGACATATTCGTCGCGTCCGATGTCTTCGCCCCGGCTGGACTTGATCAGGATTTCCCTCGCCTTGGCGTGCATCTGATGGTGAATTTCGCCGATCAGTGCGAACTCTTCGGACTGACTTAATATGGGATGCTGAAGATTGTGGTACCACTGCCCGAACTGGCAGTGGTGATGGGCGTTCTCGGACAAGTCCTCGGGGCGGGGCGTCAAGCCGCAAATCAGGGTTTCATTGACCTTCCCCAGCCATGCGGCATGGTTCTCCAGCGCGTGTTCGAGTTGGCTGACATATTCCTGGATTTCGTCGGTATTCAATTCCTGCAGTAATGCGTTCATCTTTTTCCCACACCGCAAGAAGAAATAACGAGGTTGATTCACTCGGCCATGTAGATAACATGCCTTAAAAATGGCATTTTAACTAAAGGGGGTATTTTTGGGCAACTGATTAATTTTATGGAACAATTAGTAATGCTTATTGCTGGAGTTTCATCAGTTGAGCGATGCGGATCGCCGCCGGCGGATGCGAATCGTAGAACGCCGAGTGTAGTGGATCGGGGGTGAGAGTCGCGGCGTTGTCGTTGTAGAGCTTGACCAGCGCCTGCACCAGATCGTCGGCGCTGGCGTTTTTCGCGGCATAGCGGTCAGCCTCGAATTCGTGCTTGCGCGAGTAGAAGCTCATCAGAGGCTGCAGCAGGAAGGTAAACACCGGCATCGCCAGCAGGAACAGCAGCAACGCCGTGGCGGTGCCAGGCGTGGCGACGCCGAGGCCGTGGTAAAACCATTCCTTATCCATCAGCCAGCCGAGCAGCCACAGTCCGGCCAAACTCATGGCGGCCATCAGGACGATGCGCTTGATGATGTGACGCTGCTTGAAATGTCCGAGTTCGTGGGCCAGCACCGCGACGATCTCGTCGTGGCCGAGGCGCGCCAGCAGGGTGTCGAAAAATACGATCCGCCGGGATTTGCCGAAGCCGCTGAAATAGGCGTTGCCGTGGGTGCTGCGCCTGGAGCCGTCCATCACGTAGAAGCCTTGCGCGTGGAAGCCGCATTTCTGCAGCAGTTGTTCGACGCGCTGTTTCAGCGGAGCATCCTCCAGCGGGGTGAACTTGTTGAACAGCGGCGCGATGAAGGTGGGGTAAACCGCCAGCACCAGCAGGTTGAAGCCCATCCATGCACTCCATACATAGAGCCACCAGTATTCGCCCATTCGTCCCATCAGCCACAGCACGCCGAGCACCAGCGGAATGCCGAGCGCCGCGCCGAGCAGCGTCTGCTTGGCGAGGTCGGCGAAAAACAGTGCGCGTGTCATCTTGTTGAAGCCGAAGCGGGCATCGATGCCGAAGGCGCTGTAGAACCCCAGCGGAATTTCAACTAAAGTAGAAATAGCGAATACGCTCAGGATCAGTGCCGTGCCCTGCCACAGCCCCGAACCGAGCAGGCCGTGCCACAGGCTGTACAGCGCCTCGATTCCGCCGCCCAGGGTGAAGCCGAGCAGCAGGACGGTTTCTACCGCGATGTGCAGGTTACCGAGTCGGGTTTTGGCGATGCTGTAATCCGCGGCTTTCTGGTGCGATTCCAGATTGACGCGGTCGGTGAAATCCTGCGGCACGCTGGCACGGTGTGCCTGGATGTGGCGGATATGGCGTTGTGCGAGCCAGTAGCGCAGGAGCACGGAAATTGCCAACGCGGCGAGGAAGATCAGGGTAAATGTCATGGAGTCACGGGGGGTTTCGGGCTAAACTGTCCGGCTTTAGATTACTGGGTTTCCATTATGGCACAAGACAGCAGTCGCCTCATCTGGATCGACATGGAGATGTCCGGGTTGGTTCCCGAACGGGAACGCATCATCGAAATCGCGCTGGTGATCACCGACTCGAATCTGGAAACCCTCGCCGAGGCGCCGGTTCTGGTCGTGCACCAGTCCGACGAAGTGCTGAACGGCATGGACGCCTGGAACAAGGCAACCCACGGCAAATCCGGCCTGATCGACAAGGTCAAGGCGTCGCAACTGGACGATGCCGCCGTCGAGGCGCAGCTGCTCGAATTCCTGAAGGAATTCGTGCCGCCGAAAAAATCGCCGATGTGCGGTAATTCGATCTGCCAGGATCGCCGTTTCCTGGCGAACTACATGCCCAGGCTCGAGGATTATTTTCACTATCGCAACCTCGACGTGAGCACCCTGAAAGAGCTGGCCAAGCGCTGGAGGCCGCAGGTTTACGGCGGTTTCAAGAAGGCGAACAATCATACCGCGCTGGCCGATGTGTATGAATCCATCGGCGAGATGAAGCATTACCGGGATAATTTCCTTCACCTGGATTAACGTTCAAAGCAGGGACGTACCACGAATTACACGAATAAAACACGAATGTTCACGAATGATTATGGCGTTGCATTCTTGCCCGGACTTACTGTCACGATGAAGTAGGGTTTCTCTTCATAATATGTCTTTAATTCGTGTTGATTCGTGAGCATTCGTGTAATTCGTGGTGATAGCTTTCGAATTTGAATTTTTGGGAATAAGGGGGCGGCATGAAGCAGGGCACCACTTTCGTCATCGAGGTCAACCCGAGGATTCCGCGCAAGCTGCAACGCCTGGAGGAGCTTGCCAACAACCTTTGGTACGGATGGGACAAGCCGACCCGGACACTGTTCGCGCGCCTTCATCCCGGCTTGTGGGACGCGGTCGGACACAACCCCAAGGTGTTCCTGCGCCGGGTGGATGAAAAGCGGCTGGTGGAAGCGGCGGAGGACCAGGTGTTTCTGGCTACCGTCAATCGCGTGCTGTCGGCTTACGATACCTACCACAACGAACCTCTACGTCGCGGCAGCAACAACGAACAGTTCAAGGAAGGCGATCTGATCGCCTATTTTTGCGCCGAATTCGGCTTTCACGAAAGCTTCCCGATCTATTCCGGCGGCCTCGGCATCCTCGCCGGCGACCACTGCAAGTCGGCGAGCGACTTGCGCCTGCCCTTCGTTGCAGTGGGCCTGCTCTATCGCCAGGGCTATTTTTCCCAGATTATCGACGGCGAAGGCAACCAGATCGCGACTTATAGCGATTCGGATTTCGAAGATCTGCCCATCGTTCCCGCTCTGGGGGAAGATGGCAAAGAGGTGCGCGTTTCCGTCGACCTGCCGGGACGGAATGTGGCGGCCAAGGTGTGGCAGGCGCGGATTGGTCACGTCACGCTGTACCTGCTCGATACCGACCTGGAGGAAAATACGCCCGAGGATCGCGATATCACTCACCAGCTTTACGGTGGCGACAGCAACATGCGCATCATGCAGGAAATCGTCCTCGGCGTCGGCGGCGTGCGCGCCCTCAGCGCATTGGGACTGAAGCCCACGGTGTGGCACATCAATGAAGGCCATGCCGCCTTCCTGGTGCTGGAGCGCGCCCGCTACCTGGTCGCCGAGGGGCTGGATTTCGCCAGCGCGCTGGAAGCGGCTGCCGGCAATACCGTGTTCACCACCCATACGCCGGTGCCGGCGGGGCACGATCATTTCGCCGAAAACACGGTCTGCGACTACTTCCAGCAACTATGCCAGGAGCTGAAAATCAGCCGCGAGGCGTTTTTCTCCCTGGGCCGGACGCCGGACGAGACGGATTTCAACATGACCGCCCTGGCGCTGCGCGGCTCGCGTTTTCACAACGGCGTCAGCCGCATCCACGGCGGAGTTTCCTCGCGCATCTGCGCCAGCCAGTGGCCGCAGTTGGCGCCCGAGGAAAACCCGATGAGCTACGTCACCAACGGCGTGCACGTGCCGACTTTCCTGGCGCAGGAATGGATCGACCTGTTCGATAACCATTTCGGCTACGAGTGGCGCCATAACCTCACCGATCCGGGCTACTGGGCGCGCATTGACGAGATCCCCGATCACCAGTTCTGGAGCGTGCGCCAGTCGCTCAAGTCGCAAATGCTCGAGCTGGTGCGCTTTCGCATCAGCCAGCAGCATTTCCGCAACCACGGCTCCGAAGCTCACCTCGACCGCTTGCTGAAGCATATCGATCCCCTCAATCCAAACGTGCTCACCATCGGTTTCGCCCGCCGCTTCGCCACCTACAAGCGCGCCGCGCTGCTGTTCGAAGATCCGACCTGGCTGAGCCAGATCATCTCCGAGGCCGACCGTCCGGTGCTGTTCATTTTTGCCGGCAAGGCGCACCCCGCCGACCGCCCAGGCCAGGATTTGATCCGGCATATCCAGGGGATGTCCCACATGCCGGAATTCGAGGGCAAGGTGGTGCTGGTGGAAGGCTACGATATGGGCCTGGCGCGCAGACTGGTCGCGGGCGTGGATGTATGGCTCAACAACCCGGTATACCCGCTCGAAGCGAGCGGCACTTCCGGCATCAAGGCGGGCATCAACGGCGCGATCAACTTTTCCGTGCTGGACGGCTGGTGGGGCGAGGGCTACGACGGCACCAACGGCTGGGCGATCAAGCCGGCGCCGACTTACCTGGACGACTACCGCCGCAACAAGGAAGACAGCCAGACCTTTTACGAGATCCTGCAGGACAGAGTCGTGCCCCAGTATTACGATCGCGGCAAGATGGGTTACTCGCCGGAATGGGTCAGGCGCTCCAAGCGCTCGATCGGCACCCTGTTGCCACGCTTCAATTCCAACCGGATGGTGGGCGAATACGTGTCCCGCTTCTACCTGCAGGCCAGTTGCCAGGGTGAACTGTACGCCCGCGACGGTTATGCAAACGCAAAGAATCTTTCCGTCTGGAAAACCAAGATCCGCACTGCCTGGCAGAGCGTCGAGATACGCCGCCTGGATACGCCGAAGAAACACATTCAGTTCGGCGACAGCGTGCGCTTCGACGTTGCCCTGAAACTGAACGGCCTGGCGCCGGAGGATGTGGTGGTCGAACTGATGATGCGCCGCCCGACCCGCAAGGAGATGAAGGATTACCTGCGCTTCAGCCTCTCGTTCCAGGGTATCCTGGAAACGACTGGGGAGCACCTGTTCATCCTCGACCTAGCCCCCGAATTGTGCGGACGGCTGGACTACAAAATTCGCGTCTACCCCTGGCAAGAACTGCTGACCCACCCGTTGGAGATGGGGCTGATGGTTTGGCTGTAAAGAACAGTGCCGAGTGCTGAGTAGAAAGTCCTGAGTGCGAGGTATCGCGGCGCGAAAATTTTTGGACTCAGGACTCAGGACTCAGGACTCAGGACTCAGGACTCAGGACTCAGCACTGCTTTATACATCGTCAAGTAATCCTCGGCGCTCTTCTCCCAACTGGAATCCCGTTCCATGCCGTTGCGCTGGATTCTTTCCCAGGCCTTCTTGTCACGGTAGGCGGTCAGCGCACGCTGGATGCAGCCGAAAAAGTCTTCCGCCGTCATTGGTTCGAACACGAAGCCGGTGACGCCATCGATCACTGTGTCGACCAGTCCGCCGGTGGCATGCACGATCGGCGGGGTGCCGTAGCGCTGGCTGTACATCTGGTTGAGGCCGCAGGGTTCGAAGCGCGAAGGCATCAGGAACAGGTCCGCGCCGGCTTCGATCAGATGCGACAGCCCCTCGTCAAAGCCGATCGTCACGCCTACCTTTTCCGGATGGGCGTAGGCAAGCTTCCTGAAGCCGTTTTCCAGTGTGGCTTCGCCGGTTCCTAACAGGACGATCTGCACGTTCTCTTGCAGTAGCTGCGGCGCGATCTTCAGCAGCAGGTCCCCGCCTTTTTGTTGGGTGATGCGGCTGATCATGCCGAGCAGCGGGATGTCCGGGTCGCACTTCAACCCCATTTTTTCCTGCAGGGCGAGCTTGTTGGCGGTCTTTCCGGCCATCTGTTTAATGTCGTATCCCTGCACCAGATGCGGATCGGTGGCCGGATTCCAGTCGCTGGTGTCGATGCCGTTGACGATCCCGGTCAGTTTGTCGCCACGGTGAGCGAGCAGCCCCTGCATGCCGAAGCCGAGGGCTTCCTGCTGGATTTCCCGCGCGTAGGTGGGGCTTACCGTGGTGATGTGGTCGGCATAGTAGAGGCCTGCCTTGAGAAAAGAGAAGTTGCCGTAGTATTCCACTCCTTCGATGCTGAAGCTCGAAGGCGGCAGGCCGACCTCTGCCACGACGTGGGGCGGGAAGATGCCCTGAAAGGCGAGGTTGTGGAGAGTCATCACCGTCGCCGCCTTTTTCCCCGGCATGAAGTGCAGGAAAGCGGGTATCAGGGCGCTTTGCCAGTCGTTGCAGTGAACGATGTCGGGGCGGAAGGCGAGGGGCGAGGCATCACTGCCAAGAATGGCGCCTATCCTGGAAAGCAGGGCGAAGCGTTGGGCATTGTCCGGCCAGTCGATGCCGACAGGGTTTTGGTAGGGGCCGCCATCGCGCTGGTAGAGCACCGGGCAGTCGATGATCAGCAGCGGCACGCCGCTGCCGGGCAGGGATGCCGATAGCAGGCGGACTTCGCCAGCTTCGGGCAGGTCACGGAAGGTGTGGCGCAGACGCTTGTTTTTGGCGCCGGCCAGGACCTTCGGGTAACCCGGTACCAGCACCCGGGTTTCCACGCCCAATTCGCCCAGGGCGGCGGGCAGTGCGCCGCTGACATCGGCCAATCCGCCGGTCTTGATCAGGGGGTGGATTTCCGGGGTGACGAATAGTACCCGAGGGGGTCTTGTTTTGCTTGTAGCCATTGTGTCGAAAGAGATTTAAAAATCGGGCCAAGTATAGCAGAAGCACACCGCGCAAAGATTCCATGGCCTATACTTAAACGATGCTGAAAGCCATGATGACATGACCCCCCCCCAACTTTGCCGCTGGACTCTTTTTTCTTCGGTGCAGTCCCTGCAGACGGAAGCCGTTAGCATGATTGCGCGCGCCGCCGAGCAGGCGATTGCGGACTCCGGCGTCTTCCGGCTGGTGCTGGCCGGCGGAAATACCCCGCTTACCCTGTATGAGCGGCTGCACGCTTTAAAGACCAACTGGGCCGCCTGGCATATCTATTTCGGCGATGAACGGTGCTTGCCTGCCGCCGATCCTGAGCGCAACAGCACCATGGCGCGGGACGCCTGGCTGGACCATGTCCCGGTTCCGAAAAAGCAGGTTTATGCGATTCCGGCCGAAATGGGAGCAAAAGCAGCCGCAGCCGCTTACTCCGCTACCTTGCAGCCGGTTGGCGAGTTCGATCTGGTACTGCTCGGGTTGGGCGAGGATGGCCATACTGCCAGCTTGTTCCCCGGCAACGATTGGGGCCAGGAAGCGGACTCTCCCGTGGCTCTGCCGGTATTCGATGCGCCCAAGCCCCCGGCGGAGCGGGTAAGCTTGAGTGCCTGGCGCTTGAGCCAGGCAAAGCAGGTGTTGTTCCTGGTGACCGGAGAGAGCAAGCATGACGCCGTGATGAACTGGCGCGCCGGCGCCAATATCCCCGCCCGCGCCATTACACCCCTGCATGGGGTGGATGTGCTGGCCGAAAGCATGCTGCTTAAGGAGTAGCTGTCCTGCTGCTGGAAGGCTATTGTCAGGCGCTTTTGGACGTGTCGTAAACCTCTTCCTCGAATTCCTTGAGTCCTTCCGAACTTATGCCGAGTTCTTCCAGCACCCTGGGGCAGTTGTTCTCCCATTCTGCATCCGGATTGCCGGCATAGATATTGTGAATGTGTAAGGCCACCTGCAGGATCGCTACCATGGTCGTGGCTTTATGCTCGGTGTGCAGGATGTCATGATGGAAGCGTACCGCCTGGCAGATGAAATCGGGTAGATGCCAATGGCGGGCGAGCAGAAAGCCGGTAACGCAGTGGTCGGTCTTGAATTGGCTGTCCTCGTGTTTCAGGTCAGGCCATTCCTTGTTGTCGGACGAGCGCAGGGACTTGCCGTAATCGGGAAAACGCTGCATCAGGATGGGCACGCCGCATTCGTGGAACAGGCCTGCCATGTAGGCCTGGTCCGGAAAGATGTTGCATACCGTGCGGAGCTTCCAGGCAACAATCGAAGCCAACTGGGCGATATTCGTGGAGTAATCCCAGAACCATTCGTAATATGTGGCCTCGCCACCGAGGGTGGCGCGCAGTCCGGCGCATTTGACGATGTTGGCCATCTGCTTCAGTCCGATGACGGAAATCGCTTTCTCCAGCGATTCTGACGGATTGCGTACGCCATACACGGGTGAGCTGATGATCTTGAACACCATCGCGGCCAGTCCCGGATCCTTGGCAACCAATGCAGCCACGTCGCCAATTTTAACCCTCACATGGCCGAGTTTTTCCTCGATTTCGTCTAGTATGGCCGGCTGCGGCGGGATTTTTATGCCCTGGTTGAGAAGTGTTTTGAGTTGTTGCCGCTCGGTGTCGTTTAGCGTCGTTGATGTCATTTGTTCTTCTTGAAATGGTTGATCAGTCCGTTGGTGGAAGAATCGTGCGACGAGATGGATGCTGTGCCATCAAGTTCCGGCAGGATTTTCTGCGCCAGTTGCTTGCCCAGTTCCACCCCCCACTGGTCGAATGAATTGAGGTTCCAGATCATGCCCTGCACGAACACCTTGTGCTCGTAGAGTGCGATTAACGCGCCCAGAGTCCTGGGGTCGAGTTTCTGGAACAAAAGCGAGTTGGTCGGGCTGTTGCCGGGGAACACTTTGTGCGGCAGCAATGCTTTCAGCGCGGCGCCTTTCATGCCTGCGGCTTCCAGTTCGGCGCGGGCTTCTTCCGCCGTTTTTCCCTTCATCAGCGCTTCGGTCTGGGCGAAGAAGTTGGAGAGCAGGATGGCGTGATGCTCGCCGATGGGGTTGTGGCTCTCCACCGGAGCGAGAAAATCCGCCGGCACCAGACGGGTGCCCTGGTGGATCAGCTGGTAGAAGGCGTGCTGGCCGTTGGTGCCGGGCTCGCCCCAGATCACCGGGCCGGTGGTGTAATCGACGGTTTTGCCGTTGCGGTCGACACGCTTGCCGTTGCTTTCCATGTCGAGCTGTTGCAGGTAGGCCGGGAAGCGCGCGAGGGACTGGTCGTAGGGCAGCACGGCGTGGCTGTGCGCATTCCAGAAATTCGCGTGCCACATTCCGATCAGGGCCATGATTACCGGCATGTTGCTTTCCAGCGGTGCGCTGCGGAAGTGCTGGTCCATTTCGAAGGCGCCCGCCAGCAAGTCCTCGAAATGATCCATGCCGATGAAAACGGCAATCGGCAGCCCGATTGCCGACCACAGCGAATAGCGCCCGCCCACCCAGTCCCAGAATTCGAACATGTGGGCGGTATCGATGCCGAACTGCGCAACGGCTGCGGTATTGGTGGAAACGGCGACAAAATGCCGGGCCACGGCGGTTTCATCGCCCGCCGAGCGGAGCAGCCAGGCCCGCGCGGAGGCCGCGTTGGTCATGGTTTCCTGGGTGGTGAAGGTCTTCGAGGCGACGATGAACAGCGTGGTGGCTGGGTCGAGCCGCTTCAGCGTTTCCGCCAGCTGGGTGCTGTCGATATTGGAAACGAAGTGGGCATGCAATCCCGGTTTGCCATAAGGCGCCAGCGCCAGGCAGGCCATGGCCGGGCCGAGATCCGAGCCGCCGATACCGATGTTGACGATGTCGGCGATCGGTTTGCCGGAGTAGCCTTTCCACTGGCCCGAGCGCACTTTTTCCGTAAATTCGCGCATCTTGCCGAGCACGCGTCTCACTTCGGGCATGACGTCGTGCCCATCGACCATGACCGGACGGCTGGAGCGGTTGCGTAGCGCCGTGTGCAGCACCGCACGGTTTTCGGTGAAGTTGATCTTTTCGCCGGCGAACATCTTTTCGCGCCAGCCCTCGATGTCCACTTTACGCGCCAGTGCCGCCAGCAGCGTCATGGTCTCCGAATCGATGTGGTTCTTCGAGTGGTCCAGCAGGATGCCGCAGGCTGCCAGGGAGAATTTGTCGAAGCGCTTGGGGTCGGCTGCGAACAGCTCGCGCAGCGAGGTGGATGCCAGGGTTTTCTGGTGCGCTTTCAGCGCCAGCCAGGGTGTCGAGCGGGTGAGGGCGGACATTTTATTTATTCATTCTGTGGTAATGGGTAATGGGTAATGGGTAATGGGTAATGGGTAATGGGTTTCATTACTCATCACTCTTTACCCATCACTTTCACCACCCATTGCCTTTACTCGGCCAAAGCCAATACTATTCCCGCCAGCGGCGGTACGGTGATTACAATGGAGTAGGGGTAGCCCATCCACGGCGTATTCTCGGCGGTCGCCCCTTCGCCATTGCCCAGGTTGGAGCCGCCGTAGTACAGGGAGTCGCTATTGAAGATCTCCCGGTACAGGCCGGACTGGGGTACGCCGATGCGGTAGCCGCGGCGCGGTACCGGGGTGAAGTTCAGAATTGCTGCCACGAACGCGCCATTGCGGTCGCGCCGCAGGTAAGAAAGCACCGACTGGTCGGCGTCGTGGCAATCGATCCAGGCAAAACCGTCCGACGTGAAATCAAGCTCGTGCAGAGCGGGCAGGTCGCGGTAGAGGCGGTTGAGGTCGCGCGACAGGCTTTTCATTCCCTGATGTTGCTCGCGCTCCAGCAGCGACCAGTCCAGTTCCCCGTCGATTCGCCATTCCCGTCCCTGCGCCAGCTCGTTGCCCATGAAGTTGAGCTTTTTGCCGGGGTAGGTCATCTGATAGGTGAACAGCAGGCGCAGGTTGGCGAATTTCTGCCAGCCATCGCCCGGCATCTTGTCGAGCAGCGAGCGCTTGCCGTGTACCACTTCGTCATGGGAGAACGGCAGCACGAAGTTTTCCGTGTAGGCGTAAAGCTGGCCGAAGGTGAGCTCGTTGTGGTGGTAGCGGCGGTGTACCGGATCGTTCTGCATGTAGGTCAGGGTATCGTTCATCCAGCCCATGTTCCATTTCATCGAAAAGCCCAGGCCGCCGAGGTAGACCGGGCGCGATACCATCGGCCAGGAGGTGGATTCCTCGGCGAAGGTGAGCGCGCCGGGAAACTCGTCATGCACCATGATGTTGAGCTGGCGCAGGAATTCGATGGCTTCGAGATTTTCCCGACCGCCGTACTTGTTCGGCAGCCATTCGCCGGCCTTGCGCGAGTAGTCGAGGTAGAGCATGGAGGCGACTGCGTCCACGCGCAGGCCGTCGAGGTGGAATTCCTCCAGCCAGTAATGGGCGCTGGACAACAAGAAGCCTTTTACTTCGTGCCGTCCGAAATTGAAGATGTGGGTGCCCCAGTCGATATGCAGGCCCAGGCGCGGGTCTTCGTGCTCGTACAGGGCGGTGCCGTCGTAGCGGGCGAGCGCCCAGGCATCTTGCGGGAAGTGCGCCGGTACCCAGTCGAGGATGACGCCGATGTCCGCTTGGTGGCAGGCGTCGATGAAGGCGCGTAGCTCGTCCGGCGTGCCGTGGCGGGAAGTCGGGGCGAAGTAGCCGGTGGTCTGGTAGCCCCAGGATTCGTCCAGCGGATGCTCGGAAATCGGCAACAGCTCGATGTGGGTGTAACCCATTTCCTTGACGTAGGGAACCAGGCTTTCGGCCAGTTCGCGCCAAGTGTAGAAGCGTCCGTCGGGGTGGCGCCGCCACGAGCCGGCGTGGATTTCGTAGATGTTGAACGGCGCGTGCAGCCAGTCCAGATCCTTGCGCTTTTTCAGCCAGGCTTTGTCCTGCCAGGCATGGCCTGCAGGCGCGGTGATGCGGGCGGCGGTATTGGGGCGCAGTTCGAATTCTCTGGCATAGGGGTCGGCCTTGACCAGCACCTGGCCGCTGTGCCGGTTGCGGATTTCGAATTTGTACAGGCTGCCGGGAATCAGTTCGGGAATGAAGATTTCCCATACCCCCGCGCTGCCCAGGCTGCGCATCGGGTGGACGCGGCCGTCCCAGTGGTTGAAGTCGCCGACCACGCTGACTCTTTCCGCATTGGGCGCCCATACCGCGAAACGCACGCCCGCGACGCCGAGGCTCTCCATCGGCTGCGCGCCCAGCATGCGGTAGCCTTGGTAGAGCCGGCCTTCGCTGAAGAGAAAAAGGTCGTGCTCGCTGATGGTACTGGGGAAGGAATAGGGGTCGTAGTGGTTTTTCAGCACCCCGTTTTGCAGGTGGCGCAGACGGCACGGGGCGGATGGCGCTTCCTTGCCACGCCACTCGAACAGGCCATGCGAGTCGATTTTTTGCATGTCCTCCCAGTTCTCTCCCATCTGTAGCCAGAGTTTTTCGGAGAAGGGGGCAAAGACCCGGACTGACCAGCTTCCATTGGCTTGGTGCATGCCGAGGAAGGCGAAAGGGTCATGCAGCCGAGCTTGAAGCAAAGATTTTATCCGCGGATTGCCTTTCATGGGGTGTTGTGTTTCCATAAAGTCGAATATATTTGGATTATAACGGCTGTTACTCGGCTTGCGGGAGATTTCGGTCTGCTATAATCTGGCATTCGACGCTCCGCGTTAGCTGTGTTCGGATGAGCTTCAATCGGTTACCGATAATTTAAGTGGAGGTCAGTCTTGGAAAAAGAATATCCACGTTTTGTCAGTTT
The DNA here is from genome assembly GCA_964559825.1 of uncultured Sulfuricella sp. Classification (GTDB taxonomy): domain Bacteria; phylum Pseudomonadota; class Gammaproteobacteria; order Burkholderiales; family Sulfuricellaceae; genus Sulfuricella. The sequence goes on along the minus strand of CAZLJK010000015.1, from coordinate 3,174 downwards.
GTTGACGAAAAACACCGTTGCACTGATCCTTGCAGGCGGGCGCGGTAGTCGTCTGAAGCAGCTGACCGAATGGCGCGCCAAGCCTGCCGTGCCGTTCGCCGGCAAGTTCCGTATCATCGATTTCCCCCTTTCCAACTGCGTCAATTCCGGTATCCGCCGCATCGGCGTCATCACCCAATACAAAGCGCACAGCCTGCTGCAGCATCTGCATCGCGGCTGGAGTTTCCTGCGCGGCGAGTTCAACGAGTTCGTCGAGCTGATGCCGGCGCAGCAGCGCATCGACGAAACCATGTGGTACCGCGGTACCGCCGATGCGGTGTTCCAGAACATGGACATCCTGCGCAACTACGATTCGACCTATGTCCTGATCCTGGCGGGCGACCACGTTTACAAGATGGATTACGGCGAAATGCTGGCGTTTCATGCCGCCAATGCGGCCGACATGACGGTGGCCTGCATCGATGTGCCGATCGAGGATGCCAGGGAATTCGGCGTGATGTCGGTGGACGATCAGCAGCGCGTGGTCGCCTTCCATGAAAAGCCCGAGCATCCGCAGCCGACCGCGGGCAACCCCGATATGGCGCTGGCGAGCATGGGCGTTTACGTGTTCAACGCCGATTTTCTTTACGAGCAACTGACCCGCGACGCCGATGATCCGCATTCCTCGCATGATTTCGGCAAGGACATCATCCCCTACATCATGTCGCGCTATCGCATGTTTGCGCATCGCTTCTCCGACAGCTGCGTTGCCGCGCCGGGTGAGGCGCCTTACTGGCGCGATGTGGGAACGGTGGATGCTTATTGGGACGCCAATATGGAACTCACCAAGGTCACCCCCGATCTTAATCTGTACGACGATACCTGGCCGATCTGGACTTACCAGGCGCAGTTGCCGCCCGCCAAGTTCGTGTTCGACGATGAGACTCGCCGCGGCGTGGCGGTGGATTCTCTGGTGTCTGGCGGATGCATCATCAGCGGTGCTACGGTGCGCCGCTCGCTGTTATTCTCCAATGTTTATGTCCACAGTTTTGCCGAGGTCAGCGATTCGGTGTTGCTGCCGGATGTGGACATCGGTCGTGGCGCGCGCCTGCACCGGGCGGTGGTGGACAAGGGCTGCAAGATCCCGGAAGGGCTGGTCGTGGGGGAAAACCCCGAAGAGGACGCCAAGCGTTTTCACGTGACGAAAAACGGGGTCACCCTGATTACGCCCGAGATGCTTGGGCAGCGTCTGCATCATCTTAGATAACAACAGGCTAGAGGCGAGGGGCAATAGGCAATAGGTATGGTCGCTTCGCGGTTTTTCTATCGCCTCTAGCCTCTAGCCTGCTTTAACTATGACTGAAAAAAAACTCCACCTGATCTTGTGCTGGCACATGCATCAGCCGGATTACCGCAACCTGACCACGGGCGAGTACATGCTGCCGTGGACCTATTTGCATGCCATGAAGGATTATTCCGACATGGCCCATCACCTGGAAAGCCATCCCCAGGCCAAGTCGGTGTTCAATTTTGTTCCCGTGCTGCTGGATCAGCTGGAGGATTACAGTCGACAATTCGAGGAAGGCAAGTTGCGCGATCCACTGCTGGCCCTGTTGGCCGAAGAGGACATGAACAGCCTCGCTCCCTTCAGGCGAGATCTGATTTTCGACAGCTGTTTCCGTACCAACCACACCAAGATGATCGATCCTTACCCTGCCTACAAGCGGCTGAGCGATCTGTTCAAGTTCCATGAGCAGAACGGTGAGGCGAGTCTGGATTTTCTTTCCGGGCAATATCTTGCGGATCTGCTGGTCTGGTACCATCTGGTGTGGTGCGGCGAAAGCGTGCGGCGCAGCAGCGAACTGGTGGTCAATCTGATGGCGAAGGGCTCGCATTTTACCCTTGCCGACCGCCTTGATCTGCTCGACCTGATCGGAAAAACCCTCCAGGGATTGATTCCACGTTACCGCAGCCTGGCGGATTCCGGCCAGATCGAAATTTCCACCACGCCCCATTATCATCCCATCGTGCCGCTCCTGATCGACTTCAAGGTGGCGCGGGAATGCATGCCCGGCGTTGAACTGCCCGAAGCACCATTTTATCCGGGCGGACTCAAACGCGCTTCCTTCCATATCAAGTCCGCGATTGATAGCCACCGCGAACGTTTTGGCTCCGCGCCGCAGGGCATCTGGCCCGCCGAGGGCGGCGTGTCGCAGGCGGCGGCGACGGTGCTCGCCGAGCATGGCAGCCGCTGGATCGCGAGCGGAGAAGCCGTTTTGGTCAACAGCCTGCGCGGGCTGGACGGAAAGCAGCCGTTGCCGGCCAGGATGAACTATCTCTATCGGCCTTATCGCCTGGATACGGGCGACCATGAAATCGTGTCCTTCTTCCGCGACGACAAACTGTCGGACAAGATCGGCTTCGAATATGCGCAGTGGTTCGGCAGGGATGCAGTGGATAATTTCATTAATGAGCTGGAGGAGATCTGGCGGCATACGCCGGCCGGCGAGAGCCCTGTCGTCAGCGTTATTCTGGACGGGGAAAATGCCTGGGAGTATTACCCCTACAACGGTTATTACTTCCTCTCCGAGATGTACGATGCGCTGGAGTCGCACCCTTTCATTCGCACCACCACCTTCAAGGATTATCTCGACAGCAGCACGCTGCATGAAAGCATGCAGGCGCAATTGCCGCTGGGCCTGGCCGGGAATGCAGGAACAACCAGCCCGGCGATGGGAGAGTTGTCCTATCTGGTTGCCGGCAGTTGGGTGTATGGCACGTTTTCCACCTGGATCGGCGATCCCGCAAAGAACCGCGCCTGGGACCTGCTGTGCTCCGCCAAGCAAAGCTTCGACCTGGTCATGGGTAGCGGCCGCCTGAACCAGCAGGAGGCCGATCTTGCGCATAAACAACTGGCCGATTGCGAGGGCTCCGACTGGTTCTGGTGGTTCGGCGATTACAACCCGCAGCACAGCGTAGAGAGCTTCGACAAGCTGTATCGGGATAATCTGGCGAACCTCTACCGGTTGCTGAAACTGCCTGTGCCGAAGCGGCTCGGCGAGCCGATCAGCCGAGGTGGAGGCAGTCCCGAGGCGGGTGGTGCGATGCGCAGAGCGGCTTGATAGAAAAGTAGGGTGGGCACGGTTTTTGTGCCCACGCGGTTAGCCAGATTTTCGCGTGGGCACAAAAACCGTG
>CAZLJK010000014.1:0-50427 GCA_964559825.1 uncultured Sulfuricella sp. | reverse complement strand
TTTGGGGTCGATCTTCACCAGTTCGGCAAGCGGGTCTTGCAGGCGGCGGGCGATGGACACCGCGCCGCGTATGGTCACGTCGACATCGGGGAATTCGCGCGCCGCCAGTTCCGAGGCGGAATACACCGAGGCGCCGGCTTCCGACACCACCAGCTTCTGCAGTTTCAGATCGGGGTAGCGCTTGATCACCTCGCTCGCCAGCTTGTCGGTCTCGCGCGACGCAGTGCCGTTGCCGATGCTCACCAGCTCGGCACGGTACTTGGCGGCAAGCGCCGCGATCACGGCGACGGACTTGTCCCATTCGCGCCGGGGTTCATGCGGGTAGATGGTGGCATAATCGACCAGCTTGCCGGTGGTGTCCACCACCGCCACTTTCACCCCGCTGCGCAGCCCCGGATCGAGGCCGATGGTGGTGCGCGGCCCGGCTGGCGCGGCGAGCAGCAGGTCATGGAGATTGCGCGCGAAGACACGGATCGCTTCTGCCTCGGCGGCTTCGCGCAAACGATTGGTCAATTCCAGGTCGAGGTGCAGGAAAATCTTCACCCGCCACGCCCAGCGCACGGTTTCGCTCAGCCACTTGTCGGCGGGGCGCCCGCCCTTACCCCAACCCTCTCCCGCCTGCGGGAGAGGGGGCTTTTTAAGGAAGCGCCGGGCAATCATCTGTTCGCAGCGGTTGGGCGGGGCGGCGCGTCCCTGCGCCTGCTCGTCTTCCTCCAGCACCAGCGCCAGTTGCAGGAAACCCTCGTTGCGTCCGCGCAGCTGCGCCAGCGCGCGGTGCGAGGGGATGGCTTTCAGCGGTTCGCGGGACTCGAAATAGTCGCGGAATTTCGCGCCTTCAGTCTCCTTGCCCGCCACCAAGGTGGATTTGAGCACGCCGTTATCCCACAGGTACTCGCGCAATTTGCCGAGCAACTCGGCATCCTCGGAAAATTTCTCCATCAGGATGTGGCGCGCCCCTTCCAGCGCCGCCTTGACGTCGGCCACGCCCTTGTCGGCATCGACGTAAGCCAGCGCGGCTTCTTCCGGCAGCAGCATGGGGTCGGCCAGCAGCGCCTCGGCCAGCGGCTCCAGGCCTGACTCACGGGCGATCATTGCCTTGGTGCGGCGCTTGGGTTTGTAAGGCAGATACAAGTCTTCCAGGCTCACCTTACTGTCGGCGCCGAGCAAGTCTCTTTCCAGCTCCGGAGTCAGCTTGTCCTGCTCGGCGACGCTCTTGAGGATGGCGGCGCGCCGGTCCTCCAACTCGCGCAGGTAGCGCAGGCGCTCTTCCAGATTGCGCATCTGGGTGTCGTCGAGGCTGCCGGTGGCTTCCTTGCGGTAGCGTGAAATGAAGGGCACCGTGGCCCCCTCGTCGAGCAGATCGATTGCGGCCTGGACTTGATTGGGGTGAACGGAAAGTTCCTGGGCGATGCGTTGGGTGATGCTGGTAATCATGATGCTCCGGGTGTTGCGACGAAAGTCGCTATTCTGAACTTTTTTTCAGGGTTCTGCCGCATTTGAACGATGCCGGATTTTTGGGTGGTCTTTTCAAACAGGGAGGGGGCTGGCGCAGCCGCAAGTTGTGAATGGCTACGGTTCGGCTACGGCGGCACAAATGAAAAAGGCCTGCATCGCTGCAAGCCTTTGAATATTTGGGGTGGCTGATGGGGCTCGAACCCACGACAACCGGAATCACAATCCGAAATTCTAGCTTAATTAAAAACCAGTATTGACGCCATTTTCGGCCTGTTCTACGATAACAAAATTGATTTATGGGAACAAAACGGGAACAGTGAGGCAAAATAATGGCGACTTTTAAGCAGCGTGAAAGCGGCTGGTGGCAGGCGGTAATTCGGCGCAATGGACACCCCCAACAGTCCAAGACACACCCCACTCTTGTTGATGCCGAGAAGTGGGCAAGGGATGTGGAAAACAAAATAGACAGGGGCGTGTTTGTGTCCTTGGCCGAGGCCGAATCCACAACCCTGTACGACGCTCTTGGCCGCTACAAGCGCGAGGTCTCGGCGATAAAGAAGGGCTGCGAGCAGGAAAAATATCGAATTCAGTCCTGGAGAGAGCATTCATTGGCTGCACGTTCGTTGGCGAGCCTGCGAGGTGCCGACTTTGCCAAGTATCGCGACGAACGTCTTTCCGTCGGCGCCGCCGCAGCGACTGTGCGCCTTGATCTTGCTTTAATTTCCCATGTGTTCACTATCGCAGTAAAGGAATGGAATATCCCGGTTCAAAACCCTGTCGCTAATATTCGCCTGCCTCGCCAAAATAACGCTAGAGAGCGCCGGCTGTCTGAGGATGAGGTTCGTTACCTCTTGGCGGCGGTAGACGACCCTGGCGATGCGACCAAGGCGAAGGAGCGCGATCGCCGCAACATTTACATGCCGGCGCTGGTGCGGGTGGCTATCGAGACAGCCATGCGCCAAGGCGAGATGCTGGCGCTGACATGGGCGAACGTGGATACGTCATCCAGAGTGGCTAGGCTGCCGGACACAAAAAACGGCACTGTGCGCAATGTGCCGCTATCCACTGCTGCCGTGAAGGCTTTCAAGGGATTGCCCAGGGCCATTAATGGGCGAGTGTTCGCAACAACTGCCAGTGCGGTCAAGCAATCGTGGGTGAGGGCGGTTGCCAGGGCGCAACGGAACTACCTGGCAGACTGCAAGACCAACGACCGGGAGCCGGCTGCCGGGTTTCTCGTTGAGCTTACTTTCCACGATCTGCGCCACGAAGCTACCAGCCGCTTGGCCGAAAAGCTGGCTCTGCACGAGTTGATGAAGGTGACGGGGCACAAGGACACGCGAATGCTTGCTAGGTATTACCATCCGAGGGCGGAGGATCTGGCGCTGAAGTTGGGTTGATCTTGATAATTATATATAAATGGGTATAATTGGACGATGGAAGAACAACAAAAACCGCTCTTCTGGCTGGGCTCATCCAAGAAGGATTTAAGGGGCTTGCCGGATGAGGTTCAGGACACTTTTGGGTTCGCCCTGCATTTGGCGCAGGAGGGCAAGAAGCACGAGCAAGTGAAACCGCTCAGAGGCTTTGGCGGTGCTGGCGTCCTGGAGGTCGTCGACGACTTCAGGGGCGACACCTACCGGGCGGTCTACACTGTCAAGGTCGGCAATGCTATCTATGTTCTGCACTGCTTCCAGAAGAAGTCGACACACGGCATCGAGACACCCAAGCCAGATATGGATCTGATTCGGGAAAGGTTGAAAGCGGCGGAAGCACATGCGAAAGGAGCGGCAAAATGATTGAGATCGAAAAAAGCAGCGGCAACGTGTATGCTGATCTGGAAAGCCCTGACGCCAGCGAGATGCTGGTCAAAGCCAGGTTGGCCACCAAGATCGGGGAGATTATCAAGCATCGCCACCTCACCCAGCAGCAGGCTGCTGATATCCTCGGTATGACTCAACCGAAGTTGTCCAATATGCTGCGAGGGCAATTCCGGGGTGTCAGCGAGGCCAAGATGCTGGAATGCTTAAACCGCCTTGGTCGGGACGTTCAAATCATCGTCCGTAAGGCCTCCCGTACTCGGACAGGCGGGCGGACAAGTGTTGTGTTCGCCTAAAGATAGAAAAAAAGGCAAAAAATCGTTTGCAATTGCATATTTTAAGTAGAGAAAGAGAAAAAGGGGTTGTCGGTGGTAAAAAATTCAGGCAGAATTATTTGAAGGTTGCAGCTGGACAACTTAAAAATATCTAGTCGTATCAAAAAGCTTAAAATAATTCAATTTATTAGGCCATTCTTAATGGTCTGATTCTAAGCAGTCAACTGCTTTTCAAAAAAGCCACGGCACTCGCCGCGGTCATTCTTTTGTCCCAATAATTTATTGCGCGCTTTTGCGCGCCTCGCGTTTCCGCTTCGCCCTCGCCGGCCTGGACCTGCTTCAATTTCTGAAGCAGGGGACCACGATATCGGGTTTCGCGCGATTAAAAAAGGCTCAACTCCAAGGAGTTAGCTATGATTCAGGAATTTACACTTTCACCTGCGCGCGTTGTTGTTTATGAAATCATGCAGCGGCGAGCGTTTTATTACCCTCTCGTTGAGGTTGCTCAGGCTCTCGGCATTGCGCAGCAGACAGCTTACAACCAGGCGAACGCGGGGACATTCCCAATCAAAAATAAAAAGATGGGCGGGCGTCGTGTCGTTGCCCTGGATGACCTATCTGATTTTTTGTCAGGGGGGCTAGAGCCAGTCAATAATATACCTCCCCTTCCACATCCATCTGCAGAAACGGGACTAGTTAAGCGCCGAGGTCGTCCGCGCAAGGTAGATCTGCTTGCACGAGCAGTGAAATGGGACTGACATGAGCGGTTGTCATTATTTGCACAACCACCCACCTGGCAGTTGGTTCATCCGCATAGATGCATGGGTGTTGGAAATTCTTGGACATAAAGAACATGCCGCTGCGGCCTGTTTTTCGCTGCTTGAATTTTGGCAGAGATCGCTTCCTGACGGTTCTGACGGGTGGGTCAGGAGGGGGCCAGTGGATTTTTCTGCCAAACTTTCTCATCTTTACGGCAAGGATACGGTAAGGAAGGCTTTGAATTTGTTGGTTAAGGTTGGTTGGGTTGATGAGGGCGAGGAAACGAATTTTGTGGGCCAGTTGTGGCAGCGCAGGAAAAAATTCAGACTGAGAATCGCTAAAATTAACCAAGCCGTGGAGGATTATGAAAAAAACAAAGAAAAATCAAAGGAATGCGATTTTTCGTCTTCAGGGAATACGAAAAATCGGCTTCCCGACGGCGAAAAATCGGCGCCTCGACAGCGAAAAATCGGCGTTAAAAAGTATATGGGTGCTGCTTTAGATAAAGCAGCAGTAGATGAAGTAGAGCTAGGAAAACCTGCTGCTTCTATTTTTATTATTGAGAACAAACAAGACGATCTGTTGCTCGAAGGACTTATTGAGCGCCATGGGCTGAAAGGTGTTGAGGCTGAAGCAAGGGCACTGATCAAGGCGGGTGTCCGGCCGTACTTGTCCAGTATCAGTAAATCGCTGATTGAAAAAGCAGCTGAAGTCAAAAGTGAAGCGGCAGAGAAGCGTCGGGCAGCAGCGCTTGCGGCTCCACTTGTAATGGATCCTGAGGTGCTTGCACGGGGGGAGGCAGAAATGAAGAAGGTGCGGCAGCGCAGCACAGTCAGATCAGTTTAGTGTGTGGTGGGTGGTTAGACAGGAACCGCTATTTCGCTAAAAAGCATTGACAATACACGTAGTATGTATATACTTAAATCGTAAACATATAGTGTTCCCTGTTTAAACGGGGGTTTCTAACTGACTAGGAGAAAACATTATGAAACAGAACCACAACGCTGCCACATCCACCCTGGACCTTGATCTTGTGCGCAGCGCGATAGTTGAAAATGGTGATGATTGGGAACTTGAAGTAGCAGGCAAATACAGCCTCAAACTCTTTTGTGGACTGATATCCATCTCGATCAGAAAGTCTGGAAGTGGGCAAACTGGGGCTTTTGCCATCAAGTATCAGTATCACCATCAAATGATGCCAGAGAGCTTGTTTTGGCAGGTTATAGCTGATGACTGGACAGCGGATAGGCTGGCTGTGGAGATTATCAATCGCTGGGAAGATGAGGGCATAAGAAACACTATCACAGGAATTTTTGGTTGTATGCCCGGCCCGGACAGCATCCGGCAAACTCGGCAGACCATCTGGCAGAGAAAACAAAAACCGTCTAATACTGACGCCGGGGGAAACCCCGGCAGCCTCAAGGAGGCGGCCAAATGAAATGCAAAATCTTCGGTAGAAAGTCTGGCTCAGATTCAGAATTTAAATTGCTTATCACATCAAATGGAGCTTCAACTTGCGGGAGGAGGGTCGATCCAGAAAAGCTCCGTAAGTTCGAATTAGAAAACACCAAACGTTCCATCAAAATGTTTCAAGAGAAACAGATTGAAGGGTATGTGTTATTTGAAGGCGATGCTCAGCATTTTAAGTTCGCTCCAAACACTGACTTTCAACTGGCCAGGAGATAAACATGAGTGCATATGAATCCAAGCTGAACAACATTCTTGATGCAATTAAATCAATGCCTGGTACTGGTGGCGAACGAGCCCTTCAAGCCATCGTAATGGATCTGGAGGGAAATGGTCCGGTGGGAGAACTGTTACACACCTTGGACCAGAATTATTTCATGATGGTGATAGACCTCTTCCAAGAATTTCGAAGCACTGGCCGGTATGAGGCCTTCAACTCGATCCACTGTAGCGCACGGGATCGAGTAAGGGGGCAGCAATGAAGGCGATCAAGTTCAGTAGATCCAACACCGCACTAATTGACTCGCTTGAAGTCGGGGGGCAGGTCAGTCAGAGAGAGGCAAACAAGCTAGGCGATGAGCTGACGAAGCACTTAAAAACAATTCAAAAAGAAATGTTCGTTGATAACTCAGATGATCGCCGCGCTTGGGTGCTGCAATCGCAAGTAATTACCGGGCGAGTAATAGATATATTGGAACGTCATCATTGGCAATGTATCGGCGTGGCGGCATGACCCCCACCCATAAAAAAATCCAAGCCGCCCGCTTGAAAGTTGGCCTCACACAGGCACAGGCAGCGGATTTGGTAGGCGCAGGCAGCTACCGCAGTTGGCAGGATTGGGAACGAGGCATCAACCTCATGCCGGCCGCTGTTTGGGAGTTGTTCCAGCTTAAAACCAAGTCTATAAAATGCCCGGAGTGTGGCCACAAATTCACGTTAGCACCAAAACCAGAAAAACCAGCCCCACGACAGGGGCCACGGAGGCGTGCTGTGAAAATCAAAATTCGACCTGGTGTTGTCCTGCAGATACTAGATGGTGAAGCGAGGATCCACGCAACTGACCTAGAAACCGGCATCACTCCGACCGATGAGGCCAAGGCACGGGAGTTGCTGCCGAAAGGTCGGCTATTGAGAACGCCTAAAAAATAGGTATCAAGCATTTTACATGGACGCCTTTTTAAGCAGAGCCTCCAGCGCTTCAACCATGATGTCCTGGGTGGTCCGCCTTTGCTGTATCCCAAAAATCTTCATCCGCTCGAATTGCTCAGGATCAAGCTTGACTGTGATCGGAATGCGATCGGCGGCGGTCACAGTTTTTTTCTTTGCAGCTACCGCCTTGGTGGGCGCCTTGTTTAATCGCGAAGCTGATGCCTTTTGAGGAGGAGATTTCTTGCCGGCTGTCAGATCTTTTGGCTCTGCACTACTCGGCGCAGCCTGACCTTTAGTTGCAATTAAGCTGCTGGAGAGCTTGGATGCGTCTTTTTTTGCGGTCATTTTCAAACCCTTTTTGATTTCTTACTGAGATACGAATATACGTATTTCCACAATTTCGCAATTTCATTCGCAGACTTGCTCGTCTGATCAAGCTCCTGGACGGTTCGACCATCAATCATCGAGGTCGCAAAGTCAGTCCTTTGATAGATGATCGTTGGGGCCACCGCGCCGTGTTCACTCAGCGCAACAGCTGCATCAGCTGTAATTCTGGCTCGATTTGCAGCGCCGTTGACAATGAAAATCATCTTCTTGCCTTGCTCAGATACTAGGTCAACTGTCGCGCCGATCGCGCGAAGATCATGAGGGCTCGGGCGAGTCGGGATTAATACAAGGTCGGCGTGCTTTACCACCTGACTGATCGTTTTTGTTATTGCTGGCGGGGTGTCGATAATCAGCAGTTTGACGCCGGCGCGTCGCAGTTCCTCTATGCCATTTTCCAGTTGGTGCACTGACAGAGAGGCGAACAATGGCGTCTCAGCTTCACGACTGTTCCACCAGGCCGCGAGCGATCCTTGAATGTCAGTGTCAATAAGGGCCACTGGGCCGTGCCCTGCACGTTCAGCGGCAACCCCAAGGCTTCCGCTCAAGGTTGTCTTCCCAACCCCGCCTTTTCGACTTGCAATTACGATTACCTTCATTTTTTTCTCCGAACGTTTTTGTGTAAGTAAATCATGGATTATGCAAATACGCAATATATTATATACGTAAGTACGCAAATACGTATTATACAGAATATTGGATTTATACAATTGGCGTTCCAGTCCTTTGAATAAGCCAGTTTCACCGCGTTATTGTTGGGCGAGAAAATTGAGTGTGAGGAGTAAGCTGGTGATTGAAGCTGAGCACCTGCTCAAGCCGGCCGCGCCTCGGGAACAGGGGTGAAAAGGAGAAAATTAATGAGCCACTTCAACCGCGGCAAGACCGCACGTGTCAGTAAGGCCGCCGCCGCTGTTCTTCAAGCATTAAAAACACGGGGTTTCAAAATTTCGAAGGATGAGGAAGCTGATGCCATCCGCGTCGCGATTGAGTCGCTGACGGAAAGGGAAGAAAACCCTTACTTCCTATTCTTTGAAGATGATATTGGTATGCTTTGTCAAGGTGTTAAAGAATTTTGCTTTATCAGGGTTGAGCCGATAAAAATCGGCTGTAATGACTCATTGAAGTTCGATGCAGCAAACGTCTACCCCGGAATCCGCGATGTCCCGGATCCGTTGCCCTACGTGATTCACGGTGACCCTGACGCCATTTTTGCTCTGTTTAAAGAAAAAATGGTGAATTTCAACAGAGCTTTTAAGCTTCGGTTCACCCTCGATGATTTATATGAAGAAAACTATAAAAAATACGGCGAACGTACGCCATTGCATTTCATCGATCTGCAGACTGCTTTGAGCATTTGTTAACAGAATAATGCTGAAAATCTTATTTTTATCGATTGCTCTACCTGGAATTGCTTTCGCCGTCGAGCCCGTCCCCATCCCTGGTGCTGATCACCCCCAGTGGTGGGTGATGGAAGGGCAGAACCTCTTAAAGCAAGAAGGCGTAGAAATTTTTGCCCGACCTGGCGAAATCGTCATGTGCGGCGAGGTGATGGGCGATTGCAGCGTGCGGTATAGAGTGAAAATCGAGGGTGGGATCAACTTGAGCAAGGCGGCCGCGCAGCTGAAGGACAAGAATTTTGAAACCCAAATGCTTCAACTGTCCGACCTGGCGCGGCGCCCGCCCCAAATTTCTGTGACGAACGAAGGCGGCCGCATCATCCTGAGGTCAAGGCCATGAACCAAATCTTGGCTATTTGCCTCGTTCTTGTCGCCACTCTCGGCGGATGCGCATCCCAGCCTAAAGAGGCTGATCGTGGGTACACGGAACTGGTGAAACTCGAATGCACGCGGACGTTGAACGTCCAGAGGAATGAAAACGGCGTTCAAATAAAATTCTGGGATACGAAGTGCCGCGAGACCTCAAAAGAATTGCTGTCGCAATAGTTTTGCTGACTCTCACGCAGTTGGCCGTCGCCGGGGACTGTGTGAAAGTTGGTTCGCGCTGCGTCGACTCGACCCCATGTAAAAACATTTCTGGAGTCAATGTCTGCCTTGCCGGTGTTGCCTTGCCTGCTGGTGGACTAAGTATTCCAGATACCTGCTGGGATTACGAAGATACCTATAATTGCGTGTCACCAAACACAATAGACGATTGCCAACCTCTCAGAGACCGCGGCTGCGGCCAAGTCGGCTCGAACTGTGTCTCGACTAACGCCTCCACCGGAACTTGCACCAACTACCAGCAAACCTACCAATGCCAGACGGCGCCGGCGCAAACCCAAACTGTGGAAGATTGTGCCGCAAAGGTCTTTTGCATGGATGGTAATTGCTTTGATAGCTCCCACGCCGCCGATGGCGATATTTTTAAAGTTGCCACAGCCATGGAAGCCGCGCGCGAGGCTGGGCTCTATATGGACCCGAATAGCCTGGAGATGTTCAAGGGCTATGGCAGTAGTTGCAAGAAAGGGTACTTTGGCCTCAAAAACTGCTGCAAGACCAGTGGAGGCGGGGCGGGGGCGAGTAATAGTGCTATTTTCTCCGTTGGCTCGCAGGTCATCTCAAACGGGGCGTCTTACTCCGCCTATAAAGCCACACCTTATGTATATGACGCACTGTACTCTTTAGAAACACCTTGGGCATCGGCTAAAGCTGCGTCGATGGTAAGCGACTACTACAGCAAGTATGGAGTGTTAGATGGCGCGGGGGGCTTTGAGGCAGCGTTTAATCCTTCCCTATCTCTGTATGGAATGACTTGGACGACGGCCGCAACAGTGCCGGAGGCTATGATAGGCACGAACGTGGGAATTGGTGCCGCGGGTGAAACAATGGGCGGCACGCTCTATTTTAATCCGACAACTTTCTATATCGCAATTGCGATAATGGTCGTCCAAGAGCTCATTGCTTGCGAACCACAGGATCAGGTCTTGGGCGAGAAGCGTGGGCAGAACCTTTGCCATTTCGCCGGTAGTTATTGCTCTAACAAAATGCCTGTTCTTGGCACCTGCCTCGAAACCACGGAATCCTATTGCTGCTTCAACTCCCGCCTGGCCCGCATCATCAACGAGCAGGGGCGTCCACAGATAGGGAAAAGCTGGGGATCCGGCGAGTCACCCAATTGCAGCGGCTTCACGCCAGATCAATTCCAGGGATTGGATTTCAGTAAGATGGATTTGAGCGAGTTTTATGCCGAAATTATGACCAACATGAAGACGCCAGACGTTAATGCAGCGGCTCAGAAAGCTCAGGATACCGTAACCAATAAAGTTAATTATTATTACGGCCAGTGATGCGTATTCCGGTATCGTGACCGCCGATTCCGGAAGAGGCCAGAAATCGGTCACGTTCGCCCGGAATGGGTGGTCACGATGCGCCGGAATGACCGGTCACGATAGCCCGGAATCAGCGGTCACGATGCTCCGGAATACCCAAGTGAAAATCGGAAACGCCTCTTGACGTGAAGGTGATCCATGCAACAATGGGTTTCTGCAGTAACCAACGACTAGGAGAAAGAGATGCATAAAGTGTTAGGTTTGGTGATTATGGCGATGATTCTAACCGGGTGTGCGGCTGCGCAATGGAAGGATAAGGTGGTAATTATCGAATCGGTACAGATGGTTAGCAGCGGGTACACCGCTGGGAATTCGCAGCTTGCCGCGATTGGTGGTCAGGCAGCGGGCGGGTTTGGTGCGTCCGTTGGCGGAATTATCGCTGCCGGAGTGGCCACTTCTGTGACCGCCGCCGCCGTCGAAAAAAACGAAGGAGTGGCGAAGATTGAATTTTATGATTCGGCGCGTCCCGATTTTAAGCGGCATCATCGTCAAAAAGCAACGGCTGAAACAATGAGTTTGCGGCATGGAGATAAGGCGCGGATTATTGAGAATGCCGATGGCGATCTGTTTATTGTAAAAGCTACCCCTTAGTCAACTACCCCGCCCTTCATGGCGGAGCTTGGAAGAGCAGTAAAAAGCTCGGTTGACCAGCCTAAGTTATATGAGAAAACATCTGGCGGTGCTGCTCCTGCTGGTGAAAAGCGCGACGGCGCGGGCGGATGATTGGAGTCACTAGACAAGTCGAGAACTTGTGAAATGATGGCGTTATTAATTCGATAATCGCCGAAAAGGAAATGCCATGTTTAGAAATATTTTAATTGTATGTTTTTTGCTGTTTACGGCCGTCGTCTGCGCTTCTGAAAATCAGGATGAGCCCCGTCCTCAGTTGCAAAAAAGCAAATCTGCCTACGTTGAAGCAATGAAGGGCAAGGTGGTGACTGTTATTGATGTTGTCCCGTTCTCAAGAAGAGGGCAGGGGGGCAATCAGGCGTCGGGACAGTTGATTGGTCAGGTCGCCAATTCATTGGGAGGTGTTGCCATGCTTCCTGCTCTTGTTTTAGGCGCTGGAACGGAAGTCGGTTTGGACACAATTGGCGGTGGAAAAGATAAGGAAAGTGCAAAAGAAATATTGGTTTACGGAACTTATGAACCTGTGGCTGGCGAAGGCACTAAGAAAATTCACTTTCCCCAAAGTGCTACCCCGGAGATCGTGCAACTAAAAAGAGGCGATCAGGTTGTTTTTATCGTGAATGCTGAAAGTGTCTTGGTGTTGGTGCCGTATCGTGCAACTCAATAGACGAACAACCTGGGCAGCAGTGCTCCTCCTGGGAATAAGCGCGACGGCGCAGGCGGGCGACCTGAAACATTTTCTGTTTCAGGCTCTGTCCTCGCCAGCAGGGTCGGCTGAGGGTGTGCTGACGGACGACAAAATATCTGATTTCTTCCGTCAGCAGACCCGCTCTGGCGAGCCGGTGAAGGTTTTGGTGTCCACCCTCAAGCACTTCAACCAGGAGGGCTGCTCACGGCTTGCGGTGACGCTGGGGCAGGATAAGGTACCGCTGAAGGAAGGCGGAAACGCACCGTTTAGTATGGGCTACGAGATCAACCTATGCCGGGACGGCAGTCCGCCGATCGAGGGCATGGATCCAACGAAATTTAAGTGAAGAGAGAAGGAGAAAATGATGGGAGGTATCAAATCGTTTTACTTGCGCCAGACCCCCAACGCGCGGTTTTTTCTGATTTGTGTCTGCAGCGGTGTGATGCTGATCGCCCTTACGATGCTAGTCGGCTTGGCATTGAGCTTGTACGGAATGATGCTAAAATAAATTTTCATTAAGGTTTTTCTGTAGCCATTGCGGCTCGAAAAAAGTGTGCATTGCGCGCACAGTAAAAGTTCCAGCTGAGAGATCTGATCTCAGTCTTTTAAAGCTTCACGTTTTCAAAACCCAACCTGGGGATATCACTATCCCTCAGGGGCATGGTGCGTCCTCTTTCTGTTTTTTTATTGAAGGAGAATCATTATGCGTATCGCCAAAAATCACCTGTTTGCTGACCTCATTTCTGATGCGAATGTTGTGTTTCACACAAAGATGGGGTCGGGCAACTCGGCGTGCTGCAAAGTCATGGATTTAAGAGCAGAAATCGGCGCATATGTAGTGGTGCTGATGCTTTTTACCGGCACCTTCATCGAGTTGCCGCTTGGACAGTTTGACACGTTCAGTGCGGCTCGATCGGCAGCAGTTGCAGAAGTGCATTAACAAAAAACCCTTCCGATATTCGGAAGGGTTTTTTTTCGCCTGTCAGTCCCCTGAATAAGCCGGTTTCACCGCGTTATTGTCGGGCGTCCCAGCGCTCGCGCTATGCCATGATTTCATCATCTTGAGCATTGTTGGCACTGCTGCCCGGAAAGAAGAAAATCATGGATTTCACAATCTACACCCTTGGTGACAATGGCATGTTCCGCGCGGTTCTCACCGGAGTGGCCATGATTTTCGATCCAGCTAATTCAGACACCTGGGTCAGCACGGGTGGGGTGGGGATCGGCGCCGCAGCTGCACTCGGACTGCTGCTCTCCCTCATCCTTCTGCTGTTCATGGCAATACAGTCACAGAAGTTTGAATTGGGGCTGATGCTTGTTCTGGTGCTTGCCTATGCAGCGCTATTTGTGCCCAAGTTTACGGTTAATCTGGAAGACATCTACAGTGGCAGTGTCACGAAGGTGGACAATATTCCTTTAGGGATTGCCCTGCCGGCAGCGCTGGCCAGCAACCTCGCCTACGACCTCGGCAACAAACTGGAAACTGTTTTCTCGACAGTGGATGGGAATTATCTCTCGCAAAGCTCGCAGGGATTTCTCACGCCGCTTAAGGTATTGGCCTCATTACGAAATGGTTGGAAGCAGGTTTACACCAGAGATCCAGACCTTACCGCATCGTTTGTTCAGTACGCGCAGATTTGCGGTGCAGGCAAAATAGATCAGCAAGCGATGAACACGCACAAGGATTCCATTAATTACTTGCTTACCAATCCTCCGACATCTGGCACTACCCTTTATTACAGCAAATCTACAGGTTCGTATCCGAATGGAACGCCAATGTCATGCGCGGATGCCGCTGCCAAGCTACTCACTGACACGGACAATCTAGTCAACGACACCAGCCCTACGAAGGTGTCAGATATCCTGAATGGCGCCATGGACACGGGGAAAGGTAAGGATTCAAGTGCGGGCTACACTGTTGGAGACCTGGACACGTATCTAACAGCTGTCACTGGAGGCTCTGTGGCCGACGCCAAGGCTCTAACCGCGCTGACCCTGCTGCAGCCCATGATAAACGCTGGAATCGGCTGCCAGGCTGGCCAGAATATGCAATATTGTCTCCAATACATGCCTGCCGAGGAGCAGCGAAAGGAAGATGCAGCCGCTGGCGGCAATTTTTTCGTTCGTACAATGAAGAACGGTTCTAACATGTTCTCATTCGTGCTTTACGCATTCAGCCCGGTGGTGGCTTTGCTGCTTGTGGCATCAGGCAGCAAGGGGATCAAGGTCGCTGGCAGTTACCTGATGTTGCTGATTTGGGTTAATACCTGGCTGATTTTTGCGGCGCTTATTAACTATTACATGCAATATCAAATCAAAAACGAATTTTTCATGGCTGGCGGGGCGGATGTGTTTCTGACCCCCGGCGGGTACCTGACTTTTTACGATAAGCTATCTCAAAAAATAATGTTGGCCAGCGATATGATGGGCATGGTCCCGATGCTTTCATTGGCGCTGATCTCTGGATCCATCTATGCGTTAACCAAAGTGGCAGGGAAGTGGGGTGCCGACGGGATCAAGTCAAGCTATGACGAAAAGGTGAATTCGCCACAGACGATGGATGGTAAGGCGATGGTTTCTAGATCCTCGCTACACGATCAGAACATGTCGACCGGCAGCGTGCTGTCCGGGGTGGCTCAGTCAACTTTCAATCTTGGCGACGATATGTCACATGCGGCCACCAACGCGCGAACAGAGTCGATCGAGGCCGGCGTAAGGTACGGGCAGGCCAGAAAAAACACGGCTGAACATGGGCAATCATTCGACAAAGCAATGGCTCACGAGGCATCTAAGAGTAAGTCAGCTAAAAGCGAATACTCCAAATTTAAAGGGTTCGCTCATGACATCGGATCTGCCATTGGAGAAGAGGTTGGCGACAAAGTGTCAGAGACTGACGTCGTCGCGGCGTCTGCAGCGCTTACTGCAAAATACGGCGACAGTTGGTTGAAGGGCGGCAAAGCCGGCGCCGCACTTGCCGGTGAACTAAAGAGGCAAAAAGGATGGAATAGCGAGCAAACAAAGGGATTATCTGCGAAGCTCAGTGAAAACAAGCAGTGGTCTGACGGGGTTAGAAATGCGCAGACCTGGCTCTCAGAAAGTTCGTTGCGTGACACCTGGTCATCGAAGGCATCGGAAAATTTCCGTGGGTCGGATATGGAAGAATTGTCGATGTCCGAGGACCGTGCAGAGAAGGCGCAGCAAAGCCTGGAGCTTTCCGAATCGCTCAAGTCAAACAACGCACTCCGCAAAGATTTCAAAATTGGCGATGTAACAAGGTCGATGTCCAACCCCGGGGTGCATGGTGACGTGGCTAAAATGGACGGTTATCTGCAAAGTAAATATCGCGGTGATTACGGTGCAGAACTAGCACGTCTTGATTCCGTTTTTAAAAATGATGAAGGGTTTCGAGCGATGTCACCTGAGGCATATCGCGATGCTCTGACCTTTTTGGCGGCAAGGAAATATGTCGCCGCCGGTGACAGAAGTGCGACCGAGGGTTTCATGGGGGTGGCAAACAAAATGGTGCCAACGATCGCGCCCAGCACGGGAACACATGTGGCCGGGAAGGCAAACGCGCTGCTGAATAGCGATAAATTTATTTCTGGAGTCGAGGGCGGGCTGCAACCGGTCGGAGGTGTTCGAGATACAGCGCAGGGAGTTCTCGATGGTCACCCCGTTGGTAATGCGCCATTTAACAGCCTTCCCAGTGCCCCTGTGAATCAAATGCCAAAAATCAGTTGGCCAACGCCGGTGACAAAAGCTCCGGCTTCTACTCCATCCGCAGTGCAATCTACTGACATCACGCCTTGGGACGACTCAAAATCGACGGTTGAGCACGTGGCCGACTGGGCGAAGGACAGTTTCCGCGAAGATCCTTGGGGTACATCAGGGCACGTTGCCGCCGCCGCCATAGGTTTCATACCCGTGGTTGGTTGGGCTGGTCGAGGTGTGCAGGCATATAGAATGGGAACAACCGCGTATAGGGCAGCCGAAGTCGGATCTGTCGCGGGAGTCGGGGTGAAAGCGCTAGATGCGGCTGCGGCCGCAAGAACTGCCACATCGGCGGCGCCAGCTGCTGAAGCAGCCGCTTCAACTGCGAGCAAGGTGGTCAGTCGCAGCGCGACAGCAGGCGCTGCGAGCGCAGTTGTCATGGGTGGGGCGGGATATGTGATCAATGAAATGGCCATCGATCCTCAAAAGGAGCACGTTAAACAACAAATGCAAGATGTTGAACCGCGCTTAGAGCAAGCCCGAAAAGACATGGAAACCCTGCGGGACAGAGCGACAACACTTAAATTATATTAGTGGTGAAATACATTGGACGGATTCACGTCTTTATAAATAAAGTCGGTGAACTCGTCGCTCTGGCTCTTGCCCATTTCGTCAAAGTGCTCTGCTGTGAAATCGTCGTTTTCCTGACGAACACTTTTCTCATTGAAGAAAACCACGATCCGGCGCATTGCTGCAGAGTCTCGTATTTCCTCGGTACTCATGCGAGCTAGCTTAATATTGATGAGCGCAAAAGAGATCGCTGCAGCAAGAAGCGCCCAGCGCGGCAAAGCGTGATCAATGGACTCTTTGATGTGCGACCCAGTGGCCACTAATGATATGCCGGAAAGCAACAGGATAATCAGCACTGCTGCGACTTGCGCCGCCCACATTGCAGAGATCGCCTGCTGAGCGAACTTCCCATCCCTGATTGCCAACCACACGAGCGAAGATGCAGGGATCCACATCGCGGCAAAAAGTGCGGTGTTGCCTGGCCCCTCTTTACTGGAAAGGGCATAGGCTGCGAGCAGAATCAGCTGCGCAGCAAACCCAAAAGTGGGTGCAATAATTTTCATGATGTTTTGTCCTTCTAACTCCCCACAGCACCTGCAAATACGTCATCTGTGAGACTAATTTTAGATGAATGATCGACCTGTTTAATCACATGAGAGACCTTGCCGAAAATCATATCATTAATCATGCCTTCATCCGCAATCTCAGGAGGGAATGCTCGGTTATCACAACTGATGATCCGCGGATCGTCCCTGCCTGTTATGCGGCGGAAGTGCTTGGTGCCGCCGAGGCTGAGGCAATATATTCCTGCACCTTGATAGGCTTTAACTTCAGTGTTCACAACCAGGGTGTCATCCATTTCAATGGTAGGTGCCATCGAATCATCAGGCGGTGAGCAAAAAGCGATTTGTTGGTTCATGATGTTAATTTCCTCACGTTAAGTCAAAAAAGGGTTACATTTGCATTATGTATCATGTCAACACATTGTCAACAGCAATAGCCGATTATGACCAAAGAGGAATTTGATAGAGCGGCAGATCTCACGCAGATCGATCAGAAGATGCGAGAAGCGGCGAGGCTGGTGCTGGTGGAGAGGGGAATCTCTCAGGCAGAGGCAGCGCGCCGGCTTGCCGTCACCCGGCAGGCTGTGTCTAAGGCAGTGAAAAAGGTGGCAGAGGCAGCGAACGCCTGCCCATGCTGTGGGAGAAGTTTTTAGTTTTTACCGTTTGGACTTGCGACGCGCTTCTTGCTGTGCCTCAAATTCCGCCTGCGTCAATTTCTTGACACAATGCAGCCAGCCCAACGGGAACTGGATGCTTCTCCGGTAGGCGTCGCAATAGACTTGTGCGGCTATTCTTTTTTCCTGGTCATCCCAAAAATAGTCCCAGGGGAGATCGCGTTCAACGTCACGGTAGTTGCCGTTTTGATCTTTGACGACGTGCGTGCCCAACTCAACTCTAACCCTGTTCACTCCAGAAAAAGCACAATCCGAGCAGCAAGACTTGACTTTATAATGTGCAGGTATCATAATTTTTTTATTACCTCTGAGTATGCCGCTTTTAGCGGACTTGTCTTAGCTGCCGGACCTTAAAACTGACAGCCTTCCAAAAACAATTGTCTCAAAAATTTTTGCCAAACTAAGGCAACAATAGCAACCCTTTTGCCCAGTATTCTTTGGCGCAATTGGCCTGCGGCTATCCAATAGCTTCTGCACTATCTACATTTTGTAATTTCAAATTGGCAGTTTTTTGCTGTGATCTGCGTGCTGAGATGTTTGCGGCTCGCCCATCGAGGCGAGACGTGCACGACAAAGTCGTGCTTCTTGGCTCGTGAATATTCACAGATCAACAAGAACACCGCCGAAAACCGTCTCTGTGTAGGTACACAGAGACGGTTTTCCTGTTTTACCGGAAAACCGTTCCCCGCACGTCTATCAACCACTTGTGGTTACTGGATCTGAGCCGAATTTCAACTTTTTTGAATCATCGAAATGGTGAGTCAAAAACAGCAGTAAAAGCTCTTTTTTGACCTCGACGGGGTGTCGTTAGATACCCCCTTCCGCCACTGGCGGAACCAGCGCAGGTCCATAAAAGACCACTCTCACGACCTCCAAAATGCACATTCAGTGTTGAAAAACACAACCGGCGATCCCCCCGCAAAATCGGACCGCGTCGGCGCGAATGCAGCAAATTGAAGGCTCAAATAATCATCCCCACTCCGGATCGTAGGAGTCCTATCACTGGGTTAAAAGTGGCTGCATCCACACAGCAGAAACATTGTGGCAATTTCCCGGCCTTGGTAGTACAGGCGTTTACCTGAAAATCAACTGCGACCGACAGCAATTCGGTTTTAATACTTAGCGCCAAAGGGGGTGCTTGATTTTCAGGGGGAAAGAAAAAAATTGCTTTTGAAAGGATTCGAGATGGGTAAGGTCGGTGGAAACAGAAATTTCGGGTATGGGAAACAACTTGAGTTTGCTGGCAAAAACGCTCTCAAAGATCGTATCGTGGCCGGTCACTATGGATCTGTAGCGGGCCATTCCTCGCGCTGGAATCAGTTCGCAATTTGGGCCAAAGACAACGGCATCCGTGATGCGCGCGATATCACAAAGGAGGTTGTTGAGGCGTATGGGCGCGATCTAAAAGGCATGGTTATCGAAGGTGAAATGAAAGTGTCGTACGCTCAGAATCGCTTGAGCTCAGTGAACGTTATTCTTGAACAAATGCGCGGTGACACAAAGTTGGCTGTAAGTCCTGCCGCTCTAGTCGGACCTCGAAGCACCATCCGGACTGACGTGCCGATTTGGATGAATCGCGACGCGGTTCAGCAGATATATAGCAACCTGATGAACAGGGGAAATGTGCGCGAGGCAGCGATGGTCGACGTTGCAAGATATTTGGGGCTCCGCTTCCGGGAGACCTGTCTGTTGGATGCAAAAGCTGCATACCGCGAAGCGCTACGGACTCACCAGGTCACGATTTCGACAGGCGTCAAAGGCGGTAACAATACGCGTGTGGTTCCAATTACTGATCAGCGCCAGCTTGAAGCGCTCAGAGTGGCTGCCGCGGCTCAAGAAAATCAAAGAAATTTAATGGACGAAGGCCGCAACTATAAACAGCATCGCGACCACGCTTATTCAATGTTTTACGCTGCCGAAGGACGTCATTTTCATGATCTGCGTGCCGCGTATGCTTGCGACCGCTACCAGCAGTTGACTGGCCACCTTGCTCCGGTGTTGAGAGGCGAAGGTGACCCAAAGCCAAGTCGAGACATAGACCGTAGCGCCCGTGCAATTATTTCTGAAGAGCTCGGCCACCATCGCATCGAGGTCATGTCCGAATATATTGGAGGCCGCCGGTGAGCAGACCAGGAAACAATTCTCAGGCGCGCATGCAGGCCTTCAGCCTTCTTGCCAAATCTTTACCTGGTGCTGCAAAAAATCGAGTGCTGCGGGCCGAACTCGCTGGACAGATCGCTGAGACAATATGGAAACGCTGGCAGGTTGGAGTTTGGCAGTGGCGCCTCAAGCATCTACAGTGGTATCTCGATGTGCGCCTTGCCCATGCGGCCTCTTGCACTCGCTACAATCATTGGCTCAGCGTGAGAACGGTGCTGCTGACGCTTGGTGAGCCGGCGCTGGCTGATCTTTTAGCCAAGCGTAAAAATGCCACCTACGTGCGTCCAACCGGTGCGGTCGGCCTGTTGGGCGGCGGTCGTCCGCAAAAAGTTGCGATCAGAAAGCCGACTACAGCCCACAAAAAGAATATTCGCAGCTAATAAATTGATGGTTATGTAACTAATTGTATTTGTACAGATTAAGTTAATACAGCCATTTTTGATAATATTATCAAAAATGGCTGTATTGCCTGAAAGCCCCTATTTATAATGGTCTTGGCGCTGTGGTGGAAAGCCACTTTGCAGCGCTCTCAGAAGCTTTTGAATAGGGTTTAAAGTTAATCTGATCATTTTTGGCAAAATTATCAAAAATGATCGTATTGCCTGAAAGCCCCTAATTACAAGGGTCTTGGCGCTGTGGTGGAAGGAGGCTTCGCCGCGCCATTAAAGCTTCGAATTTGACGTTTTTTCACCCTCACACGGTCGCCACACGGGCGCTACACGCACGCCACGCAGTTTAGGTGTGTTTTTCACCTTTTGAAGCCTCAAAAATGGCCGGCTTAAAGTTCTACACGGTCGCTAGACGTACGCCACGCAGTTTCGATTGATATGGGTAGGTCGATTTTTGGAAATCGATAAAGCTACACGGTCGCTACGCGGGCGCTACGCGGTCTACTCGTGTTCCTTGTGTTTTTTCTCTAAGGATTTTACCGTCACACCACTTTTGAGCCTGGACGCCTCGATCTCACGTGCAAGAGCTTCTGCGCCAGCTTCAATTGCCGCTTGCTGTTCAGGTTCAGGTGGCAGGCGCGCAATTAAGTCATCGGGGTTTTAAAATTCCACATGCTTGATCCCCTTAAATTAGTTCCGGATCTTGGGCGCTAGTCCAGCGGCCAGCCAAGCCGGCGCTTTGCAGCTACAACTTCGATGTCCGACATCGAAGGTGCATCCGTGACATCGAGCACGTCAATAACATCCAACGAACAGACGATCAGCTCTCGCTCAGCCGTATCCAGCCAACAAGTTGCCTGGACATTTGCCGCAACCACCACCCCATTACACTGTTGCGCGAACAGAACGGCAGTGGCCCTGTCGAGAGACCAACTCCAACCAAATCCAAAAATCGCCGTAACTTCGCTGTAATGGCAGCCTCGAAATGCCAATGTTTGTTTATTTCGAAGCCGGCGGGAGTGCCAGAGCTCTTTTTTGGTTAGAAATCCAGAGTCTGAAATCGTATACAGGATTTCCAAGACGTCAATATCGGCCTCACCAACCTCGCAAAGCGCGTCGGCAAATGCCGACTTCTCCCAAGCCGTCCGCAACGTCTGGCACTCGAGAACCGACACCCTGGCACCCTCCTTTAACCTTGCCAAAATGGCTGCGCTCTTTACTACCAAGGCGTCGTGGATGTCGATGCGTTCAGACGGGGTGGATTTGTATACACCAAGGCTGGCCATTGCTGAAATCCCTAATCGCAATTAAAGTGAGAAATCGCCGGTTTAACTATTGACTGCCATAATTTTGAGGTTCGGCCCGGCCATTTTAATGATGACCCGACCGTCGGGAAGAGCGATTTCGCGCTTTGAACCGAAAAATTTCACCATGCAGGAATCTGCGCTATTCTCAATCCTTAACCTGTTTTTTGACGTGCCGCCCCAATCTACCCACTCCACGCGCATATTTTCCAGAATTCTGTCGGGCATCCTCGTTGGCTTCGGCTTGGCTGCCCGGGCAGCCTCACGTTCTGCCTGCTTGATTTTCCATTCCCTCGCCCACTCCGCAAATCCATTTTGCTTGATGGCGGCCTTGATAAAGTCCAGGGTGGGGTGATATCGACCACCAACCAGATCAGCCATGACTAGCCTGCCCTTTGCAGACTTGCAGAAAGTCCGCGCGGCATGTTCGTACTGATTTATCAGCACCATTTCAAATTGTTGGCTTACCTCATCGTTGAACCGTTTCAGCCTTGCCTGCTGACGCTGTGCCGCCGCAACCGCCTCATCCTCCTTCCTTTTGTTCAAGATCGACGCGTTGACCTTTTTTAGCCAAGCTAAAATCTGTTCGGCATCCGTGACGTTGCCAGAGTCAGGCCGCCACACACCTGCGCGTGCCGCGCGGGTGTGAGCGCGTTCTCGTCGCACGTCCATCTTTTCGGCGAGCTTGTTGACCGGCGCAGCCCACCGTCCGCCAATATTAAGCAGCCACCCAGCCGGAACGTATAGTTCGACACGCTTGGTTTTGCGCTCATCGGGCTCACCATGAACGCGGAATGCAGGAAATGTGATCCGTGCCGCGCCACCGTCCGTTTGCGCCACGATGCGCACCAGAACCCACGCTTTATTTATTTCGTCCGCCACCTCCCTTGCCACAGTATTCAAATTGTCCAGGATCGCGTGAGCATGGTGCTGGAATTGTTTTTTTGGCCTCCAAAATTTTCCAAGTGGGCATGACCATAAAACCGCCTTGTCTGTTTCTTTCTCAAGGGTGAAGCCAATCTCTTTTAATGAGCTCATATTTTTGTCTCCTCGCAGTACAAGATTATTTTCCGTCAACCATTAAAATGGTGGCACATTGCAAACGTCAGCTCGCCGATGAATAACACGGTGGACGCGGCTTATTTGCCCGAGTGACGTGCGCCGCATTCACTCCTTGAAGAATGTTTTTGTGCACAGTTACAATCAGAACACACAATCGATGGTTGTCAAGTCCGCAACTTTGCCTGTCTTTGGGCTTGTAATTCTTGGAAAATAGGTAAACTAGGGGGGCGAGTTAACGTGATTTTTCTGAAGCAACTCGGCGGCATGATTCCATAGGGGTAAGAAATGAAAAAAACAAACTTATTTATTCTTAGCGGCATAGCCCTGCTGGCCTCCGTAAATGTTCATGCCTTCGGCTTGGGTGACATACTTGGTCCGGTCTTAAAGGCGGGGGCGGAAATCGGATCGGCAGCAGCGGGGAAGGCGATTGATTCCTTCCGCGATCCTGAAAAGGAAAAAGTCGAGCGTCAGAAGAAGGAAGAGGAAACATTGAATGCCTTTAACAGGGCTGTCGATGAGGTTGAAGCCAGAAAAGATCTAACGCCGTTCCAGCGCGAAAAGCTGGTCCTGTCCTTGCAGAATGCATATGGACAGTCCATTTATATGATGCGATTTGCGGCCCAAGCCGAAGAACGGCAACGTGCAGCCCGTGATCAGGTGTTTACTGCACAAGGGCTAGCGGGAGTTGCCGTTGGCTCTGTTTCGGCAATGCCATCTGCCACCTTTGCTCAGGCTGATTCGATGGTCAAGGCCGGAATTCCACAGCGGCAAGCCAATGAGACGCTGGCACGGGTCGACAATAGCGGCAACATCAACCCGGCAAGGGCGAATCCGATTGGCGAGATGGTTGCAGCGGAAAACCAAGCACAGGCTCAGAAAACGTTACAACAAAATATAGAGAAGCAGGGCTCAGAACTCAAGGCAATGATGGATGAGGCCAAGAAGGAAGAACTTCCCGGTGCTTTACAGAATGCACCTCAAAAACCCACGTTTTTCTCCCCTGATCTCGGCCGAAAATTGTTTGTCGAATTCAAGGGCAGCCAGAAATTGACCAGTCAGATGCGTGCTCAATTGGCCAAACATGGTCACATGATCGTTGAGGACCCTTCACTGGCGGATGTCACCTATTTGATCGAAGGCGAATACAACTTCCGTGAGACATCGCGTTATGAGGGGTTTCAACTGGATGCAGGGGCATTCTATGACAACCCGAAGGATCCAGAACCTGCAAAAGAAAAGCTCTCAGGGAAGATCAAAAGCACGATTTTCGGTGGACTTCTTTTGATTGGTCAAGCTCAGGCACAAATGAAAGGACAGCAACCCCAGCAGGTAAATATTCCCAACCAGGGAAAGGGGGTAACACAATCAGCTCTTCTGGTTGCCGCTCGGCAAGCCAAGGGGGAAAAGGAATATCGCATTTCCTCGCTGCAAAAAGCCGAGGGAACGGATGTCGCTGCCCCACGGCTTTTTAATACTGCGCTCTCCGATCTTCTTGAGAAGCTTGGAGTGGCATTGAATTGAGGGAGATAGGGATGATGGTCATAAAAGGAGGGCGCGATCAGCTTGAGCGCGATCTGGCTTGTGAGTTATTCAAGCCGGCAAGCAATCAGGAGAGAGTCGCTGAACTTTTGCGCCAGCTGGCGCCGAGAGGCAAGCTGCATAAAGTGCAACAAGGAGATCGACCATGATAGAAGCCTTTTTTAAGGGCGCTCGCGGCACACTAAAGTACGGGTATTTTGCCCCGCTCACCGCTGCATGGTTGGCAGTCAAGCGACCTGGTGGCTACTTCTGGCACCTGCGGGCGCTCTACAAGCTGGCCTTCTGGCACGGGAAGATGTATCCGTAAGCTTTTTCGATGAGTAAAAAATGAAGAATCTAGCCCACGTGTTGCATTACTGGTGGTCTGTCTACAAGGGAGCTAGCCGCGAATATTTTTCCTCATTGCGGGTGCTGTGGAATGGCGAACGCCGCCAAACATAATTATCACATGAATAATGATGAATGAATGTTGATGCAATCCAGCGCTTGAGGCAAGATGGAACCTATATTATGAGGAACAAAAATATGAGCAAACTTTTTGCGGCGATATTGTTAATGGTTGCGACAGGGGCTCTTGCGGACTCGAAGTTGGCTTTTTCCGCTGCGTTTGAAGGCGGCTTGATAAAAAAAGCGGAAATCAATTTTACCAATATCGTAACGACTGGATCGGTTCTGATGAATGGTTCTCCCATGGAGAGTGGGAGGTGCGTAGGAACTCAGGCGGGAGCATTTAATTTAATTGATCCTTGGCTATCTACTCTTTCAGCACAGCCGTCTGTTGCTAATTTGGCTGGCGATATGCGAAAAACCAGGGCGGTGGCAAAAGAAACAATGGCTGCAGAGGGTATGGAGCAACTTCTCGAAATAATGTGTTATGTCTCAAATGCGCCAGTTGAAATTGGGGCCGCAAAATTCGGGGATGCCGAAATTTTCATGAGTGGAAAATCACTGGGTATGGCAAGGTTTATTAATATTGGCGGAAAGGGCTTCATTTATTCTTTTACAGTAAAAGAAATGAAAAAGTAATGCTGCCTCAAATCGGCCTTAATTTGAATGCTCAGGTTCGCTATTCCATCATTATAGAGGGGGAGTAACATGTCATACCAAATGAATTCTAACAATATAGGCTGTTTGAAGAGCAAGGCCAGATTGGTGGCAGCAAGTATCTTTATGATGTCCATTTTTTCTTCCGTTACTGCATTTGGAGAAACTAACGGCAGAACACAAAACAAAGGGCCCGGTTGGAAAGAAACCGTAGACTACATAGTGGATCAAATGCGTGGGTGCGGTCAGAGTCCCCTTTACCTTGAACCCAAAGATATTCCTCCCGTATCAGTTACGGTCAGCAGCAGGAATGTCATATCCGTTCGTTATGCAAGTTCGAGTTCCCTTGAGAGCAGCGGGAGGCTGGAGAGGACAATTACATTTCCTTTGACTGCAATAAAGAAGGTGTCTTCGAATGGAGGAGTCTCACTCCAGTTCAGTGGAAAGGTCGTGAATGATGTTAGATCTGACATCAATGCAAAAGGCCTTTACGATTACTTCACCTGCTATCGCATGAATGCAGAGGATGCAAAACGTCTCACCAATGCGTTTAATCACCTTATGGATATACCTGCGCCGGCTGATCTAGATCCATTTAAGTAATCTGAGCTATTACTAAGGATCGGAAGTCGGAAGCGGCCGTTATCAAACCGATATTTCGCCACTCCTGGGGGCGTTCTGCATTTTTATCTTGCTTTCATTTGCACCCGTCCCAAAATGGGAACAGTTAAAACGGTAAACAATAGTAAAAAACGGGAACAAAACGGGAACACTGAGAACGATAAAACAGGGTGTTTGGCTTAATCGCGACCAAGGGTAGAAAAAGAAAAACCGCCTAAGTGGCGGTTTTTTAACTACTTATTTGGGGTGGCTGATGGGGCTCGAACCCACGACAACCGGAATCACAATCCGGGACTCTACCAACTGAGCTACAGCCACCACTGATAAAACAGACCAAACTGGCCTGCCCGACAGGAATCGAACCTGTAACCCCCAGCTTAGAAGGCTGGTGCTCTATCCGGTTGAGCTACGGGCAGATTGTCGGACAAATCCTGGTCGGGGTGGAGAGATTCGAACTCCCGACATCCTGGTCCCAAACCAGGCGCGCTACCAGGCTACGCTACACCCCGAAGAGCTGCGGATTCTACTTGGCTGTGGCGGAAAGGTCAATTCCTATCTGCAATATCATGGATAGAGCCGACTTCTTGACGTCGTGATGCCACCCATCTAAGATAGTGACTGATTACTATCTAAAGTCAGGTGAAATGCGTGAAGAAATGACTTCAACGGAAGAATTGGACAAGCCGCGCAGACGCCGTATGGATGCAGGAGAGCGGCAGGAGGAGATTATCCGGGCGGCGCTTGATCTGGCGGCCAGTCGCGGGGTGGAGTCGGTGACTACGCAGGACATGGCGGATGCGTTAGGTTTGACCCAGGGTGCGATATTTCGGCATTTCCCGACCAAGGATGCGATCTGGCTGGCAGCGATTCACTGGGTGCGTAGCCGTCTGATGAAGGTGGTAGACACGGCTGCGACCAAAGGTGAAAATCCGCTGGATGCGCTCGAAAAAATTTTTTCTGCGCATGTCTCGTTCATCGTCAGGCACCCGGCTATTCCGCGCATGGTGTTCTCAGACCAGTTGCTGCGCCGGGATACGCGTCTGAAACTCCTGATTCAGGAAATCTTGACCGGCTACGAGGCTAAAATTGCGGGTTTGATTGAGCAGGCGAAGATAGCCGGCCTTGCCCGGCAGGATGTGGATGAGGACAGCGCGGCCACTTTGTTCATCGGCATGATACAGGGGCTGGTATTGCAATCCAGCATCTTCGGCGGGCGGCGTTCCTTGCAGGAAGAGGCGAAGAAGGTTTTTCCGATTTATCTGGATGGTATTCGGGCTCGGGTTCCAGATTCATGTCGTGCCCGAAAAACTGAAGTGAAAAGAGGCGGAGTATGAAAGTCGGTTTTAAGCGTTTTCTTGTTCCCGCTGGCGTGGTGGCGGGTTTGTTCGCCGTTGCTTGGATCGCCATGACGTATGGGCCGATGGCGGTGCCAAAGGTGAAAACGATCGAAGCCGGTTTGGGTGATTTGCACCCGTCGGTATTTGGTGTCGGCACGGTCGAAGCGCGTTTTTCCTATGCCATTGGCCCGACTCAGGCCGGGCGGGTATTGAGCGTACGGGTGGATCATGGCGACAGCGTAAAAGCCGGCCAGGTTTTGGCAGAGATCGACCCGGTCGATCTCGACGAACGCATGAAAAGCGCCGATCTGGCGGCGCAGCGTGCGCGGCTCAATGTGGAATCGGCCGAGGCGCAAGTAAGGGAGGCGGCGAGCCGCCACAAACAGGCGCAGGCCAATGCTCAGCGCTACCAGGATCTGGTGGCGAAGCATTTTGTCAGCCAGGAGGCGGCGGAATCGCGGCGCAACGATGCGGATATCGCCCAAGCCGCGCTGGATGCGTCGAAATCCAATCTGGAAGCCATTCGTCGTGACATGGCCAGGGCCGGATCGGAGC
Organism: uncultured Sulfuricella sp.; assembly: GCA_964559825.1. GTDB lineage: Bacteria > Pseudomonadota > Gammaproteobacteria > Burkholderiales > Sulfuricellaceae > Sulfuricella. Next base: position 22,946 of record CAZLJK010000014.1, on the reverse strand, counting down.
GCGATGGCGTGGCGCTGCAGCGCGCCAATCTCAAGCTGGTCAGCCCGGTTGACGGCATCGTCATCGCCCGCGAGGCCGAGCCCGGCAATACCGTGGTGGCGGGGCAGGCCGTGCTGCGGGTGATCGATCCCGCCAGTCTGTGGGTGAGGGCGCGCATGGATCAGTCCAGTTCGCGAGGCCTTCAGCCAGGCCTGCCGGCAGAAATCGTGCTGCGCTCGCGTCAGGGCATTGTCCTGAAAGGGCAGGTGGCACGGGTCGATATCCAGAGTGACAGCCTGACCGAGGAGCGGCTGGTGAATGTCGTCTTCAATCAGCAACCCAGTGAGATTTTCGTCGGCGAACTGGCCGAGGTCACGGTGAAGATGGCTTCCTTGAATAGTGTACTGTTCGTGCCCAGCGCCGCGGTCAGGCGGGTGGAGAATAAAAACGGCGTGTGGCGGGTAGAGGCCGGCAAGGTGCGGTTCTTCCCGGTGACCATCGGGGTGCGGACTCTGGACGGTCGCACCCAGATACTGAACGGACTGAAGGCGGGCGACGCGGTGATCGTATACAGCCCGGTGGACCTGGAAGAAGGCAAGAAAGTGAAGGCAGGCAAGGCGGCATGATCAACCTGGCCTACCGCGACATCGCCAACGGTTTTGGCCGCTATCTGCTCACCAGCTTCGGGCTGGGGCTGCTGATCGGCGCGACCCTGACCATGGCGGGGGTTTATCGGGGCATGGTGGACGACGCCAAGGCGCTGATTAACGGCAGCGCTACCGATATCTGGGTGGTGCAGCGTCATACCCTGGGGCCCTACGCAGAATCCTCCACCCTGCATGACGATGCCTGGCGTAGCATCGCCGGCTTGCCCGGTGTGGCGGAATTGGGAAATGCGGCCTATCTCACCATGCAGGTGAAGCACAGGGACAAGGATGTGCGGGTGATGATCGCCGGATTCGAATCGGGCAAGCCGGGCGAGCCGATGCGGCTGGTGGCGGGCAGACCGGTGACACGCTCCCATTACGAAGCAGTGGCGGACGTCAAGACCGGCTTCCAGGTCGGTGACAGGGTGCGCATCCGCCGCCACGAATACGCCGTGGTGGGGCTGACCAGTCGCATGGTGTCGTCGGGCGGCGACCCGATGCTGTTCATTTCGCTCAAGGATGCTCAGGAAGTGCAGTTTCTCAAGGATAACGACGCTATCGTCGGCGACCGCGAACGGCTGGCTGCCAATCCGCAGTTGAATCGTCCTGGCGTACCCGGCTTGCTTAGCGCGCTGGAGGCCGACCGGTTTTCCAACCACAACGTCAATGCCGTGCTGGTGCGCGTGGCGCCCGGCACGGATACGCGCCTGGTGGCGGACAGCATCCTGCGCTGGAAGCATCTGCAGGCTTACACCCGCGCAGACATGGAGCAAATTCTGGTGGCCAAGCTGATCGCCACTTCGGCCAAGCAGATCGGCCTGTTTCTGGTGATCTTGACGGTGGTGAGTACCGCCATCGTCGCGCTCACCGTGTATACCATGACCATGAGCAAGATCAAGGAAATCGCCGTTCTCAAGCTGATCGGCGCGAAAAACCGGGTGATCGTCTCGATGATCCTGCAGCAGGCGCTGGGGCTGGGCATGATCGGCTTTGTCATCGGCAAGACGGTGGCGACCTTCTGGGCGCCGATTTTTCCAAAACACGTACTGCTGGAGATGGGCGATGCCGGCCGCGCTTTTGCCATCACCATGGTGATCTGCACATTGGCGAGCATCCTGGCCATTCGCGCCGCGCTCAAGGTCAGCCCGGCAACGGCGATCGGAGGCGGTTGATGGCTGAGCATGCAGAGAAGCCGGCGATCAAGCTGGAGGGGCTGGTCAAGCGCTACGGCAGCGGCAGCGCCGCAGTCGAGGCGCTGAAGGGGGTGGACATGGAAGTCTATCCCGGCGAAGTGGTCGGCCTGCTCGGCCCCAGCGGTTCCGGCAAGACCACCCTGCTGCAATGCCTGGGAGCGGTGATCGACCCGACGGCCGGGCGCATTACGCTGGGCGGCGATGTGACCTTCGACGACGGCTGGAAAATTTCCGATCTGCGCGAACTGCGCCGCGACCGCATCGGCTTCATTTTCCAGGCGCCATATCTGATTCCCTTTCTCGACGCCACTGAAAACGTTTCGCTGTTACCCATGCTGGCTGGCAAGCCGAACGGCGAGGCGACCGCCCGCGCTCTGGATCTGCTCAAGGTGCTGGACGTGGCGCACCGCGCCGGGGCGCGTATTTCCGAGCTGTCTGGTGGCGAGGCGCAGCGCGTGGCGATTGCCCGCGCGCTCGCCAACAATCCGCCGATCATCCTGGCTGACGAACCGACTGCGCCGCTGGACAGCCAGCGTTCATTGACGGTGATGCGCATGCTTAATGAGTTGGCGGTCGAGTATCGCACCGCAATTATCGTCGTCACCCACGACGATAATATTATCCCTACCTTCAAGCGCCTCTACCGCATCCGTGAGGGCAAGGCGCACGAGGAAGCGGGGGAGGGAAGGGCGTTCGACGCGTAGCCGTTGAATGGCGATATTCGTGGGCAAAAAGCGGGTTGAGCAAACCTGATTAGGGGTGAGTAAGGCCCAGAGAAACATCGTTTGACAATTATCTGACGTAATCAGGAGAAAGTTTATGCATTCGTCCTTTATCAAGGCAATTCGTTTCATGGCAACAACCGGAATCGTACTGAGTTTGACCGTGGCGGGCAGGGTGGCGGCGGCGAATGACCACGACCATGAGCATGGCGCATCTTCCGGTGCCCCGTCAGTCCCGACGCTCAAACAGGGCAGGAAATGGCCGACCGATGCCAGTTTGCGTCAAGGCATGAGCGGCATCCGTGATGCGATGGAAGAGCCGATGCCGGCCATCTATGCCGGCAAGGCCGATTCCGTCTTCGAAATCCGGGCCAGACGGGTGAATGAACAGATCGCCTTCATGGTGCAGAACTGCAAGCTGGACAAGGAAACCGATGCCATGCTCCATCTGGTGCTGGCGGAAATCATTGCCGGCACGGAAGCGATGGAGGGAAAAAACAAGAAACTGGATCGACGTGGCGGCTCCGCGAAGGTGATGCACGCTTTGGAAAGCTATGATCGCTATTTCGATCACCCCGGCTGGCGGCCATTGAAACCGGGTAAATTCTGACCATTACGATAGCGCTTTTAACATGCACGACCGCATATTAAAAGGCGCATTGATCAATCCCCGCTTATGCCCTTGATGTCTGCCTGGATCTCCAGTTTCTTTGTTTTTTCCCACAAATTCTTGCGGCTGATACCGAGGGCGGCAGCGGTGTTCCCCATATGCCACTGGTGGCGGTCAAGCGTGTTCACGATGTAACGGCGTTCACAGGCTTGCAGATATTGATTGAGGTCGGCTTCGGGTACGGCGGCGAAGCTTGTAGGCAGCAGGCCATCCTCGAATAAGTCGACTGTTTTCAATGTCTCGTCATTATTCAGGATGTAGGCTCGTTCAATGGCGTGCTTCAGTTCGCGTACGTTGCCGGGCCAGGGATAATCCAGCAGCGCCAGTTCGGCGCTGGGCTGGAGCGATTTCTTCTTTACCCCGTGCTGTGCCGCGAACTGCTCCAGGAACAGATCGGCAAACCACAGAATGTCTTCCTTGCGCTCCCGCAGGGGAGGAATCCTGAGCTGGATCACGTTGATGCGGTAAAAGAGATCTTCGCGGAATGTTCCCTGTTGAACCATCTGCTTCAGATCCCGGTGGGTGGCGCACACCAGGCGCAGATTGACGGGAATCGGCGCCTCCCCGCCGACGCGCACGATGTTTCGCTCCTGGATGACGCGCAATAGCTTGACCTGCATTGCCAGCGGCATTTCGCCGATTTCGTCGAGGAACAGCGTGCCGCCGTCGGCCTGTTCGAACAGGCCCTTTTTGGTGCGGGCGGCGCCGGTGTAGGCGCCTTTCTCGTAGCCAAACAGCTCGACTCCATCAGGCTTTCCGTAATCGCGCCGCAATTGACGGCGACGAAGGGTTTTCCGGCGGCTTGGGGGTCGCTGTTGTGCAGTTCCTGCGCCACTTTTTCCTTGCCCACGCCGGACTCTCCCGCAATCAGGATGGTGCTGGCGTGCAGCGCCAAGCGCGGCAGCATGTCGGCGATGCGGCGCATCGCCGCGGACAGTCCCAAGCCAGGTTTGGTGGTTCGGGAAGGGCGGACCGATGTGGCCAGGACGCAGATTTTCTCCATCAGCTGGTCCAGATCGAATGGCTTGGTGACGTAGTCCGCTGCCCCTTGTTTGAGCAGGCTTACTGCTGTGTCGATAGAGCCGAAGCCGGTGATGAAGATGAAGGGGGGTAGCTTCACGCCCGACTTGAGCAGGCGGGCAAACATTGCGTCGCCGGAGAGGTCGGGCAGGCGGATGTCGCTGATTGCCACGGCATAATTCTTCTTGCCCAAGCTTGCCAGGGCGCTTGCTGCAGTCTTGTGCCAATCGCAGGCGTAACCCTCCAGTTCGAATCGGTCGCACAGGGATTCCCCCATGATCTCGTCGTCCTCCACCAGGCAAAGGCGGGGCAGGTCGGCGCTCATGTCGCGTGCTCCTCCAGCGGCAAGGTCACGATGAACCGGGTTTCTCCGGGCTGGCTTTGCGCCATGATCTCTCCTTTCAGTTGCTGCACGATCTGATACGTGACCCACAGCCCCAGGCCGTGCCCGCCCTCACGACCGGTCGCGAACGGCTCGAACAGATATCCCAGCTGTTCCGTCTCGATATGCTTACCATCGTTCTCGATCAGCAAGGTCAGGCTGCTGCTGTCCCGGTAAATATGGCAGCGCACCCGGCCCTGTGGTTCCACTGCCTGAATAGCGTTGAGCAGCAGGTTGATCAGGATTTGCCGCACCAGCGTAGAAGGCAGCGGCAGGGTGTCCAGAATGTCGTTTTCCCACGTCAGTCCTATCGTTTTTCTGTGGACATCGGGCAGCACCAAGGTGCGGGTATCCTCGATGTCCTGCGCCGTGAGGGGATGGCTCTGGAATTTGGCCTCTACCAGCAGGGCGGCGATGGTGTCCTTGATCTGGAGCAGCCCCCGTTCCAGCAGCGAGATGGTTTTCGCGGTCTGGGGGTCGGCGTTGTTGTGCTTTTTGAAGGTGCTGATTGCATTCAGCATGCCGCCCAGTGGGTTGTTGATCTCGTGGGCGATGCCCGCTGCCAGTCGTCCGACCGCGGCCAGCCGCTCGGAAAAGAACATCTGCTTTTCCAGGTGCTCCTTGTCCTTCAATTCGCCCAGCATGCGCCTGAAAGCCATGCCGACCTGGCCGATCTCGTCCCTGGATTCATACAGGTTGCATTCCAGGTCGTCGGGCAAGGTTTGCCCCACCTTGCCCATGCACTTGGCGAGTTGGGTCAGCGGGGCCGCCATGCGCCAGGCCCAATACCAGTTCATCGGCAACAGCACAGCCAGCGCCAGAAGTGTCATGATGATGGCGCGCCGGGCATTGTCGTAGAAGCGCGGCAGGAACATCGACCTGGAGTACCCCATCACCAGCGTGCCGAGGGCCACACCATCGGAAATGATGGGGGTCACCATGTAAAACTTGTCCGATCCGGCCAGTTCAAAAGTTCTCGGCTCGGTGCCCTCATAATCGGCAATCGCCTGTTGCAGACGGGCAAAGTCCGGACTGACGCGAGCCGGGTCGGAAAGCATGGGGTATTGCTTGGGATGGGTGGAAACGTAAACCTGCTGGCGCGCATCCAGCACCAGGATTTCTTCCGCCTGATTGAGGTTCGCATTTGGCGAAGCCTGGAACGGCGAATTGATGATTTCATAAGCGCGCCATACATCATCGTGCACGATGGCCGGGGTGAGTGTGTGAGCCAGCACCCGTCCCATGCTGCCGGAATTCAACAACACGTCCTGCTTCAGGTCGTCGTAGGCGCGGAACATCAGGGAGGCGGTGATCACCAGCGCGGTAAAGATGATCAGCACGCTGCCGCGCAGGGGGATCTTGTAGCGGAAACTGAGGTTGCGAAACATGTCACTTCTCCGCAATGGCGCGCATCATCCGGGCGATGCTGTCGAACATGTGCTCGTCCCCCGCCACGAAACCGTCCAGGTGTAGAGTGCGCAGCAGTTTCGCCCCTTCCTCATCCTGCGGCATGGCGAGCAGCGTTTTGCGCATCGCCGCCGTAACCTCCGGCGCAACCCCTTTCCCTGCCACGAAGGGTGGGAAGCCGAATTCTGCCGATTCCCTGACGATGCGGGTTTGCGCTGTCAGTTCAGGGTGCTGCAGCGCCAGAGTATCCCATACGTAACTTTCCACCGCGCCGCCCTGGGCTAGGCCGGCGGCCACCGCCTCTACTACCTTGCGGTGCGACCAGGTAAAAAAGGTCTTGCTGAAGAAAGTGCCGGGTTTTTCCTGCAACCGATGCAATTCATGGGCAGGCACCAGGTAGCCGGAATTGGAATCGGGATCGGAAAAGGCGAACACCTTGCCCCTTAAATCCGCGATGGACCGAGTTTGCCGGTCCGAGGCAGGAACGATCAGGTAAGAGCGGTAGAGCGGTTTGCCCTGGTACACCGGCACCGCCAGCAGATTCATGTGCTGCTTGTTGCGTACATAGGGATAGCCGCACAGCCAGGCAAAATCCAGCTTGCCGCTGCGCATGAGGTCGGTGACTTCGCGGTAGCTGGCGCGCTGGACGAACACCACCGGCCGCTTCAGGTGCTTTTGCAGGTACACCCGCCAGGTATTGACGAAGGCGGTCTGGTCGTCGAGAAAGACTGGCGTCAGGCCGATCCTGATCGGTACGTCCGCCCCCGCCGCCCACGTGTTTGCAGCTATGAATAAGGCCCCGCACAGCATCAGCCACCGCATCCTTAATCTCACCTGAAGCGCCTCCATATCTTGATGTTGAGCCAGTGTAACGCAAATTGCCAGGCGCGATAAACAAGCTGTTTCAGCGTCTGGCTGGAGCCGAAAGCGGCTGTCACCGTCCGGTAATACTCCTGCTGGCAACATGGGCATTGTTGTTACCTCGGGGTAACAATGAATAGGGTATTTGAACCCATGTTAAGCAATATCTATTTGATATAAAAAACCTTGTTATTCATGGCACGGCTATTGCTCAATATATTTTGGCTGCAACCTGATTTTATTTTAGGTTGGACAACGGGCGTACAGCACAAAACGCTGTTTGCCAAACACAACAGGAGGAGATGCGCTCATGAGCGAACTGCGAACTTCATCAATCGAAACCAGGGGAAAGCCGGGCCTGAAACGGTATGCCATGGTGATCGACTTGCGCCGCTGCATTGGTTGCATGGCTTGCCAAGTCGCATGCAAGGCGGAGTTTGATACACCCCTGGGAGTCAACCGGACCTGGGTGCCATACAAGGTGGTGGGGGTCTATCCCGTCGTGAGAAAGCATTTCATGCCGCGCCTGTGTAACCATTGCGACGATCCGCCTTGCGTGCGTTCTTGTCCGGTGGGGGCCACTTATAAAGTGGAAGATGGCGGTTTCGTGCTCCAGCGCTACGAGCGCTGTATCGGCTGCAAGGCCTGCATGGCGTCCTGCCCCTACAACGCGCGCTTCTTGTTGCCGAAGAGCCGCACCTATACCGACATTACCAGCGTGGTTGACAAATGCACCTTCTGTCACCATCGGGTAACACAGGGGCTGACGCCGGCCTGCGTGCAGACCTGCATCGGTCGGGCGCGCATTTTCGGCGACATCAACGACCCCAACAGCGAGGTATCGAAACTGGTATCCACCTTGCCGACACAGGTATTGCGTCCCGAGGAAGGAACCAAGCCGCACGTGTTCTACATCGGCGCGGACCGCAACCTTTCCGAGCCCAGCCGGGCGATTTACAGCTCGCCGGAAGCGCTGGAAGCGGACCGCAAGGCATTTGACAGCCACAAAGTTTAAAGGAGCAAATCATGGGTGACTACTATGTTTTTCATCACATGCCGTGGTCGAGCACGTATTCGATCTACTTTTTCGTCATCGGCATTTCTGCGGCGCTGTTTTTCTTTTCCACGCTTTCCTGGTACCGCCAGGAATTCGAACCGCTGCGTAAGCGCGCCTTCTACGCCTCCTTTGGGCTGATGGTGCTGGGAGGGTTGCTGCTGATCGTAGACCTGTCCCAGCCGCTGCGATTCCTCTACATCCTTAATCCGGTCTACCTCAACTTCGCTTCGCCACTGGCCTGGGGCGGACTGAACTTGGTCGCGTTCGGGGTAGTATCGGTGGCTTATCTCTGGATGATGCGTATGAACAACGAGGTCATGAGCCGCAAGCTTGCGGTGCTGGGCGCCATCCTGGCGCTAGGCCTGCCGATCTACACCGGCTTTGACCTCACCGCGCATCAGAACCGGCCGGTGTGGAATACGCCACTGATGCCGGTCTTGTTCATCGCCCTGTCCCTGGTTTCGGGCGCGGCGGTGGCGTCCTTCCTGGCGAGCCGGAACGAGAGGCTGTTGGGAATGCTGCGTCATTTCATGCTGTGGTCAGCCGGTGCTGTGGGTGCCATGCTGGTGTCTCTGCTCGGCACCACAGCCTATGGCGGCACGGGCCAGGAACTCACCTTCATGCTCATGACCAGCGGCTCGCTCGGCATGATCTTTATCGGTATCGGCATCCTGCTCGGCACGGCGGCACCGATCGCATTGTTGCTCGCTCCCTTCGGGAAACAGCAGCAGGGCATGATGATCGCCGCGGTGCTGATACTGGTGGGCGGAATGGCATTGCGCTACTCGATTCTGGTCGGTGGCCAGATCGTCCAGACCTATTTCTAAAGATCGGGGAGACCAAACCATGTTGAATTTCAAAATCACGCGCCGCGCCTTCCTTCAGGCCAGCGCCGCTACCACAGCCGCCGTAGCGGCCTCGCCGAAGCTGCTGCGCGCCATGGAGACCGAACTGGGTGGCAAGGATTTCAACCCGGTCGGCTATGCCGAGCGCAAGGCGATCCCCATCACCTGCCACGTCTGCAACATCCAGGACGGTGCCATGGCCTATGTGGAAAACGGTCGCATCGTCAAGCTGGAAGGCAATCCGGAGCACGTTTCCACTCGCGGCAGATTGTGCGCCAAGGGCAACTCGGGCATGTGGTACAGCTACGATCCGGACCGCATCCTCTATCCCCTGAAGCGGGTGGGCAAACGCGGCGAAGGGAAGTGGAAGCGCATTACCTGGGACGAGGCGCTGACCGAGATCGCCCAGAAGCTGGATGCGGCCCTCAAGGAAGACCCCAACACCATCATGCTGAAGTACGGCCGCAACCGCTCCGGCGGTGTCATCGACCGTTTCATGAATACGCTGGGATCGGCCACCGTCGTCAACCATACCTCGGTGTGCGAATCCTCCAAGAAAATCGGCATGGAACCCACCTGGGGGCCGGACATCGAAACGCCGGATTTCGCCAACGCGAAGTACATCCTTAACTTCGGCTCCAATATCATGGAGGCGGCTTATTTCCACAACCCCTACTCCCAGCGCCTGGCGGACGGCATGGCGGACAACAAGGCCAAGCTGGTCACCTTCGACGTGCGCCTGTCCAATACCGCCGGGCGCTCCGACGAATGGATTCCAGTGTTTCCCGGCACCGACGGGGCGGTAGCGCTGGCCCTCGGCCACGTCATCCTGCGCGACGATCTGCAGGACAGCGACTTCATCGAAACCTGGACCAACGTGACGGTGGCGGAACTAAAAGAGCACTACAAGCAGTACACGCCTGAATGGGCCGCCAAGCTGTCCGGCGTGCCGGTGGCGACGATCGAGCGCATCGCGCGGGAATTCGCCACCACCAAGCCGGCGACGACTTATACCTACCGCGGCCCGGCCAAGCACCTGTACGGCTCCTATAATGAGAAAGCCACCATGATGCTGCCGATCATGACCGGCAACATCGAGGTGCGCGGTGGCTACTGCATGCCGCGCGGCATGGGTTGGCCACAGCCGCAGCCGGAACCGCCCAAGCCCGCCAAGCCGTCTTACCTGTCCCATCCATCCGAGTACCCACTGGCCGGCCACAAGGTGAGCCATTTGACGCCATTCTGGATTGCCGAGGGCAAGCAGAAGATCAACGTCTATTTCTCCTACCAGGACAACCCGGTGTACACCAATCCTGGGTCTGACGCGGTGTGGGGCAAGCTGTTCCGCGATGAGAAGCTGATCCCGTTCTATGTTTCCATGAGCCCTTTCATGGGCGAGGAAACCGCCCTGGCGGACATTATCCTGCCCGATTGCCCCTACCTCGAACGCTGGGAGCCGGAGTCCATGCCCAACTCCCTGTGGCCGTGGCTGGGCATCCGCCAGCCGGTGATCAAGTCGCTGGGCGAATCGCGCGAGAACCGCGTCATGATGCGCGACATCATTCACAAGCTGGACCCGGACGGCGCGCGCGGCATGAAGAAATACTGGGATTTCAAGGACGGCGAGGATTACATGCGCCACCACTTCGACAATGTCCCCGGCCTGAAGGAAGCCGGCGGGCTGGACTTCCTGAAGAAGCATGGGGTATGGCCGATTTACGGCAAGCTTGACCCGGCCACCGGCAAGATCGTGGACAAAACCGGGCGCGAGATCCAGCCGGAATTCGGCCTGCACAAGAAGGAGTTGTCCGCCGCCGACATGACCGGCGCCGTGGTAGGAAAGAACGGCTCCATCATGAAAAACGGCAAGGCCATCGGGGTCCAGCGCAAGGGCAAAAACTACGCCGGCTTCCCAACCCACGACCGGATCATCAATGTGCGCGTGGACCAGTGGGCGGATTTTGGCTTCAATCCCATGCCCACCTTCAAGCAGATTCCCTGGCACAAGGATATGAAGGACGACGAAATGATCCTCACCACCTACAAGATCAACGTGCACAAGCAGTCACGCACGGCGTCGGTGAAGTGGCTGGCGGAGATCATGCACAGCAACCCGGTGTGGATGAACACCGAAACCGGCAAGAAGCTGGGTGTGAAAACCGGCGACTTGGTGCGGGTTGAAAGCAAGGTCGGTCATCTGGTGACCAAAGCCTATGTGTTCGAGGGGATACACCCGAAGGTGGTGGCCATTCCCACCGCCTTCGGCCACTGGGCCTACGGCCGGCTGGCGCAACTCAAGCTGAAGAGCGAGAAGGCCGGCGCCTGGGGCGCGCAGGACGATGCCGACCTGAATAATGTGTGGTGGGATGACAAAGGGGTGCATCCCAATGCCATTATCCCGGTTGTGGCCGACCCCATCGGTGGCTCGCAGGGTTGGTACGATACTGTGGTCAAGGTGACCAAGGCCGGACCGAACGACAAGTACGGCGACGTCCAGGCCTCGTGGGAGAAGCACGTGGAAGCCTTCAAGGAAACCATGCGGTATGCCTATACCGGCGACCTGCACCGCAAGATGCATCCGGAAATGGCTTCATGGGGCGGGCCGGAGAGCGTCAAGCACAAGGAAGGCGGAGGCCATTGAGGTTTTCCAGGCTGGGTTTTCACTGAGCAAGCGGAGTGTCCCGGTCATGAGCCTCCGTTCGTGACCGGGTTTTTTTTGAGAGGATACCCATGCAGAACCAGAATGTGGCACTTGTCGAACCGGTGGAAGATTCTCAATCTCCCCTGGAATTGCGCGCCCGCGCTGGCTTCTACCAGCTGCTGGCCGGAGCTTTCGTCGAAGAGCCGGGGTGCGACTATTTAGCCGCTCTACGCTTGCCGGAAGCCATGGCTGCGCTGGCCGAGCTGGGGTTGCAGTTCGACACAGACTTTACCGATGCTCCCCTGGGCGAGCTTGAGGATGTTCTGGCTTGCGAATATGCCACCCTCTTCACCACCGCCGGCGGTTGCCCGCCGGTGGAATCGTCGCGCCTCACCGGGCGTTTCCAGCAGGAACCCTTTCACGAGGTGAAGGCGATTTATCAGCGTTGCGGATTCGAACTGCAACCGGGTAAATTCGCCGTATTCGAGGATCAACTCGGGATCGAGCTGTCTTTCGTGGCCGCGCTGCTGGAAAACCAGGCAGCAGCACTGGAAAGCGGCGACATGGCTGCCACCAAGCGGCTGGAAAAGGAAGTCAAACGTTTCTGGGCCACCCACTTGGGGCGCTGGGTGCGCGGCTATGCGACGCTGCTTTCGCGGGTGACGGCTCATTCCTTTTACCGCGAAATTGCCCGTTTGTTGCAGGGTTTTGCCGAGGAAGAGCTGGTCCTGCTCAAGGTGAGGGTGGACGATGCGGACGGCGGACGCGAGGTGGTGCCGAAAAGCGAAATCCAGTTGCTATTCAATCCCGATGAACCGGTGTGCGGCGGCTGCGACCATGGCAAGGAGCAAAACAGGAGTTTCGCATGAACCATGAATTCGCCTGGGATGAACTGGCGCTACTGTGGGATGGCAATAATTTCGGCGCCGTCCATGACTGGCTGGGGGAACGCTGGAATCACCTGATCCAGACCCGGCCGGGCGGGCACGAAGACCCGGATGCCCAGTTCCTGCAAGGCTTGGCGTTTGCGGCGCTGGCCTTTTACTTCACCCAGAACCATAATCAGGATGGCGCGGCGCTGTTCGCCGAGGATGCCCTGTCCATGCTTCCGCGATTCCTGCCCGCTTACCGTGGGTTGGAGATGGCCCCCGTCCTGGAAGCCCTGAACACCTTGCTTCCTCTGCTGGATGGACTGGTCCACGAAGCCGCTTGCCCCATGCAACCTTTCGTTTTCAACAAGCTTACTTACCAGGTGATGAATTGATGAATGTATCTGCTTCGGAAATCACCCTTTGCCGCTGGGCTAAACCAGAAGATGGACCCTTTGCGGAACCCGTGTTCATTTTTGACGGCGATGGCCTGCCCGAGGATTTGACTCACGTTTCGGTGGTTCTGAGAGTAGCCGGTCGGGAACGTGCCCGCGAGTTGATGGCTCGAGGCGCTGCGCGGGTGCTGCTGGGAGAGGCTGCACTGCTGGACGGCAACCTGATCGAAACCCTGAGCAAGGAGCTTGGCGCGGATAAGGTGGGGGTGTGGGTTCCCGCGTTGCGCATGGAGGTCAGTTGGGCGCTGGACATCACCTCCAACGCCGACTTCAGATGCGTCACGCCTTCTTGTGGCAAGCCGGCCTGGGAAGTGCTGAAAAGCGACGGCAGCCGTAGCGGCACCGATGCCGGCTGGTGGCTGGGGCAAATGCTGGAGCGCGGCGCTTCGCTGGCGTTGCTCGGAGCGGATGTTGCCGATGACACCGGTCTCAATCTTTGCGCAGAACTGGTGGAGCAGTTCGGCACCCGGTTGTGGTTGACCCCCCTGATGGATCTTGATGCGGATTTGCTGCCATGGGTACGGTACGGCCAGGCAAGGAATCTGGCCATTCCCGATATCGATCATTACGATGAAGCGGCGCTGACCACCCTGCGTCAGGCACTGGAACCCGCAATAGAAGCGGCGGCATGAGAAACTCGGGAAAATTTTTGATTGTTGTGTTGGTATGGGCCTGGTCGGCCTCCGCCGTGGCAGCCGTGGCAGCGTTGCTGGACGGCACCCAGCTTGCGGAAGTGCTGAAGAAGGACCAACCCTGCTGCGTGATCGATGCCCGCAGCGAGGGCCGGCGCAAACAGCACCCCATCCCTTTCGCCGTGATCTACAATGCAGGCGTCAAGCCCAGGCCGGGCGGCTATGCCGTGGTGGTGGGCGACAACGACCCGCAGGCGCTTGCGGCTGCACAGGCAGTCAGCAAAAAAAGCGGGCAGAACGTGTATGCCGTCAAAGGCGGCTATGTCACCTGGCAGCAGGTGCAGGCGGGTGATGAATCCTCCGTCGGGCCGGAAATCGTCGCCCCGCAGCGCTTCACCATTCCCAGCAATACCTGCGAACAGGGACAGTCATTGCACGAGTACCAATAATTGATATGCTGACCCAGCCCGAATATCGATCCACCCGCTGCACCCGCTACCGCTACCGTTACAGCGGATGCAGCCGTTGCGCCGAGGCATGCCCCCATGAGGCGGTGGAACTTTCCGACGAGGGCATTCGGATCAGCGCGACGGCGTGCCGCAACTGTGCCCTGTGCGCTGCCGCCTGCCCTACGGAAGCTTTGCTCGCGGACAATCTTCCCCGCATCGAGGTGTTGAAACGTACCGCCAAACTACCTGAAGTGATTTTTGCCTGCGCCCCTTCCGAACTTCAGGGCGATGAAATCGTGCCCTGCCTGGGTGGGCTGGATGCGGCGATGCTGGCTTACCTGGCCAACCGTGGCGTTGCCGTCACGCTCGCCGGTACCCAGCATTGCGCCGAGTGTATCCATGGCGCGCAGGGAGAAGCACAGTTGGGCCTCCATCTTGAAGCGGTCGAAGCACTACGGGGCATAGCCGGCAGCGAAAAGTGGGCCGAAATCAGCGTGCCCGATGAGAGCGCAACGGAACCGGACAAGGTCGGGCACGACCCCTCTCGCCGCCACCTGTTTCGCCGCTTCATCGGGCGCGGAGCGGATCAGTTGATGCGTCCGATTTCCGCCACCGAGGCGCCGCCCGTTCCACTCAAGGCAATCCGCTTTGCCGCACCGTTTTCTACCGCCGGACGGGAATTGCTGCAAATCCTGTTTGAGGCCAAACCGGAGAATCGCCCCCCTTTACCCGCCCATCCGGCGCTATATGCCGCCAAGGTTGGCATCCGGCCCGGCTGCACTGCCTGTGAGGCGTGTGCCCGAGCCTGTCCCACCGGTGCGATGCAAATCAGGGAAAGCGGCACGACCTGGGAACTGGGGTTCCAGTTCTTCCGCTGCGTCGGCTGCGGCGTGTGCGTCGAGGTCTGTCAGCCGCATGTGTTGCATTTTCAGGACGAAATGGAAAGTCTTGCCAAGGCATCCGAACCCGTGATCCTGCACGCCCTCGGCAAACAACGCTGCATCCGCTGCGACCGCTTCTTTATCTCGCCCGCTCCGGCAGAAATCTGCCCGATTTGTGAAGGGGACGATGCGGATTTTACATCCCTATTCGGATAGGTGTTGCAGGTGGTGGGGTTAGTTCGACCCGTCACGGGCCGATAACAGTCAAGGAGAAAGCGATCATGGAATGGGAATTCACGCCGCAGCAAGTGGTAAAGGGTGAAGTGGGTTATGGCCTTGACGCGTTCCGGCACGACCTGATGCAGGAAGTGTCCCTGAATGTGCCGGGTATCGGGGATGAGCAGTTGCACCGGATTTTTGCGCTCGCATACGATCTCTGTTACTGGCTTGCAACCGGCAAGGATTACGACGAGTTCGAGGAGCGGTTTGAGGATATCAATATGTTGATGTTCCTGCGGACCCTGCGGGAGCATGGTCAGGGCAACGTGGAGATGCTTGGCGCCATCCTGCAGCGCATGATCATGGATGGGGTGGAGGCGCGCTTGCCGCTTGAAGAGGCGGTGGCGCAAGTGACCGCCCATCACCAGCAGATGGTGCGCCAGGGGAAATTTTAACTGTGGCTGATTCCAGGCATCAGCCAGTCTTTCGGCCCGGCTGCCCTATTCCTTATCTCGGCATTGCCTGATTGTCAGAGATGCTTTTGATGCTGGCGTCCAGCGCAGCTTCCGGCGAGACGCCCGCTGTGGCGTAGATGTTCAGGTACTTGAGACAGATCACCCGCAGGCAGGATGACAAATTCTTGTCGTTGGCCACCAGGCAGTTGTCCAGTACAAATTCCAGCAGGCGCGGCATGGTGAGGTTACACTCGCTCGCCATGGCCTCTAGCACATTCCAGAAGGCGCGCTCCAGCGATACCGTAGTGCTGTGGCCGTGGATGCGGAAGCCGCGTTTTTCCGGGACGAACTCGCTGATCTGCGCCGTGGTGCAGGAGTTGAACATGTGTTCCATGACATGGTTGATCTCGATGTAGATGGTCATCTTCGTTTAATTCTCTCGGTTGTTTGCAATAAATACTACCACCGCCGAATTCGGCAAGACTAGAATTCATCACATATAAATGTGATATGCCTCTCCCTTACAAAGTTCAATGGGGCTGCACAGAATAACCAAGGAGACCATGGCTATGGAGTTTTTCCGCAAGACGCTGGATCCTGTGATCGCGATGTCGACCATCGCGGTGCTGGATATTTTCCTGTTTCTGATTATCGGCGGATGGACCGTGGGCGGCGGCGAAACCATGATGACCGGTCTCATCGCCCAATGGTTCATGGGTGACGATTTGAAGCGCATCCCCTTCTGGGAGCTGGTGTTCCCGCCCCACGCCGACTATTGGAAAATGTACATCAGCCTCGGCATGTTCTTCGGCGCTTTTGTCGGTGCCGTGGCCAGCAAGGAGTTCTACCTGCGTATGCCTCGTCATTTCCAGGAGTGGATGTTGATTACCATAGGCGGCCTGCTGATGGGCATCGGCATCCGCATGGCCTATATCTGCAACGTATCGACCTTTTTCGGCATGATGCCGGAAATGAACATGGGGGGGTACTTGGCCATGTCCGGCATTCTCGCCGGTGCCTGGGTCGGTTCCCTGATCTACAAAAAAATCCTGGAGGGTTAAATCATGTCACCTGTCGCAGAATGTATGCTCGCGTTTTTGTTCGGCTCGGTGGTCGGGGTGCTGATGCAACGTTCCCGTTTCTGCAACACGGCGGCCCTGCGCGACGCCATCATGTTCAAGACCTATCGCAACACCAAGGCGCTGCTGGTGGCGATGATGATCCTGAGCATCGGTTTCACTGCCTTCATGACCGTGGGTGCCGGTCATCCGCTGGAGTTTGACGTGGGGCTCAATACCTTTGCCGGGTTGTTCCTGTTCGGCATCGGTATGGTACTGGCAGGCGCCTGCACCGTGTCTACCTGGGTCAAGACTGGCGAGGGCAACTTTGGCGCCTTGTGGGCTTTGTTGTTCACCTTTGTCGGCATGTTCCTGTTTTCTCTGATATGGGGCTCGAATTACTGGCCGCCGGCACCGGCAAGCATGACCGGCGATCCTAATTTACCTGCGCTGCAATTAGGCTTTGCCAATGCCCGCACGCTCCAGGACAAGCTGGGCATCCCCGCCGTGGTTTTTGGGCTGATCCAGTCAGGGGTGTTGTTTGCCATCTATCGCGCCATTCTCCGCAAGGAGCGTGCCCAGCACGTCCATCACGAGAAACATCAAAAAGAAGTTGCCGTCGAACACCAAAATTGACTGTGAACAACCAAACAATGCAGGCCATGATCGGCATTCAGAATAAATGAGGAGACTTGAAGATGGGATTATTCGGATCGAAAAAAGCCAATACCGAGGCACCCGCAGGTGGCGGCGAGGCAACTTTGAGCACCGGCCAGACGGTGACAATCGTCCGGCGGGTGGATTGCATGGGGGATTCTTGTCCGCGACCGCAGTTGATGACCAAAAAAGCGGTAAACGAGATGGGCTCTGGCGAGGTGGTCGAGGTGGTGCTGGATAACCCCTCGTCGGTAGAGGCGCTACCGCCGATGTGTGACGAATTGAACGCCACCCATCTCGAAACCATCAAGGCCCCGAATTGCTGGCGCGTATACATCCAGAAGGACTGAGCCATGATTTCGAAACTGCTGATGCACTTTTTTGTCGCCTTGTCGGCAATCGTCGTCGTCGCTGGTTTGGCCTATGTATACAGCAAGCCGCCGGAGAGTATGCGGGTGAATCGTGATGGTGTGCCGCACTTTACGCCGCCGGCAATAAATCCCGTGACAGGCGAAGCCATTCCGATCGAACAGATGGTTAAGCATTATCGGGGAGACCGCTAATGAGCATGGACTTTGAGACAATTATCCAAATCATCATGTTCTTCGTCGCCGTCGGCATGATGTATCTGGCCTTTCTGGGCGATCCTTTGTAGGGGCATGACCAAGATGAATCGCGTGAGCATTATTTTCTGCACTGTTTCGTTGCTTATCACTGCGGTGGTTCTAGGTGCAGGCTTCAACCTCGCCGCAATGCCGAGTCAGGCCATCGCAGCGGCGAAAGTTCCGGTTCCGCCAGAAAGCCTGCCGGACATCGACATGCCCGGTTTCGGCAAGGTGTCCGTCATGGATTTGATGGGCTATTACATCGAGAATCCACCGGCTGCGGCAACATCCGCCGGCGCGGCGCCGGCGGCAAAACGCTTCGGTGGCTGCTGAGCATGAATTTGCAGTTCATCATCGCGGGGGTATGCCTGATTCTGTTGGCAGGGGTAACCCGTGCTGGCGATGATTTCGCTTATGTTAGCGATGCGGTCGCATTGCTTCGGGAAGGAAGCGTGGTGGTGGACACGCGGCCGTTGGAAGTCTGCAAGCAGCGCAGCCTGGCCCACGCCATTTGCCTGCCTGCCGCCGATTTCCTCGGCCCGCAGCGGCGCCTGCCTGGCGAACGTGACCTGCTTTGGCTGCTGGGCACTGCTGGGCTCAAGGGCGACGAAACGGTTTTGGTGGTAGGGCAGGACGCTACGGCACGGGATTTTGTCGCCGGACTCCTGTATGTGTCGGGTCAGCGCCGCCTGCGGGTGCTGACCGAACCCGTTGGACGGTTGTTGGATAGCGGGATCGGGGCAGAGCCAGGGCGAGAACGGAATTTTGCGCGCGGGACGGTTTTCGAGGCGCCCATGCGGGATGCACTGGTGTTGTTGCGCCATGAATTGCGCGCGATGAATCCGCCGCCGATGTTGCTGGATGGCCGGTCGGAAGCCGAATACTGGGGCGAGGTGGCGCGCAGCACGCGCAGCGGCCATTTGCCGGGCGCTGTGAGTCTACCGGGCATGGCGTTGCGGGCTGCTTTGAACGCACCGGCGACCAGGCCGGTATTGCCGGAAGGCGAACCGGTTGCCTATGGTCACGATGCCTACGAGGGTTTGGCCTATCTCACCCTGCTTGCTGCCGGATATGGTGTGCCAGCTCGGCTTTACCTGGCGGGTTGGTCGGAGTGGGCCGCCGACGGCGCGCTGCCGGTAGATGCGGCGGCCTATCCCGAGCGATCTGCCGCTCGGCCCACCGAGGCGGCTCCGGCAGTCAAGTGGGATGGGATGATGATGGGCATTCTGGCGATGGTGCTGGCTGCCTTTGCGGCTGGCTGGTTGTTGAAGCGAAAAGGGTCAATCTGATGGATATTCTGTTTCATGTAAGTACGCCGGAGGGGGGGCATTTCCTGTTGCCTTTGGCCCAAAGCTGCCGACGAGTCGGCTGCACCTTCGGCGCTTTCTTCACCCATGAAGGGGTATTGGGGCTGAAGGATGCGACGCTTCAAGCGGCGCTGAAGGCCGCGACCCAAGCCGTGGTGTGCGAGGAGTCCTGGCACCGATTCTGCGGCGAGTCGCCCTGCCCGGTCGAGCAGGGTAGCCAGACGGTCAACAGCGCCATGATGGGCGAAGCCCGGCGCGTGGTTAGTCTATAAAGAAGATGAGCATGGAGAATGAAAACAAAGAGAAAGAACTGCTGGTGCTGGCGCGGCGCGACCATGGCGAGGCCATGCGCGTGGCTGCCGGTCTCACCATTTTCGGTCATCGGGTGGCGCTGGTCTTCATGACCGGTCCGGTGGCCGAGACGGCGGAAAACGCCGCCAACGCCGAGTTGCTGGAGCTGACCGGCATCGAACCGCAAACCACGGTGGCGGAGATGGCAGATCAACTGCCATTCCTGGATGCCGACGGTCTCGCGCACGCTTTCGGCGCAGCCGATGTCGTCCTGAGTCTTTGAGGAGACAAAATGAAGATATTACAACTGGATACCGGTCTGTTTCCTGACGCCCAGACCGTGATCGCCGCTCTGCGGCGGATGGAGGCGGCGCACAGCGTTGTATCCATTGATTTGAGGCGACAGGATATGGAGAACGAGGCATGGGACAAGGCGGTTGCCGCCATCCTGGCCTCCGATCTGACAATAACTATCTGAGGAGATGAAACATGAAAAATCTGCTGACTCGATGGAATGGCCTGCTGGCCGCCGTATTCATCCTGTTTCTGGGAATGATGCAAACAGCGCTGGCCGCCGATCCGCTGGTGGATGCAGCCTGGGTGAAAGCCAATATCGGCAAGCCCGGCGTGGTGTTTGTGGATATCCAGCCGACCACCGACTACCTGCGCGGTCACATCACCGGCGCGGTGAACACCGATTTCGGCAAGTCCGGTTGGCGTGAGGATCGTGCCGACAAAGTACATGAAATGCTGCCGGAAAAACTCGACAAACTGGCCGCCCATATCGGTAGTCTCGGCATCGACAATAATACGCATGTGGTACTGGTGTCGCCGGGAGGGGGGTATGGCGATATGGGCTGGGCAACGCGCATCTATTGGACTTTCAAGGTGCTGGGCCACGACAACGTATCCATCCTGAACGGCGGCATGAAAGCCTGGGCAAATGACAAGGCCAACCCAATCCAGACCGGTATGACCAAGGCCGAGCCCAAGGCTTTCGCCGCCCACCTGCACAAGGACATGATCGCCACGGTCGAGGACGTGAAGGCGGCCAAGGGCAAAGGTGTACTGCTGGTCGATAGCCGTCCCGAAGACCAGTATGCCGGCATCAACCGCAATCCCAAGGCGACCGAAAGCGGCACCTTGCCGGGCGCGAAGAATCTCCCCAGCGGCTGGACCACGGAAAACGGCGGCGGCATGTTCCGCTCCAAGGCGCTTCTTGAGCAACTTTACAAGGTCGCCGGCGTGCCTACCAGCGGCGAGCAGATCAACTTCTGCAACACCGGTCACTTGGCCTCCATCGGCTGGTTCGTCTCTAGTGAACTGGTAGGCAACAAGAAGGCCAAGCTGTATGACGGCTCCATGGTCGAATGGACCATGATCAAGGCTGGCCCTGTCGAACAGAAAGTGAAGCTGCAATAATTAACCTGAAACACCGCATCCTGGTCTTGGTGGCTGCGGCGATCTTCTCCGCCAGCGCCTTGGCTCAGGACGAACACTCGCGCCAGTTGGCCGCAGGACTGGCGGTTATGGCGGGAGACGTCCGTCAGCTGGCTGCCAGCGAGAAATCGCAGCGGTGGGAGGGCTTGCGCGCCCGAGTGGCGGGCGATCTGTCTTGCCTGCCGTTGCTGCTGCGGCGTGTTGGCGGCGATGCCGCTTCGGTGCCGCCCCTGCGGTCGGTATTGGCGAAGGGAGATTGGCGCTCGCTGGAGAGTGGGCTAGCCGTTCTGCGCCGGCGTCATTCCCTGGATCTTCGCACCCTGCTGCCCGCAACGTCCTCACCGGAGCGGCTGCGCCTGGGTGAGGCGATTCATCGCCAGACCTGCGCCGGTTGCCACGATGCACCGACCGCCGACATCAACCTGCCGGCTTTCAACCTGTTCGAGCAGAGCAGGAGCATGTCCATGGAGGAGTTCGCCGCGCGTCTCATCATCGGCGTGCGTGGGGACGTAAGCACCGCCTATCGCAATCCCTTCAGTGATCTGGAACTGGGCGCGCTGATTGCGTACTACAGATCGGCTGGCGGTAAATCTGTTCAGACGCTTCGTTGACATTGGGTCCGTGCCAAATCCGTAATGCCAGCGTAGTGATAGCTTTTCTCCCCCTCCACCCCTCCGGGAGGGGCTTTTCCCCTTCTCCATATCTTCGGGAGAAGGGTTTTTTTACATTCCTTTTGCATAGCATGAGGATGACCGATTTAGAGGATCAATATCCCCATGAATGCACCAATCCCAGCCTGGCTGGTCGAGGCACTTGCCGATACCAATCAGGAAATCGCCATTTCTGCCGGGGACTTGCTGTTTCATCTCGGTGACATCCCTACTTCCCTGTTTTTCGTGGTGGAAGGTGAGGCTCGTGTCCGCCGTTTCAGCCCGGACGGTGCGGAAATCCTGATGCAGCGCTCACGCTCAGGAGAGTTGCTCGCCGAGGCAGGCATGGTGGCGCCACGCTATAGCTGTGAAGCCTATTGCCCGATCCCGACGCGGTTGCTGTGTTTCCCCCTGGCGGACATCCGGCGGCGCATCGAGAGCGATGGCGTATTCGCCCTGCGCTTTACCCAGATGCTTTCCATCGGTATGCGCCGCCAATGCGCCCGCTACGAGCGTTTGCGCCTGAAACGTGCCGCCGACCGGGTGCTCCATTATTTGAATTGTGAACTGACTGGCCCGGCGGGTGCCGCGCTGGCTCTCGACATCCCGCTGGCGGAATGGGCGAACGACCTCGGCCTGGAGCCGGAAACCCTTTATCGCACCCTGTCCGACCTGGAAAAGAAGGGTCTGATCGAGCGTGAGCCGCGCAGCCGTCTGATCCGCATCGTTGGCGTAGCCTCTGCCTGCGGAACGTAGCACCCATACCTGATTGTTTTTCGGTCCACATGATTGCAATCATGTGGGATCTTTACTGCCTTGGGTATATTGGGCTTTCCAACGTTTCGCGTCGGAACCCCTAAAACTTTCCAAGGAAAAACTCATCATGAAACATCTGCTGCTGGCAGCCGTCCTGGTCTCTCTTCCCCTCATTTCTTCGGGTGCCCTGGCAGAAGAAAGAAAATGCCTGAAAGAACACGAGATCGAAGAATTGACCATCAAGGTCGCCAACGAGACCGTTCAGGGGGGCTACAAGCTCCTCTCGGTGGGTGATCTCAAGAAGATGCTGGAGGCGAAGGAGGATTTCCTGCTGGTGGACGCCCATCCCAAGGAGGAATTCGATCTGGCCTATGTGGCCGGCGCCAACAACTTTGGTTTTGAATCCAAGCGTACCGGCAAATGGGAACAGGATGCGAAGGGCGCTAGCCAGGAAAGTTACAAGGCGCTGCTGGGCAGCGACCTGAACCGGAAAATCGTGATTTATTGCGGCTTCAACAAATGCGGGCGCTCGCACAATGCCGCGACCTGGGCGCGGCAGTTCGGTTACGCTAATGTTCACCGCGTGCCGGGTGGCGTTACCGCGTGGAAGGATGCTGGGTTTGATTACAAGGTGAATAAGTAATCCCGGTTATGGGCGGTGTGATTTTCAAGGAGGAATTTATGACTATACGGACGTTTTTTGCTGCGCTGGCGAGGCTGATCGGAGTACTGGCAATTGTCGTGTCCGGCGCTGCATCTGCCGCTGCGCCGGATTTCCTGGCGGACGCCGACTGGCTC
>CAZLJK010000013.1:0-51168 GCA_964559825.1 uncultured Sulfuricella sp. | reverse complement strand
CCCGCGTGGTGCTGTTCAACGGCAACTTCGGCCAGCACATGGCGATCATGGCCGGTTTCGAAAACTGCCGGGGAAACCGCGTCGTCACCCTGGATGCCGACCTGCAAAACCCGCCGGAGGAAATCGGCAAGCTGCTCGCCAAGATGAACGAGGGCCACGACTACATCGGCAGCATTCGCAAGCAGCGCAGCGACAGCTGGTGGCGCCACGTCGCCTCGCGCGCCATGAACCGGTTGCGCGAACGCATCACCCACATCAAGATGACCGACCAGGGCTGCATGCTGCGCGCCTACAGCCGCGACATCATCGACGCCATCAACAGCTGCCAGGAGGTCAACACCTTCATCCCGGCGCTGGCCTACACCTTCGCCCAGCACCCCGCCGAAGTGGTGGTGGAGCATGAAGAGCGCGCCGAGGGCGAATCGAAATACTCGCTCTACAGCCTGATCCGCCTGAATTTCGACCTGATGACCGGTTTCTCGGTGGTACCGCTGCAAATGTTCTCGCTGGTCGGCATCGCGGTTTCCATCCTTTCCGCACTGTTCGTCGTATTCCTGCTGGCCCGCCGCCTGATCGTCGGCCCCGAGGCGGAAGGACTGTTCACCCTGTTCGCCATCGCCTTCTTCCTGATCGGCATCACCCTGTTCGGCATCGGCCTGCTCGGTGAGTACGTCGGCCGGATTTCCCAGCAGGTGCGGCATCGGCCGAGGTATTTAGTTCAAGCGGTGCTGGAGCAGAAAGCGCCCCCAGGGTAACGCTTGCCATTTAACGCGTTGCGTTATATCATAAATCATGATTCTGTCGTTCAAATGCAGTAACACGCAAGCACTGTTCGCTGGGCAGACAGTTCCACGCTTCGTCAATATCCGCTCTGTGGCTGAACGCAAACTGCAAATGCTGCATCGGGCAACGTGCTTAGAGGATTTGCGCGTGCCGCCACAAAACCGGCTGGAGAAACTTAAAGGCAACCGCAAGGAACAATGGAGCATCCGCATCAACGACCAATGGCGCCTATGTTTCCGTTTCGAGAACGGCAACGCCTTTGATGTAGAGATCGTGGACTACCACTGAATGGAGGTTATTATGGCCACAGTAAATGGAATGCGCGCTATCCACCCAGGCGAAATCCTGCGCGAGGAATTCCTGGTTCCCTTGGGACTATCCGCCAATGCGCTGGCGATGGCTCTGCGCGTTCCCGCGCCGCGGATCAACGACATAGTGCGTGAACGCCGGGCAATCAGCGCCGATACGGCACTGCGACTGGCGCGTTATTTCGGCACGAGCGCAGAATTCTGGCTGGGCCTGCAGGCCGACTTCGACCTGAAAACCACCCTGGCTGGCAACGGTGACAAAATCGAGCAAGACATCGTGCCCATGGCACGAGCAGCATGATGATGAGTAGACAAGCTGTAGGTAGGCACGTCTTTGTGCCCACGCGGTCGGCGAAATATTCTGCGTGGGCACAAAGACGTGCCCACCCTACCAGGCTATCCAGCCGGGTCAGGCGCCACTCACCGTTGAAGAGTTGCGCCGAGTTCTGCGTGAGGAGTTGCATGCGGCATGACGAGCGCGCTCTAAATGTAGGTTGGGTTAGCGGCTTTATCGCGTACCCCAACAAACCTAAACATTCATCCAAAGTAGGCGCCTCCGGGCGACAGAGGTATTTAGAAGGAAGATTGGGCTTGTTGGGTTACGGCGCAAAGAGCCACGCCTAACCCAACCTACATGGCTTTAATCGTGCCTTTTGATGCCCAATTTACCTAGGTCATTCCAATGTCGAAACTTTTGCAAGGTGAAGAGTTAGAAAAACGGTGCATTACGCTTGGCGTCAATATTGAAGGGCCACCCCGAACTCAAAGCTCATCGGGCAATTCGCCCCGCGCTTCAGAATTCGAGCTTCAGCGCCGCCTTCTCGAAGCTGAGCGTTCGTCTCGTGAGTCTCGTCTTTGGTTACTTGCCCTCACATCAGCTATTGCGTCAGTGCTCAGTGCGGCAGTTGCTTTGGTGGCTTTACTTCATGGCAAGTAACCTAATATTTCCATCGCGAGGGACTGGTCAAAAGCTACGCTTTTGACCAGCAACTCATCATGCCGGACGTTAACAAACAATTATGCCTCCTTCACCCTGTGCCATCGTTTTAGCCTACCACAACGTCGGCGTCCGCTGCCTTTCTGTCCTGCTCGCCCATGGCGTGAAAGTCCCTCTGGTGGTGACGCACACCGACAACCCGGATGAAAACATCTGGTTTAATAGTGTCGCCGAGCTAGCCGCGCTGCACGACATCCCCGTAATCACGCCGGACGACCCCAATACTCCCGAAGTGGTTGCGCAAATCCAGGCGCTCAAGCCGGATTTCATTTTTTCCTTCTACTACCGCAACATGCTGAAGAAGGCGCTGCTCGACATTCCGTCGCGCGGCGCCTACAACATGCACGGATCGCTGCTGCCCCAATATCGCGGGCGGGTGCCGGTGAACTGGGCGATCATCAAGGGTGAAAGCGAAACCGGCTCGACCCTGCACGTCATGAACGAAAAGCCGGACAACGGCGCCATCGTTGACCAGCAGGCGGTGCCGATCCTGCCCGACGACACCGCGTTGGAGGTGTTCCACAAGGTTACCTGCGCCGCCGAGGTGGCGCTCGACCGCTGCCTGCCCGCACTCATCGCCGGCACGGCGCAGTTCAAGCCGCAGGACCTGAGCCAGGGCGGATATTTCGGTGGGCGGCGCCCGGAAGATGGTAAAATTGATTGGTTGCAGAGCGCGCAGAGCATCCACAATCTGGTGCGAGCCGTGGCACCGCCTTATCCCGGCGCCTACACGCTGCTGGCCGGAAAGCCGGTTCGGGTGCTGAAAACCCTGATCGAGCCACAACGTCAAAGGCGCGCGCCAGCGCCAGCTTTTTATTGTGAGAACAGCCGCTGTTACGCGGAATGCGGAGACGGGAAAGTGCTGCGGATTTTGGCATTCGAACTCGACGGCAAGACTATGACCGCCGATGAATGGGTTACCGTCTACGGCAACGATACCTTGCCGCTGGGCATTTAGAATTACTTTTGACTAGGAAAAAAACGATGAAAAAAGTCCTGATCCTGGGCGTGAATGGCTTCATCGGCCATCACCTTTCCAAGCGCATACTCGAGACGACCGACTGGGAAGTCTATGGCATGGACATGTACAGCGAGCGCGTCACCGAGCTGATGGCCAACCCGCGCTTCAACTTCTTCGAAGGCGACATCACCATCAACAAGGAGTGGATCGAGTACCACGTCAAGAAGTGCGACGTCATCCTGCCGCTGGTCGCGATCGCCACCCCGGCAACCTACGTCAAGGAACCGCTCAAGGTCTTCGAACTGGACTTCGAAGCCAACCTGCCGATCGTGCGCCAATGCGTCCAGTACGGCAAGCACCTGATTTTCCCTTCCACCTCCGAAGTCTACGGCATGTGCCGCGACGAGGAATTCGACCCGGAGAACTCCGAGCTGATCCTCGGCCCGATCAACAAGCCGCGCTGGATCTACTCCTGCTCCAAGCAGCTGATGGACCGGGTGATCTTTGCCTACGCCCTGAAGACCGAATTCAACTTCACCCTGTTCCGTCCCTTCAACTGGATCGGTGCCGGCCTGGACAACATCAACACCGCCAAGGAAGGCAGTTCGCGCGTGATCACCCAGTTCCTCGGGCACATCGTGCGCGGCGAGGACATCAAGCTGGTGGATGGCGGTACGGCCAAGCGCTCCTACACCTACGCCTCGGATGGCATCGATGCACTGATGAAGATCATCGAGAACAAGAACGGCGTGGCGACCGGCCAGATTTACAACATCGGCAACCCGACCAACAACTACTCGGTGAAGGAACTGGCGAAGATGATGCTCGATCTTGCCATGGAATATCCCGAGTACAAAGAAACCGCACACAAGGTCAAAATGCTCGAAGTCACCTCCGCCGACTACTACGGCAAAGGTTACCAGGACGTACAGAACCGCGTCCCGAAGATCGAAAACACCATGAAGGACCTCAATTGGAAACCGCAGGTCACCATGGCGGATGCGCTCAAGCACATCTACGAAGCCTACCGCGGCCAAGTGGCCGAAGCGCGCAAATTAGTGGACTAAATTCAGGCAAGAGGCTAGAGGCGATGGGCAATAGAAAGGCCCGCGAAGCGACAATCACCTCTAGCCTCTAGCCCCTAGCCCCTAGCCCAAAATGAAATTAGCTTTAAAAATCGACGTCGACACCTATCGCGGCACCCGCGAGGGCGTGCCGCGTCTGGTCGAAATCCTGAAAAAGCACGAGGCCGGCGCCACCTTTCTGTTCAGCCTCGGCACCGATCACACCGGCCGCGCCATCAAGCGGGTGTTCCACCCCGGCTTCATGAAGAAGGTATCGCGCACCTCGGTGCTGGAACACTACGGCCTGAAGACGCTGATGTACGGCACCCTGCTGCCGGGGCCGGATATCGGCAAGCGCTGCGCCCACATCATGCAGGCGGTGCAAAGAAACGGATTTGAAGTCGGCATCCACTGCTACGACCACATTCGGTGGCAGGATTACGTGGCGAAGAAAGACGCGGCCTGGACGGCGCGGGAAATGAAACTGGCCTGCAAACGCTTCGAAAAGATCTTCGGCGAGCCCGCCAAGGTTCACGGCGCCGCCGGCTGGCAAATGAACGTCCACGCGCTGCGCCTGGAACAACGCCTGGATTTCGATTACTGTTCGGACACGCGCGGCACCCAGCCTTTCATCCCGATGTGGAATGCGGAAATCGTCGCCTGCCCGCAACTGCCCACCACCCTGCCCACTCTGGACGAACTGATCGGTGTCGGCGACATCACCCCCGGCAACGTCGCCCAGCACCTGCTCGGCCTGACCCAAACCCCAACTTCCACCGGTCACGTCTATACCCTGCACGCCGAGCTGGAAGGCATGAAACTGGCCAGTGTGTTCGATGAACTGCTGACCGGCTGGAAAGCACAGGGCTACGAACTGGTTTCGCTCAAGGATTATTTCGCAAGCCTGAAGCTGGACGAACTGCCCCGGCATGAGGTGGTGATGGGAGAAATTCCCGGACGCTCCGGTGTGCTGGCGTTCCAGAGCGACGAATTTCTGGCTTAGCGCTTCTCGATCAGGCACACCGCCTGCGCGGCAATCCCCTCGCCGCGCCCGGTGTAGCCCAGTTTCTCGGTAGTGGTCGCCTTGACGTTGACACAGCACGCTTCCACGCCAAGGTCGGCAGCGATGTTCACCACCATTTGTTCGATATGCGGCGCCATCTTCGGAGCCTCGGCAATGATGGTGGCATCCAGATTGACCACCCCGTAACCCTTGTCCTTGAGCAACTGCATGACTTCGCGCAGCAGGCGGCGGCTGTCGATGCCCTTGTAGCGCGCGTCGGAGTCGGGAAAATGGCGACCGATGTCGCCCAGCGCCGCCGCACCCAGCAATGCGTCGCAAATTGCGTGGAGCAGCACGTCGGCGTCGGAGTGTCCAAGCAGGCCGCGTTCATAGGGAATATCCACCCCGCCGAGAATCAGCTTGCGCCCTGCCACCAGTTGGTGAACATCGAACCCCTGGCCGACTCTCATGCCTTGCCTCCGAGTATCAGTTCCGCCAGCTTGATATCCTGCGGATAAGTTACCTTGAAATTGGTCATGTCGCCCGCCACCAGCTTCGCCTGAAAGCCCATGCGCTCGACTGCCTGTGCCTCATCGGTCACCGCCGCGCCATCCAGCAGCGACAGCGCGCGCTGCAACAGGCTATAGCGAAACATCTGCGGCGTCTGCGCCTGCCACAGCTTGTCGCGGGACTCGGTGCGCAAAACGCGGTTATCGGCGTCGGCGCGCTTCAGGGTATCCGCCACCGGCACCGCCAGCAGGCCGCCGAAGGGGTCGTCGCCGACCTCGCCGATCAGGCGATCGAGCAGTTCGCCGCTCAAGCCGGGCCGGGCTGCGTCATGCACCAGCACCCAGTCCTCGAAGCCGACTTCATCGCGGATGGCATCCAGGCCGTTGCGCACCGATTCGAAGCGCTCCGCCCCGCCGCAGTACAACGGCTTCAGCTTGTCGGCGAAAGCACTCCAATCGTAGGACTTCCACAGCGGGTCTTCCGGCGCGAGCACCACATAGACGCGACTGATCATGGCATGACGGCACAAGGCCGCTACCGTGTAATGAATCAGCGGCCGACCAAGAATGGAAAGATACTGTTTGGGGGTTTCCCCCCCCATGCGCGAACCGAAACCGGCGGCAGGGATCAAAGCATAATAATTTGGCATTACTTTTTGGAATTGGCTATCTTGAAAATTGAAAGTAAGGTGAACATTCGACCGTTAATCGGCCAGGAGACATCATGAAACAGATTCGTCCCACCGCCGTTGCCGGCACCTTCTACACCGGCGATTCGCGCACCTTGGCTAGCGAGGTTGCGGCCATGCTGGAAGAAGCGGAACAACATGCCGAAAAACTGGCGACGCTCCCCAAGGCAGTTATTGTACCCCATGCCGGCTACATTTATTCCGGGCCGGTTGCCGCCAGAGCCTATGCCCTGCTGGAACAGGGCAGAGAGATTTACCGCCGAGTCGTCCTGCTCGGCCCGGTGCACCGCGTGCCGGTGCGCGGGCTTGCCTTGCCAAGCACGAGAGGCTTCGCCACGCCACTCGGCATCGTGCCCCTCGACCTCGACGCCATGGCGAAGATCTCCGGTCTGCCGCAGGTGGTGGAATACGATGCGGCCCACGCACTGGAGCATTCTCTGGAAGTACAGCTCCCCTTCCTGCAAGCCGTGCTCGACGACTTCAAGCTGGTTCCGCTGGCGGTAGGCGACGCCACGCCGCAGGAGGTGGCCGAGGTGCTGGAACGCCTGTGGGACGGGCCGGAAACGCTGATCGTGATCAGCTCCGACCTGTCCCATTTCCTGACCTACCGCGAGGCGCAGCAAATCGACAGCTCCACCGCACGAGCCATCCTCGATCTGCGCTGGCCGCTAAACCATGAACAGGCCTGCGGCGGCACGCCGGTGAACGGGCTGCTGCTGGCCGCGCAACACCACCATCTCAAGCCGCGCCTGCTCAATCTGCGCAATTCCGGCGATACCGCCGGAGACAAAAGCAGGGTGGTCGGCTATGGGGCCTTTGCCTTCACCGAGGAGAATGCCGGTGTCCATTGAAAAAGGCCGAATCCTGATTCCTATCGCCCGGGCCATCATCACCCGGGCATTAGGTCGTGAAATGCAGGCGAACGAGGATGCCGCTTGGCTCAGGGAACCCGGCGCTTGTTTCGTCACCCTGACCCAGCAAGGTGAGCTGCGCGGTTGCATCGGCAGCCTGGAAGCGCACCGTCCGCTACTGCAGGACGTCAAGGCCAATGCCTATGCGGCAGCCTTCCGCGACACCCGTTTTACGCCGCTGAGCCTGGCCGAGCTCGACTATACTGAAGTCGAGGTTTCCCTACTTTCCCCGATGCAGTCGATGACTTTCTGCAATGAACGCGAGGCGCTCTCCCAGTTGCGTCCCGGCGTCGACGGCGTGGTATTCGAGTGTGGCGGCTACCGCAGCACTTTCCTGCCGCAGGTATGGGAGCAATTGCCGGAATGCGGCATCTTCATGGCCCACCTCAAGTGCAAGGCAGGCGTGCCAGCGGATTTCTGGGCGCCGGATGTGAAGCTGGCGCGCTACACGGTGAGAAAATGGAAGGAATCGGAACTGAAATGAGCTCAAACACTCCCGCCCGCTGGTGGCACAAGCTCGACGATGGGCGCATCCAGTGCGACCTGTGTCCGCGCGACTGCAAGCTGCACGAGGGCCAGCGCGGTCTGTGCTTCGTGCGCATGGTAGAAAACGGCGAGATGGTACTGACCACCTACGGCCGTTCCTCCGGCTTCTGCATCGATCCGATCGAGAAAAAGCCCCTCAACCATTTTTACCCCGGCACCAGCGTATTCTCCTTCGGCACCGCCGGCTGCAATCTGGCCTGCAAATTCTGCCAGAACTGGGACATCAGCAAGGCCAAGGACATGGACCGCCTGATGGACCAGGCCTCGCCCGAAGCGATTGCCGCCGCAGCGGAAAAACACGGCTGCAAGAGCGTGGCTTTCACCTACAATGACCCGGTGATTTTCGCTGAATATGCCATGGATACCGCCGACGCCTGCCATGCGCGCGGCATCAAGACCGTGGCGGTCACCGCCGGCTACATCCATGAGCAGGCGCGCCGCGAGTTTTATGCCAAGATGGATGCCGCCAACGTCGACCTGAAAGGCTTCACCGACGATTTCTACATCAAGCTCTGCGCCGGCCATCTCCAACCGGTGCTCGACACCCTGATTTACCTACGGCGAGAAACCGACGTGTGGCTTGAGATCACCACCCTGCTCATTCCCGGCCGCAACGACTCGGACGAGGAACTTACCGCCCTGAGCCGCTGGGTGTTCGAAGAGCTGGGCGCAGACGTGCCACTGCATTTTTCGGCCTTCCATCCCGACTACAAGATGATGGATGTGCCGGCCACATCTTCGAAGACGCTCTCCCGCGCCCGCCGCATAGCGATGCAAGCAGGTCTGCACTACGTCTACACCGGCAACGTGCACGACCCGGCAGGCGACACCACCTATTGCCCATCGTGCGGGAAACCCCTGATCGTGCGCGACTGGTACCAGATCAATGCCTACCGCCTGACCGACGACGGCCATTGCCCGGATTGCGGCACGGCGATTGCCGGGCGCTTCGAGAAATTTGTCCAAGCCTTCGGCTCGCGCCGCATCCCGGTGGCGATGAGCGCCTTTCATCCTGCAGAACCATGATTTCCCGACTCGTGCATATCCCTGCCGGGCCATCCGGCACGATCAGCCTGGAAGGCATGCTGGAGTTGCCCGACAAAGCGACCGGCATCGTTCTGTTTGCGCACGGCAGCGGCAGCAGCCGCCTCAGCCCGAGGAACAACACCGTTGCGCGCGTGCTGCGTGAAGCGGGCCAGGGCACGCTGCTGATCGACCTGCTGACGGAGGATGAAGATGCCGATTACGCCACCCGCTTCGACATCCCGCTTCTGACCCGACGGCTGCTGGCCGCAACCCACTGGCTGCAAAACGAACCGGATACGCTGCCCCTCGCCATCGGCTATTTCGGCGCCAGCACCGGCGCGGCGGCGGCATTACAGGCTGCTGCGGAAGAAGGCAGGAAAATTGCCGCCGTGGTTTCCCGCGGCGGCCGCCCCGACCTTGCCGGAGAGGATGCCCTAAACCGGGTTGCCGCCCCAACCCTGCTGATCGTGGGCGGTTTCGACGACGTGGTGATCGGCCTCAACCGGGAAGCCCACCGCGCCTTGCGCTGCGAGAAGGAATTGATTGTCATCCCCGGCGCCACCCACCTGTTCGAGGAACCCGGCACGCTGGAACAGGTGGCAAAGCATGCCGCCGACTGGTTCGGCAAGTTCATGCCGCATTCCGGCGCAGAATCGCGATAACCTCCTCGTCCTCCACCTGCGGAAAATCCATGTAGAACTGCCCAACCGCCTGGAACCACTCCGGCGCTTCCAGGCAGACCACTTCGTCAGCGTAGGGCGCCACCTTTTCCAGCGTGTCCGGCGGCGCAACCGGCACGGCGCAAATCAACTTCGCCGGCCTCTTCGCGCGCAAGGCATGCAGCGCCGAAATCATGGTCGCACCGGTAGCCAGGCCATCGTCGAGCACGACCACGATGCGCCCCGCCGGATCGATCGGCTGCCTGATCGGTGTATATTGAGCGCGGCGGCTACGCATGGTCTCCAGCTGCGTCTGTTTCTCGGCTGCGAGGTATTCCGGCGTAGCGCCCGCCTGCGCCGCATACTCCGCAATATAGGTCCAGCCGCTTTCATCGATGGAGCCGACGGCGAATTCCGGGTTGAAAGGCGCGCGCAGCTTTCTCACCAGCACGACATCCACCTCGCCACCCAAGGCATCGGCAACGATCCGGGCCATCGGCACAGCCCCGCGCGGAATCGCCAGCACCAGCGGATTCTTCCCCTTATAGTCCGCCAACCGCTCCGCCAAGCGGCGAGCGGCTTCGTTGCGGTCACGAAATGGCATATTGCCTCCTTCGTTTAAATTCTAGTCGTTTTCGGGAGGTTTTCTTGACGTATGGAATGTAGGCATTAAAATAACCCTATCCCTTCATAAATATTAATGATGCGTTTCTACGAATCTTACCTGCTCGGCGGATTACTCTTGCTTTCAAACCAGGCTTGGGCGGGCGAGGCAATCGAGCCAGAAGCACCCCAGCAAAGCCTGATGTCGAGCTCGATCGACACGGCGTCGGATATGCTGATGTACGCGCTGAGCCTGGTGGGAGTTAAATACAAGTACGGCGGGAAATCGCCCGAAACCGGCCTGGATTGCAGCGGCTTCGTCAGCCACGTCTACCAGCAGGCCGCCGGGCTGGTTCTACCCCACAACGCTCGCGCCATCAGCATGTTCGGAAAAAAAATCGCCATTTCAGAGCTCCAGCCCGGCGACCTGGTGTTTTACAACACCATGCGCCACACCTATTCCCACGTCGGCATCTACCTCGGCGAAAACAAGTTCGTTCATGCTTCGGTAACCGGGCGCGGCGTCGAAGTCGTCAACATGAACGAAAACTACTGGGTCAAGCGCTTCAACGGCGCCCGCCGCATGGTCACTTCCCGTTTGCCTTTTGCAGTTTCGAACGAATAAGCGGCAGCGCGGCTAACGCCGCCCTCTCACCTTCCATGATGGCCAGATGCTTCTGTTCGAACTCGGTCGGGCCGATCGTGCCGGTTTGCGGCCGGATCACTACGTCCGCCTCGGCCAGTTCATAGCGCCCGATGGTCTGTCCCATAATGCTGAAAGCCTGCAAGAAGATGTCGATGGTGTCGTTCAGCTTGGCGTTCTTCGGCTTGCCCGAGATATCCACCGCGATCACGACATCCGCCCCCATGCCGCGCGCAGCCCTGACCGGCACCGGACTCACCAGCCCGCCGTCCACATATTCCCTGCCGCCGATATTGACCGGCTGAAACACGCCGGGAATGCTGCTCGACGCGCGCACCGCCATACCGGTGTTGCCGCGACGGAACACCGCCATCTCGCCGGTTTGCAGCTCGGTGGCAACGGCAGCAAAGGGTTTGCTCAAGCGCTCGATGGGGCGGTTCTGCAAGGACTTGTTGATGAAATTCTGCAGCATCTCCCCCTTGACGAAGCCCCGGTCCGGCAACACCCAATCCCCCACGCTCTCCTGTTCCAGCTGAAAAGCGATTTTCTGCAGCTCGAAACCTCCATGGCCCCCGGCATAGAGCGCCCCGACCACGCTGCCGGCGCTGGTACCCACAACCATGTCCGGCACGATGCCGTGCGCCTCCAGCGTCTTGATCACACCGATGTGGGCAAACCCGCGCACCGCGCCGCCGCCCAGCACCAGCGCGATTTTCGGCGACGTCAGACGGGGCGCGGGCTGAGAGCCCGGAAGGGGAGCGTTCGTGGCCACCGGTGATGTGGCGCAGCCGGCGAGCGACAACGCCCCGACGGCAAGCAATGCGAAAAATCTGATGAACATGAGGAAACGGACCCGTAACAAGCCAAGCCGTCATTGTAATGGATGTCGCCGCAGCGGAGAGGGGAGATAAGGCCAAAACGATACGAAACGCCAAACCGCCATAAGAGCGGCTTGGGTAGGAAAAGCGATAGGGGTCAGTCCTCGCCCGGTTCCATCTGCGATTGCAGGTAATTCTGCAGGCCGACCTTGTCGACCAGCTCGATCTGGGTTTCCAGATAGTCGATGTGTTCCTCGGTTCCTTTCATCAAGTCGTCGAACAGGTCGCGGCTGACGTAATCCTTGCATGATTCGCAATACGCCACCGCCTCCTTGAGCAACGCGTGGTCGGCCATTTCCAGGCGAAGATCGCAGTCGAGCATTTCCGGCACGTTCTCGCCGATCAGGAGCTTGAGCAAATCCTGCAGGTTGGGCAATCCTTCCAGGAACAGGATGCGCTCGATCAGCCGGTCGGCGTGTTTCATCTCCTCGATGGATTCATGGTATTCATGATCGCCCAGCTTTTTCAGGCCCCAATTCTTGTACATTCGGGCATGGAGGAAATACTGGTTGATCGCGGTCAGCTCATAGGTCAGCACCTTGTTCAGGTAAACCAGAACCTTCTTGTCGCCTTTCATTTTCTTCCTTTCGAATGGCTGAAAATATTTTGCCGAATGCCTTACTGGATAAGTCCGGATAAGATCACCCTGGCGAACCGTCGCCCATCTGCGACTGGATATAGTTTTCCAGGCCGACCATCCCGATCAGGCCCAGCTGCTGCTCCAGCCAGTGAGCATGATCCTCTTCGGTATCGTCGAGCATCTGCTCCAGCATCTCCCGCGTAACGTAATCCTGAAGTTTTTCGCATTGCGCGATCACCGCCTTCAATTCCTTCACCACCCCCATTTCCAGGGCCAGATCGTTTTCCAGCATCTGGGAAACCTTGGCGCCGACCGAAAGCGGTGCCCTGCCCGCCAGATCCGGCGTGCCTTCCAGGAAAAGAATGCGAGCGATCAGCTGCCGGGCATGCTCCCGCTCGTCGTCCATCTCGTGGCGCACCCGGTCGTGCAGGCGGCCGAGGCCCCAATTCCGGTACATTTCGGAATGGATGAAATATTGATCGTGCGCGGTCAGCTCTCCCGCCAGCAGTTTGTTCAACGACTGCACAACCTCCTTCTTGCCTTTCATGGTGCGCTCCTTGCCTGGTTGGTTGATATTTTGCATCCGGCCCTGCTGATTCATACTAGATCAAGGAGTTGCCTGAAGCAATTTTTCAGGGTGCCGCGGATAGCCCGGATTAACGCGTGACGACTTCTAGCTTCTTGCACGCGGCGAGGCTTTCCTTCAGGACCTGGTGGGCGCACTTCGCGCACTTGCCGCACTGCGATGCGACGCCCAGGTTCTCGCACAGATCCCTCATCCTGCATGCGCCCGCATTTGCCGCTTGCCGTATCTGCCCATCGGTCACGCCATGGCATAAACACACATACATACTCTGGTTTCCTTCGTGTAGTTTACGGCTGCCGCCGCTCAAGTAATTCAAATGAGAGCGAATATCATTTGTATTGACAGCCGTTCATGGGATGTATAATATTGCGAACAGTTCTCATTTGCAAGAGACAAAACGTAAAATATTTCAGCGCAATACATTTCGATACCGACAATGAAAGGAAACAGCAAATGCCCCGCTCCAGAAAATCCATAACATCGCTTCTTCTTTCCAGCCTGCTCCTGGCCTCTGCTGCCGCTTCTGCCGTGGAATACCCGATCGGCACGCCGCAGCAGCGCAACGGCATGGAGATCGCCGCCGTCTACCTGCAGCCGGTCACCATGGAGCCGGACGGCATGATGCGCAAGGCAGAAGAATCCGACGTTCACATGGAAGCCGACATTCACGCGCTGGCCAGCAACCCAAACGGCTTCGAAGAAGGCGCATGGATGCCCTACCTGATGATCAAATACGAAGTCACCAAGCAGGGCACCAACGAGAAAATCAGCGGCGACTTCATGCCGATGGTGGCCAACGACGGGCCGCACTACGGCGACAACATCAAGCTCAAGGGGCCCGGCAAGTACACGGTTAAATACAAGATTTCCCCGCCGGGCGCCGATCCGCATAGCCATTTCGGCCGCCACACCGACCGCCTGACCGGCGTAAGGCCATGGTTCAAGCCATTCGAAGTGGAATATGAATTCACATTTGTCGGGATCGGCAAAAAGGGAGGCTATTAAGATGCCGCCGTTCAAATACAAACATCTCGCCGCGGCCCTGGCCGGCGTCATGCTGGCCGGCGCGCTCCCCGCCTACGCCGCCGGCCCGTCCCAGGCCGAGCTGATGAAGGAGCTGCACCGCTTGAGCGAACGTCTGGAAAGGCTGGAAACCCGCAACGCCGAACTGGAGAAGAAGGCGCAAACCTCGCCGGCCAAACCGGAGGCAGAGCTGGCGCAGCGAATCAAGGCCCTGGAAGAAAATAATGCCCGAATGGAATCCGCGCTGGACAGCGACCGCCTCAGCGAAAAAGACCCGGAAGTCATCACGCGCCTGAAGGACATCGAGATCCGTGCACTGTCCATGCAAAAGCAGGCACGCATGATCGAATCCCTGGAAGGCATCACGGCGGGAGCAAGCCTCGTCATGGTAGCGCAAAGCGCCAACAAGGCGGCGATTGCGGCGGGCAATCCGGGCAGTGCGCTCAACTACCGCGGCGATGTCTCGGTCACGCTGCCGGGCGGCGAGATCGGCAATGCCGAAGGGCACATCTTCGCCCAGTTCCGGCTCGGCCAAGGCAACGGACTCGCCCTCAACAACACGCTGACCGGCACGCCCAACTCGACCGCCTTCCAGCTCACCAACCCGGACGACTCCACTGCGCTGCTCGCCCAGGCCTGGTACCAACTGGATGTGCCGCTGCCGCTAGGCGGCCACAAGCCGAATTCACGCGAGCACCTGGAGATCAACTTCGGCAAGATCGACCCGTTCGTGTTCTTCGACCAGAATGTGGCGGCGGACGACGAGTCGGCCAAGTTCCTCAACAACGTCTTTGTCCACAACCCGCTGCTGGATTCGGGCGGCGACGTGGGCGTGGATGCGTACGGCTTCACGCCGGGGGTGCGCATCGCCTATCACAACGAATCCGGCAAGCCGGAATATTGGCGGGCATCGCTGGGCGTGTTCGGCGCAGGCAGCGGCGCGGCTTACGAACGCAGCTTCAGCGCCCCCTTCGTCATCGGCCAACTGGAGTTCGGGCGCAAGTTCGCCGGCGGCCTGGACGGTACTTACCGCCTCTATGCCTGGCGCAACGGCCAATCGACGGCCTATCAGAATGAATTCGACACCGCCATCGAACGGCATTCGGGATGGGGGGCCAGCATCGACCAGCGCATCGGCGACGCGACAACGGTGTTCGGCCGCTACGGCAAGAGCCTCAGCGGCAATGTGCGCTTCGACCAAGCCCTGACGCTGGGCGCGGAATTTGGCGGCAACTACTGGGACCGCGGCGCGGACAGCATCGGCATGGCACTGGGCTGGCTGCGCACGACCGGGGATTTCCGCAGCAACTCTGCGGCGCTGGATGTCGACCTCGACGGCAATCCGGATTTCGGCTACACGGCAACGGGCACCGAACAGCTGGCCGAAATCTACTACAGGGTCCGCCTCAACAGTAACCTGGAGCTAACCCCGGACTTCCAGCTGATACGCCATCCCGGCGGCGACAAGACCGCGACGACCTCGAAGGTCGTGGGTTTGCGCGCCAAAGCAAGCTTCTGAGAAGGTTCTGCCGCCGTTCGCCCGTAGAGCGGAAGAAGTTGGACGAAATCCATCATCGTCAGCTCGAGTAGTTCGAAACTGGCGCCCAATTTCCAATAAATCCGGAAACTGGGTGCCAACCCCGACCATGCCAGATTCTCAGTCGGGACACGGTGTCCCAACCCCGCTGTTTCTCAATTTTGCATATTCTCAATTACCCAATTATTTCGCGAACAGCGTTGATAATTGTTCGCATTCGTATTATATTGCCAAAAAACCACCCAGGAAAAAATACATGAAAAACCTGCTCAGCCTATTCCTCTGCAAAGCATGGATTTCCTTATTGGCGACCGGCCTGCTGTTTCCCATGAATGCCGCAGCTGATGACCTGCCCACTTTTCAACTGACGGCGAAGGGCGGGCGCTTTTATCCTGAAACCATTGAAGCCCCGGCCGGAAAGAAATTCAGGATCGCCATCAAGAACGAAGGCCCCGGACCGGAAGAGTTCGAGAGCCTCGAACTCCGTAAGGAAACCGTGCTCGCGCCCGGCGTCACCCGGACATTGGTGTTCGCGCCGATGAAACCCGGCACATACAAGTTCTTCGGCGAGTTCCACCCGAATACCGCCAAGGGCCAGATCGTCGTCAAGTAGGCCAACAGGAAGGAAGCACCGTGGGCAATACGCTATTCATCGTCTGGCGCGAAAGCGTCGAAGGCATCCTCGTGGTGGGCATCCTCTACGCCTGGCTCAAAGCCCATCCCGAAGGCGCGCGCGGCATGCGTTATTTGTGGGGCGGCGTGGCAGCAGGGCTGGGGCTGGCGGGGCTGCTCGCGCTTGCCATGATGGGGATATACAGCAGCCTGGACGGCGACGCGCTGGATTATTTCCAGCTCGGCATGATGCTCGTCGCTGCCGGGCTGATCACGCAGATGGTGTTCTGGATGCGCAAGCACGGCCGCACCCTGAAAAGGGAGCTGGAAACCGGCCTGGAACGCGCTACGGGCGAGGCCAACTGGATGGGGGTAGCGGTCATCGCCATGCTCGCGGTCGGGCGCGAAAGCGCAGAAACCGTGATCTTTCTCTACGGCAACGGGATGGGTCAGCAAGGCATGGCGTTCGCCCAGTTCCTCGGTGCCGCCGCGCTGGGCTTTGCGCTCGCGCTCCTCACCTTCTGGCTGCTGGTCAGGGGCGGGCGCAATCTGTCGTGGAAGAGCTTCTTCCGCATCAGCGAAACCCTGCTCCTGCTGCTCGCCGCAGGGCTGCTGGTTGGCGGGGTGGAAAAAATGATCGGCTACGACTGGATTCCGGCATTGGCCGATCCGGTGTGGGATTCCTCCTTTCTGCTCGACGACAACGCCACCGTCGGCAACCTGGTCGCCACGCTCACCGGCTACCGCGCCCATCCCGCCCTGACACTGGTGCTGGTTTATGCATCCTACTGGGCGCTGGTGCTGGGCTGGCCACGAATTCTTAAATTAACCGCCGATGAACGCAGATAAGCGCAGATTCTGGATATCCATCAGCTTTAATAATCCGCGTTAATCGGCGGTTAAAACCCGCATTAAAAAACATGAAAATGGAACAACCGCAATTCTTCCACCCCATGCCGCAGCTCCCCCCTACACGCCTGCAGCGCCTGGGAGAAGCCATGCGGCGCTACCGCCGCCTCATCATCGGCATTCAGTGGGCGGTGGTGGTTTTCTACCTGGCGCTGGTGGCGGTGCCGGCCTTTCTTCCTCTGCCGGGAACCGGCTCCAGCGTGCTGAACAACCTCACCCTGCTCGCCCAGTTCATGTTCTGGGGCATCTGGTGGCCGTTCGTGATCATCTCAACGCTCACGCTGGGACGGGTGTGGTGCGGCGTGTTCTGCCCCGAAGGCACGCTCACCGAGCTCGCCAGCCGCCACGGCCTGGGCCGTCCGGTGCCGCGCTGGCTGAAGTGGGGCGGCTGGCCGTTCGCCGCCTTCGTCATCACCACGGTGTACGGCCAACTGGTGAGCGTCTATGAGTACCCCAAAGCCGTCCTGCTGGTGCTGGGCGGCTCCACTGTCGTCGCCGTCGCTGTAGGCTTCATCTACGGCAAGGGCAAGCGCGTCTGGTGCCGCCATCTTTGCCCGGTCTCCGGCGTGTTCGCCCTGCTCTCCCGGCTTGCCCCGGTGCATTTCAGGGTAGACCGCGAAAAATGGGATGCCGCCGCGACGACCCATCCGGCACCGATCGACTGCGCCCCACTGATTGACATGCGGCGCATGAAAAGCGGCTCGCAGTGCCACATGTGCGGGCGCTGCAGCGGTCATCGCGACGCCGTCGCCCTCGCCCCGCGCCTGCCCGGGTCGGAAGTCGCCAGCCTGAAACCCGCCGAGGCCGGCGTATGGGAAGCACGGCTGCTGGTGTTCGGCATCATCGGCACGGCAGTAGGCGCGTTCCAGTGGTCGTCCTCGCCGTGGTTCGTCATGATCAAGACCCGCGTCGCCGAATGGCTGATCGAGCGCGATTCCTTCGCCCTGCTCCAGGACAACGCGCCCTGGTGGCTGATGACCCATTACCCGGAAGCCAACGACGTATTCACCTGGCTCGACGGCATCGTCGTGCTTGCCTACATCGGCGCCACCGCGCTGATCCTGGGCGGCTGGATCACCCTCTGGCTGCGGCTGGCGGGCGCGCTGCTGCCGGGCAATACGAAGCAGAACGGGCACTGGCTCGCCTATGCGCTCATCCCTATGGGTGGGCTGGGCGTGTT
This sequence comes from uncultured Sulfuricella sp., assembly GCA_964559825.1. GTDB lineage: Bacteria > Pseudomonadota > Gammaproteobacteria > Burkholderiales > Sulfuricellaceae > Sulfuricella. Next base: position 33,161 of record CAZLJK010000013.1, on the reverse strand, counting down.
CCTCGGGCTGTCTTCCCTTACCGTCACCCTGCTCAAGGCGGAAGGGCTGATCATGCCTTGGTTGCCCGAAGTGCGCGGCGCGCTGCTCGCCCTGGCTGCGCTGTGGAGCCTGTGGCTCGGCGGGCGCATGCTGTTCGCCCTGCCCGGTGCGTCCCGCGCGGCCAGGCTGACGGCGGTGGCCTGCCTCGCCACGGCCATTGCAGGCATCGTGCTGCCCTGGGTCTTCCTGTTCTATCTCTGGTGATCCGGCCGTTCCAAACATGACAACCTATAACATCAACACCTACCGCACGGCACGCCGCATCTCGGCGCCAGGCGTGGCCGGCATTATTGCCGCCCATGTTGCTGTGATCGCCTTGCTGGCAACGCTCGACGTCGTGCCGCTGCCGGCGCCGCTCGCAACCTTGATGGTGCAAGTAATTACCCCGGCGGCGCCGCCCGCCCCCGAGATCACGCCGCCACGTCCCAAGCCTGTCGAGCGCACGCCGACGCCGCGTCCGAAACCGGTGGCGCCGGTTCAACCGCAACTCCTGGCCGCCCCGTCCGATACACCGGCAGCCCCTGCCGAAATTCCCGTCTTCAAGGAAACGTCCAGTCCGGCGCCGGCGCCTGCCCCTGCACCCAGCACCTCTGCGGTTTCCCAGCCGCGCTTCGACGCCGGCTACCTGCAAAATCCGGCCCCTGCTTACCCGGCCCTGTCCCGGCGCATGGGTGAAGAAGGCAAGGTGTTGCTGCGCGTTTTCGTCGAGCCCACCGGCCGCCCCAGCCAGATCGAGATCAAGACCGGCAGCGGTTCGTCGCGACTTGATCAGGCAGCGCAGGAAGCGGTCTGGCTCTGGAAATTCATTTCGGCGCGGCGTGGCGACGAAGCCATCGGCGCCTGGGTGCTTGTTCCCGTCGTTTTTAATTTGAGAGGCTGAGTATGGAAAACCCCATGGGCTTTGCCCACTTTCTGAGCAACGCCGACGGCGTCGCCCGCTTTGTTCTCGGGCTGATGCTGCTGGCCTCGGCCGGCACCTGGTATTTGATCGTCACCAAGGGCGTGCAGGTCTTCCGCATGCGCAGGAAGAGCGAGTCATTCCTCGCCGCTTTCTGGGATGCGCCCGACCTTGAAGCGGTAGCGACGCGCATCCGCGAAAGCGGCACCACCGAACCCTTCTCGCACCTGCTGCATCATGGCTTCACGGCCATCGAGCAACACCACCGACAAAAGTTCGATGGCGAGAACAGGACGGCCAGCCTGATCCACTCCGGCGCGCCGGACGATCTGCTGACCCGCGCCCTCAAGCGCGCCATCGACGAAGACCGCAGCCACCTCGAATTCGGCCAGACCTTCCTCGCCACGGTGGCCTCCGCCGCGCCTTTCGTCGGCCTGTTCGGCACCGTCTGGGGGATCTACCATGCCTTGATCGCCATCGGCCTCTCCGGCCAGGGCACGCTCGACAAGGTCGCCGGCCCGGTGGGCGAAGCGCTGATCATGACCGGCATCGGCCTGGCCGTCGCGATCCCCGCCGCCATCGCCTACAACACCTTCGCCCGCGCCAACCGCAACACGCTGTCACGCCTTAATTCCTTCGGCTACGACGTGCTCGCTTTCCTGTCCACCGGCATCAAGACCTCGCCGATGCTCACCGATGCCCGCGCCACCAGCGAAAAAGTTATCGCCATGGCCCGTGCCCAAGGCTTTGCCGGTTCCGATACCCCGCCCGCAGCCCATCCCGGCCTGGCGCTGCGTTAAGGAGAGCTGAACATGGCCTTTGCCAGCCTGGATGCCGCGGACGACAACGAGCCGCTCGCCGAAATCAACATGGTGCCGCTGATCGACGTGATGCTGGTGCTCCTGATCATTTTCATGGTCACGGCGCCGCTGCTCACGCATGCGGTCAAGATAGATCTGCCGCAGGCCAGCAGTCAGCCCAATCAGGCCAAGCCCGACAAAATAGAACTGGCGATTGATGCGGCCGGCGCTTTGTTCTGGAACGGCAGCGCCCTGCCGCGCCCTGAGCTTAATGCCCGACTGGCGCGAGCCGCACAACAAAAGCCACAACCCGAACTGCATCTGCACGCTGACAAGACCACGCAATACCAGGCTATCGCCGAAGTCATGTCCGCCACCGTACGAGAAGGCGTCACCAAGATTGGTTTCGTCACGGACCCGCATACCCAATAACGTTTTCATTCACTGGACACAGTTTGTCCATTCTCAACCAGCCAGCCGCATCCTTGCGTCGCGCCAGCCACATTTTTGACGCAAGGAGCATTTAATGAGCAGCATCACCCGCAGGTTGACGCAACATGACACCGCCAAAAGCATGACAAGAACAAAACTGGCCCTGGCTTTGGCGGTAGCGCTGAATGTTTCGACTCAGGCAATCGCCACCGAGATCGAGTTGCCCCGTATCGACGTTATAGGCGAAGGCGAGCAGTCCGTCGCCAAGCAACCGGGGGCGGTCGCGATCATCGACAAGGAAACGTTGGCGCTTATGCAGCCGGTGTCGACCCAGGATGCGCTCAAATCGGTCCCCGGAATCGTGATCCGCGAGGAAGAGGGCTACGGCTTCATCCCCAACATCGGAATGCGGGGCTTGAATCCCAACCGCAGTCAAAAGCTTTTGGTGCTCGAAGACGGTGTGCCAATCGCGCCAGGTCTTTTCCTGGCCAACGAGTCCTACTACAGCCCGCACATCGAGCGCATGCAAAGCATCGAAGTGCTGAAGGGCGCAGCCGGTCTGCGTTATGGCCCCACCACCATCGGCGGCGTCATCAACTACCAGACCAAAGACCCAGAACAGGGCGCGAAGGTGACCGCCAAGGTCGGATCGCACGGCTATCGCCTGCTCGGCCTTGACGCCGGTGGCACGGCGGCGTCGGGCGAAGCCCTCGGCGGCATCAGCCTGGTCAAAGCCGAAGGCAACGGCTTCCGCCACAACGGGTTCGACATGACCGACCTTGTCGCCAAGGGCGGCATGGCCATCGGCGATAAGCAGTGGGTCGGCGTCAAGTTCAGCCACTACGACAACGAGGTCAACACCTCCTACGTCGGCCTGCGCCCCAACGAATTCCGCGACGACCCGACCAAGAATCCGGCGCCGAACGACTATTTCCTGACCGACCGTAATTCGTTCGACATCAACCATGAGTTTGAGATCAGCGACTCCATGAAGCTCAATACCTTGCTGTATTGGAGCCAGTTGACCCGCGATTATTGGCGCAGGGAAGTGCAAGCTCGCAGCGCCGACGGCACGACCTTCGTCCCCTGCGACGGCAGCGCCTATTGCATGAATGGCAACAATCGCACCTTCGAAATGTTGGGCCTGGACAGCCGTCTGCATATCGCATATGACGGTTTTGGTATGGAAAATGAAGCCGAAATCGGCATCCGCCTGCACAGCGACAAGCTGAACAACCTCAAGGTCCGCTCCAAGACCGACCCCAACGCACGTTCCGGCGACCTGACCAGCGACGACACCCAGGAAGCGCAAGGGATCGCCTTCTACGGCCAGAACCGTTTCATCCTCAACGAGCGCGTCGCAATCACCCCTGGCCTGCGCATCGAGACCTACGACCAAAGCCGCAAGGATGAATTGACCGGCCTTTCCGGCGAGTCTAGCAACACCGAAGTGATGCCCGGCATCGGCGCGACCTGGCAGCTCGCACCGCAGGCGCAACTGTTTGCCGGCGCGTTCAAGGGCTTCTCGCCCGCGATGGTCGCCACCGCCATCAGCGGCTCAGGCGTCGATCAGCAACTGGACGCCGAGCGCTCGACCAACTTCGAAATCGGCGTGCGCGGAACGGCGCAACGCCTGAGCTACGAAGCCACCGCCTTCCACATGGACTTTTCCAACCAGATCATCCCGCAGTCCGAATCGGGCGGCGTCGGCGCCACCGTGACCAACGCCGGCGCGACCCTGAACCAAGGGCTGGAAGGCGCTATCGGCTACGACCTCGGCGCTGGCTGGGGCGTGGACGCCAACGCCACCTGGGTGCCGACCGCCAAATTCAGCAGCACCAAGATCGTCGGCGGCATCGACCGCAACGGCAATCGCCTGCCCTACGCGCCCGAGCTGACCTCGAATCTGTCGCTGAAGCATACGAGCGGCGGGCTCAAGAGCAGCCTGGGCATCTACCACGTCTCCAGTCAGTTCGTCGACCCGGAAAACACCAAAGCCGAAAGCGCCGACGGACGCCGGGGCGAAATCCCGTCTTACACCACCGTGAATCTGAATACGCATTACACGGTGAACAAGCAGCTAAGCGTCTTCGGCACTGTGCGCAATCTGCTGGACAAGAAATACATCGCCAGCCGCAACCCCGACGGCATTTTCCCTGGCGCCGAACGAAACTTCGAGGTGGGCATGAGCTACAAGTTCTGACATTTCCCATCACGATCGGCGCAGCCAGCCACGCATCCTTGCCGGATGTCAGCCAGCCAGCCAATAACTGACTCGACATTAAGAGGAATGCCACATGGCAAAAAAACACAACAAATCACATTCAGCCGTCGTCGCCGCGATTGCGGCGCTGATCCAGCCCGCATGGGCGGAAACGGCGCCCAATGAAGCCACCCTGGGGAAAGTCGTCGTCACCGGCCAGCGCGACGCACAGGCCGAGCGCAAGAATGCCGGCCTGCAAAAAATTGTCATCGCCGAGGAAGAGGTCGAGCGCTACGGCGACGCCACCGTCGGCGATGTGCTGCGCCGCCTGCCCGGCATGAGCTTCACCGGCCCGGCAGGCGTCGCCAAGGACGTGCGCATGCGCGGACTGGACAAGGGCTACACCATGTTCCTGATCAACGGCGAGCCGGTTCCGGGCGCCGTGCAGGAGCGCCAGATGCAGGTCGACCGCCTGCCGGCCGACATGATTGAACGCATCGAGATCATCCGTAACCCGACCGCCGAATACGACGCAAGCGGCATCGGCGGCACCATCAACATCGTGCTCAAGAATCGCGCCGACAACCTCACCCGCCTGCGTGCCGCCTATGGCAAGAACGGCAGTCTCGATGTCGGCGACGTTGTCGCGCAATGGAGCCGCCGCTTCGACCAGTTCGACGTCGTCCTCGCCGCCTCGCACACGGTCGGCGCCGAGGACGTCGTCGAAGACAAGGACAAGCTCAACGCCGCCGGCACCGTGACCGAGCGCGAACACAAGCCGAAGCCTGTCAAAAAGAGCGAAACCCTGTTTACGCCGCGCCTGACCTGGCGTCTCGGCGAGGACAGCCTGATTCTCGACCCCTACTTCTCGTCGGGCACCGAGGACAAGCGCGAGAGCGCGGAAGTGCGCAACGGCGCCGGCGCGCTGAGCAAGCTGACCAGCAACGCCGAAGACAAGACCGACCAGCTCGCCCGCCTCGGCGGACGCTACGAAGGCAAGGCCGGGTGGGGCAGCTGGTACGCCAAGGCGGCGGTTCAGCAAGGCACCAGCGACAAGGACAAGTTCTCGACCGAAGCCAACGGCTTGAGTGTGATCACCAAGCGCACCAAGGAACTCGAGAATATCCGGGAAGACCAGGTTTTTGCCGGCGCCGGCCTTGCCCTGCCGCTCGGCGCGCATCTGCTGAAGGCCGGGATCGAGCAGCGCCAGACCGATTACGAGAAGAACAAGACGGTTGCCGAAGCGAGCAACGCGACCAATCCTTTGGTTCTGAAAGCCCCCGGCGCCAACGACATCTATAACATCGAGGAAACCAAGTCTATCCTCTATCTGCAGGACGAGTGGAAATTCGCCGCCCGCCATTGGCTGACGCCGGGCCTGCGCTACGAGCGCGTAGCGCGTGACGCTACCGACCGCAACGGCGTCACGCGCTCCGGCACGCAGACCTCGCCCAACCCCTCGCTGCACTATCGCTGGGCATTGAGGGACGACCTGAACCTTCGCGCCAGCGTCGCGCAGACGCTCAAGCTGCCCAAGTTCGACGATGTCAATCCGCTGGTCACCCTGGCCACCGGCGCGGGCAACGGCACCTCGTCCAATCCGGACAAGGGCGGCAATGCCGATCTGAAACCGGAACGCGCCACCGGCATCGAACTGGGCGTGGAGAAGTTCTTCTCGGGCGACCGCGGCGTAGTCGGCGTGAACTTGTATAACCGCGACGTCAAGGACTTCATCGAAAAGTCCGCCAACCTCGAAGGCGTCCGCTACGTCCAGCGCCCGTTCAACGTCGGCGATGCGCATTTCTGGGGTGCCGAGCTCGACTGGCGCGTGCCGTTGCTGCACAAGGGCGCGCATGAGCTGACGCTGAACGGCAACCACGCCGAACTGCGCGGCCGCGTCTCGAAAACCAACACCGGCACGGTGCAGGACGTCAAGGACATGCCGCCGCGCATCACCAACCTCGGCCTGAACTGGGCGCACCGCCCGTCGAAATGGTCGGCCGGATTCAACGTGAACCACCAGCCGACCTTCACCAGCGACACCGACAACGACAACAGCGAACGCGAAGTGAAGACCCTCAAGGCGATGAACACGCTCGACCTGTATGTCACCAAAGTGTTCAGCCCGATGGCCGAACTGCGCCTGATCGCGAAGAACGTCCTCGGCGTCGACAAGCAGGAAGACAAGCTCAAGTACAACGCCAATGGCACGGTAAAGGACGGCGAGAACAAGATAGAACGCTCGAAGCCGACCATCTTCCTGACTTTCGAGAGCCGCTTCTGAGATGCGCGGCATGAAACGGGCCTGCGCCCTGGCCGGCGCATTGCTCGCCGCCAGCGCGGCGGGCGCGCTGGCCGAGGAAACGATGCTGCACGAAGTCAGCGTGGTCGCCGACTCGGACAGCCGCGAGCTGCGCCGCAACGCCTCGACCGGGAAGATCGTTTTCGATCGCGAGGAGCTGGAGACGCTCGATGCCGCCAGCATCGGCGAGTTGCTGGGTAAATTGCCGGGCACCGGCATGTTCGGCGACCCGGACAGCAAGCGCGGCAAAGGCAAGGGGCCGGATCGCCACATGCCGCAGATTCTCGTCGACGGCCAGCCGCTGCCGGGCGGCGAGCGCAATCCGGGCACGGCGCTGCGCCTGCCGGTCGATCTCATCGAGCGCGTCGAAATCATGCGCAACAGCACCGCCGAGTTTCCGGTCGCCGGGCCGGGCGGCGTGATCAACTTGGTGCTGCGCGACGTGCCGCCGAAGAGTCTGAAAAGCGGGCGCGTCGCGCTGGGAGGCAGCGACGGCGAAGGCCTGTTGCGCGCCGAGGGGCAGGTCGGCGAACGGGCCGGCGACTTCGGCTATCTGCTGGCAGGCGCCTTCAACAGCCGCCCGGCGACCGGGCGGCAGCAGACAGAAATCCAGCGCTACGCCGGCGGCGCGCGCAGCGAATGGCGCTTCGAGCAGGCCGCGCAAAGCGACCGCGACAACAACTTCTCGCTTTCGCCGCGCTTCAACTGGAACCTCGGCGATGGGCAAAGCTTCGTGCTCAGCCCCTTCCTCAACCACAGCGAGGACGAGCGCCGGACACGCATTGCGCGCAGCGCCTACGCCGATCCCATAAGCGGCGCGGGGCTCGCCGCCAGCGGCCACGACGACGAGCAGGAGCAATCCCGGCGCAGCAGCAGCCGTCTGACGGCCGAGTGGAAATCGATCCAGCCGGGCAGCGGCGAACTCTCGGCGCGCCTCGCGCTGCAGGGCGAGTTCGAACGCCTGCAGAAGAACACGGCAAAATTCGATGCGGCCGGCGCGCTCGCATCGAGCGGCGTCGAAGCCACCGAACGCAGCGAGCGCGAAGGGGGGCTCACGCTATGCGCCAAGCGCCTGTTCGGTGAAACGCATCTCGCCAGCGGCGGCGCCGAATGGCGCCTGAAGCGCAGCGACGAAACGCGCGAGCGCCACGCCGACGGCAGCCTGCTGCCTGCCGGCGCAGACGACAGCGCAAAGCTCGACGAGACGCGCCAGGTGCTGTGGGCGCAGGACGAATGGCAGCTTGCCGAACAGCACCTGCTGACCCCCGGCCTGCGCTGGCAGTTGCAAAACAGCCGCGTCACCGATGGCGCGGGCGCCAGCATCGAACAGCGTCATGCCTCGCTCGACCCGTCGCTGCACTACCTGTGGCAACCCGACCCGGCGTGGAACCTGCGCGGCAGCGTGGCGCTCAACGGCAAGCCACCGAAAGCCCGCGACTTGAGCCCGGTGGTAAAAACCGCGAGCGGCGACAACAGCTCGGCCAATCCGGACAAGGCCGGCAACCCGCAGCTCGAAGCCGAGCGCAACCTGTCTTTCGAAATCGGCGCCGAGCATTTCCTGCCCGGCCGCGTCGGCACCGTCGGCCTGTCGCTGTTCCGCCGCCGCATCGACAACCAGGTGCAGAAACTGATCCAGTTCGAAGCGGGTCGCTGGGTCGAACGCCCCTACAACGTCGGCGACGCCCTGCTGCGCGGCGGCCTCTTCGATTTCAAGCTGCGCACCGACGCGTTCGGCCTGCCGGCGCTGACGCTGCGCGGCAACGCCGCCCACACCGAAACCCGCCTGTCGAACACGGCATCCGGCCTCGGCGCAGGCGAGGGTCCGCGCAAGAGCGCCAATCTCGGTGCCGACTACGAGATCGCCAGCCTGCGTCTGACCCTCGGCGGCAACTACTCGTGGGTCTCGGCCCTCGACCGCGAAAGCAGCGCCACGCTGCGCCAGACGCAAGGCGCGCGCCGCCAGCTCAACCTCTACACCCTGCACAAGCTCGACCGCCAGTTAAGCCTGCGCTTCTCGGCGCTGAACGTGACGGGCAGCGACCGGAACGACGCCCTGCACGAACTCGACTCCATCGGCAATGCGAGCCGTCTGGAAAACGACAACGAAACGACCCACCCCACGTTCTTCCTCGCGCTGGAAGGCAAGTGGTAATTTTAACCAGGAGAACCTCATGAAACTCAATCTCAAAGCGCGCGACTGGCACAACTGGGTGTCGGTGATGCTTGTCGTCCCCATGCTGCTGGTTGGGCTGACTTCGGTATTTCTCGCGCACAAAAAGGAACTGAAACTCAACGATATCGACGTGTCCCGCGCCGCAGATTGGCTGCCGGGCTATGGCAAATCCGGCGCGAAGCAGCAGGACATTGAAGTGCGCGCCAGCCTGGCTATGCCCGACGGCAGTCTGTGGGTCGGCACTCAGGCAGGGCTATACCGCATCGTCGATGGGCGCGTAAGCATGGTCAGCGAACTGGGCGATGCGCAGGTACGCGATCTCGTTGCCGCGCCGATGGGCATTGTCGCGGCAACCAGAAACGGCATCTGGATAACGGAGGGGGACGGCTGGCGCAAGGCTCACAAGGGCGATGCCTGGAACGCCAGCCTCAATCCCGACGGCAGCGTGGCCGTAGCCGTCAAGGAGAAGGGACTGCTGGTCAGCCGCGACGGGAAGAAATGGCAGGCCGAGGCCGACTTGCAGCAAACGCTGGCGCAACTGCCTGCGGAAATGCCCGCAACCGAACGCCTTACACTAGGCAAGCTGGTAATCGACCTGCACACCGGCAAAGCGTTTTTCGGCAAGGAAAACGAATGGATATGGATCGATATTCTGGGTGCCATCTGGGTCTTCCTCGGCGGCACCGGGCTCTACCTGTGGTGGCGCAGCCAGACCAAGCGCCGCGATGCCGCCCGCAACCGGATCGCAGCCGAGGTGAAGCATGGCTGAATTTCTTGCGGGGCTGGCCCTGCTCCTGCTCCTCGCAGCCTTCAGCGTGTTTTGCCACGGCCTTTACGCCCGTGCCAGAATAAAGCATTACAAGCAGGCGGCAACACCCATTCGCCGAAAATCTTAAGGTATCCTTTTACGGGGGAATTGCCGTCCGGGCCATTCCCCGCCAATTGCACGCCTCCACCTCGCTCCTGTGCCAAACCGCTCAACATCCCCGCATAAAAATACCGTTTCTCTTGACCATCGAGATGCGAACGGTTATCATTTGCATGTATTAAAAATACCACGAACCGAAGTGCTGCCTGCGCACATCCGACTCAGATCTGCCACAAAAGGAATTTACAAGATGAATGCATTCCTGAAACAAGAATTCACGGCACTGGAAAACGCCCAAACCCTGGCGTGTACAGCGAGCACAACCCACGTACTCCATCCGCACGAGTTGCTGGACATCATCTTGCACCGGCGCTTCGGGGTGGAATACCAGCCGGTGGTGGATACGCTGTCCGGGGCGACCCTGGGTTACGAGGCGTTGTCCCGCTTTTATCTCGCGAACGGCGAAGTCACCGGACCGGACGGCGTTTTCGAGCAACTTCACGACAACCCCTTGCTGCTGTTTCATACCGAACTCGAAATGAAGAAACTGCAAATTCTGCACGCCCCGGACACCGAGCTGCTTTTCCTCAACCTTGACCCGGACAGTTTCCACGCCGGCAACGCACCGGGCTTCAATGTCTTCACCGAGCTATTTCAGAGTCACCGGCGGCCCGGACGGGAAATCATGATCGAGGTGATCGAAAACCTGCATATTCGCGATGTGATGCGCACCCATGCCATGATCTCGGACTTCAAGGACGCGGACATCAAGGTGGCGACGGACGATCTGGGGGTATCCAACGGACTGGTGTCGTTCGGCAGCTTCTGCGATTCGACGTACATCAAGTTCGACCGCGCCTGGCTCGCCAACCATGGCAGCCGCAAGCTCGCCGTCCTGAAATGGTTCCACGGCATGGCGCAGGAGGCGGGAGCGCGCACCGTGCTGGAGGGCGTGGAAACCCTGGGCGACCTGGCGCTCGCTCACGACATTGGTTTCGACTGCGTGCAGGGGTTCTACTTCCGCGACCGCTTTATTTCCGAAATTTGGTAGGGGGCAGACCGACATGAAAACGATCATCTGGCTGTACAAGGGAAGCGGTTGGCAGACCGCATTCTTTCTTGCGCTGCTCGCGCTCGGCACCGTGCTGCCCTATCTCGTACGCAATCCGGCTTGATGATGCCGGCAAACGGAAGGAGCAAACCGACTTGAACCACAATGGCAAACCGGCGGAATCAGCGCCCATGCGGCCAGACGGCACCGGCCTCGCGCCGCCCCGGCGCATCGACATCCGCGAGCTGCTGGGCGGGGGCCGCGAACTGCGCATCCTGCACGGCGGCGAAGAATACCGCCTGAGCCTGACCAGCAAGGGCAAGCTGATCTTGACCAAGTAGGGAAAAACATGTGCATAGCGAACCCTGAAAAAACAGCCGGGATCGAGAAATCGCTCGGCAGCCTCTTCCCGCTCCGCGCCGGCGCGGCGCAGCCGGTTGCCCGCGAGGCGCCGCGCCGGCGCAAGTTGTGGGAGATCGCCCACAAGTACCATTGCCCCATTGTCGGCACCTGCCTGAACGTGGAAGAACTGCGCAAGCTGGCGCGTCGCGCCGGCCTGGAGGACTGGAGCAGCGAATCCGACTACGCGCTGCACAGTACCGCCGTCGGACTGGCACGCGACCGGAACGAACTGTCCGAGCCGATGCAGAAATTGCTGGAGCGTAAATTCGAAACTGCCGTGCGGCGTTTCGCCCGTGCCAAATCCGGCGACGAACTGCTGTCGCAGTGGCGCGAAGCGCTGGCGCGCGGCGAAGCGGCGAGCGCATTCTGGGCGGCCATATCGCATGGCCAGGCCAGCGAGCAGGCCGCCCACCTGATCTACGCGGACATCCACATGCTCTCCCACCAGGTGGGTGCGGCCAGCCACGCCGACCTCGGCGAACTGGCCCGGCTGCGGCGGACGGAAACCGAGTTGGCGCTGAAGCTTGAACGGCAACAGGAAAGACATGCCGCGCAACTGGCGGAAAAGGAGGAAGTCCTCCGCGGGCTGAGCCGGCGCTTCGGCGGCGCGCTGGAGATCGAGCCGCGCCTGTGCGCCGCCGAGGCGCAATTGCGGGCAAGCGGAAACGGCGGCGCTACCGCCGAGTTGGAACGGCGCCTGGAGGCCGAGGCGCAGCGTGCCGCACAGGCGGAAAAACGCTGTGCAGAGCTGGCAGCCCAGGCCGCCGGACTACGCCGCAAGGCCGACGAACTGCAAGGCGAATGGGACGCCGCCGAGGAAGCGCTGACCAGGGCCATGACCCCGCCCGCCTGCCGCGATTGCGAGGAAAGTAAGGAAGGGCGCTGCGCCAGCGGAGATTTCTCGGGCCGCTGCATCCTGTGCGTGGGCGGCCGCACCGGCATGGCCGACCAGTATCGCACCCTGGTGGAGCGCAACAATGGCCGCTTCGTCCATCACGACGGCGGCGTCGAAGACAATCCGAAACGGCTGCAAACCCTGCTCTCCGCCGCCGACGCGGTGATCTGCCCCGCCGACAACGTCAGCCACGGCGCTTATTACGTCGTAAAACGTCTGTGCAAGCAATATGGCAAACCCTGCGTACTGCTCAAGCGTTCCGGACTTTCCACTTTCGCACGCGGTCTGGCGGAGCTGGCGGAAATACCGTGAATTTGCATGATGAAGGAGCGACCTCAGCTCACCTCTCAACTTCCTTACAAAAGTTGCACTTCATACTTGAATCCGCCCTTCCAAAACCAATTTTTTTCAGCCAGCCTTGGGTCGAATCTGTCCCTGCCAGCCAGATAACCTGTACCCAAGGAGCATTTTCATGATTTTGTTCGACAAAATCGCGCTGGCTATCGGCTGTGCACTCATTCCACTTTCCGCATTGGCAGCGGAGGCCATAATGCAACTTGAAACCGTAACGGTAACCGCCAAGGGTTATGCCTCGGATGACCTGGAAACCCCCCATGCGCTGACGATCATCGGCGCAAGCGACATCGCCGAATCCGGTGCGACCAACCCTGGCGCGCTGCTGCGTGGACAGGCCGGTTTGGCGGTGGCCACTGACGGAGCGTGGGGCGAAAATCCGGTGATCCGTGGTTTGAAAAAAGAACATATCGTGGTGATGGTCGATGGTGTGCGCGTCAATTCCGCCCAGCCGCAGGGCGCTATCGCCTCCATGATCGACGCTGGACTGCTGGCGCGCGCCGAAGTGGTGAAAGGCCCGGTTTCGGTGCTCTACGGTAGCGGCGCGATGGGCGGGGTGGTCAACTTCATCACCCGACAGCCGCGCTTCACGGATAAGGCCGAAGTGCGCGGCAGCCTCTCCGCCGGCCTGCAAAGCGTCAACAACGGTAAGGAAACCGACGCCAGTCTGGCGCTTTCCGGTTCCGACCATACCCTCAATTTCAGTTTGGCCGCCCGCGACTATGGAGATTACGACGCTCCCGGCGGCAAGGTGGAACACACCGGCTTCCGCCGCCAAAACGCCAACCTGAATTACGCCTTCAAGCCCGATGAGCACAACACCCTGCGCTTCAACCTGCAACAGCAACAGGACGACGACGTGTGGTATCCGGGTTCAGCCAAATTTGCTAACGCCACCCTTGGCACTGCCACCATTCATTCGCCCGAACAGCGTCGCAGCCTCGCCGACGTCTCTTGGGAAGCCAGGCTGGGCGGCGCACTGGCGCCGGTGGTCACGGCCAACGTCTATCGCCAGGGAGTCGAGCGCCGCATCAACGCCTGGAGCAGCGCGCTACAACGCGACACCGTGCGCAACACCGTCGCCTTCAACACCGACGGCGGCGGCGCCAAAGTCCAGTTTGCCCCGGCGCAAAACCATCTCTTGCTGGCGGGCATCGACGGCTGGGTGATGAAGGGCGACCCGGAGCGCTATTCCGACACCAATGCGCCGCTGTTCAACAACAACGTGCGCACCGATCCCTTTGATCAAGCGGAAATCCGTTCCGCCGGGCTGTTCGTGCAGGATGAAATATTCCTCGACCAGTGGAAAGCCACCCTCGGCGCGCGCTACGACCGCGTGGCAGGCAGCGCCAAGCAGATGGGCATGGGCGCAACGGCCAAGACCAGCGACCTGGATCACGACGACAATTCGCTGTCCTGGTCGCTCGGCGCAATCCACAACACTTCGCCATTCTTCAATCCCTATTTCAACATCGCACGCGCTTTCCGCGCCGCCGACATGCGCGAGCGCTTCGAGGATTCGGCGCGCGGCGACGGCTATTACACTCTCGGCAACCCGCAGCTCAAGCCGGAGATCAGCACCACCGCGGAAATCGGCGTGAAGGGCCGGCTGGCCGCCAATCGCTACGGGGTCGCCCTGTACCGTACCGAAATCCGCGACTACATCGCCGGACGAATCACCGGCACGGTCAATGCCGCCACCGGCCTGCCGGTGAAACAGACCGAAAACCTCGCCAAGGTGGTCATCACAGGGCTGGAAGGCGAAATCGAACACCGCATCGCCGCTAGCGACTATTACACCCGAGCCGCCCTCACCATCCAGCGCGGCGACAACCAGTCGGATGACGAACCGCTCTACCAGATGCCGCCGCACGAACTCTCGCTCGGTCTGGCATGGCGTCCGCAATCGCCGTGGAGCGCCTGGTCGCGTCTGCGCGCTGCCGCGCGGCAGGATCGCATCGCCACGAAATTCAGCAACGGCACGGAAAACGCCAGCGCCGGATTCGCCACCTTCGATCTCGGCGGCGCTTATCAAATCGGCAAAAATGCCGTGGTGCGTCTCGCCGTCAACAACCTGCTCGACCGCAGCTATCACGAACACCTCACCGAAGGCGTCTCCGGCCAGGAAATCCAGATGCCCGGTCGTAACCTCACCCTCAACCTGAAAGGAAGCTTCTGACCATGTTCAGCTTCAAACTCCGTCCCTGGTGTCCGCTCCTCGCTTCCCTGCTGGGCGCGGCCCTGATCGCCGTGCTGGTGTTCTTCGGCGTCATCGGTCGCAGCGTAGCGCCGGATGCCGCTTCCAGCGACAAACGCGCCCGCCTGCCGCTCAGTGTTGCCGAGCGCGACATCGTCCTCGGCGAAATGCGCGGCCTGCTTACCAGCAGCCAAACCATCCTCGAAGCAGCCCTCGCCGGCGACCTGCCGCGCGCCGCTCAAGCCGCACGCGCCGCCGGCATGGGCGAAGTCGAACACATCCCGCTGGAAATCCGCGGCCCGCTGATCGGCAAACTGCCGCTGGAATTCAAGCAGCTCGGATTTTCGGTGCACCGCGACTTCGACCAGATCGCCCTCGACGCCGAGAGCCTGGGCGACCGTGACCACACCCTCAAACAGCTCGCCCGGCTCATGCAGAAATGCGTGGCCTGCCATGCCAGCTATGCGATTGCAGCGGATAGCGGAAAAACGGAAGGGAAATGATTGATTCCCGCGCACTTAAAAAATCAATGGGTAATGCAGGAAACCACTAACAGAAACGGGGGCATAACGCCCCCGTAAAATTGCAGCTTGATCGGTCTTACACCTTATTTATCAAACGGTGTCGGACGCGGGGTCTTGTCGCTGGAAGGCGGCAGAATCGGCATCTGGAACTTCGGCTGATCGCCCGTCAGGGTTTTCAGGAAGGCGACGACCTTGGCATTTTCCTCGGGCGTAAATTTCTTGCCCAGTTGCACGCGCGCCATGGTATCCACCGCTTCCGGCAGAGTGTTTGCAGCGCCATCGTGGAAGTAGGGATAAGTCATTTCCACGTTGCGCAGCGTCGGCACCTTGAAGTTGAAACGGTCGGCATCCTTGCCAGTCACTGCGCTGCGGCCTTCCGCCGGACTGTTGGCCTTGTAGGGCTCAACCACGCCCATCTTCTGGAAGGAGTTGCCGCCCACCGCCGGGCCATTGTGACAGGCCGTGCAACCGGTTTCCTTGAACAGCTTGTAACCGGCCTGCTCATTGGCGCTCAACGCCTTATTGTCGCCTTTCAACCATTTGTCGAAACGCGAATTGGGCGTCACCAAGGTGTCTTCAAAAGCGGCGATGGCCTTGGTCACCTTGTCCATGTCTACTTTGTCGGACTTGAATACCTGCTTGAATTCGGCGACATAGCCGGGGATGGATTGCAGCATGCCGATAGCCAGCTCGTGGGTGAAGGCCATTTCACCGGGATTGGCGATCGGGCCGGCGGCCTGTGCCTGAAGATCCTTGGCGCGACCGTCCCAGAACTGGGCGACGTTCAGGGTCGAATTCAGCACGGTAGGCGAATTGATCGGGCCTTTTGACCAGTTGTGACCGATAGAGCTTTTGAGATTGTCTGAACCGCCCATGCTCAGGTTGTGGCAGGAATTGCAGGAAATGAAACCCGATTTCGACAGGCGCGGATCGAAGAACAGTTTCTTGCCCAGCTCCACCATCGCCGGGTTCTGCACCTTGGCGGGAGAAATTGGCTGGATGGGTTCGCTGCTGGCAGCATTCGCCAGGCTGGCGCCGGCAATGGATGCCGCCACCATGGCGGCAAGAGACAGGATACGAGGTTTTAACATGGCACATCTCCTTCTTCAGTGAGTAAAAGCATTGAGGCGCATCAAACACTATTCGGATAGTGTTATCTCATTTGCTTGTATGATAATATCGCCACAAAACAATAAGTCAATGTTTTGATTATTGTTTTTTTGTATATTGAGTATAGCCGCCGACTATATTTGACGTTTTATATGGCACAAATTATGAGGTTTTTATGAAACTTTCCACTTTGCGTTATCTGGTCGCTTTCGCCGACGAGCGCTCGTTCAGCCGGGCGGCCGAACGTTGCCATGTGAGCCAGCCGACATTAAGCGTCGCCCTGCAAAACCTGGAATCTCAACTTGGGGTAACGCTGATCGAGCGAGCCAAGGGCCATGTCTCTCTTACCGATTTGGGACACCAGGTGGCCGCCCAGGCGCGCCGGGCGCTGGATGAAACCCGGCGGGTGGAAATGGTCGCCCAAACCGGCAAAAATCCTTTGATCGGGGAATTCCGGCTTGGGGTGATCCACACCATCGGCCCCTACCTGCTGCCGGAACTGATCGCATCCATGCACCAGACGGCGCCGCAAATGACCCTCTACATCGAGGAAAACATGACGGCGTTACAGGCCGATTATCTGAAATACGGCACGGTGGACGCCGCCATCATCGCGTTGCCTTTCGATATTCCCGGCATCGAAACCCGCCCCCTCTACGATGAGCCTTTTCTGGTCATCGTTCCGCCGGGGCATCCCTGGACCAAGCGCAAAATGATTGCTGCCGATGAAGTGCGGGGCGACGATGTGCTGGTTCTCAAGGCCGGCAACTGCTTCAGGGAGCAGGTGCTCGATGCCTGCCCGGACATCAGCCACGCGGAGGGTTCTCTGCTTCAGGGCCATTCCATCGAAACCATCCGCTGCATGGTGGCGTCCGGTTACGGCATTTCCGTCCTGCCGGCAAGCGCCATGTCCGGCCCCTATCGCTCGGACATGGTCTGCGCCATCCCCTTCGAAGCGCCCGCACCAGCCCGGCGCGTGGCGTTGGCCTGGCGACGCGGCTTTGCCCGCCCCGCAGCGGTTGAAGCGATTATCGCTGCGGTAAAAGGCATGAACAACCCGATCTACCGCATGATCGAAACTCAGGCAGGCAAGGGGGAATAAGGGCATATCCGAAACTATAGTTTTTCTCTATCGTCTTGTTTTAAAAAAACAATTTTCAGCCGCGCTATTTAGCGTCTATGATCGGAACAGCTTCGCGAGTTTCACTCTAAACGCAACCCGTATTCCCGGCGCGGGAAACAAGCCGGAATGTCATGACCGTCGGGTCGCGCGTGCCATAAAATCGGTGCTCGGATTCCAAATCGGATCGAGTCGTTGGATTCAAACTGTCAACGGAGAAACGTATGTCAACTGAATCGAAATATCCGTTTGTTCATAAAGTAGGGAATGGTGCGTCGAACCGGGACTGGTGGCCGAACCAGCTTCCGCTGGAAGTCCTGCACCAGCATACCCCCCAGTCCAGCCCCATGGGCGAAGACTTCAACTACGCCGAAGCGTTCAAGAGCCTCGACTTCGCGGCGGTGAAGAAAGATCTTGAGGCGCTGATGACCGATTCGCAGGACTGGTGGCCGGCGGATTACGGCCACTACGGCCCGTTCTTCATCCGCATGGCCTGGCATAGCGCAGGCACCTACCGCACCGGCGACGGCCGCGGTGGCGCAGGGCACGGCAATCAACGTTTCGCCCCCGTCAACAGCTGGCCCGACAACGTCAGCCTCGACAAGGCGCGCAGGCTGCTGTGGCCGATCAAGCAGAAATATGGCCGCAAAATCTCCTGGGCCGACCTGATGATCCTGGCCGGCAACGTCGCCATGGAATCGATGGGTTTCAAGACCTTCGGCTTCGCCGGCGGGCGTGAGGACATCTGGGCGCCGGAAATCGACGTCTACTGGGGCAACGAGAAGAAATGGCTCGACGACAAGGCACGCTATTCAGGCGAACGCGAGCTTGAAAATCCGCTGGCTGCCGTGCAGATGGGGCTAATCTACGTTAACCCGGAAGGCCCCGGCGGCCAACCCGATACGCTCGCATCCGGCCGCGACGTGCGCGAAACCTTTGCGCGCATGGCGATGAACGACGAAGAGACTGTGGCGCTCACCTGTGGCGGCCACACCTTTGGCAAATGCCACGGCGCGGGCCCCTCCTCGCACGTGGGGCTCGAGCCGGAAGCCGCGCCCATTGAACAACAGGGGCTGGGCTGGAAGAGCAGCTTTGGCAGCGGCAAAGGCGGCGATACGATCAGCAGCGGCTTGGAAGGCTCCTGGACACCGACCCCGACCAAGTGGGACATGAGTTATCTCGACATGCTGTTCGGCTACGATTGGGTGTTGTCCAAGAGCCCGGCGGGCGCCCATCAGTGGACGCCGAAGCAGGCGACCGACAGCAACACGGCCCCGGCCGCGCACGATGCGTCGAAAAAGGTGCCGATCATCATGACTGATGCGGACTTGGCGATGCGCATGGATCCGATCTACGAACCGATTGCGCGGCGCTTCCACCAGAACCCGGCAGAATTCGCCGACGCCTTCGCGCGTGCGTGGTTCAAGCTGACCCACCGCGACATGGGCCCGCACGCACGCTATCTCGGCCCGGAAGTGCCTGCCGAAGCGCTCATCTGGCAAGACCCCATCCCCGCAGTCGATCACGCGTTGATCGATGCGCAGGACATCGCCTCGCTCAAGGGCAAGATTCTGGCGTCCGGACTGACGGTCGCGGAGCTGGTCTCGACCGCCTGGGCTTCGGCATCTACCTTCCGCGGCTCCGACAAGCGCGGCGGCGCCAACGGTGCGCGCATCCGTCTGGCACCGCAGAAGGGTTGGGGAGTCAACCAGCCCGAGCAGTTGGCGAAAGTGCTGAAAACCCTCGAGGGTATCCAGCGCGAGTTCAACAGCATCCAGTCCGACGGCAAGAAGGTGTCGCTCGCCGATCTGATCGTGCTCGGCGGCTATGCGGCCATCGAGGCCGCGGCGAAGAAGGCCGGTCACGCCGTGACGGTTCCTTTCACGCCGGGACGCATGGACGCCTCGCAGGAGCAAACCGATGTGGATTCCTTCGCCGTGCTCGAACCGATCGCCGATGGCTTCCGCAACTACCTCAAGGGAAGCTACAGCGTATCCGCCGAGGCTTTGCTGGTCGATCGGGCACAACTGCTGACCCTGACCGCGCCCGAAATGACGGTGCTCGTTGGCGGCATGCGCGTCCTGAATGCCAACGTCGGACAGACCCAGCATGGCGTCTTTACCAAGCGGCCGGAGGCGTTGACCAACGACTTCTTCCTGAACCTGCTCGACATGGGCACGGAGTGGAAGGCGGTCTGGGACGCCAAGGACGTGTTTGAAGGGTATGATCGCAAAACCGGCAAACTCGAGTGGACCGGCACCCGAGTCGATCTCATCTTCGGTTCGAACTCCCAGCTCCGTGCCCTGGCTGAAGTCTATGCAAGCTCGGATGCGCAGGAGAAGTTTATCCATGATTTTGCAGCGGCCTGGAACAAGGTGATGAACCTCGATCGCTTCGACCTCGCGTGATCTTGGGGGAGAGGCCGTCAAAGGTTTTATGTCGAGCAACCTCCTTCCGTGAGGATTCCACTGTCCGAGATGCCGGCGCAAGAAGTCTGGACATCACCCTGAGTCAATTTTTAATTTGAAAGGAAAAACCGATCATGGCTACCAAGAAAACCAAGACCCCTTCCATTGACATCGGCATCAACGCCGCCGACCGGGAAAAGATCGTTAAAGGCCTGTCCGCGCTGCTTGCCGACAGCTACACGCTGTACCTGATGACCCACAACTTCCACTGGAACGTGACCGGCCCGCAGTTCAACAGTCTGCATCTGATGTTCATGGCGCAATACACCGAACAGTGGAACGCGCTCGACATGATCGCCGAACGCATACGCGCACTCGGCTACCCGGCGCCCGGCACCTACAAGGAGTTCGTCAAGCTGGCATCGATCAAGGAAGTCGAGGGTGTGCCCAAAGCCAACGACATGATCCGCCACTTGGTCTCCGCCCAAGAGGGGACCGCGCGCACTGCGCGCAAGCTATTTCCGGTGGTAAATGCTGCCGATGACCAACCCACGGCGGATCTGCTGACGCAGCGGATGGAAGTGCACGAGAAAACCGCCTGGATGCTGCGCAGCCTGCTGGAAGAATAGGCAAACAGCCTGAAGACGGCTTCGCGGGAGCGCGGATCGACTCCCGCGCCAGCCCGCAATCCCGTATTTTATGAAACACTGCTTACCGTTCATCGCCCTCGCGGCCACCACCAGTCTGTTCCCTGTTCAGACCGGCGCGGCAGAAGTATCTCGGGCAACGGCGGTAAAATTCAACACCGTATATACCCGCTGTCATGAGGGCGAGTGTAGCGGGCGCCTGAGCTGCTGGACATCCTGATGACAAGGAGCAATTTTGAAACATGAATCCAGTCCTGGCAAAAAAATAACGATTGCTCTTATCGTCGTTCTCGCGCTCGGCGCAATCTACTGGTTCGGGCTGCGCACCGACCCCAAGGTGGCAGCCCTGAACCAGGCGATTCATGAAAAAGCCAGCTCGGCCTTGCGCGATTACCATTACCCGTTTCGGGTGCTGCGATTGGATGGCACGGTAGCGGTGATGGCGACGCCGCGCTCTCCGGCGATGCCGGTGTATCGCATGATCGGTGCGCTTTACCCCCCGCTGGCCGGAAAAGCGCCGGACAACCCGGATTTTGTCTCGGCGGAGAAGGAATTGGCAAAGGTACAGTCAGAAGCGAAAGATATCGTGCTCGAACAACCCGGCATCACTGAAGTAAAATGGGAACTGGACGAGAATTGGCTGATCAGTCATGGGATTCCCTTGAATTGAAATATGTCCTGGCCATTTCTGCCGCTAGGCCGGCTTGGTGCCCGAACTGCATCGCCACAACTGGACCAAGGTGATCACCAGCCGGCGCTATTTATCCTTCTATGTCCGTCGTCTGATCGGGACCGGCACATGACCGACACATGACCGGCGATTTCCGGGCCGGCTTGCTCAAGACTCGGCGAGGTTTCGCCGCGAAGCTCCCTCCCTCCTCCATCAATTCAAGGATTACGGCATGACAGAAGATACCTCTCGCCTGAAGAATTTCCCCGTCTCCTGGTTCGCCCTGGTCATGGGCATGTCCGGATTTACCATCGCCTGGAGCCGGGCCGAACACTTCTTCGGTCTCGGCTTCTCTGTCAGCCCTATTCTGCTCGGCATCACCGCCGCGCTGTTCGTGCTGCTGATGCTGATTTATGCCGCAAAAGCGTTCACATACCCGCAAGAGGTGTTGGGCGAGATCCAACACCCGGTGAAACTGGCCTTCGTGCCGACGTTCTCCATCGGCCTGCTGCTTTTGTCCATCGGTTTCCTCCGCGTCGCGCCAGGCGTCTCCTTCTGGCTGTGGACGATCGGCGCCATCCTGCACCTCGCCATCACGCTCTACGTGCTGTCCTCTTGGATTCATCACACCAAGTACGAGATCGCCCACCTCAACCCAGCCTGGTTCATCCCGGTGGTGGGCAACATCCTGGTGCCGGTGGCGGGGATACAGCACGCCTCGCCCGAAATTTCCTGGTTCTTTTTCAGCCTGGGGCTGTTTTTCTGGCCGGTGCTCACCGCCATCATCTTTTACCGCCTGATCTTCCACGGCAGCCTGCCGGAGCGCTTCATGCCCACGCTGTTCATCTTCATCGCCCCACCGGCGGTGGGCTTCATCTCCTGGTACAACCTCACGGGTGGCCTGGACGCCTTCGGCCGCGTGCTCTATTTCGTTGGCCTGTTCTTCACGTTCCTGTTGCTGAGCCAGTTCAGCTATTTCGCCTGGATCAAGTTTTTCCTTTCCTGGTGGGCCTATTCCTTCCCCCTTGCCGCCATCACCATCGCTACCCTGATCATGGCCAAGGCGACCGGGCTCGCCCTTTATGCCTGGCTGGCATCTGGCCTGCTCGCCGCCCTCACTCTGCTGATCGCCATACTACTGACGCGCACGGCTCTGGCCATAGCGCGGCGCGAGATTTGTGTGGAAGGACACTGATGATCGAACTGCACCAGTTCCGGCCCTTCTGGGGCCTGCCCAATGCCAGCCCTTTTTGCATGAAGGCGGAGACCTATCTGCGCTTCCGCCGGATTCCCTACAAGGTGGTGCCCAGCGGGCCGCGCAAATCGCCCACCGGCAAAATCCCCTTCATCGTTGACGATGGCCGGGTCATTTCCGATTCCGAGGCCATCATCGCCCACTTCGAGAACCAGCGGACGGATCGTATGGACGACGGTCTGAGCGAGGCGGCTCAGGCAACTGCCTTCTTCGTGCGCGAGCTGGTGGAGGACCAGCTCTATTGGCAAATCACCTACATGCGCTGGGGCGACCCGGCCGGCTGGGCGATATTCAAGCCGGACCTGGTGAAATACCTGCCCTTGGGAATGCGCGGCCCGGTGCTATTCCTGCTGCGCCGGCAACTGCTCAAGCAGATGCGCCAGAGGGGGCTTTCAGTCTCCGACCCGCTAGGCGCCTATGCCAGGGGCAAGGCGGTGCTGGATGCCTTGGCGAACCTGCTGGGAGACCAGCCCTATTTCCTCGGTAGCGAGCCGCGCAGCCTGGACATGAGCCTGTATGCCTTTCTCGCCAACATCCTCGACCAACCCCACGCCAATCCCCTCCAGACCCACGGTAGGGCGCTCGCCAACCTGCCCGGCTACTGCGCGCGCATGAAAGCGCTGTGCTGGCACGGATGGCCGGACTGAAGGACAGCCCATGGACGCGCGGTAGCTGTAATTCGCAGGCAGCGGCTGGTCACCACCGTACTCACCTACCTTGGCGATTTTTACATGTAATAAATTTTTTCAACAGCGTGCGCCGGCTATTGATAATTATTCGTATTAGCGATATATTCACTGTTCACTCACCCACTGCTGGAGGCTACAAATGAACAAACTTAGCTTCGGCGCCCTGCTCGGCGTCGCCCTTTCCGCTTTCGCCGCACAAGTGCAGGCCGATGAAGTGGTTGTCTATTCCGCCCGCAACGAGCAGCTGATCAAGCCGATGTTCGATGCCTACACCAAGGAAACCGGCGTCAAAATCAAGTTCGTCACCGACAAGGAAGGCGCATTGCTACAGCGCCTCAAGGCCGAGGGCGAGAATACCCCGGCGGACATGCTGATCACGGTGGATGCCGGCAACCTGTGGGAAGCCGCCCGGGAAGGCTCTCTCAAGCCGGTGCAGTCGAAGGTGCTGGCCGCCAACATCCCGGCTCACCTGCGCGACCCAGGCAACCAGTGGTTCGGCCTGTCAGTGCGCGCTCGCACCATCTTCTTCAATAACCAGAAGGTAAAACCAAGCGATCTGTCTACCTACGAGGATCTCGGCAGCCCGAAGTGGAAAGGCAAGTTGTGCCTGCGCACCTCGAAGAAGGTCTACAACCAGTCGCTGGTAGCGATGATGATCGCCGAGCACGGCGAGGCCAAAGCCGAACAGGTCGTCAAATCCTGGGTCGCCAACCTCGCCACCGACCCCTTCCCGGACGACACCAAGATGCTGGAAGCCATTGCCGCCGGCCAGTGCGACGTCGGCATCGCCAACACCTATTATTTCGGCCGCCTGGTCGAGAAGAAGCCCGGTCTGCCGCTGGGCATTTTCTGGCCGAACCAGAAACAAAACGGCGTCCACGTGAACGTTTCCGGCGCCGGCATCACCCAGCATGCCAAGCACGAGAAGGAAGCGATCAAACTGCTGGAATGGCTGTCCTCCGAAAAGGCGCAGAACCTGTTTGCCGACGTTAACCTGGAATACCCGGCCAATCCGGCGATAAAGTCCGATCCTGTGGTGGCTGCCTGGGGACAGTTCAAGCAGAATCCGGTCAACGTCGCCAAGGCTGGCGAATTGCAGGCGGCTGCCGTAAGATTGATGGATCGTGCCGGATACAAGTAATTTGAACCCTTCTTCCGCAAGTCCCGCAAAGGCGCCAATTGGCGCTTTTGTGTTTTTTCGTTCCGCTTCCCTGGACGGCTGGCGTTTGGCTGCTTTTGCCATCGCCCTGCTGATCGTCGTTCCGCTGACGGTGGTGTTGGCCTCATTTCTCTCGCCGGAGCGCGAGATTTGGCGGCATCTCGCCGAACATGTGCTGCCGGGACTGCTGGCCAACACCTTCAAGATGGTGTTCGGCGTCGCTGCAGGAGTCACCCTGATCGGGGTGACCCTCGCCTGGCTGACCGCGGCATGCGACTTTCCCGGCAGGAAATTCTTCTCCTGGGCGCTGCTGCTGCCGCTCGCCGTGCCCGCCTACGTCACCGCTTTTGTCTTCGTCGCCTGGCTGGATTTTACCGGCCCGGTGCAAACTTTGCTGCGGGCAGCTTTCGGCAGCAGCGCATGGTTTCCCGGAATCCGCTCCGGCGGTGGCCTCGTGCTGGTGATGACGCTGGCGCTCTACCCCTACGTCTACCTGCTCGCCCGCAACGCCTTTCTCACCCAGGGGCGCAGCGCCCTGGAAGCCGCCCAGTCCCTCGGGTGCAGCCGCGCCGAGGGTTTCTTCCGCGTCGCCCTGCCGATGGCCAGGCCGTGGATCATGGGCGGGCTGATGCTGGCCCTGATGGAAACCCTGGCGGATTTCGGCACGGTGTCGGTGTTCAATTACGACACCTTCACCACCGCCATCTACAAAACCTGGTTCGGCCTGTTCTCCCTGAGCGGCGCCTCCCAACTCGCTTCGGTGCTGGTGCTGCTGGTGTTCGTCCTGATTCTGCTGGAGCAGCTTTCCCGCTCGCGGCTGCGCTATGCCCAGGCGGGCAGGCACACGCAGAGCGAACGCATTCGCCTGGCGGGATGGCGCGGCGGGCTGGCCTCCAGTTTCGCCGCGACGGTGCTGCTGATCGCATTCGTTCTGCCGGTTGCACAGCTGGTGCTGTGGTCCTCCAGCGTATTCACCCAGGATTTCGACGAGCGCTACCTGGGCTTCCTCTGGCATTCCCTATCCCTCGGCGCCATCGCGGCCGGCCTTACCGTGGCCTGCGCGCTAGTTCTGGTCTATGCCCAGCGCCGCCACACCGACCCCTGGACGCGCATCGCCGTGCGCATCGCCACCCTCGGCTACGCCGTGCCCGGCCCGGTGCTGGCGGTGGGCATCATCATTCCATTAGCCTGGCTGGACAACCAGCTGATTCACCTGAGCAAGGCCTGGTTCGGCCACAACCCGGGCCTGCTGCTGCAGGGCACGCTGCTGGTGATGCTCCCCGCCTACCTTACCCGTTTCCTCGCGGTCGGCTACAATCCCGTGGAAAGCGCCATGCAGCGCATCACCCGCAACCTCGACGAGGCCGCCCGCACTTTCGGCGTCAGCGGTCTGCAAATGTTGCGCCGGGTCCATCTACCGATGCTGCGCGGCGGCTTGTTCTCGGCGGCGGCGCTGGTATTCGTCGACGTGATGAAGGAAATGCCGATCACCCTGATGACCCGTCCCTTCGGCTGGGACACCCTGGCGGTGCGCATTTTCGAAATGACCTCGGAAGGGGAATGGGAACGCGCCGCGCTGCCCGCCGTGGCGCTGGTGCTCGCGGGACTGCTGCCGATCGCGCTGCTGGTCAGGCAGACCGAAACCCATAGGTAACAAACATACGGCACACACCCTCTCCCCAACCCTCTCCCGCAAGCGGGCGAGGGGGCAAACGAGAAAGGCGCTTGTTTTAATCTGCTTCGCTTATTGACGTCCTACGTGGCCAACCTGAAAGCTGAATGATGACCTCCCCGCTCTGCCCCCTTCCCGTCCACGGCGCAACCCAGCTTGAACTGAAGGGCATTTCCTACGCCTACAACAGCCAGCCCGTGGTACGCAACCTGTCGCTACGCCTGAAGCAGGGCGACATCGGCTGCCTGCTCGGCCCTTCCGGCTGCGGCAAAACCACGGTATTGCGCACCATCGCCGGTTTCGAGAACATCGCGGCCGGGAGCATCGTGCTGGCAGGCGAAACCATAAGCCGCGCAGGCCACACCTTGCCGCCGGAAAAACGCCGGGTCGGCATGGTATTCCAGGATCACGCGCTGTTTCCCCATCTCAGCGTGGCGCGCAACATCACATTCGGCCTCAAGGACTGGGACAAAACCGCGCGTGAGGAAAGGGTGGAAACCCTGCTGAAAATGGTGGGCTTGCCCAATACCGGCAGCAAATATCCCCACGAGCTCTCCGGCGGCCAGCAACAGCGGGTGGCATTGGCCCGGGCTTTGGCCCCTTGCCCGTCGCTGCTCCTGCTGGATGAACCATTCTCCAGCCTGGATGTGGACCTGCGCGAGCGGATCGGCCAGGAAGTGCGCGAAATCCTCAAGACGCAGGGCACCACCGCACTGCTGGTAACTCACGACCAGCATGAAGCTTTTGCCATCGCCGACGAAATCGGCGTGATGAACGAGGGCGAAATTCAGCAATGGGACAGCGCCTACAACCTCTACCACCGCCCCACCAACCGCTTCGTTGCCGACTTCGTCGGCGAAGGCGTACTGATGCCGGGTACGGTTCTGAACGAGAGACAAGTGGAAACCGAACTGGGCACGATCTCCGGCGAGATTCCACTCGAATGCAAAACCGGTTGCCAGGTAGACGTTCTGCTTCGCCCCGACGACATCCTTCACGACGATGCCAGCACGTTGCAGGCGGAAGTCGCCAAGAAGGCTTTCCGCGGCGCGGATATCCTGTACACCCTGCAGCTCCCCAGCGGGCGGAAAATGCTGTCGCTGGTGCCGAGCCACCACAACCACGCTATCGGCGGAAAAATTGGCATCCGGCTGGCGGTGGATCATGTGGTAACGTTCAAACAAAATCCGGACTCGTTACTCAGGGCTCAGGACTAAAACATGTTCGCCAAAAACATCCCGTTCAGTTTGGGCACCGGCTTCACGCTGGTGCTGGGGCTGATGGCGGCCCTTGCCCTGATCGGACTGCACCAGATGGCGGCGATCAACGAGCGGCTCGAAGGCATTGTCGAGGGCAACAACGCCAAGACCGAACTCGCCACCATCATGCGCGACTCCCTGCGCGAGCGGGCGATCAGCATGCACGCCATCGTAGTATTGAAGGACGAGTTTGAGCGCGATCAGGAACTGACCCGCTTTTACGAGCATGGCGGCAACTACGCAAAGGCGCGCCAGAAACTCGACCAGATGGTTTCGACCGATGAGGAAAAACTGATCCTGACCGCGGTCAGCAACCTCACCGTGATCACCCAGCCGGTCGTCCTCAAGACTATCGAGCTCGCCATGGAACGCAATTCGTCCACGCTCGACCTGATGCAGCGAGAAACCATACCGGCACAGAAGCGGCTGCTCGGCGAACTCGACGACCTGGTCAAACTACAGCGTGAGGAGACGCACAAGGCCGCCGCTGAAGCGGCCAAAGCCTACCGGGAAACCCGGCTGCTGACGCTGGCTCTCGGCATCGCAGCGATTCTTTCCGGCATCGCCATCGCCCTCGTGGTCACCCGCCGCGCAGCGCAGCATACCCAGGAAATCGAACGCACCGCCAGAATCAAGTCCGAATTCGTCGCCAACGTCAGTCACGAGATCCGCACCCCGATGAACGGCATCCTCGGCATGACCGCCTTGCTGCTCGACACCCGGCTCACTCCGGAGCAACGGGATTACGCCGAGACGATGCGCACCTCGGCGGAATCCCTGCTCGCCATCATCAATGACATCCTCGATTTTTCCAAGATCGAAGCCGGCAAGCTGGATATGGAAACCGAAGACTTCGACCTGCGCGAGATTGTTGCGGAAGTGACTGAACTCTTGGCGGGACAGGCGCAAAGCAAAGGCCTCGAATTGCTCTACGACATCCCCCCGGAATATGATTTCCGCTTGCGCGGCGCAGCAGGGCGCCTGCGGCAGATTCTCACCAATCTGACTGCGAATGCGGTCAAATTCACCGACGTCGGCGAAGTGCTGCTGAGGGTCATCCCCGAGCAGGATGAAGCCGGCGCCGTCATGCTACGTTTCGAGGTCCGCGACACCGGCATCGGCATCAGCGAGGAAGGCCACCGGCGCCTGTTCCAGTCCTTCTCCCAGGGCGACGGATCAGCCACCCGCAGGCACGGCGGTACCGGGCTCGGCCTGGTCATCTCCAAACAGCTGGCTGAGATGATGGGTGGTGAAATCGGCGTCGACAGCAGCCCCGGGCAGGGCAGCACCTTCTGGTTCCGGCTGCGCCTGGAAAAACAGTCCCAATACCCGGTGCCGACGAACCCTGGCTTGAGCGGGCTGCGCATCCTGATCGTTAGCGGCAACGCCGATTGCCGCGCCATCCTGGAACACCAACTCGAATTCTGGCAAATCCCCTGCGCTGCGGCGGCTACCGGCGCAGAGGCATTGACGCGGCTGCATGCCGCGCAGAATGAAGATGCTATGTTCAACACGGTGATTCTCGACTCCGCCCTGCCCGACTACAACATCCTCACCCTGTCGCGCCTGATCAAGAACGACACCGGCCAGACACCGCCGCGCCTGGTACTGCTGACCCCTATCGCGTTGCGCGCCCACGAGGAAGAACTGATCGCAGCCGGCATGGACGTCATGCTCACCAAGCCGGTGCGCCAGAACAAGCTTGAGGCCGCCCTGGCCGGCACGGCGCAACCCGCACGCGGCCATCCTGCCGACTCGGCACGTCTTCCCGACGGGCAAGTTTCGGTCGCAGCACGCGTCCTGATCGTGGAAGACAACCCAGTAAACCGCAAGGTAGTGCTCTACATGCTGCAAAAATTTGCGCTTCATACCGAGAGCGTCGGCAACGGACGGGAAGCCCTGGAAGCCTTGGCAAAAAGCCGCTACGACCTGGTGCTGATGGACTGCCAGATGCCGGAAATGGATGGATTCGAAGCCACTGCCGCGATCCGTCGCCGCGAGCGCGCCGCGCACGCGAAAAGGATACCGATTATCGCCATGACCGCCAATGCCATGCACGGCGACCGGGAGAAATGCCTGGCGGCAGGGATGGATGGCTACCTGATGAAACCGCTGGAACCTGGGGATCTGGAAGCCGCACTTAAATCATGGCTACCACAGTTGGAAGACAGCGCGCCAACCATGGATATGGCAATGTCCCCCATCGATCTTGAGCACCTATACGGGACATTCAATCAGGATCGTAAAATCGTTGAGGAATTGCTGACGCTTTATCTCGACACCACGCCACCGCTCCTGGAGCGGCTCAATGCCGCAATCGACCTCAAGGATGGCGCGGGCGCCAAGGCTGCCCACGAACTCAAAGGGGCCTCTGCTTACATCGCCGCTTGGAAAATGGCCGATCTGGCGCGCGAAACTGAACAGGCAATCAGGAATGGGGATTGGGGACAAGCCGAAGAATATCGGGAACAGATGGAAACGGCGTTCATCCGCATACTGGCTTTTGTCAACCAGAGGGTCGCCCCTCAATAGGTAATCGTCTTCCAGTCGTCATCCATGACCCGGGTGACGAAGGTCGCTGCGCCGGCGATGCCCGTGCATTCCGGCACCAGTTCCTCCAGGGTTACGTCGCAAGGCTCCATCGCCCCGCCGCAAGCAAAGAACTTGACGCCCAGATCGGAAGCATCCTTCATGAAACCGTAAACGGATTTGGTCCGGTTGTCGCTGGGGTAAATATTCTCGGCCACGCCCTTGATCAGCAGGCGCACCGAGCGGCTGGCGAAATAGATCTCCACGCCCACGTCCATCGCGGCAGCGGCGGCAGCCTGAAAGAACGGCGTACCACACACATGGGGGTGATCCGAATCGACCGTCAGCAACATGATTGCGAGTTTGTCAGCCATAGCCATACCATACCCGATTTGATGCGATGCGTCAGCCTAGAATTTAATACACACGGCAACAAAAAGGCTATTGCTTGCGACTCTTTTCAATCAAATCATAAGCGACTTGCACTTCCTTTGCTTGCTCAGTAGCCACGGCAATCATGTCTTCCGGAACACCTTGGCCCATTAGCTTGTCCGGGTGATATTGGCTCATTAACTTGCGATAAGCCATTTTGACTTCCTTATCGCTGCTTTCCTTGCTCACGCCGAGCGCTTTGTACGCATCGTCCAAAGCGGTGGCAGAAGCCGTCTGGCCACCCGCAAAGTGCGACTGGTTTAAAACCATATCTAGCAAGTACTTGAAGGCCGCCTGATCATAACCAAGGTGAAGAGCGACATCCATTAGCAAGCGCTCTTCAGCAGAATCGATGCGGCCATCGGACAAAGCCATAACGATGAGATAGACCAGCAGCATTTGCTTCAAGCTATGCGTATGGCCGCACACGACCGTAAATTGCCTTAATGCCGGCGCATAATCAAAGTCCGGAACAGCTCCTCGCTTAAAAAGAACGATAGCTTGCTGCCTATGTTCAGCCGACATGCCCAGTTTTCCAATGAACTGTTCGACATAAGCAATTTCATCTTTCGATATGTAGCCGTCGGCTTTAGCGAGTTTCCCCATCAAAACAAAAACGGTTTCAAGAAAAACCGTTTGGCGATGGCCACTGCTGAGCGGGTTAACGCCGCCGATACCGTAGGCGCGATATCGGTCAACAATACTTCCCAGGAAATAACCTGCAAATGCCCCGAAAAATCCGAAGAAGAAAAACCCGATCAAGACGCCAACGAATTTAAACAAAATCACTCCTGAGACTGCAGGTTAAAAGAATCGATTATAAGAACACTCCAAGCGCCCGCATGGCGGGGCTAAGATCATTGCGACAGTAAAGCCTTGCTCAAATTTGCCGGATGTAACCCGGATAAGAAAATGGCCACAGATTTCTCTGCGGCCATTAGCCTGGATTCATCGTGAATCCCGTGATCTCTCAGGGTTCGATCTTTTCCAGCTTTTCTAGCTTGATGCTGATATCCACTTTCTGCTTCAGGCTCGCCAGGTAGGCCGAAGAATATTCCTGTGCCAGTGCCTGCCGCAACTGGCTGGCATAGGCTTTCTTTTTTTCCGGGTCGATTGCGCCGGACTCGACAACCTTGCTGACCTTGATCAGGGCATATCCGCCCTTGGGATTCTCGATACCCGCATAAGCAGGCAGTTTGGCCACATCCGCCTGGAAAATCTTGTTCAAGGCATCTCTGCCCATACTCGAGGCATTTTCACGGTTGATCAGGATCGGCGCACTCCATTTCAAATCGGCAGCCGCGCCCCCTTTCTCAAGGATGGCCAACGCATCCTTGCCCTGCTTCACCGCCATGGCATTACCCCGTTCGCGCAGCAAACGCTTGGCCAGTTCCGTATGCAGTTCCTCGAACGGCCTATAGCTGGCAGCCTTGTATTCCGCAATGCGCGCGGCCACCAGTGTATTCGACGCGACTTCGACTGCTTCGGTATTGCGTTTGAGCTTGAGCGCATCCTCTGAGAAAACCGCCTGCAACAGCTTGGGATGATTCAGCAAGGGCGCGTCCGTCCCTTTCTTGCTGATCCATGGGCTGGACTGAATCTTTAATTTCAGGGCCTCCGCCGCGGGGTTGAGGCTATCCGGCTGTTCGTAAACCGTGTTGCTGAAAATTTCCGCCAGTTCGGCAAATTTCCTGGCCGCTTTCTGTTTCTTCAGTTCCTGAGCGATTTCCCCTTTGACTTCATCGAGATTGCGAGCCCCGCCGCTTTTGATTGCCGTCAATTTGATGATATGGAAACCAAAATCGGATTGAACCAGGCCGGACACCTCCCCGCCCTTCATGCCAAACGCGGCATCCTCAAACGGCTTGACCATCGCGCCGCGCGCGAAGAAACCCAGATCGCCCCCTTTAGCGGCGGAACCCGGATCCTTGGAGTACTGTTTGGCGAGGTCCTCGAATTTTGCCGGGTTCTGTTTGATTTCCTTCAGAACCAGCTCCGCCTGAGCACGTTCGGCAATCAGGATATGGCTCGCCCTGCGTTGTTCCGCTTCATGGTACTGGGCGCCATGCTCGTCATAATACTTTTTCACTTCTTCATCGCCGACCACCATCTGCTGCTGCAGCGCATCCGCCGACAAGACCACGTAATCGAGCCGGACCTGCTCGGGGACAAGGAATTCCTCGCGGTGCTTGTCGTAGTAGGCTTTGATATCGGCGGGATCCACTTTCAGCTGAACCATGTATTGCTCGGGCGTCAACATCGCCTGGCTGATTTCACGCTGCTGATCAGCCAGCCGTACTACCGTTTCCTCTGCGGCGCGCGGCACGGCGACGCCATGGGACAGCCCTTCGAACAGTTGCTGAATCACCAGATTCTGGCGCAAACGATTCTCGAAAATGCCCGTTGTCATGCCCTGGGCGCGTAGTACGGATTCATACTGAGCCTGGGAAAATTTACCGTCTTTCTGGAACTCCGGGATCCCTGCAATAATCGTGGCAAGCAGCGCATCGGGCAGATTGAATCCGACACGGTTAGCTTCAATGGCCAGCAAACGCTGCTGAACCAGCCCATCCAGGACAGCCTGGCGGACTTCTGGACGATCCAGCATGGCCGGATCGAAGCGCTCGCCCATCGCGCCACGCATCCGTTCCTGCTGTTCCTTTAAAGTCTGGCTGAATTCCTGCTTGGTGATGTTCTGCCCATCCACTTCGGCCACGATATCGACCTTGTCACCACCGCGAATATAGGAGTCCACCCCCCATAACGCGAAGGGAATTGTAATCAGACCAATAATGATTTTGGCGATCAGGCCTTGGGCGCGATCTCGAATGATTTCCAGCATATTACGAACACCTCGGCACCCTAGCGGGAAGCACAAAAAAAATGGGCGAAACAGCGTTCGCCCATGTATGGCGGAGTGGACGGGACTCGAACCCGCGACCCCCGGCGTGACAGGCCGGTATTCTAACCGACTGAACTACCACTCCATAATATCTAAAAAACTCAAAACTTTAATAATGGTGGGTGCTGACGGGGTCGAACCGCCGACATTCGCCTTGTAAGGGCGACGCT